>CAJLLT010000043.1 GCA_905207625.1 uncultured Eubacteriales bacterium | reverse complement strand
ATAACTTTCAGTTATAGGACGATTCAATGGAAATTTCTCAGCTCAGATATTTCAGACAGGTGGCTCAGAGCCAGCACATGACCCGTAGCGCGGAAAAACTTCATATAGCACAGCCGGCACTTACAAAGTCCATACATAAGCTTGAAGAAGAACTGGAAGTCCCCTTGTTTGTAAACCGCGGAAGAAATATTGTTCTTACAGAATACGGGAAGTATCTGTTGCAGGAACTGACCCCTATTCTGGAGGATCTCGACAGATTACCGGAAAAGGTAAGATCAATGGCAAAAACGGAAAATGAAACGGTACGATTGAGGGTCGCATCAGCATCCACTCTGGTTACGGAAGCAATAATTGAATACAAAAAACAGCACCGTAAGGTAAATTTCAAGCTTATTCAGGAGGATGTGGATTCGGATTTTGATATTTCGGTAACGACCCGGAGTTTTCACGACATCCCGAAGAAAAAAACCGAAGACGAGACCGTTTTCGGAGAAGAAATATTCCTGGCAGTGCCCCATACTCACCCGTTGGCAAAGAGAAGATCAATCAGACTTGAGGAGGCTGCCGGTGAGGACTTTATCAGTCTTATGGGTTCCAGGCCCATCAGAAGCATCTGCGACAAATTCTGTTCTCTGGCGGGTTTTGAACCAAGGGTAATATTTGAAAGTGACAGCCCTGCCGCAGTAAGAAATATGATCGCGGCGAACGTGGGTGTGGGATTTTGGCCTGAATTTACCTGGGGCAGGATCGACAGCGACATGGTAAAACTTCTTCCGATAAAGGCGCCCGTATGCCGCAGAGACATAGTTCTGACGGAAAGAGAAAACAAGGCGGACGGCAAATATGTAAAAGACTTCTTTCTGTTCCTTTCCGGGTATTGCGACAGCATCCGGAAAGGAACCCACGAAATATAGCACGAACAGTCAAGACCCGGCAGGCAAAAACAAGTGCAGCGCAGGTGTTTCACAAAAAAACACCTGCGCCGGTTTCTTAAAAAAAGGCCCACTACGGATCCGTCGCTGCGCAAATATCCGGGAAGTTCCTTTAACCGAAGAGATTGAAGCCCATTATAACGGCTCCCAGGACGACAAGGACCACGCCTGTGGCACGGTTCAGAGTCTCGGGCTTGGCTTTATTCGCGAAAACTGCGGCAATCCGTGCCCACAACAGGGTAAATACCACGCAAAGACACAGCACAAACCAATCCGGGGCACCTCCTATCATGAAATGGGAAACGGCACCGGTCAGGGCAGTAAAGGTCATGATGAAAACACTTGTTCCCACCGCGGTTTTGAGCTCATACCCGAGTACAGAGGTCAGGAGCAGTAGCATCATCATCCCTCCGCCCGCACCGATAAAACCGCAGATAAACCCTATAATTATACCGGATATCAGAGACTGAACCGCCCTCTTTTCCGGAGACACCTTCTGCATTGCTTCCTTGGTCGTCATAACCGGACGGACGATAAACTTCACACCCAGCAAAAAGGTCATGAACACGGAAAAATTTCCCATAGTTCCGGAAGGAACAAGACTGGAAACGTAACTGCCCACGACGGTGAAAACAAGTACGCTTACCATCATAATAAGGCCGTTTCGAACATCCAGATTCTTATTCTTATGATAGGTATAGACGGAAACCGCACTGGCAAGCACATCGGAAGCAAGGGCAATTCCCACCGCCATGTAAGGATCTATCCCCAGAAACGTTATCAGCATAGGACTAATCACAGCAGCGGCACTCATTCCGGCGAAACCGGTACCGAGTCCGGCACCCATACCGGCAAAAAACGTGACCAGGATCACAAGCAGTATTTTCATCTTCCCCTGTCCTCCAGTATGGCATCAAGATTATTCTCTATGATTTTAACGGTACCGAAAAAAGCTTCCCTCATTCTTTCATCCGTATTGATGAAAAGGCTTTCAAAAAAGCTTTTCTGAAGTTCTCTTCCCTTTTCCACGACCGGCCGGGAACGCTCAGTGCATACCAGTTCTACCTTTCGTCTGTCCCCCTTGACATCACGGCGCTCAAGGTAGCCGTCCCGGACGAGGCGGTCAACGTTCACGGAAACAAGGTTCGCCTTTATGTGTCTCACCTCCGCTATATCACGGGCTGTTCTGTATTCAGGATTATTGGCAAGAAACATAAGGATATCAAAAGCGGTCTGAGGGATCCCCAGCTCCCGGCACAGCGGTTTGCAGACCGCACTGTACGCAAGAGCCATCTTCCCGGCAAATTCTATACCGGAGTTCATAAGCATCTCCATATAGTTCATAATTGAATAATTCATTTTTGAATTAATTATATCACCGGAATTTCACAATGTCAAGCTTTCCGCAGTAAAAGTACCGAAACTGACAAAAATAAATATCCCCCCGTAAAACGGGGGGTATTTCAGTTTCGGGCATAGCCCT
>CAJLLT010000042.1 GCA_905207625.1 uncultured Eubacteriales bacterium | reverse complement strand
CGGTTAACCTCTATTTAACCACGCGACTATCGCGTGGTTTTCGTTATACAACAAAAGGCATAGACCGGGCTGAAAAATCGGTCTATGCCTTATTCTTATTGTCTGAGGGAAAAGACTTTTATCAGTATTCCCTCTCAAATCCTAAAAAGCGAGTTCCCTGAAAAGAAAGCTTTCCGGAGTCGCCTTCAACTATCATACCATAGACGGAAGCATCCACAGCAAACTCAATCCTGTCACCGGAAGCTACCTGAAACGTAGCATAGTAGCTTGTTGAGGAATAGTGCGCGGTGTTAACGTTATTGCCGTGATGGTGAAAGACTTCCGTTCTTTTTGCAACCACAGTGGCATCGACGGTAAGTCTCGGGGAAGCGTTGTTTTTATTCCATGTACGGATCCCCCTGACTATAGCAAATATAAACCCGGCAATGACCAAAGAAAAAACCAGGACAAAAAACACCGGGAACACGCCGTCCACAAAGCCGAAAAACCAACCCACTATATTTCTCCTCCTATGCCGAAAAGTCTTTTTGCGTTATCTTTTGTTATCCCGGCAGTCTGTTCAAGGCTCACACCCTTTATATCCGAGATTTTCTGAGCAACAAGTCTTACATTTTTCGGTTCATTCCGGGTTCCTCTCAACGGCTCCGGCGCGAGATAAGGGCTGTCTGTCTCCACCATTATGCGATCAAAAGGAAGAGCTTCGATAATGCCTTCAAATTTTTTTGCGTTTTTAAATGTTATTACACCTGTAAAGGAAATGTAAAAGCCCGCTTTTACAAGTTCCAGCGCCATTTCCTTTGACCCGCTGTAACAGTGAAAAACTCCCCTGTTTCCGTGTTTAACTACAGCGTCAAAGCATTCGGCATGAGCCTCACGGTCATGAATAATAACCGACATATCCAGTTCTTTGGCTAAGACAAGCTGACGTTCAAACCAATATCTCTGAACATCCCGTTCCGAGAGGTCATAGTAATAGTCCAAGCCTATCTCCCCGAGAGCCACACATTTTTCATGGGCAAGAAGAAGCCGTAGAGTCTCCATATCTTCCTCAGTCATATTTTTCACTTCATGAGGATGAACCCCGGCTGCGGCGTAAATAAACGGATACTTTTCAGAGAGACTGACAGCGGCCCGGGAAGAAGATATATCGGAAGCGGGATTCAGACACAGGTCCACCCCGTCACGGTTCAGATTGCAGATCAGCGTATCGCGGTCTTCACAAAATCTTTCATCATCCAGATGCGCATGAGAATCAAACAGCATATATTTTCCCCTTTCATTTTATTCAGTATACAGCAGAGGTTTGCCTTTGTCAAGCAGTTCACAATCCTGTAAATTAATTGTAACACAAAAGACTCTTCAGCCATTCTTAAACAGCACAACGGAAATCCACACGCACATGCAACTCAGACAGCGTCTATTGTTTTGCAAAATAAATGTGAAATACCGGTCTTTTTTGTAAAATCATGTTGACATATATATTAAACGATGTTATAATCAGGATGTAAACACCACTGCAAGGGCGGAAATAATCCGGAATTGCGGTGATTTTTGTTTTTCGGAGGGATTATGTCGGACAAAACTTCAATTTCGGAAATATTCGGAAGCATGGTATTCAACGATAGCGTAATGAGAGAAAAGCTGCCGAAAGATACTTATAAGTCGCTGAAAAAAACAATTCAGGACGGTAAGACCCTTGACATTGGCGTTGCAAACGTTGTAGCCAATGCGATGAAGGACTGGGCAATAGAAAAAGGCGCAACACACTATACACACTGGTTCCAGCCAATGACAGGCGTCACCGCCGAAAAACATGACAGCTTCATTTCCCCCAGTGACAACTCCGTAATTATGGAATTTTCGGGTAAAGAGCTTATTAAGGGAGAGCCGGACGCCTCATCCTTCCCCTCCGGAGGACTCCGGGCAACATTTGAAGCCAGAGGATATACGGCATGGGACCCCACATCCTACGCCTTCATAAAGGACGACACTCTTTGTATTCCCACAGCTTTCTGTTCTTACGGAGGAGAAGCCCTGGACAAGAAAACCCCTCTTCTCCGTTCAATGGAAGCTTTGAATGTACAGGCTTTGCGTATCCTGAGACTGTTCGGGAACAATGATGTGAAAAGAGTCACAACGACCGTCGGCGCAGAGCAGGAATACTTTCTTATAGACAAGGAAGTATACAAGAAAAGAAGAGACCTTATCCTTACCGGAAGAACACTCTACGGTGCACGCTCTCCCAAAGGACAGGAGCTTGACGATCACTACTTCGGCTCCATAAAGCCCAGGGTAAAAGCCTTCATGAAAGAGCTTAACGAGGAACTCTGGAAACTGGGTATAACCGCAAAGACAGAACATAACGAAACAGCTCCGGCACAGCATGAACTTGCTACAATTTTTACCACCGCCAACATCGCAACAGACCACAATCAGCTTGTTATGGAAACAATGAAGCGTGTTGCAATAAGCCACGGTATGGTTTGCCTGTTGCATGAAAAACCCCTTTCGGGCGTAAACGGAAGCGGCAAGCATAATAACTGGTCCATAGCAACCAATACCGGTGCGAACCTTCTTGAACCGGGCAAATTGCCCCACGAAAACGCTCAGTTCCTTCTGTTTCTGACGGCGGTTATAAAAGCTGTGGATGAATATCAGGATCTTCTCAGAATTTCGGCAGCTTCCGCCGGAAACGACCACCGTCTGGGAGCCAATGAAGCTCCGCCGGCAATAATATCAATGTTTCTCGGAGACGAGCTTACCGAAATACTTGAGTGCATCGAGCAGAATAAGGGCTATCTGACCAGAGAAAAGACCGAGATGGAGATCGGCGTTCACGTTCTCCCCCACTTCCCGAAAGACACAACGGACCGGAACAGAACGTCACCGTTCGCTTTCACGGGAAATAAGTTTGAGTTCAGAATGCTGGGTTCATCCGCGTCAATTGCAGACACAAACATGACCCTGAACACCATTGTGGCAGAGGAGTTAAGACAGTTTGCCGACACCCTGGAAAAAGCAAAGGACTTTTCCGCAGAGCTCAATACACTGATCCGGAAAGTGATCAAAGAGCACAAGCGCATAATTTTCAACGGAAACAACTACAGCCCGGAATGGATCACAGAAGCAGAAGACCGGGGACTGATGAATCTCAGGTCCACGGCAGAGGCTCTTCCCCACTTCACTGATCCGAAAAATGTCGATCTCTTTACACGCCATTCGATATTTACAGAAGCCGAAATGGTATCCCGCTGTGAAATACAGCTGAATAATTATTGCAAGACCCTCCACATTGAAGCAATTGTTATGCTGGAAATGGCAAAAAAGGAGATCATTCCGGTAATAGTTGAGTATATGGATCTGTTGGTGGACACCGCAAAGAAAAAACTGGCGGTCTTTCCCAATATATCCTGTTCTGTAGAACAGACTCTGACAGAACGGCTCACGAGAATACTCAAGCTTATCTATGAAACAAGCGAAGAACTTGAAGCGAGACTGACGGAATCCGAAAACTTCCCCTCAGCTAAAGAAACGGCAATGTTTTATCGAAATACGATCTTCATCCTGATGCAGCAGCTGCGGCTTTATGCAGATGAGGCGGAGGCAATAGTCAGCGAAAAGATCTGGCCGTACCCGACATACGGAGATCTTCTGTACAGTATTCTGTAATAAAAAAGAGGACGGATAGCACATCTGTCCTCTTTTTGTATAACGAAAACCACGCGATAGTCGCGTGGTTAAATAGAGGTTAACC
>CAJLLT010000041.1 GCA_905207625.1 uncultured Eubacteriales bacterium | reverse complement strand
ATCTCGGTTTCAGGCTGAGTACTTATATTGCTTGGAAGCTGGATATGGTTTTTGTCCGGATTGCAGCCTGTCAGAGCCAGCAGTACGGCGCCGCAGAAAATACAGAAAACAATAATCGGATAACGTTTTTTCATTTTTTATATCTCTCCCTTCAGGCTGTGTCCGGAATATTTTGTTCAGGGTTTTCTGTTCTCCTGTTGAAGGTCTGAATTTCTTTTCTTTCACGGCGAGAGGGAATTTCTTCGAAATCCCCTCTCGCCGGGGCTGAACGCTCAACTTTATTTTTAACAAAACATCCTTACCGGATATATTTCTTTTCTTTAAGAAACTAATATACTATTCCGTTTCTGCATCGACCCCGTTAAGAACGTACAGAAATTCCAATATACAACCCGTGCCGTTCCCTTCTTCGTCCATTTGATCCTCGTGAAACGTTACCAGTATTCCGTAGATAATTCCGTCAGGAGTCTCTGTTACAGGTATAAGATCTTTGAATATTTCCCGGGAGGTGACATTAGTTGAGTCCCTTTGACTTACAATTTTCATAACCTCAGCTGTGGCTCTGTTAACGTCGTCTTCAGTGCATGCATTCTGGGGTATTCTTCCCAGCATGTAATGGGAAAAACTTCGGACAACCCCTATGTCAAGGATTTGGAGTTGAATGCGATCCGCAGAGGGGATCCCTGAAATGATTTTGTCGTATTCTATAAAATAGAAGTTCTCATCACCGATACTTGCAGGGGTATAACTCATTACATACTCGTTCAGATCAATGTATTCAGCCGCATATTCGTCCGCTATTGCGAATATTTCTTTTTCTGTCAGGGGCTGCTTTCCTTTGTTTTCGGCTTTTTCTCCTATTCCGAAATCTATCCAACCTGTTATGTTTCCGTCCATATCAACGCGTAGCAAGCATTTAGTTTCACCTTCGGCCCTTATTGAATATGTCCTTATCAGGTCGACGGTCCTCGGAAAGAGTACGGTATCGCTGTATATGCAATCATATGTAACGCCTTCATAGGAGAAACTTCTTTCTTTGGGAATATCCTCGGTATAAGTACGGTACATGCCATAGAGATCAAATTCCGGAATATTCAAATTTTTTAATGAACCTCCGTCGCTCACACCTGTCAGGTATAAAGTGTTTTTCTTGAGGACAATGGGGTCTTCTGTCACAGCCTCCGTAACCGGTTCCGTGGTCCTTTCGGTTGTTGGCTTTGATGGCTTTTCAGTGGCCGGCTCTGTAAAATTCTCGGTAGCCGGTTCCGTCTGGTTTTCTGTGGGAGACTCAGTTGAAGGTTCGGTTTTGATCTCGGTTTCAGGCTGAGTACTTATATTGCTTGGAAGCTGGATATGGTTTTTGTTCGGATTGCAGCCTGACATGAATACAATGATTGTTATCAGAATCAGTGTTCCGCAAATAGAAATATTGATTTTTTTCATATTTTGGCCTCCTTCTTATTTCAGCGTTTCACTTTTATTTCCGTATACTTTCGCTGATTTTAAACCGTTTTTTTCGGTTCCCCACATTTCTGATGCAATAGTTGCAGCAGCATTAATAGTTTCCCCTGCTTCCAGTTTATCAACGACCGTATTTGTCCAATTTATCAACGAAGAACAGATAGTTTTAGTTTGAAATCCTACGGCAGCATGAGCTCCTCTTTCAACAATGGATTTTAAAAGACCGTCTCCATTTTCTCCATGATATGCGGTATAGCAAGCGGCAAAAATAGCGATCCTCATTCCGCTGAGAGAGTTTTCAGGCAGATTGTCTATTTCCGTATTCCAAAAGATTAATTTGTCCTCTCCTGTTGCTTCGTAGTCGTTAAGAACAATCCCTGTTCTTTTATCGCCGGAGCTGGTTCTGAATGTTCCATGTGAACGTGATATGAAAATCGTAGTGTTCTGAATAAGATTGCGGCATTCCGAGATTGATGTTGTTACATTTTTCACATTGCGGAAATTCTGCATTCCAATACGCTGAAAGACTGTCTTTGCGTAATCAAGACTTGAGGTATGGTCATGACCCGTGTCTGCCAAAGTTGTACCAAACAGCGTTGCATCATATTGAACATAGGTTATTGCAAGTCTTGGGCGCAGACTTGTATCGGAATACTCTGTGGTTGCAAAGGTGTACTTGACGGGGGAATTGCACGACAATCCTATACCCTTATCTTTGTTCAGACTTCCGTTTGACAGATCAAAATATGCCTGAGTGACATCAAAACTGTACAAGGTCTCAAACATGCTTATCGGCTGCGCAGACAGCATCGTTCCCGGCAGGTATGAATAATTACCGTAGGTTACCGTACTTTCATCCCAGGTCGCGCCACGGTTTTCCGCCACAGATACAGTTGAAGGTGTTGTTTGAGTTACGTCTTTACAGTACAGCTGAAGCTCGAATTTTGTCACTGAACCGATATACGGAAGCATGTATGAGGCGACATCAAAGACCTTAAGTTTGAACAGTCCGTAAGCGGTTCCGGAACCTCCCAAACTGAGCGTCGGAGACTTTCCCAGAGCAGTAGTAGGACTGGTGCTTCGGATCTCAGCATCGTCTATAAACATTGCGCTTGCCGTAATACTGGGGTCGATCGTGACAGGATATACTGTCCGGCTGTTTTCAAGATATTCCGGGTCGACGGAGAGGGTTACCCTGTATATCTGATTTTCCGTGACTGTAGAAACGGAAATGTCGCCTCCGGTGGTATTTTTGCCGGTTGCGTCAAAGACATACAGATTACTGAAAAAAGCAACCTGCTCCGCTTTACGGGAAGCCGATGCGTTTGGTTTAAACAGCGCAACCTCGCCGCTTACAGGATTTTTTACAAGGGAAAGTCCATCGGTATAGACCACAAACGCAAATTCGTGTTGTCCGGTATAACGGCTGAGAATTATCTCCTCTTTTATACCGTTGATCTGTGCGGTGTACCGTAACTCTGACCCGTTGCCGTAGACGTTTGTATAACTTATTTTGTCTTCGGCAGGGCGTTGTGCCACAGAAATGCCGGAAGCAAGTCCGTGGATTTCTTCCCCTGTGGTAGTCACAGAATTTTGCGCCATAGCAGGGATCATTCTGATGTCATACGTTCCGAAGTTAACGGAGACTCCGTCGGAGGACGCTTGTGAGAATTTTGCAATAACATCGTTATCGGCGGAGGTATAGCGATAGTTTCCGGCAGAGGACATAATGACCGTTTTCTTGTCCCTGACAGCCCCGTCTGAGGCAATGTACCGCACCGGCTCCGAGAATATGTACATGGTGTTGGTTCCGTCAGCGTTTTGGAAAATTACGGTGTTAAGGTTATCACGAGACTCCTGATCGTACAGGCGTTTGACGTGTCCCGCAGCCCTTGCCTGACGGAGTGTCATGTTTGCGGGGATCTGGTCTTTTGTAAGAATATAGGATGTTGAGATTTCGCCGATTATTTCGGCTTTTACTGGGGTTGCACTGCAAAGGACAGAGAAGATGAAACAAAGAACCAACAGAACAGGTAGTTTTTTCCGCATATTCGCTCCTTTTAAATGTCTTGTCGGGCTTGCCCCCGACGGGCATCCTGGCTCTTTCCGGGTATTCTGATTCGACTGTGTTCACCCGCCTTTCCATCAGATCCGATACATTTATGTAGTCTGTTCCATTATACTATGCCGGCTGAACCGACACTTAGGCATCAGTGTCTTGTTTTCATTCTTAAAAGTATTATTGCGGCGACGGATATTGCGGAAGCTGCCGCTGTGATTGCGGGGAGGGGAGAAAAGTCCGAGGTGTAAGGGTTCTTTTCCGTAAGCTCGCAGTTTATCCAGCGCCAGTTTCCGTCCCGGTCCATCCTGTAGGTCATAACATATTCCGTGTACAGGTAGTCGTATGGCGCAAGCGGAGATCGGTCAAGATCGGGAGAAAACCAGTTTTTTCCCGTTTCCCGGATCTCTTTCCGCACTTTGTTTATTGCACTCAGAATTCCGTCAGGATAATCATAGTTATCCTGTGTATATCCTTTCAGAACCGATTTGTCAGACGAGGAATAAAGAGAGATAAACCCGGGTTTTTCATAATAGTCGGGAAAGATGTACCTGATATAAACTCTTAAGGTGTTTTCTCCGTCAAATTCGTATCTGTCCGGATAGGAATAATTAAAATCGGTGTGGGTGTTGCTCGGGGGGAATTCAATTGCAGAAACCCTGTACTCGTTTCCTTTTCTCCTTATATATTGACCAAAGTATATGACTTCATTTTCCGGCGTTAAAGGGAATTCGGCTTCCGGACCGAACAGCTTTTTTGTATAACTGTCCAGCTCGGCAATCGAAACTGTGGCATACGTTGACGGGTCGTTTTCGTCATACTCTTTGCACCACTCCGGTCCCAATGTTACCGATTCTAAAAAAGCTTCGCGGAAAGCGATCCTTTCAGGTTCATTTCCGTAAAACCATCGGGACACGGTGCTTTTGAATACGAACTCCCTGCTCAGTGTTTCATAGGTGGCTGTGTATTGCGTATAACAGTCACTGAATCCGGGCATTTGGCAAAAAATTCCGTAAGCCTCCTCATCAGTCATCGTTGCTTCGGCAGAGGCCGGAACGCATACGGTAAGGAGAACGGCTATTGCGCAGACGGTTGAAAAAATAATCCTTTTCATCGAT
>CAJLLT010000040.1 GCA_905207625.1 uncultured Eubacteriales bacterium | reverse complement strand
TAGGGCTATGCCCGAAACTGAAATACCCCCCGTTTTACGGGGGGATATTTATTTTATGTTGTCTGCGTGGAGGCTCAACAGAGTCTCTGCCGCCGGAGTTTATTTCCGATATCAGTTTCCGCTTTCTATGCTTATGGAATTGAACACCTCAAGGAGATCGTCGATGTTCGTGTTTCTTTTTTCCTCATCACTGCGGTCGAGTACAAATTTTCCTTCATGCATGAGTGCTATTCTGTTTCCGTACTCCACGGCGAAGCGGAGGTTATGGGTTACCATCAGGGTCGTTATGCCTCTGGATCTGACAAATCTGTCCGTAAGGATCATTATCTGTTCCGAAGAATGTGGATCAAGCGCTGCGGTATGTTCATCCAGGATAAGAAGATCCAGCGGGGTCATATTCGCCATGACAAGGCTCAGCGCCTGCCGCTGTCCTCCGCTGAGCTGTCCCGCGGGGACATTCATTCTGTTTTCAAGTCCCATTCCGCATTCCTCAAGCATTGCCCTGTACCGGTCAATGTTTTTGCGATTCACTGCCGGAGCCAGCCCGAAAGGCCGGTTCTTTCCGTCTGCCAGAGCCATGTTTTCCGTTACCGTCAGACCGCCGCAGGTGCCGAGTTTCGGGTCCTGAAAGACCCTTCCGATAAATGCCGCGCGGCGATGCTCTTTCATTTTCGTTATATCCTTGCCGTTAAAAACTATTTTCCCCGAATCCGGACTGATGGAGCCGCAGATAAGATTCAGGAGGGTGGTTTTCCCGGAGCCGTTGGAGCCGATTATGGAAACAAAGTCCCCCTTGTTAACACCGAAGGAGAAGTTGTCGAAAATCTTGGCCTCGTCGGGAGTTCCGGCGTTGAAGGTAACGCAGATATTCTGAAGTCCGATCATTTGTTTTCTCCTAAAGTGTATTTCTGAGGGAGGCTTTGCCGAGTTTTTCTAGCCCTCCGCTAAGAACAAGCGCAAGAGTGAATATCAGCGCCATCAGCAACTTCAGCCATTCTGTCGGCAATCCCAGACTGAGGGCAGCCTGAAGGCATGCCTTGTACAGTATTGCGCCGAAAACAGCCGCTGTGGTTGCTTTGATGAAGGATATGTGCTTAAATAGGGATATTCCGATTATAACCGACGCAAGTCCGAGGACGACCATTCCCGTACCCATATTGAGGTCTGCCGACCCCTTGCTCTGGGCTATGACGGCTCCCGCAAGAGCGGCGAATCCGTTTCCCAGCGCCAGACCGAGGATGCGGTTATTGCCGGGTTCTTTTCCCAGCATGGTAACAAATCTGTCATTGTTTCCGGTGGCACGGAGAAGCAACCCTCTTTTTGTTTTAAGAAACAGATCAAGAAGGATCTTGCAGACAATGACGATCACGAGTACGGTAATAAGATTCCTTACCGCTACCCCGCCTATTTTTGCCGGAATGAGTTTTGCGGGGAAGGTGGAGAATATGGTGTCCCGGGAAAAGAATGAGACTACCGATGCGCCCCCTGTTCCGGCGGAGCAGACCACAAGGTTGATGGAAAGGAGGGCGGTCATTGTAAGTATTCCGCACAGCAGCGGACGTATCCGCAGTTTGACGTTGAGAAGTCCCGTCACGGCGCCTGCAGCCATACCTGCCGCAAAAGCCGCAAGGCAACAGAGCCATGGATTCACGCCCCGTATCAGCAGTACCCCCGTTACAACGGCACCCAGGGGCAGGGAACCGTCCACGGTAAGGTCGGGAAAATCAAGTATACTGTAACTTATATATACTCCCAGAGCCAGAAGGGCATATATCAGCCCTTCCTCCAGGATTATTCTGATAATATTGACGATCTCCATTGACGGTCCCTTCTCAGTCTGCGATCATTTCGGCTTTCGCGGCGTATTCATCCGGAACAGTTATATTGAGTCTTTCCGCAACCTTGCCGTTTATTACCGGATAGCTGTCCTTGACAACGGCCACGGGGGTGACTGAAGCATCTCCGCCTCTGAGAATATCTGCAGCCATTTTACCGGTGGTCACACCCAGTGCGACATAATCCAGGGATTCGGAGGCAAGACAGCCGTTCTTGACCTGATCTATTTCCGAACCGTATACCGGGATTCCGGCGGTTTCCGCCTGCTCCAGCAGTATTCCGAGGTTATTCACAACAAGGTTATCCGTAAAGTTATTGATACAGTCTACTTTTGTCACAAGATTGGCCGCAACCTGGGGAATATCGGAGGCGGAGCTTATGCCCTGCGCTATTATTTCAAAGCCGTATTTACCGGAAAGCTGATTGATGGTTTTGAGGTGAGAGACGGAATTTGCTTCGCTGGTGGTATAGATTATGCCTATCTTTTTTGCTTCGGGCTGAAGAGCTCTGATAAGTTTCAGCTGTGCTTCTATGTTCAGCAGATCCGAGGTGCCGGTGCAGTTGGCACCGGGCTTTTCAAGACTGGATACCAGTTCACAGCTTACGGGGTCGGACACCGCGCAGAAGACTACGGGGATATCGCTTGAACGGGCGGCGGAATAAGCGGATATCGCCGCGGGAGTGGCTATTGCAATTATTATATCATAATTTGTCGCAACCATATTACGGGCTATCTGATCGGCGGTTTCGGTGCTTGCCTGAGCGTTCTGTCTGGTCACGGTCACGTCAGTCCCTATTTTCAGGCCCGCTTCTTCAATGCCTTTGATCACGCCGTTATAGCAGTCGTCAAGGGAAGGGTGGGATGCGTACTGGATAATTCCGATCCTGAGTGTTTTTTCTCCGTTTCCGCCGCAACCTGCGAAAAGCGTCGTGCACAGAACAATGGAAAGAATGATTGCAAAGATTCTTACAGCTTTTTTCATGGTAGTTACCTCTCTCTTATAAAAAAATTTTGAGTGTGGGGGAGTCTGCTGCCCTCCGGAGTCTCTGCGTCATCAGGCGCCTTATGACGCTTCGCTCTGTTCAGGTGCTTTCTGCGGCGTTACGGGTATAAAAAAACGCCCTTGCCCCCTTATCAGGGACAAGAGCGAAGCTCCTGCGGTACCACCCCGGTTCGTCCTCGCGGACGCACTCAGCGACATACTCCGGAAATAATCCGTTCATACGTCTGACGATATAACGGTCGCCGCCCGTCGCACCTACTACCCGCAGGGGTTCGGATTGCCCTCATGAGTCCATTCGCCTTCCGGTCCGCCGTTGCGATCACACCACCCGCAACTCTCTCTTGGTGACCTCGGTAGGGTACTACTCTCAATCATCGGTTGTTGCGGCTATTATATCACCGCTTTATCAGTTTGTCAAGCAAAAATTCCGTCAGTTACAAAAAATTCAAAAATTTATCTCCGCAAAAGGGGTTGAAAAAAGGCGGAAAATGGATTATACTGTACTGGAAATCAGTGCGTTCGGGAGATTTTCAGATGTTGAAAAAAGCACCCTCCGGGTTTTGGGCCCGTATAGCTCTTTTTGCCGCTGCCATCATATGGGGCAGCTCTTTTATATTTTTAAAGGATTCTCTGGGCTTCATGCCGCCGAATTACCTTATCGCCATACGCTTCTCCGGCGCGTTTGTCCTGCTTTCTCTGATATTTATACGGAAGTATAAGGATTTTACCGCCGATTATCTGTGGAGAGGTGCGATAATAGGTTTTTTTATTTTTGCCGCTTACAGTATTCAGACCATAGGTTTACAGTCCACCACCCCCGGAGTGAACGCATTTCTTGCCGGAATGTACAGTGTTTTTGTGCCGTTCATGCTCTGGGCTTTGAAATGCGGCAAACCCGACCGCTATAACATCATAGCGGTATGCCTTTCCACCGTGGGAGCGGGGCTTGTCATGCTCAAAAGCGGGTTTTCTGTCGAAAAAGGGGATCTGCTGAGCCTGAACGCTGCGATAATGTTCGCTCTTCATATTGTAATGGTTGAAAAGTTCGGAAAAAACAAGGATATGATCATGATAACCATCATGCAGTTCCTGTTTGCCGCGGTGTATTCCTGGATAACAGCCTTCATTTTCGAAAAGCCTGTCTTCGGCGATATCAACTGGTTCAAACTTGCCTATCTGTCGGTGTTCTGTACCGCGATAGCCCTCCTGTTCCAGAATGTAGGTCAGAAGCTCACTAATCCTTCGGCTTCCTCCATAATTCTGAGTCTTGAATCCGTGTTCGGAATAATTATTTCCATGCTTCTCGGATATGAAACTCTTTCACTCCGGAGCGCCATAGGTTTTACCATGATATTCTGCGCTGTGGTGGTGTCCGAAACCAAGCTTTCTTTCCTGCGTAAAAAAAACGTAAATAATTGAAAACCTACTTGATTTTTGTACTATTATATGATATACTTTGAAAAAACGTGAAAACAGCGGAGGATACAGTAATTATGGATAAAGTCAGAGTTGCCTTTATCGGTTGCGGCGGAAGAAACCATGTGCATCTGGACAAGCTTATGGAAATTGAGAATGCCGAACTGGTAGGCTTTTGCGACCTTGTTATCGAGAGGGCTCAGCGTTTCGTAAACGAGAGCGGCAAGGGTAAAGCATTTACGGATTTCAAGGAAATGGTAAACGAAGTAAAACCCGATGCGGTATTTGTTGCCGTTCCCCCGGATTGCCACGGAGATATAGAGTTCTTCCTCATTGACAAAAACATTCCTTTCCAGGTAGAGAAACCCATGGCTCTTGATATGGCTCTTGCGGAAAAGATAAATGACGCCATAAACGCAAAGGGTCTTATCGTAAACTGCGCATTCCAGGACAGATATCAGAATCTTACCCAGATAATGAAGGATTACCTCACCGGAGATAAACCCGGACACGTCCTCGCCAGCTGGTGCGGCGGTATTCCCCGCAATGAGTGGTGGGCAATAAAGGAAAGAAGCGGCGGACAGCTCGTTGAGCAGAACTGCCATCTTTTCGATCAGCTCCGTTATCTTTTCGGCGAACCCGAAAGCGTATACTGCGTTGCCCGTAAGGATATAGTTGACGTTCCCAACTGGGATTGCGATCCCCGGTATAACGTGGAGGACTGCTCCTCCGCTCTGATCCGCTTCAAGAGCGGCGTTATAGCCAATGTTTTCACCGGCTGCTACTTCAAGGACGGAAGCGCAAGCAACGGAATCACCGTTCACTGCGTCAATTCCAGACTTGACTATCATCTGCGCAACAGCCTGGAGATCCACGACTATGACAAGTCGGAAAACGAGCGTGTTACCGTCTATAAGAGAGGCGATGAGCAGACCGGTATCCAGGACCGTACCTTCATAGATGCGGTTATGAACAACGACGGCTCCAAACTTCTCGCTCCCTACAGCGACGGTATAAAGAGCCTCCGTCTTGTCCTTGCCTGCAATGAGAGCATGGACACCGGAAAGGTTATCAACCTGTAATTCTGCGGCTCTGTATAAGTATTCGGGGCGGCGTCGTACGACGCCGCCCTTTTGTTGTATAACGAAAACCACGCGATAGTTGCGTGGTTAAATAGAGGTTAACCGGTGAGCAGAAATCCTCCAAATAAGGTATAAT
>CAJLLT010000039.1 GCA_905207625.1 uncultured Eubacteriales bacterium | reverse complement strand
AGGGCTATGCCCGAAACTGAAATACCCCCCGTTTTACGGGGGGATATTTATTTTTCCGTTATTATCTGTTTCCGAATACTTCCGCCGCAATTCTTACAGTCTCAGCCGCATCTTTTGCGTAATAATCCGCGCCGACGAGTTTCGCATATTCTTCATTCAGGACAGCACCGCCCACGATTACTTTGCAGTCCGCGCCTGCCGCCCGGAGTTTCTCTATGGTTACAGTCATGTTCCTAACCGTTGTGGTCATCAGCGCGCTGAGTCCCACCAGACGGATATTCTGCTGAAGTACTGTATCGACTATGAGCTGAGGGTCAGTATCTCTGCCCAGATCTATAACGTCATAGCCATAGTTTTCAAGGAGCATACACACAATGTTTTTGCCTATATCGTGTATATCTCCCTTTACTGTTGCAATGACTATCCTTCCTTTATCGTGCTTGATATCTGTACTGCAGGTGCTTTTTATAACATTGAATCCTTCTTTTACCGCCTCCGCAGATGCCATGAGCTGGGGCAGGAAAAATTCACCCTTTTCGAATTTTCTGCCCACCTCATCAAGCGCCGGGATAAAGTGGCTGTTTATGATATCCGTGGCTGACTGAGTTTTGAGCATTTCGGCGGTCAGTGTCCCGGTTTTTCCCTTGAGTCCGCTGATTATTGCCGATCGCACGGTCTGAGCGTTCTCCGCGGGCGAGTTTTCGCCGGAATTCAGAGAGGTAATGAAATTTTCGGCAGATCTGTCTTCATTGTTGAGAACTTTGAACGCAGAAACGGCCTTCATGTAAGATTCGG
This sequence comes from uncultured Eubacteriales bacterium, assembly GCA_905207625.1. Taxonomy (GTDB): domain Bacteria; phylum Bacillota; class Clostridia; order Oscillospirales; family UBA644; genus HGM12619. The sequence continues at coordinate 7,064 of CAJLLT010000039.1, read as the reverse complement.
AAAGGGGATTGAGTATAGGCATATCCAGTCCGGCACCGAACGCAGCGGCAAGAAATGTCGTATTTATAAGTTCCCTTTCCGGTAATCCGAAGGAAACATTACTTACACCAAGAACGGTTTTTACTCCGAGTTTTTCCTTGACCAGGGTGACAGCCCGAAGGGTCTGCATAACAATATCCTGATTGGTGGAAGCTGTCAGCACCAGGCAATCTATCAATACGTTTTCCTTTGATATTCCGTATTTTTCAGCCGCTGCTACTATCTTTTCCGCAACTTTCAGTCTTTCCTGGGCCGTTTCCGGGATCCCGTTTTCGTCAAGCGTCAATCCTACTACGGCGGCACCGTATTTTTTCGCTATGGGAAGAATTGTGTCGAGGCTTTCCTGCTTGCCATTTACCGAATTTATGATGGGTTTTCCGGCGTATATTCTGACGGATGCCTCTATGGCCTGCGGATCAGAACTGTCGATCTGGAGGGGTAGGGGAGTTATCTGCTGAAGCTGCTTTACCAGTTCGCTGAGAACGGCGGTTTCGTCGATCTCCGGCAGTCCTGCATTGACGTCGAGAATATCTGCCCCGGCTTTTTCCTGAGCCAGAGCTTCATCATAAATGTAGGCATAGTTCTCCGTCCGGAGAGCCTCCTTCATTTTTTTCTTTCCGGTGGGGTTTATCCTCTCGCCTATTACGGCAGTCGAGTCTGAAAGTATTACGGTTTTTCTTGCGCTGGAAAAAGCCGTATATTTCGGAGGTAACATCGGGGAAAAGGTCTTACCCGAAAGCATTTTTCTCAATGCTGCGGTGAATTCCGGAGTCGTACCGCAACACCCACCGACGATACGGACGCCGGAGTCCACGAATTCCTCCATGTTTTTGCAGAAATCCTCAGGTTTTATCCTGTATACGGTGTCTCCGTTTTCTATCACCGGAAGCCCTGCATTCGGTTGGACTATCACTGGAACCGTAGCGTAATCAAGTATCTGTTTTATGACCGGTCCAAGGCTTTCCGGACCGAGGGAACAGTTTACTCCGACTGCGTCAACGCCGAGAGCGCAAAGAGTAACCGTTGCGGATACGGGATCTGTTCCGAGAAACGTTCTTCCGTCCTCCGCATATGTCATTGTTACGAATACCGGAAGCGAGGAGTTTTCTTTTACCGCAAGAACAGCCGCCTTTGCTTCCAACAGGTCCGACATTGTCTCAATTATCACTGCGTCAGCCCCTGCTTTTGCCCCCGCAATGACCTGACTGCGGAACATTTCATAAGCCTGTCCGAAGGAAATATGTCCGTAGGGTTCAAGCAGTGTTCCGATAGGTCCGATGTCCAGGGCTACGGACTTTGCGCCGCTGTCTTTTGCGATTCTGACCGCTGCAGACACCACCTCTTCGACCGATGCGTCATTTCCTAGTTTGTATGCGTTTGCACCGAAGGTGTTGGTTGTGACGATGTCTGCGCCGGCAGCAACGTATTCCGAGTGGATCTTTTTGATCAGCGCCGGGTCAGTCAGATTGAGCAGGTCAGGTCTTTGTCCGGCGGTCATTCCGTATTTTTGCAACATGGTTCCGAACCCGCCGTCAAAAAGAATAAAATTATCAAAAGATGGTTTCATCCGCAACCTCCCTTTTTCAGCGCTGATCTATGTGATCGGAAATCGTTCTGGCTATATCCGGTTGATTCATGGTATAGATGTGAACATCTGCAACTCCATTTTCGGAAAGCTCCCAGCACTGGTTTGCAGCGTACTCTATTCCGGCACTCCTGAGGGATGTCGGGTCATTTTCATATTTGTTGAGAAGTCGGACGATTGCCGAAGGTAACGAAGCACAGCACATGTATACCATTCTTTCGACCTGGGATTTTCCGAGTATAGGCATCACCCCCGCGCAGACAGGGATATTTATTCCCGAGGCAAGGGCTTTGTCCATAAAGTCGTAAAAATACCGATTGTCAAAAAACAGCTGGGAAACAAAAAAGTCTGCTCCCGCATCCTGTTTGATTTTCAGGGCTTCAATATCCTGTTGAAGCGTTTCGCTCTGGGCATGTCCTTCCGGGTAGCAGGCGGCACCGATACAAAAATCGTAGTGCTTTTTCAGAAAGGCGATCAGATCAGATGCATGCCTGAATTCGGAATTTTGCTGTTCTCCCGCAGCATCTCCTCTTAAAGCCAGAACGTTTTCAACGCCTTTGATCTTCAGCAGGTCGGCGTTTTTCCTTATCGTTTCCGGGTCTGAGTTAAAACATGTAAGGTGCGCCACGGAATCAATTCCGTAGCGGTTTTTGATCATTTCCGCAATATCAATTGTTTTTTCGCTGTTCCCGCCGCCTCCCGCGGAATAGGTTACGCTTATAAAGCTTGGCGACAACGGTGCCAGCTGGTCCAGGCACGTTTTTGCCTGCTCAAGACTGAGGTCTCCCTTAGGAGGAAATATTTCGAAGGAAAAAGATTTTTTCCTTCGGTATTTTTCCGATATTTTCATAGTTGATTTCCCCGCATCTCTTTTGTTTTTTGTTTTCAGTATAGCACAATTTTTCCCCTAAATCAAGCCAATTTCCAAAATTCAATTATATTTCACATTTCGTCGCTTGACTTTGTTTTTTGCCTATGATATAATTTATCGGATATGAATACAGGGATATCGCCAAGTGGTAAGGCACAGGTCTTTGACTCCTGTATCCGCTGGTTCGAGTCCAGCTATCCCTGCCATGATGACAAGTCAATTTAGATCCGAGCGAGGAAAAACGAGAAAACGGGAGATTTCGAGAGATTTCTCCCGTTTTTTCGACCCTGAATTTTCTCGGAGTTTCATAGATCCCTTTTGCCCCTTTCGATGCTGTGTCCGGACTCGGACTCACGAAAAGGGCTTTTTTGCGTCTTCCTGAAAGCAATCGGTTCTGTGGCTGGATTCGGACTTGCGAAAGCGGAGCCGGACAGTGTGAAAAAGCCGCCGCTTCACAAATTGTTTACAAACACATTTGATCCCTCCTCAAATTGTTCGGATTTGAACTCACGAAATTAGGCAACCGGCAATCCGATATATTTCTGTCTTGCAACAGATAAAAACAAAAATGATCCCCTAGCGAACCTCCGCGCTATGTGTTATACTTTCATCTCCTTTGCCCTGTGGCTTGAAACTCAAAGCAACAGGGTACATAGTGTTTTGGATTTTTCACTATGTAGAATTTTCCTTTCTCCTGCGGTGTGAAATGCAGAACCGCAGGTACATATAGTTATTTGAACCCTTTGACAAGCAATAAATGCGGATGAAATAATGAAAGCGTTGAAAATTGCAACAACACGTAACCCGGACATATTTTCCACGGTTGCGTTTTTTACTTTGCAGTGCAATCTGAGGGATTCAGAAACTCGTCCAACAGTCTTTGTGCAATCGGGGAAAACACCTGATATTTCTTCCAGATCAGATACATTTTATTCTCAAGCTTCGGCTCCAACGGGCGGAACACCAAACCGTTTTCTGCACTCGGTTGGATGAGATGTTCAAAGGACAGCATCAAGCCCAGTCCTTCCCCGACAAAAACGCTTCCGTTGTAGGCAAGATTCGTGTTTCCGGTAAAATTCAGCCGATCGGCTTTCTTTCCGCACCAACGCGGGATGTCTGCCTCCACCGATTGCTCCGAGCAGATCAGTTCCTCGCCGTACAGGTCGTCCACACGGACGGCTTCTTTTTTGGCAAGCGGATGGTCTTTCGGCATGATGACTCCCCATCTGTCGACTCCCGGCAGCTCCAGATACTGATAACGGTCAATGTCCGGCATCTCCACGACCACACCGAAATCCAAAAGTCCGCGGTCAAGTCGGTCAAGTACCACCGTGCGGTCGCCGCTGATGATGTGATAGTGAAAAAGCGGGTAACGCTCTTTGAAATGTTTGATCTTCCGCGCGATATGCGCAATGAGATGAGATTCCGCACATCCGAGGTACACATCCCCGCCTTGCAAATCGTCGATTGCACGGAATTCCTCGGTCGTTTTGTCCACCATATCGAGAATGTCCTCGGTGCGGCGGCGCAACAGAATGCCTTCTTCCGTCAGAGACATACTGCGGCTTCCGCGGCGGAACAGCTTTTTGCCAAGCTCATCTTCCAGCTCCTTCATTTGTTTGGAAAGTGCCGACTGCGACACATGAAGCACCTCTGCGGCGGCAGTCATGCTCCCCTCGCGTGCAATCTTCAAAAAATAACGTAACACTCTGATTTCCATAACCGCCTCCGTTGATATGATCTGCTTCTATTATACACCGATCTGATATTCCTGTAAATCATATCACGATATAAAATATAGATATTTGTAATTTCACACGGTTTGTGTTATAATAAAAATACCGAAGGGAGGGACAGAATGCCAAACGCCTTGAATAAAGAAGAAGTCCTGCGGCAGTGTCTTGCAGATGCAGGATGTGACGAGGCACTGACTGCGGAGTGTCTGCGCCGCTTCCGGGAGGGCACGCTGAGTGAAATGCTTCCGAAATTGACCGCACACCGCAAATGCGTGCTTTCGGATGTGCGCAGGGGGCAAAAACAGATCGACTGTCTCGATTATCTGACAAATAAGGTCAAATCGAATGAATACAAAAAGGAGAATGAGTCATGTTAGGAAATTTTACTTATTGCAATCCAACCAAGCTTTATTTCGGCAAGGACGCGCTTGACGGACTGAACGCCGAGCTTCCGAAATACGGAAAGAACGTCCTGCTGGTTTACGGCGGCGGCTCCGTCAAAAAGAACGGAATCTATGACAAAGTGGTTTCCGTACTCAAAGCAAACGGTAAGGAAGTATTTGAAGATGCCGGAGTTATGCCGAACCCCACGGCAGACAAGCTGCGCGAGGGCGTTGCACGCGCCAGAGCGGCAAAAGCGGACTTCATCCTTGCGGTCGGCGGCGGTTCGGTCTGCGACTATGCGAAGGCGGTTTCGGTCTCGGTTCACTGCGACGAGGACCCGTGGGACAGGTATTTCGACCGCTTTGAGGAGGTATCCTGCGAAATCGTTCCGGCCGGGTGCGTGCTGACCATGGTCGGAACCGGCAGCGAGATGAACGGCGGTTCGGTCATCACCAACCGGGAAAAGAAGCTGAAAATCGGTCATGTGTTCGGTGAAAACGTCTACCCGAAGTTTTCGATCCTGAACCCCGAATTCACCTTCACCGTGCCGCACTATCAGATGATCTCCGGCATTTACGACATCCTGTCGCACATTCTGGAGCAGTATTTCTCCGGCGAGGATGATAACACCAGCGATTACATCGCCGAGGGACTTCTCCGTTCGCTGATTCACGCGGCGGAAATTGCGGCGGTCAACCCCACCGATTATGAAGCGAGAAGCAACATCATGTGGACGGCGACCTGGGCGCTCAATACCCTGATTGCCAAGGGCAAGACCGAGGACTGGATGGTACATATGCTCGGTCAGGCGGTCGGCGCGTATACAAACGCCACCCACGGCATGACGCTCTCGGCGGTTTCGATGCCGTATTACCGTCATATCCTCCCCTACGGTGCCGCGAAATTTGCACGCTATGCCGTGAATGTCTGGGGCGTTGACCAAAGCGGTAAGACCGAACGCGAGGTCGCCGAAGAAGGACTTTGCCGTATGGAGACATGGATGAAGAAGCTGGGACTTGTGATGAACCTGACCGAACTCGGCGTAACACCCAACATGATCGACGGCATCGCATCCGCAACCCTTGTCATGGACGGTGGATACAAAGTGCTGACCTCAGACGAGATCAAAGAAATTCTCAAAGCAAGCCTTTGAAGGGAGCGAAAAACATGAGCAAAGTACTGATTATTTCAACCAGTCTGCGTGGGAACAGCAACTCGGAATATCTTGCGCACGAATGTGAAAAGGGCGCAATCGACGCCGGAAACGAAGTGGAATTTCTCACCCTGAATGGCAAAAACATCGGCTACTGCATCGGCTGTCTTGCCTGCCAGCGCACGGGCAAGTGCGTGCTCCGCGATGATGCGGCAGAATTTTGTGAAAAAGTAAAAAACGCCGATGTGCTCGTCTTTGCCACGCCGATCTACTACTACGAAATGTGCGGACAGATGAAAACGCTGCTCGACCGTCTCAATCCGCTTTACACCTCGGATTACCGCTTCCGCAAGGTCTGTATGATCGCAACGGCGGCAGAAGACAGCGATTCTGCGTTTGAAAAAGCATATAACGGTCTGCTCGGCTGGGTGGACTGCTTTGAGAAGGCAGAGCTTTGCGGTCTTGTCGCAGGCGGCGGGATCGGTGACAGCGGGGACGCAAAACATCACGCCGAGGCGCTTTGCCGTGCCTACGAACTCGGAAAAGCACTATGAAAAGATATCTTCCTTTGTTTATCCTTCTTATGCTGCTTTGTTCATGGATTCTGTCCTCCTGCGGCACACGGAACAATGCTACTGCAGGTGACTCAACAACGGAAATCGTTCCATCCGACAGAGGAACAGGCGAAATCACATCCGAAGAACCGAACGGCAGTGAAAAAAAGGAGGAACACATGGGTGTTTTGATTCTGCAGATCGGCGGACGAACCATACCGGTCACATGGGAAGAAAACGAGAGCACCGCAGAACTGAAACGACAAGCCGCAAAGGGCAATATAACGATTCTGTTATCTCCATACGGCGGCTTTGAACAGGTCGGCTCTCTCGGCAGAGAATATCCTTCAAGCGATGTGCGGCAGACCGCCGAGAGCGGCGACATCATGCTCTACGCTTCAAGCAATGTGGTTCTGTATTACGGAAGCAATACCTGGGCCTATACCAAACTCGGACATATTGATCTGCCTGCAGATGAGATTACAGCGCTGCTCGGAGGGGATGCTGTAACAGTCAGTTTTATTCTGAATTTTCCGGATACATAAGCTCGTTTACAGGCATGGTTCTGCAAGCCCGGAAGATAGCGGTCACTTGCAAGCCCCTGCTTCACCAAGGGAGAAGTGTACCATCGCGCGGCATCTAAATTGGCTAACACAAAATCGGCATCTAAAATGACCTGTAAACACATCATGAGTGTCTGATTTAGATGCAGGCACGAAAAAACGAGAAAAGCGGAGATTTC
>CAJLLT010000038.1 GCA_905207625.1 uncultured Eubacteriales bacterium | reverse complement strand
GGTGCCGAAGATACTTGGATGGCAACGTCCCGGGAAAATAGGTCAATGCCGACTCTTCCTTTATTATATGGCCCGTTGGTCAAGCGGTTCAAGACGGCGGCCTCTCACGCCGCAAACAGGAGTTCGATTCTCCTACGGGTCACCATTTAACGGAACCGCTTTGAACCCGGTTCCGATCACGGACCATTAGCTCAGTTGGTTAGAGCTACCGGCTCATAACCGGTTGGTCCGGGGTTCGAGTCCCTGATGGTCCACCAAAAAGAGCACTTGCTTTCGCAAGTGCTCTTTTCAGTTATGTTTGCTTTCTGTTTATAAAACATTTTTACTAATTTCAGTTTACATATGCTAATAAGCTGAGATTTTGATTTGTTGGGGATGGCTGTGTCTCGCATTGTGTTTCTGATTTTTCTTTATCCGTAAAATAAGACAGTCCGCAGAATTCAGGTTTGCTGGCTGTCTTATTTTATTTGGATTTTTATAATTCACCAAAATTATGCTTAAACAGTCACAATGTTGAGGTTTCCCCACCCCTTGCTATATTATTTCTCTTAAATATGACAAATTTTTACGTACAGTCTTGACACAGGCTTGTTTTTGATATATAATACATATGACAGTGAGAATAAATTACATCAGTTACTGTAGTGTATATAAAAGGATTCAGATACAATTTGCATTTTATAATGTGACTCTGCTTACATATGCAAGGTTTTCACTGATATTGGGAACCGGGGTTCTTCAAAGCCCGAAAAACTGCGGCTTGCCGAAACGATCCTGGATCTTCCCACCGAAACCCCGAGGCTTATTACAGATTTTCTTCAAGCTTTTCCGGGTACCCCTCAAGCTTCCGGAGATAAACCCTGAAAATAAGCATCTGATCCCGGTCAAGGGTTGCCAGGCGATGCAGGATATGTACTATCATCTCTTCTCTGTCATCGGAGGACATATCTTTTGACTCCCTTCTTTGTATTCCAAGCGCTGTCGCACAAGGTTCGGTCCTCACGTCGGGCTGTTTCAATTATAACAGATTTTTACAGAATTGTAAATAAAAAAGAGTTTTGCATTGTCAAATATACGATAATAATTCAGAAAGGGAAAAATCGTCGCTAAGCGACTTAAAATAAAATAAACCCGGAAGATCCGGTATTAAAAAGGCGTAAAAAACATGAAGCGAAAAACAGGCTGCCTATTATCCGTACTTATTGGTGTTGTTGGATTCATTATTTTAAGCATCATATTGTCCCTCACTCTTGGAACATCTACTACAAAAACACCTCCTGATCAAAATGTGTCAAAAAAAGACGTTGACAGTGCGCCCAATAGGTGATGTATTATAAGGGGGGGTGGTAAAAATGACAACAGGAGAAATAATCAAAAACCTGCGGAAAAGCAAAAGGATGACACAGGAGGAGCTTGCAAACAAGCTCGGTTTTCAAACTAAATCAGCTGTCAGCAAAATAGAGACGGGACAGCGAGACGTAAGCCAGACTACGATTTTAAAAATTTCGGAGATATTTGATGTGTCTCCGTCCTATATTTTAGGGTTTTGCGATAACGCGGGGAAGCCCAAATTCGTCAATGATGAGGTCTGGGCGCAAATCTGTCAAGATCCGGAAAAACTAAAACTCCTGGAGAGGGTCATGGAGTTGCCTACCGAAAAACTCCGTCTGCTTTTAAACTTCCTTCAGGGCTTTGACAACGGGGATAAAAAATAATGCAAGGGAGCCCGCCGAATAATCGGCGAGCCCCAGCGTCTGCAATGTGTCTATAATCAACCCTCACTGACGTCCTGCGGTGTCCCTTGACTCTCGAGGGCCGACAGGTATGCGGCGATTGCGACCTGATCCCGGTCTATAGTGGAGATACGGTGTATGATATCCTCTATTATATGTATACGAGTCCTTGCATCATCGTGTCCCGACACATTTTTGTCTCCTTCCCGCCCTGATCACAGGCTTTTTGACGTCATATAATTATACCACATCATGGCAAATTTGTAAATATTTCGTACGATTTTTAAATTGGTAATATATGGTAATAATCACCCGAAAGGTAGGTCAAAAAAATGAAAAAACTAAGAAAGAGTACAAAGACTGTTATCATCTGCCTCACGGCGGCCGTAGTTCTGGGGGCTGTAATCCTCGGGGCATTGTTTGTCCTTAACAACTATAATACCCTTTTGAGCGAGATCAAACAATGGCAAAAATCCAGGATCCCCGTACCCTCGGACCTGCAAGGCAAGCTTGAATACTATGCCGACATCTTTTGCGAGCACGAGGACTACGACGAGTACTATGCCAACAAAGTAAGCGTCAGCCTTGACTCATCCAAAACCTCAGCTACAATCAAAATCTATTACGACAAAACTCGATACTGCTTTACTATGCCAGACTATTCGGGCGAAACGAACTCAATAGCCAAAGAAGTCAAAGAACGCCAGTTTTTGACAGAAAGACAGCCCCAGTTGAGACGAGACTTTGCCCAGCATGCACTTAAGTCTTTGCGGCACATGCTCCGTAATCTTGCCGGGCTCGGAGTTAATCTCGACGTCTACATATATGCCTACAGGGATGTTGACAACCTGGGGAATCCCCGCTACGAGACGCTTTTTCGCGGCCGCTGGACCCCGGAAAGGCTTAACCAGATAAATTGGGAGTATATGACCTGGACAAAAATCGATGACTCCGCTCTCAATCCCGAGAGGAGTAAGATTTTCGCCGAGTACATGGATTGATGAAATGAGAACCGCAGCAGCATATATCCGGGTCTCCACGGACGATCAGACGGAGTTTTCCCCGGACGCGCAACTTAAACGGATCAAGGAGTACGCCGCAAGTCACGACATACTCCTTCTTCCCGACCACATATATACCGAACTGGGAGTGTCCGGGCGGTCTGCCGCCCGCCGCCCCCGGTTTATGGCACTTATGACCGCCGCAAAACGCAAGCCCCGCCCCTTCGACGTGGTGCTTATCCATGCCTTTGACCGGTTTGCGAGATCCGTCAAGGACAGCCGGATATACAAAGAATTGCTCCGGGACGACCTGGGGATAGAACTCATATCCATCACCGAGGACTTCGGCGGCGGCAAAAACAGCTTCCTTATGGAATCCATAAAGGACGTAATGAACGAGTACTATTCCCTTAACCTCCGGGACGAAGTGCTTAAGGGAATGACGGAGAAGGCGACCCGGGGTCAGCTGCAATCCACCGCCCCCTACGGCTACACCACCGACAAAGGACAGCTTGTACCGGTGGAGGGGGAAGCGGAAAACGTCCGGGCGATTTTCCGCCGGTTTGTGGACGGTGACGGTATGCTTACCATTGCCCGATGGCTTAATTCCATTGGCGCCCGCACCCACCGGGGCGGAGCCTTCGAAGCACGTACCGTGCAGTATATCCTCTCCAACCCCGCCTATATCGGATACCTGCGCTGGACACCGGGCAGACGGAAACGGGATGAAATGCAGAACGACAGAACAATTATCGCGAAATCGGCCCATCAGCCCCTTGTCAGCCAGGAGCTTTTTGACGCTGCCCGGGAAAAACTGAACCTTATCCGGCTGCGTAACCCCCGCCACGCCCGGCCCCCGGAGGAACAGGGGGACTGGTTGTCCGGCCTTGTAAAATGCTCCGTCTGCGGCGGAAGTCTGGTCTTTTCCAAAGCTGCCGGATATAATTACATGAACTGCTACAAGTACAGTAAAGGACTCTGCGATACGTCCAACCGTGTGAAAACAGAACGGATGCACTCCCTCGTCCTTGACGCCCTCCGCAACTTCATAGCCTCCCCGGACCCCGGATATATCCTGCACCTTTCAAAAGCCCAGGACGTCCTGGGCGACCTCAAAAAACAGAAAGCCTCCCTGGAATCCCGCCTTGCCCGGTACAAAGACGCTTACCTTGCCGGTGTGGACTCCCTGGAGGACTACGCCGCATACAAAAAAATAATCGACGGAGAACTTTCCAGAATCTCCGAATCCATCTCCGCCCTCACCGCCGCAGACTCTCAGTCCGCCGACAGCACATCCGCCGACGGCACACCCGAAGACAGCACATCCGCAGAAAAAGCACTGCCTGTCCCCCGGGACGAGATCCGCCGCAAGCTAACCCGCGTCATCGAAATAATCACCGACCCCAAAGCCTCCCTCCGGGACAAAATAAACGCCGCCCGCTCCGTCATCCACCACGCCACCTGGGACCGCGCCACCCGCTCCCTCTCCGTCTACTACATCTTCTGACCCTCCCCCGCCTTCCTCCCCTTTATACGCTATTGCACTATGCTCCACCATACTGCGAAACAATGAATTTTGCAAGGCGCGGGTTGGGATTTTTTATATTGACCGGATACTGAAGTTTTTTCTCGTATACAAACATTTCCGTTCCTCCTTACTGCTTTTCCCAGGGCCAGGGGGAATCGACCCATGACCAGGTGTCGCTGTTCGTCATAGGAGAAAACACTGTCAGCATCCCGAACTTTGCTTCGTATTCTGCCTTAAGAGCCCGTGAAGCTTCTCCGTACTTGCGCATTGCCGCAAGGGCCTCGGCGTTATTGGGATGTGTGTCAAGGAACAGAGCCGTTTCGTAAGCGGCAAAGCTGTTGGCACTTATTCTCCGCATCAAAGCCTCTTTTTCACTCAACGGACTCCGCCCCCTTTCCTTTTATATCCCTCAAAGGGAAGGTCAAGGGCACGGAAAAGCGTTCCCTGACACAAAGCTTTATCTACTTCGTAGAGTTTCTCATATTTTTGCATAGGTACATATGCCATACTCAGAGGGAAAGAATCCACGCACGAAAAGTCGCAGTTCCCGGTCAGGGGACAATTTGCTCCGACTTCTTCGGCGGCAGGACTGAAATCGGGGATCAAAGCCGCAACTTCTTCCGCTCCCGTAAAAAATTCGTTTGTCAAATGATATTCTTCCTTTCCTGTCTTTCAGATAGGGCTGTCCGTTATCAGTATATGCATCCGAAGGCGGAAAGGACAAATTTGAATTTTTTACATCATGCGGGAACATTTCCTCCGGGCAATCGTCATAAGGGCAAACAACAAAGAAAGGATCATCCGAAAATGAAGAACAAACTTATGGCATTTTCCGCGGCGATAATCATGGCGCTCAGTCTTGCCGCCTGTACCGCAGATAAGAAAGAAGGGCCTACCGAACCCCAGAAAGAGAGAAAAACCTACACCGAGCAGGTGGATAACATGATAGACGGTATTCTTGCCCTTGTGGAAGATGAATACTTGCCTCAGATGAATGTGTACAACGAGCAGATAACAGCAGAAACCTGCGAATTTCTTATCGGTTTAAAACCTGACGTTTTCAGCGAAAAAATTGACGTTGCTTTTGAAAACAAAACGCCCATGACCTGGAATCCCTACTCCACATGCATGATCCGGGTAAAAGAAGGTGTTGATGCCGTTACCCTTGCAGATCAGATCCGGAAAGAGGCCAATCCCGCACGGTTCGGTTGTCTCAGGGCGGGAACGATCTACACCGCCGTATACGACGGTTGCATACTCCTTTTTGAAGGCGATGAGGATCTCGGAACAAAGATCTTTGAAGCTTTCAAGACCTACTATGAAGCACCTTCCGCAGAACGTACTATCCGTGAAAATGACTGGACGATCAACTTTGGCGACCTCGGTTGACAAAAGCCGAATAAATCCGCTGTTTTAGGGTAATATTGACTTATGAAAAGATTTGAACGTATTTCTACTATTGTAACGGCCGCATCCTTTACAGCAATTCTCGCTGTCGGAGGACTTTTATCGGTTTTCCTGCCCAAGCAGGAGATCATAATCAGCGAACGCAGAAAAGCGGCACAATTACCCGCATTTACCGCATCATCACTGTTTTCCGGGAAGCTCATGTCGGGAATAGAAACATCCCTGCTGGACACTTTCCCCGCGCGAGAACTGTTCCGCAGACTTGAAGCCTATAGCCGACGGTATGTTTTCAGACAATCGGATACAAACGGAATTTTTATCTACGACGGTTCTGCCGTTGCAATAGAATACCCTTTGAGCGAGAGTCAGATAGCTGCCGGGTGTAAAGCAATAAACTTTGTCACAGACACTTATCTGAAGGGAATGAACATATACTGGTCCCTGGCTCCGGACAAGGCGTATTATGCCGCGGACAAAGCAGGATGCCCTGCCATAGACTACGATAAAATGCTCTCCCTTATATCCTCTCAGATTTCGGGGGAATACATTGATATCACCGGAACGCTGGATCTTTCGTGCTACTATCGTACGGATTCCCACTGGACACAGGAAAAAATCCTCGGTGCCGCAAATGCCCTTATGAAAGGCATGGGCCTTGCCGGGGGGCTTGAAAGCTCCGATTTCAAGATCAATACCCTGTCTCCTTTTTACGGTGTTTACTACGGTCAGGCGGCTCTGCCCATGTCGCCGGATGAGATAAAATATCTTACCGGAAGCTTCCTGGATAAAGCGATTCTTTCACGGTTGGAAAGCGATCTCACTTTTAAGAATTATCCGCTCTACAACACGGAAAAGATTTCAGACCTCGATCCCTATGATATATTCATGAACGGAGCCTGCCCGATCCTCGTCCTCGAGAACCCGGAAGCAACTACGGACAAAGAACTCTATCTGTTCCGGGACTCTTTCGGAAGCAGTCTTGCCCCGCTCATGCTCAAAGACTACAGCAAGATCACAGTCATAGACCTGAGATATATCAGAAATGACCTTATCGGCGACTATGTGACCTTTAAGGAAGGCAGTGATGCGCTGTTCATCTATTCCACCGGAACATGGAACAGCGGGCAGATCCTTGCGCAGTAACCGGCCCGGGCAAAAAAAACAGTCTCCCATACGTGAAGTATGGGAGACTTATTCTTTTCGGTACAGGTTCAGGTACGTCTTCCGGAATTGACTCGGGTGGAAGAAAGATCCGCCACATAGTCTCCGGCAGCACCCGTTCCCCGGGCAACACAGGACACGGGGTCATCGGCGATATAAACATGGATCCTGGTATATTCGGCGACGAGCTTGTCAAAACCGTACACAAGGCAACCGCCACCGGTCATAATTATACCGTCCTGGGAGATGTCGCTTATCAGCTCCGGCGGGGTCCGGCTGAGAACTTCATGGACCGCTTCCAGTATCTGCCTGCCAGGTTCTTCAAGGGCACTGAGGGTGTCATCCGATGTTATTGTAAACTCCCGGGGCAGACCTGTGGTTCTGTCCAGACCGCGGATAGTTCTGGCCACCCGTTCCGGACGGGGAACAAGACAGCCTATATCCATTTTTATTTCTTCCGCAGTACGTTCGCCTATGCGGCAATTGAACTCACGGGCTATATATTTTTGTATTACTTCGTCAAATTTGTCCCCGGCTATACGGACGCTTTCGGAAACGACCACATCCCCCAGGGAAATCACGGCGACATCAGTAGTTCCTCCGCCCACGTCTATGACCATTACACCGCGGGGTTTGGTTATATCCACCCCTGCGCCTATAGCCGCAGCCATCGGTTCTTCTATAAGCTCCACGGAGCGGGCACCGGCATGAAGAGCGGCGTCACGAACAGCTCTTTCCTCAACTTCATTTATGCGGGAAGGCACACATACCACTACATCCGGATGGAAAAGTGTTCTTCCGTTGACCTTCCGTATGAAATACGACAGCATTTTTTCCGTAGTTTCATAATCGGATATGACCCCGTCTCTGAGAGGTCTTATGGCAACTATATTGGCAGGGGTTCTTCCCAGCATTTCCTGGGCTTCCGCACCGACCTTGAGTATCTTACCGGTGGCTTTGTCCCTTGCCACAACGCTGGGTTCTTTAAGAACGATTCCCTTACCTCTTACATATATCAGCACAGAGGCAGTACCGAGATCTATTCCTATGCTCTTGGAAAACACCTTTTCAACCTCCTCGGACGGAAAGCTTTTCCGCCACGGTCATATACAGAACGGTAATGGACAAGGCAACGCCCACAGCCGTTTCCACGTAAAAATCAAATCCGCAAAAAGTAAGTGCAGCGGAGACAAACACAGTCCAGACAGCCGCGGAGGAGTACAGCAAAGCCCTTTTTGTAAAAACATCCTCCGAACTTACACGGAAAAACATCATGCCGAAAAAGAGGATCACACACACAGGCAACGCAAAAATGCTTACGGCACTGTCAGCATAATCCACCGTCATGGACGTCCACAGACAGAACCAGACCGCAACGGCAGCGGCAACGGGAACCGATAACCATTTGAGAACAGTGAAAACAAGGTTGTCCGCTCCCGGAACCCTCAGGGCAAAATACCACAGAAGCAAGGCACAGGAAAGCAACCCGGCACTGTTGCAGACGGCACCGAAAACAGCGGAGAGCAACCCGAAAAATCCGAGCCAAAGCTGATCCATAGTTTTCCTTTTCAATCCCAATCCCCTTTTCCGTTTCAAGGCATAAAACCTGATTATATCTATTATACAATATCAATCAGAATATGTCAAGACTTTTGCAAAAATCTTTATATTCCGCCATGTTTTATAAATGAAACAAAAGGATACACAGATACCGTATGCAAAAAATCCGTACGCGGAATAACGGCGCCTGCGGTGCAAG
>CAJLLT010000037.1 GCA_905207625.1 uncultured Eubacteriales bacterium | reverse complement strand
ACGGCCGGACGATTTGGCGGAACAGCTTTCCCGAATCAACGAGCAGCTTGCGATCAAAAACAGGCGGGCAAAAAGAGTCTGGAAAGCGATAGCGTTCATCGTCGGCGGCATTATTGCCGTATATGTTCTGATCTTAATTCTTGCAACCGTCTTTACCTTTTCGCCCAATCGATCCGACACAACAGACAGCTCGCAGTCTATTGAGTCGATCGTGGAAATAGAATACAGAACAAAGAGATGATTTTATATGTTTCACATAGCATGGCGCGTTAAAGCTTGAAAAAACAATAATTTTGTGCTATACTATATTTAATAGTATCCGTATAGAGATACCGAAACATCAAGAACAAGATAAAGAGGCAGAACAAAACCGACAAATTATTAAAACCAAAAACTCTCGACGGGAGGTAACCGCCAATGAAACACAATAAGATTACAAGCGCAGAGAAATGACTTTTCCCTTGCGCTTTTTTGTTATTTTTGAAGGAAGTAACGACGAGGAAATGGATTGCAAAAGAACAACAGGCTTAACCCATAACATATTGTTGAATCAGTTTAGTCTGCAAGAAGAATTTGCAAACAGAGAGGACGGGAAAGATGATACTTGAATTAAACAATATAGACAAGTCTTTTGGCGAGAAGGAGGTTCTCAAGGGCGTTTCTTTCACGGCAGAGGGCGGCAAAGCGTTCGGACTTCTGGGCAGAAACGGCGCGGGTAAAACGACATCTATCCGTATTATTATGAATGTGTTCCCCGCAAGCGGCGGAGAGGTGCTTTTGGACGGAAAGCCGATTGATTATAACAAAATCGGGCTTGGTTATCTTCCCGAAGAAAGAGGACTTTACCCCAAAAAACTTATTATCGACCAGCTTGCATATTTTGCGGAATTGAAGGGTATGAGCGCAAAAGAAGCGGTCAAGGCAGTGGATTACTGGCTCGATAGGCTCGGTATGACGGAATACCGCAATAAACGGCTCGATACCCTTTCAAAAGGAAATCAACAGAAAATTCAGTTGATAACGGCACTTGCGCACAATCCGCACATTGTCATTCTTGATGAGCCTTTTTCGGGGCTCGATCCCGTAAATGCCATGCTCTTAAAAGACGTGGTAAAGGAACAGATTTTGCAAGGGAAAATCGTTTTATTTTCGAGCCACCAGATGGCGTACATAGAGGAATTCTGCGACCGTATCGCCATTCTCAGTGCGGGCAGGGTTGCAATCAGCGGAGATTTGCTTGAAATCAAGAGGAATTACGTGCGCGATAAATTAGTGGTAAGCACAACAAACCCCGAACGGATATTGTCCGATTTAGGCGAGGCTTGCGTCGAACGCGAGGACGGCACGTTGCTTATTCAGCTTACAAGCCCCGCTGAAAAGCAGTCTATGATGAAACGGCTTGTAGAATCCTATGATATTGACGAGGTGAAAGTGTTTGAGCCCTCCCTTAACGATATATTCGTAGAGCACGCAGGCGCGCATGTGTAAGGAGACAGAGCGATGAAACAGTTTGGAAAAATACTCAAATTCGAGCTTAAAGGCTATCTTAAAAACAAAGTCTTTACAGGCGTCACGATCTTTCTTGTAGTCGCAATCGCTGTTGCCATGTTTATTCCGAATATTATCGCGGCTTTCAAGTCCGGAACAACACCGCCAAAGGATCTTCCCGTAATGCTTGTGTACGCCGAGGACGAAACCCTTTCTAAAACCGTAAAG
The DNA here is from genome assembly GCA_905207625.1 of uncultured Eubacteriales bacterium. Taxonomy (GTDB): domain Bacteria; phylum Bacillota; class Clostridia; order Oscillospirales; family UBA644; genus HGM12619. The sequence continues at coordinate 7,477 of CAJLLT010000037.1, read as the reverse complement.
GAATATTTTACGCAAGCCTTTACGGGGTATACCGTAAAGATTGCGGACGGAACACCTGACGATATAAAATCGCAGATTACAAGCGGCAGCGTCGAGTGTGCTTTTGTTCTGAACAGTCCGTCGTCTTACACTTACTACGTAAACAATCTCAATATGAGGGATTCCAATCAGGCTGTTGCGAACACGGTATTGCAGGAGGTTTACAGAGTAAACGCAATGATACAGAGCGGACTGTCCCCCGAACAGGCGAAAGATATTATGTCGGTGGTTATCGAAAGCAACACGATGACACTCGGTGTTGACCAGATAAAAAATTATTTCTACACCTACATAATGATATTTGCATTGTATACGGTGATTATGCTTTACGGGCAGCTTGTTGCGACCAACGTGGCAAGCGAAAAGAGTTCACGCGCTATGGAGGTTCTGATTACGAGCGCAAAGCCGACGAGTATGATGTTCGGAAAGGTTTTTGCGTCCTGTATCGTAGGCTTTACTCAGCTTGTGCTTGTGTTCGGGTCGGCGTTACTGTTCTATAATATCAACAAATCAGAGTTACAAAATCCGATAATCGCTTCGATATTCGATATGCCCGTAAGCCTGTTTATTTATATGCTCGTGTTCTTTGTTCTCGGCTTTTTGATTTACGCTTTCCTTTACGGCGCAATCGGCTCAACCGCGTCAAAGCTTGAAGATATAAGCACTATGGTGCTGCCTGTCACCTTCCTTTTCATTATTGCTTTTATGGTAGTTATGTTTTCGATGGTAGGCGGCAACGCTAACTCCGTGTTGATGAAGATATGCTCGTATATTCCATTCACTTCGCCTATGGCTATGTTTACGAGAATTTGTATGAGTACGGTTGCCTGGTATGAAATTTTCATTTCCATTATAATCTTAATCGGCTCTACCGTCGGTATCGGCGTTCTGTCGGCTAAAATTTACCGTGTAGGCGTTCTTCTTTACGGGACGCCGCCGAGGTTTACAAAAATTATAAAAGAGGTCTTAAAGAAGTAAGGAGCGCTTATGAATAATAAAACAAAACAAGGCGGGCTTGGCATCGTATCCGTTCTGACGATTATCTTTATTGTGTTGAAGCTGTTGGGAGTTATTAAGTGGAGTTGGATATGGGTGCTTTCGCCCCTATGGATTTCCGCCGTGATTGTGATCGTTGTATTTTCTGTTATCCTGATTGGCGGAAGGATTAAAAAGGGAAAATGGTAACGCCCCGATTCCAAAGCCGAACGCCGCATATTGACAATAAGTAGGAGGGGCAATGCAATACGAAAAAGAAATTGTCTTATACTGTTGCTGATCTGTGTCATGCTCGGAGTTACCGCCCTTTGTATTGCTCTTGCCGGTTACTTCTTCCGTTGGGAATAAAGAAAGCCCTGCAGAATTTCAGAGTTCTGCAGGGCATTTTGCTATCAAATATTTTGGAGAGATATAGTTTCGGGGAATCAATTTCCAATCCTTTTCTGTATATCCTCAACAATTTGATGTAGTGGATTGACAAGAATTATTCTTGCCGATTTGCCACAGCTTGCAAACAGATTGACAAAAGGATTGCTCCGGAAACCGTATAACTCGCTGTTGTCATACCAACGGCGCCGAACAGGAATAACGGAACTATTGAAAACAGCAAAGAAACGATACTACAAATAAATGCTGCTTTTCTGAATTTTGGGGCTTTGTCAAACTTAAACAAAACAATTACACCGAGCAAGATTATTACAACCGTCAAAATTCCTGTCAACATAGGAGTGATATTTGCATAGCCTACAGGAAGCAGGCTGAAATACGAACATATTTCGATGGTGTGTTCGGTGGGACTTGTCGCAAAAACCATGACCGCACCAATAGGTAATATTTCCAAAATTAACGCTATACCTTGTAATGCGATAGCGGTCAAATAATATGCTTTGTTTGTTGCTTTCATTGAATCTCCTCTCTTTCTTATGTAGGTGTAGAAGATTGCTATTGCTACAATGGCAAGACCCGATATCCAAGTATAACCTTTACTTGCCAAGAATAATGGTGAAATTATTAAAGCAATACCAATAATAAATAGAATTACGCTTATCGTACTTACAAGCATACGCTTTGAATAATTTAACGACTCCAAGATGATTTTGTCTGTCTGATCTTTCATATCTGCCTCCTCAATAATTCTGCCAGACAGCAATTCACTGACGGAAACACCTAAAATATCCCCAAGAGGTTTTAACAGCGAAGTATCAGGAAGCCCTTTTCCTGTTTCCCATCGAGAAATTGCTTTGTCTGTTACCATAAGTTTTTCGGCTAATTCCTTTTGTGTGTACCCCTTTTGTTTTCGGAGTTCAGCTATAAAACGGCCTGTTGCATTTGCATCCATGTTTTCTGCCTCCTGCTGGTTAAATTATATCTAACAGCCTGCGAGAATACAACCTATGAATCATAGAGTTGGCGTTCATTGCCTGTTTTCAGAGGATTAGTCAATGTAGAAATCATCCCCGCCGACATTGATGTGATATTGATTTCCGAGAAACGCAAAGCCGGTGCCAAGTTCCAATAGTAGCTTGGTGATGTCCTTGGCCAAGGCATTTTCGATATCGCGCTCTACCATGTCTCGCTGAAAGGAATGAAATCAAAAATATACGGGTCTTTCATGGTCTGCAAGGCAAGCTCACTTTGCGGAGAAGCGAACCGATTTTCATAGTTTGCAATCTTTCCGGCAAGGACTTGACGTTCATACAGACCGCTTTCGATCTGATGAATCAGGACATTGTGCGACCAACCGTTTTCGGTTTTCTTTTGGATGTACCACACACGCTGATCTGCATCTTTTACCTTATCCAAAATAACGGGATTATGCGACCACGGTATTTGTGCAGACACTGTCTGCACAAATGCTTCATCAGGATAAGTCTCCGCGAATTTTGGGAACGGTTATTATCGCATTTCCGCTTAGAAACAAGTGAAGATAAATAATACTGCAAACTGCCCGCTCTGATAAAAACAACACTTTGAGGAAGAGAAAAAACACTCTCTATTTCAAATGAAAAGGGCTTTTGACGGCTTCCGATGACAAAACCGCGGCGGTTTATCGGATATCGTCCGTGCCGTCAGCCGTCATATCCTTCCTGAATGGGACGTAGTTTCCGCTCTTTGCGCGCTTGGCGGTTATTGCGATACATTCAAGCCACGCATCGGAGCCGGGCACTGAGGCATCGGCGGCGGTCAGATCACAGTAATAATAGCTGCCGGAAAGGCAGATCCGGTTCCACGCATGGTTTCCGCCGTCTTTTGTGCCGTCTGTGCGCACGCAGAAAAGACCTGCCTCGCCGCAAAGATGCTCCATGGCGGAGGCGTAGCCGCTACACACAGCACTGCCGTTTACCAGTGCGTTATAGGCGGGGTAGGGAAGGCTCATTGTAGAAAGAGAGCTGTCATATTCGCACCGTCCGGTTATCACGGCGGCAAAATAGCGGTATTTTCCGAGATCGGAGAGACCGTCCGGCATACATTCGACGATACGCTTGCATACGGCGTCGAAAAGCTCCATACGGGCTGTTATTTCTTGCGTGTCATCTGTCGGTTGGTCGTTGGAGGTGCCGGGAAGGAAGTATATGGGGCGATAGATGTTTCCGCTGACATCGGGGTAGTAGTAAGCTCGACAGCGCGGGTTGTCGGCTCTCAGCGCTTCGTCCGCCTCCATAAAGTCAGAAAAAGCCGTTTCTCCGTAGCTGACGGAATCCCATTCATACGCTCCGACGGAATCAACTGCGGCAAGCAGCATATCGTAAATATCGCGTACGGGGGCAGAGAGCCGGTCACGGCGGAGCGTGGGTACCGGTGCGCCGGAGGATATTTCGGCGGCGGGGTGCGCCGCCAGCAGGACTATTGCGTTCCGTATCGCGCTGTCGGCAATTTCTGAGGCACGCTGACCGTATTTTCCGTTATCCGCGGGCGGAAGAACCGCAGAAAAGGAGTCGCTTTGCTCAGTTGCGACGCTGTCTGTCACATCGGAAACAGATTCGGGTGGTAAGGCGACACATGAGGTTAAAAGGAGTATTGATATGGTGATTGCACCGATGGCTTTTGCTGTGTTTTTAAGTTTCATCTGTCGGTAAAGCTCCTCTCGTATTATCGTTGCACCTGTATTATATCACACGGCGGGGCAAAAGGCAACAAGTGCGCGAAAGGATAAAATCGCGCGTGTCCGCTGTTGAAAAAGTTGGGCTATAATGGTATAATCGTAGTGAAACATACGCAACGACCCGTTACGGCGGTTGTAAATTGGGAGGCAGGCATGACAAAAGAAGCGTTTTTGGCGTTTTGCGGAGCCGAGCTCGGCACCGAGCCAGACTATCCGTTTGATGAGGATTTCGAGACGGCGGTATTGCGCCACAAGGGAAGCCGCAAATGGTTTGCCGTTGTGATAAGGGTTTCGCGGCGCAAATTCGGTCTTGACAGTGATGAGGCGGTTGATATTGTGAACCTGAAGATACCGCTTGAAATGTTAGGGTTTTTCGACTGCACATTCCTTACCGTCTCTTCGCGTAGAAATATGATCTCCCCCTTTGCGGATCAGTACACATACTTGTTATATCAGTTAAAACGTAATCAGTAAAGTAATATGTAAACAATTTCGGCAGGCAAAGCGCGGCTTTTTTGATAACCGCGGTTTTTCAGCTACCCAATGACCTCCCGGATACCGTCCGGAAAGGAAATACCCCGTCCGACGGATGTGTGCCGGTTCGTTCTCCGGATCTCCGGTCTTCGAAGCCTCATCCCGGACGGGGAGTGTCATTCACTTTTTTCCCAGTAGGGATAATCCGTCAACACAAACTCTCCTGCGGCATTTTTCTCTGCCGGCAGATCGACAAAGTGCTTTTTTCCGTCCGGAGGCATTCTTACGGCAATCACGACAGTAAATTTCCCGCCGCCTTCATCACGGACGCTGTCCACACTGCTGTTGTAAGAGGCTTCGCTTCTGCGTTTCTTGCAAAGCACATAGACATTGCCCTTGCGTTCAATCAATTCTCTGTCGGCAACGGCGCGATTCAGCGTTTTATCGGTAAATTCCTCAGAAAAAACCTTAAGGAATTTTTTGCGTACCTTCTCGACGGTGTCTGTATAATCATACGGAGGAAACATCGGCACATAATTCCTCCGCCGGATCTTTATGGGTTTCGCACTGCACGGATACTCGCCGGCAAAATTCAGGCTCAGCCAGAGACTTCTCGCTTTATCAGCTAGATCCATTGCATTTGCGTAGTATAGGATCGCTCCGTCCTCGGGAAAAAACTTATACCCGTTTACACTGCGGAGGCTTTCGATTATGGCAAGCCTGTCATTTTTATAATTATTCCGGAGCTCAAGAAGCGCCTCAGGAACAACTGCCGCAGGTGAGGTTATCGGATAATGGTCGCGCATCGTGACATACCTGACATCTCCGCCGGATATAAGCCGCCCGACCTCTGTCCTGCCCTTATAGGATGGCGACGAATATCCGTTGCTGTCGTTGTCGATAATAAAGAATATCTGCTTGCCTCCGCCGTCCCTGTCAAAAGAAAACGTCACCATACCGTCCGAGAATTCCGCGCTGACATTGCCCACCCAGCTTTCGGGAAGCGTGATCTGATATGTCCCGTCCGAAAAAACCGTACTGCTTATTTTTTCGGTCGTTATCATCTCGTGAAGCTCCTCGGAAATCCTGCCGTAGTTTTTGGGAAAGTTGTTTGTGCCGCCGGCTTTGATTTCCGTTCCGTCCGGAAGAACCAGACAGAAGCTCATCGACCCTCCGTCAAGAACATACGGGGGATTCTTCCCGTGAAAGTTCGCCCAAACGCCTACCCCGCAGTTATCGAACAGCCCGCACAGCCTCCGGTAAAGGATATCGTCTCCGTCAAACGCGCGGACAATCCGGCGGAACTCATGATAATCGCGGCTTCCGTTATCCCATATCTGAGTGCTGATATAATATTCTACATGAACTCCGTTTTCCGTCCGGCGTCCCTCCGCAACACGGGTCTGAGCCGATGTGCCGCATTCTGTCAGCTTAAAGCTGCTGAAATCCATAGAAATACCTCCTTTGAGTCAGCCGGTGCGAGGCCCCCCGGCACCGCGGCATAATCCTGAACGACCTTCATCATTCTCCTTCCGGAAAGCACCGGACATCGCCCGGTACATTTCGGAAAGAGGCCTGCAAACGCAAGCCTCAGACGAACAGCAATTACATTTTCGGAAACCCGAGGTTATAGACACCGCAGGCATAGAGCTTTCCGTCCCTGAACCAGACGTGCATGACTCTTGCTTTGCTTTCGGCGGAATACCACGAATAGATCTGAGCATTGCGGTCGGCGTCGTAACGGTATTCCGACGGGTCAACACCGATATGTGCAACAACGTCCGCATAGGTAAGCTCTGCCTGCTCCGCGGCAAAGAAATAGTTCAGTCCGCCGAAATAATCCCTGAACGTCTCCTTCAGGACCTCCTCGCCGGCACGTCCGCTGCACATGGCCTGCGGCTCCGTCGATTCCATATCAAGATTGTACGGATTATCTGTATTCACTGTATTTTCCTCCGTCAAATGTTCTGTCTCCCGGCGAAATCTCCGCGATACGGCATCGGCGCGTCAGAAAACACGCTTTCCCACATCGCGGCAGACACCGCCGGACAAAATCAGTCCGGATCAGACCCGTTCAAGAACAAGCATTCCATAACTGAACTCAAGACAGCCGTCGTCCCTTACCGGGATCTCTGCAAAGGGATCGCACTTTTCGCCAAGGACCTCTCCCTCAATCTTGGTATTGTAGAAGTACTTGCCGTTCTCTTCCTTCCATTCGGTTGCTTCGATCACGGCATAGCCGTCATCACGCACCTCAACACCGTGCTTTGCCGCTTCTTCCTTCATTTCTTCGGGAACGCGCATGAGCGTGTTGAGAATGCCGCCGTCGGCAAACTCGGTCAGGTACTGCATCATCTCCGTAAAATCGTCAAACCTGTCTTCCGTGGGAGGGGAGTCGGGAGTAAAGATCCTGACCCCTTCAGGCGTCGGTACATGGGCTTCTTTTACTTTCCAGATTCCGCGAATATCCATATGTTATCTCCTTTAAATTTAATCATGCCCACGGGTCGGCGGACTTGGGGGTACGGACGCCTGTCAGCAGGTACTGCTCCCACAGGAACCACTTGCCGTCGGACGGACGCAGACGCAGCTTGATGGAACGGGGATCGTCCGCACCGCCGCAGGGGATAAACAGCTTCATGTAGCCCTGCTCCTCTCCGGATACATGATTGCTTTCGACCGTGATCGTGTACGGCTCTGCAGGCGTATAATCGTTGTCCGGAGTCGAACCGACAAAGTAGGTGAAGGGCAGGTAGGTCTTGCCGTCACGGAACCGGTCGTTGATGAAGGAAATCTCCTGTCCGTTCAGCGGACGGGGACCGCGCAGCCAGTTCATCATTTCGGTTCCGATGTTCTTGTCGGCTG
>CAJLLT010000036.1 GCA_905207625.1 uncultured Eubacteriales bacterium | reverse complement strand
TCACCGGTTAACCTTTATTTAACCACGCGACTATCGCGTGGTTTTCGTTATACAACAAAAGAGATGCTTCCCTCGGGAAGCATCTCTTATTATTGCACAGTATACGTCACATTCAGGTCACAGGCTCAGTGTCCGAACCCGGCTGAGGTAAAACCGAAGCGTTTGACGAAACAATAGCGTTCATTTCACTGAATTTACGCAACATATCCTTGGCAAGGGCTATCTGACAGCGGGCGCGGTCAAGATTATGTGTCTCGTACTTGATCTTGAAGTATTTGTCTCCGGTCACATAGTCGTCAAGGAATCGGGAGGCAAGCTCCACGGTGATGGTTACGGCTCCGAGAGCAAGGGTCTTTATTTCCTCTTCGGTAAGACACCGGGCGGTCTTTTCAAGAAACCCCTTAGTAAACAGCTCAAATTTGTGCAGATCGAAATGGACCTTGGAAAGATCCACCTCATCCTCAGTACAGGTACTGGCGCAGGAACGGACGGCATCACCGAAATCGTGAGCCACAAGACCGGGCATTACGGTATCAAGATCTATTACTGCCAACGGTTCGTGGGTGTCCTGGTCAAAAAGGATGTTGTTGCACTTGGTGTCGTTATGCACGACCCTCAGCGGCAGTTTTCCCTCTTCCACCATGTCGGTAAGCTGACTTGCCAGGGCGTAATGCTGTCGGATAAAATCTATTTCCTCCGCCACGGAAGACACCCTGTTATAGGGGTCAAGCCCGACGTGGGCGAAAAAGTTGAAAAGACGCTTTTTGGTATTGTGAAAATCCGGAATGGTCTCATAAAGAGTTGACGCATCGAAATCGGCAAGAGCAGTCTGAAAACTGCCGAACTCGACTCCGGTATAGTACACCAGGTCATCGCTGTCCGGCACATTGAAGGTAGTGGAATTATCTATATACCGATATCCGCGCCATACACCGTCAGCCTCATCGGTGAAACAATAATCCCCGTTTTCGGTATGAAGAAAATGCAGGACCTTCCGGGAAGGATCCTTTCCCTCCGCCATCATCCGGTGCCTCATGTACTGGGTTATCCGGCTGACATTGGACATGATATTCTCGGGGTTGGAAAAAACATATGTATTTATGCGTTGAAGAATATAGAACTTCCGTACACCATCCCTCAGGAATTCGACTTTGTAGGTATGGTTTATATTGCCGTTCTTCAGTGTCTCGCAGCCTTTGTATTCGCCTTCGATTCTGAACTTGCGGCAAACAGTCTCGATAAGCATTCTGACCTCCGTATAAAATATGTATACGGCAAATGCAGGCACCGTACACAACATTTTTCATAAGAAATAATACTGACTCTCTGAAGTAATGATACCACAACCGCGGAAATAAGTCAATTAAAACCCCGCATTTTTACAGTTTTGTCATATTCCGGGGCAAAATCCGACATACCGGGTAAAACCGGAGTCAAAAACAGTTCACAGTTATTGTTGCGTATGCAACATACTTTTTTCCGGGAAAAAGATATAATATTACGGAAAAATACGAAAGAAACGAGGAAAACCCATGAAATCCCTGAAAATAGCAAGTCTTTTCCTTTCAGCCGCACTTATCCTATGCCTCTTCGCCGGTTGCGGAAAAACCGGGCAAAAGGATACAACCGTCATCAACATAGGCGGACTGAAGGGTCCTACAACCATGGGCATGGTGAAGCTTATGGAGGATTGCAAGGATGAAGACTCCGATATAAACTGCAGCTTTACCGTAGCGGCGGCAGCGGATGAGCTCACTCCCGGCTTCATAAAGGGAGAACTTGATGTCATTGCCGTTCCGGCAAACCTTGCTTCAGTGCTTTACAACCGCACCGGAGGGCAGACCGTGCTTCTTGCGGTCAACACCCTCGGGGTACTGTACATGGTGGAAAAGGGGGATTCTGTAAGCTCTGTTCAGGATCTCAAAGGCAAGACCATATATGCAACCGGAAAGGGAACAACGCCGGAGTACGCGCTCCGTTACGTGCTTACCTCTGCCGGAATAGATCCGGATAAAGACGTCACCATAGAATGGAAAAGTGAAGCCACGGAAGTGGTTGGAGTTCTGTCCAAATCCGACACGGGGATAGCTATGCTCCCCCAGCCCTTTGTCACCGTTGCCCAGACTTCAATTCCCGAACTCCGCATCGCACTGGACATGACCGAACAGTGGGACAAGGTCGGCGGCGAGGGCAAACTGGTTACGGGAGTACTCGTAGCACGGAAGGCCTTTGTGGAGGAACATCCGTCGCTTGTGAAAAAGCTTCTTGAAAAGTATGCGGAAAGCACAGAATACGTCAACGAAAATCCGGAACAGGCGGCAACACTGATCGAAAACGTCGGAATAGTAAAAGCCGCGGTTGCGAAAAAAGCCATTCCGTACTGCAATATCTGCTGCATTACCGGAAGCGGTATGAAACAGGCAGTAAGCGGATATCTGGGCGTTCTGTATTCCCTTAATCCCGCTGCGGTGGGAGGAAATCTTCCGGAAAACGATTTTTATTATGAAGGCAAATAAAATACTTAAAAACAAAGTATTTTTGCGGATAGCGGCTGTTTTGCTTCCCCTTGCGGTATGGCAGGCAGCCGCCGCACTGCTTGACAGCAGTATCTTTCTGGTAGGTCCCTGGCAGGTGCTGATGAAAGTCTTTGAACTGTCCGGAAAACATGGATTTCTTTCAAGCGTGTGGTTCAGTCTGTGGCGCATTGCCGTCGGCTGGACAGCAGGAGTTGCTGTGGGAAGTCTTTTGGGTGCGGCTGCGGGAAAATGGGAAGCGGTAAGGATACTGCTGCGTCCGCTGATGGTTTCCGTAAGAACCGTTCCTGTGGCGTCCTTCATAGTCATTGCCCTGGTATGGCTGAGTTCGGCACAGCTGTCCGTTTTCATCTCATTCCTTATGGTCTTACCAATAGTCTACACAAATGCACTCCAGGGAATACTGAACCTGGACGTAAAAATGGAACAGATGAGCCGGGTTTTCCGCATGTCACCGGGCAGAAAGCTGAGATACGTTACCCTGCCCCAGCTCAAACCGTATATTATTTCAGCCTGCAGCGTCTCTGCGGGGCTTGCCTGGAAGGCGGGGATCACCGCCGAGATAATCGGAGTCCCCACGGGAAGCATGGGGGAAAGGCTGTATCAGGCGAAGATATACCTTGACACCGCGGAACTTCTTGCCTGGACGGTGGTCATAGTGGCTGTGAGCGTGATATTTGAAAAACTTTTTATACTGGTACTTAAAAAAGCCTTTGAAAGTGTGGAACGCCGATGAAAGATATAGTTGTGGACCGGATAACGGTTACCTTTGGAGAAAACACCGTTCTCTCGGATTTTTCCCTTATTATTCCGGCGGGGCAGACCAGCTGTATCATGGGACAGTCCGGTTGCGGGAAAACGACTTTGGGCAACGTGCTCCTGGGACTCATCCCACCGGATAAAGGTTCGGTCCGGGGAATTCCGGAAAACGTTGCGGCAGTGTTTCAGGAAAACCGGCTCTGCGACAATTTCTCAGCTCTGGCAAATCTCCGGGCTGTCTCAAAAACCGCGGACGAAGAAAAGCTGAAAGAAGAACTTCTCGCCCTGGATATCGATCCGACAGACAGAAAGCCCGTCCGGGAACTTTCCGGAGGACAGCAGAGAAGGGTCGCAATAGCCCGGGCCCTCTGCACGGATGCGGACTTTACCGTTCTTGACGAGCCCTTCAAAGGACTTGATGAAGCTACTGCGCAAAAGGTAATGGACAGGGTGAAGACACGGACAAAGGACAAAACGGTGCTTCTTATCACCCACGCACCGGAGCAGGCATCCTTCTTCGGCGGAAATACGGTCAGGATGCAATCAAAAGACAAACAATAAGTACACCCCGGAAACAGTGTCTGCTCAGACCGTTGCTGTTTCCGGGGTTTTGCGTATTCAGAATCAAAGGGAGCGATCTCCGTCTGACAGATACTCCTCCACAGTATATCTGGGACGGTGTTTGGTTTCCAGGTATATCCTGCCGATATACTCCCCTATTACGCCGATGCAAAGCATCTGAAGTCCTCCCACCGCCCAGATCGAGATCACAGTAGAAGTCCATCCGGTCACGGTTTCTCCGCAAAGATGACGGACAAGGGAGTAGATGAGAAGTACAAGACTGACGATAAAAATGAGCAATCCGGCGGAAGTTATCAACCTCATGGGACGTACTGAAAAAGAAGTGATTCCGTCAAGAGAAAATGTAAGCATCTTTTTCAGGGGGTATTTGGTTTTACCGGCTTTGCGTTCCTGCCGGCTGTAAAGGACCCGGGCTGTACTGAACCCAATAGAGGGAACGATCCCCCGCAGGAAAAGATTGACCTCTCCGTATTCTGAAAGGGCGTCAAGCGCCCTGCGGGTCATGAGCCGGTAATCCGCATGATCGTATATTATCTCCGCGCCCATAAAACGCATGATACGGTAAAAGGCATGGGCTGTTGTACGTTTGAAGAAGGAATCACGATCACGGTCAGAACGCACGCCGTAAACTATCTGAGCTCCTTCCCGGCACCTCTGAAGCATTTCATCGACGGCATTGATATCGTCCTGAAGATCCGCATCCATTGTGATGACCGCATCGCATTCCGTGCGCACGGTCATAAGACCGGCAAGAAGCGCATTCTGCTGTCCTCTGTTGTGGGCAAGCTTAATTCCCCGGAAGAGCCGGTTTTCACGGTGAAGTCCGCAGATAATATCCCATGTGCCGTCCTTTGAACCGTCATCCACAAAAACTATACGGCTTTCGGGACTTACTTCTCCGCGTCCGATAAGATCTTCAAGTTTGTCTCTGAGTATCGGGGCGGACAAGGGCAGCATCTCCCGTTCATTGTAACAGGGTAAAACAAAAAACAGCGTCAACATTCTTTTTTCCTCCTGTCAGACAGATCGAAGACTCTGTCAAGACCGTACCCGCCAACTGCGGCAAGCAGAATGAAATATGTCTCAAAATACTGGCTTTTCGCTTCAAAAATCATGTGGTAGGCGATACCGCCGAGAACTGACAGGAGAAGGAGCATCGCCCCGTAATTCTTATCTTTTATGCACATTGCAGCCGCCAGAAATGCCGCCGTCAGAACAAGCCTCTGCAATGCCGCCATATACCCGGTAACAGAATCTTTTCCCGCCCCGCAGACATACCTGCCCAGAAAATTCATCTCTCCGTAGTGTCCCCGGACCTCATTTGTCCAGATGCTCTGATATGTGGGCTCATTAAACTGGGTCGTGAATTTGGTTGCAAAAAACCTTCCGGCATATCCCGGATCGGAGATGAAGTCCGAGATCCGGTCTTTGACAGCCTGAACAGCGACCGCCGAAGTTTTTTCTCCGTCTCCGCCGTTGTTGCTGAAATTAACAACGGTATAAGCAGGGTCATACCAGCCGGGCGCAATATATGATTCGTTCAGCCCCATCGCCGCCCAGCATATCATGGGTATTCCGGAACCGAAATTTTCACCGGAGCGTACCTCATAGACCCTGACCGCCGCCCCTTTTATACCCACAGCCATCACCGCCGCAAGGAAAACATAACCGAGTCGCAGAAAAAATATTCTCATCTTTCCATGACCGGCAAAAACTGTATGAATGATCATGGCAACCAGGATAATGCTGCAGTTCAGTTTCAGGGCGCAGGCTATTCCGATAAACACCGCGGTAGCAATTCCGTGTAAAGGTTTAAAACTATACAGAAATTTAAAATGAAAGAGTACCGCAAGCATAGCGAAGGCAAAGGCGGGGATATTCCCGTACAGAAAAGTGCAGAAAAGTACAGGCTGGAAAAGGCAACCGAGAAGTACGGCGGTTATACGCCGGGCATCATCGGACGCAAAATATTTCATGGCACTGATAATTGCCCAGTAGGATACCGCAAGACAGAGTACATTTATAACCTGCAGAACCAGAAAATTCATTTCAGGGCAGAACAGGCGCATCAGACCTTCACTGAAAAGGACATAGCCCAGCTGAAACGGAAAACACCTGAAATAATCTATGGTAACCGAGGACAGATCCCCGTTTGAGGCATCAAAAGCCGCTTTCATTACCCTGTATGAGTCCTCCGTGGGAGCAGAAAGGGCGGAAAATATCCATACACATCCCAGGACAGTGATCCATACGAATAAAACCGAAGTAAAACAGTGCACCGGGATCTGCCGGAGATACCGCCGCACAACATAACATAAAGCAATCCCAACCGCCAGCCCCGGGAAAACAATCAGGGGATCATTGGAACGGTATTCCACATTTTCCAACATTGAATTACCGGTATTCATCTCCCAATATCCCGCAAAAGACGCCGATGTAAGTACGGCAAGAAAAATCAGCATCAGGCCGCAGACGATATAAATTGCAACGTGCTGTAAAACGTTTTCCCTTTTCGGCATTTCAATCTCCACTATCCAGTGTTTTTTCCATTTTATCACATACCCGTGCAAAAGTCAAGGTGAAAAGAAGTTTTACAGGTCAAAGTATTCCCCACCGCGGTATGAATATGAAACAGCCAGCAGGAATGCAGGGAAAAGACCTTGCTGCTGCACGGAACCTCAATCCTGCGGGACCGAAACACATACTTTTGTCACATAAATATGATAGCATTTTTATAACATATTTTGAAAGCTTTTCCTAAGACTGCCGTAAAAAAAATACGGCTGCTGAGGCTGAAGTGCGAGGTCTGACCGAAATGAAAAGGATCATCTCTTTACTGCTATGCGCCGTACTGGTGACGGTATTTGCCGCCTGTTCCGTTCCGGAGGTTCCGCCAACGGATGAAACCGCAACAAAAACCACAGAAAAGTCGACTGTCCCCGGTCAGGTCCCCACGGATCCGGAAACACAGCCGGAAACTATACCCGGAACCGAACCAGTAACAGATACGCCGACCGCCCCGGCAACTGATCCTGTAACGGAAAACCCCACACGGGAATCCACCGAGCCGGTGACGGTACAGCCCACAGACCCCCCGACACAGAGCCCTACAGAGTCGGAAACCGAACCGGTTACGGAGGATATCCGTCAAGATGCGGCGGACAGATTCTATGTCGCAAAAGCCTTCGGGGACAATATGGTGATACAGCGCAATGAATACATTACCGTATGGGGAAGAGCTCCGGAAGAGGAAAACGGCAAAACCCTGACAGGATATTTTGCCGGAATGGAAGCCTCCTGCACAATAGAAAACGAAAGGGGGGAAATGACATTTCCCGAAACCCTTCCCGCCAGCACCGAGCCGAAGAGTCTTGTAATCAGGGGCAATGATATAGAAGAGGAATTTACCGGAATACTTGTAGGAGACGTTTATTGGGTGGTGGGCCAGTCTAACATAGACTATTCCGTATCGAAAATGAACAGCGAAGCCGCCTCATTTGAAGGGAAAAACCCGCAAATAACAAATGAGGACAATATCCGGCTCATGCGGAACTCATTCACCTACGACACGGGAATAGAGAAAGGAACCACTATCCTTGCGGAGGAATGTCAGAGCAAATACGGTTGGCAGATGCCGTCAAAAGGTGCTCCTGCATTCTCGGCAATAGGATACCTTTTCGCGAAACAGATCATAGCCGCGACCAATAACGGGATTCCCCTGGGGATAATAGAATTTGAGGCAAACGGTCAGGCTGTCAATGTCTTTTTCCCAAATGAACTTGCGGACAGAATGAAAACAGACTCTGAAAACCCTCAGGGAATATACCATGCCGTCTCCGCAAACGGAGACCTTCCCACACGGTTCATGTACAATCAGTATATGTATCCGCTCCAGAAACTGAAGATAGCCGGCATAGTATGGTATCAGGGAGAAAGCGACAACTCCCCCGAAAACGAAAAAGTTTACGGGGAAAGACTTGCCGCCCTTCTCACGGAGTACAGAAGCCGCCATGATCAGATCAATCATGATTATCCGGTCTACATCATAGAATTCCCCACAATTTATTTCGGATATGATTTCGGTGCGGTCAGGGGGCAACTTGCCCGGGCGGCATCAATGATACCGAACGCTTATGTTTCCGCATCGCTGGATCTGTGGAACGAACCAAACTACGGGGACGCAATGAACCAGCTCCACCCGTACTGCAAACCCGGTCAGGCCAAACGCGCCGCAGATATTGCCTTGTCCGTAACCTACGGAATCGGTGACACGGACTTTGTCACCGGCCCGATGGCAACATCGGTAAGCATAAGCCGGAATACGGCTACTGTGAAATTCATTCATGTGGCTGACGGACTGAAAACCTCCCGCATAGGCTCGGAAGTAAAAGGCTTCCAGGTTTACAGCTACGGTTCATGGAGCAACGCTTACGCGGAGATCTCGGGAAAAGATACCGTAACCGTTTCCGCCGACCAAAGTTTTTCCGCGGTCAGATACGGTTGCATATATAACAGCTGCTACCCGGATAACGCAACCCTTGCAAATTCAGAGAACATCCCGGCAGTTTCGTTCTCAACTATGGGTTCAGATTGAATACCCCTCTGTTTTGCAGGCAAATGACGGATTCCCGTACACAAAGACCTGAAGCGATGCTCCGGTGCTGTACCGTGGCATCGCTTCAGATTGATCTCCGTATTTGCCGTGGAAGACGGCGGCAGAAAAGCCTCCGGCTTTTTCCGCTGCGGATAAAATCCGCAGCGGAGCGGGACTGTGAATCAGTCCCGCCACTGCCGGTTTTCCCCTGACATTTATTTGTAAGGAATATGCTGTGTTTTTCTCAAAACCTTCCGGAACCTTTATTTGTCAAAAGACGGGTTGATCGCGTAGAAATTACGGCAATTCAGTCTGTCCTGAGCTATGCGCAGACATTCGCCGAAACGCTGATAATGCACAATCTCCCTTTCACGGAGAAAACGTATCGCATCCCTTACGTCCGGGTCGTCGGCAAGGCGCAGAATATTGTCATAAGTCAACCGGGCTTTCTGTTCCGCAGCCATGTTTTCGTTAAGGTCTGCAAAGACATCGCCGCTGCTTGCGGTGTAAGCGGCTGTGAACGGAACCCCGGACGCAGACTGAGCGTAAACCCCTGTGGTGTGATCTACGAAATAATCCTCAAAGCCCGCAGCCCTGACATCTTCGGCACTGATCCCCTTTGTCAGCTGATAGACAATTGCGCCTATCATTTCCAGATGGGACAGTTCCTCGTTTCCTATATCCGTCAAAGCCCCTTTAAGCTCGTCATAGGGCATGGCAAAACGCTGACTGAGGTATCTCAGGGACGCACCGAGCTCTCCGTTAGGGCCACCATATACCATTAGCATATAAAAACAAAAATCCCCCTATCTTTCCGGATAGGGGGACTCTTTTATGTCTCTTGGAAAATTCTCGCACTCGTCTGTTCAACCTGAAGCAACCTTATCAGGTTATCATAGTCTATGCCGACACCGCAGGTGCCTT
>CAJLLT010000035.1 GCA_905207625.1 uncultured Eubacteriales bacterium | reverse complement strand
CACTTGTGCGCAGCCAGTAGTATTAGGGCTATGCCCGAAACTGAAATACCCCCCCCCGTTTTACGGGGGGATATTTATTATTCTGAATACTATAAGTAATTGTAAAGACCGTTATTTTTTTTGCGTCTTCGGGATCACCTTACGGAGGGACAAATGGGGAAAGACAGGGTGTTCCCGTGAATATCCGGGACGTTCGATCCCGGAAGGGCTCAGAAGAAAAATGTGCTGTGCGGGATTACACATTTTCTTCTTTTTGGGCGGAAATATCAGTATCTCCGGTAAGCGCCACAAGCTCCTCAATGGTTGAATCGTAATCCTGAGTGGAGAATCTGACGTGAAGGATATCTCCGTCCCTGATGGATTTGTCTCCGTGCCGGTCAACTTCCGGGGAGTCGGCGCTGTGGCAGATTGAAAGAACGAAAAGGTTGTTTGGCCAGAAAATATCACGAATCGCCTTACCGACAACAAAAGAATTCGGCTTGACCGAAATGTTAGCGTCGTATGTCCGGACGGTCTTTCCTTCATTCAGCTGATGGACTCTTGTTTCAATAACGCTTTCGTTTATGGATTTGGCACCGAAAATCTCCGTAATCATGAAGGCCACCGTGACGACCGTAATTATTGGAAGCACGTTATTTGACAGGGACAGAGCTTCCATAGCGAAAACTACTGCGGTCACAGGAGTTTTGATTGTAGATGCCAAACCTGCGGTTATTCCGAGAAGAATGATAGTAGTATAGTAAGTATCCGGAATTCCGAATACCAGAAGAAGCCTGGCAAGCAACGCCGTAAACATCGCACTAAGCGCAAGAATCGGCACAAACATACCCCCCGTGGCGCCGCTGTTGTTTGCAAACAGCATCAGTGCGGAGCGAAAAACTATTATCGGGATTATGTATATAAAAACAGTTTTTGCCTCAAGAATGCTTTCTATCTGACTGTGTCCCGTGCCCAGGAATGAGAAGGAGATCATACCGAAGCCAAGGGTCAGGATCAGGGTGATAAGAATTTTGAGGAATATATCATTTTCCCTGAAAAATTTTGAGATAACCGAGGAGATCAGTCCGTTGAGCTTTATGAACAGAACCGAGAAAAGTCCTACCCCCAGACCTATCACGGCGGGAATCCATAATTGCCGCAGAGGGATGACAATGGTTTCAACCGGTCCTAGAAGAGTTCCCGAAACTCCGAATATGGGGGATATCCATGCCGACATCCCGGAGGCAAACATGACGGTTGTCGTCGCGACCATTATTATCATGGGGCAAAGTCTGCGGTGAGCTTCTTCTATGGCAAAGAATATTCCGGAAATAGGAGCGCCGGTTGCAACGGAGAATCCGGCACAGGCTCCGCCGGTCATAACGTATCTGTCCCAAGCAAGATTTCCTCTGCCCAGGGTGCGGACAACGCCTCTGCCGATGGCTGTTCCTATCTGTACGCAGGGGCCTTCGTTTCCCAGGGGAATTCCGAGGAGAAACGTCGTAAGGGATGCTGTGATGACTCCGAAAAGATTTCTGAGCCACCGGAACGAAACTATTCCCCGAAGTATTGCGATGGAGGTTGGTATTCCGCCGCCCTTTGAGTCGGGGAAAACCCTGTAAAAATACTTCGCTATGAATGCGATCACTACGGTAACTGCAACTGCTGCCGGAAGATACACCGGATTCCTGTGCAGAAAGGTGTACAGCATTTCCGATTTCTCGATGGCAAAGGATACCGCTGTTTTGAAGAAAACGATCACCACGCTGACTAGTGTTCCGGTTATCAGGCTGAAGACAAGACACGGCAGGATTATATTTTTGATGTAGTTAAAGGTCCTACTTCTGTTCATTCTGCCTCCTTTGTCGGTTGAGAGAGGGGTGCTTTTTCAGTTGCGGCTGAACTGTTCCAGATTCTGACCTCCTTGAAATACATTATCAGTCCGATGGTCCCGGTTATTGTTTCCGCAGCGGGGAAGGCTATCCAGGAGTAGTCAAGCCCTATCAGGGAGAACAGGTAAAACAGAGGAATAAGACAGAATATCTGCCTTGCGAGGGTCAGCCAGACACTGGGGGCGGCTTTTCCCAGGGCCTGGAAAAATACGGGCATCATAAGTGAGACCGCAGCCGGGATAAAACTGGAGCCGATTATTCTGAAGGCTGTTTTTCCTATTTCAAAAACTTTCGGCGAGGACGAAAAAATACTCAGAAGAGGAACCGGGATAAATTCGAAGCAAAGAACGCCTATAATCATGAACGCGCCGGAAATTATAAGGGAATACCTCATCGTTTTCCGTGTGCGGTCATAGCGTGCCAATGCGTAATTATAACTGAGTATGGGAACAATGAAGGTCTGAAGTCCGAACAGCGGGATGAAGAAAAAGGTCTGCATCTTGTAATAAAGCCCCAGAACCGTAACCGCTTCATCGCAGAAAGAGGCGAGAATGAAGTTAAGCGCCATGATGTAAACGGTAAAAAGTGCCTGCATGAGAATTGACGGATATGCAAAATGGAATATGGTCTTTGCATTCCGGAGAATATTTTTTAATGCCGGAGGTATGCGGAACCCCCTGATACCTGTTATAACTGCGGCGAGGATCTGCCCTGCGACTGTGGCATATGCCGCTCCGGCCACTCCCAGTGCGGGAATCTTTCCCCAGCCGAAAATCAGTATCGGGTCAAGGATTATATTGCAGACAGCTCCTGCCACCTGAGCGATCATGGGCAGCACCATATTCCCTTCCGCCTGATGCACTTTGGTGAAAATGCTCTCGGTAAAAAGCCCTATAGAGCCTACACACACTATCATGCCGTATGTATATGCGAAATTCACCGCTTCCGGTTCCGAAGCGGAGATCTTTGTGAAGGGGCCCATAATCAATGCCGAAACCGCAGCAAAGAGTGCCCAGAGCACGACCGAGATAGCAGCACCGCTTCCCGCTATTCTGTTTGCTTTTTCCCTTTCCCCCGATGCGTAAAGCTTCGCCATAAGAGTGTTTACCCCCACGCCGGTACCGACCGCAAAGGCAATGGCTATGAGCTGAAGAGGATAAATGACGGAAAGAGCCGTCAGACCGTGTTCGGAGAATTTCCCTACGAAAAAGCTGTCTACTATGTTGTACATTGCCTGAATAAGTAACGCCAGCATGACCGGCGGGGTGACTTTAAGCAATATTTTCGGTATACTTTCGGTCCCGTAAAACGAGGGATCGGATGATTTTATCTTTTTATTCATTTCATTCTCCGGGTAAAGGTAATAATCTTGCTGTATCATAGCACTTTTTCCCGTGTTTGTCAACAGAAAAAACCATGTATGCAAAAATTTCAGACATTGTAAAACCGCCTTCGTTGTGAAGGCGGTTTTATGTCGGATCAGATTTATTCTATCCTGGAAAAAAAGTCTTTTTCTATGGCCTTGACTTTTTCCTCGGCTTTTTCTGCCGTGGGGGCAGAGGTAAGGGTGTATATTTTGATCTTCGGTTCCGTACCCGAGGGACGGATAAGGACTTTTGACCCGTCCTCCAGTGCGTAAGAAAGTACGTTTGAACGGGGAAGTCCGTCTATGCCGTCAAGATAGTCTTTAACGGAAAGGACCTTCAGTCCGCCTATAGTCTTTTCCGGCACGGTACGGAAGTCGTTCATGGTCTGTTGCATTTTCTTAAGTCCGTCAACTCCCTGCATATACAGATTGACGGTGGATTCTTTATGAACACCGTACTCGGCAAAAAGTTCCTGCAAAGCGTCCCAGAGCGTCATGTTTCTCTCAGCGTAGAACGCTGCCGCCTCCGCCGCCAGAAGTGAAGCCACTACGCCGTCCTTGTCCCGGGCGTATGTTCCCGCAAGATATCCGTAACTTTCTTCAAAGCCGAAAAGGAAGGAGTGATTTCCCTCTGCCGCCATTTCGTTTATCTTTTCTCCGATAAACTTGAACCCAGTCAGGACACTGAAAAGACGGACGCCTTCTTTTTCACAGATCCTGTCAACAAGGGTCGTGGAGACGATAGTTTTTACCGCGAAGGCGTTAGCGGGGAATTTCCCCTGAGCTTTACGGGATTTGATGATATAATTGAGAAGTATGGCTCCGGTCTGGTTTCCCGACAGAGTTACAAAATCTCCTGCGCTGTTACGGACGACGAGCCCCATCCGGTCACAGTCCGGATCGGTGCCGATGATCAGATCCGCTTTGCGCTCTTTTGCGATCTCAATCGCCCGGGTAAATCCCTCTTTATTTTCGGGATTGGGGGATTTTACTGTGGGGAATCTGCCGTCAAGGACCATCTGCTCGTCAACCGGGTAAAGGTTTTCAAAGCCGGCACGTCTGAGCGTTTCGGGTACGATACGGAATCCCGCGCCGTGGAAGGGCGTATATATGATGCTCAGATCCCTGTGTCTGACTATCACGTCGGGATTTACGGACTGTTCGAGAACTTTGCCGATATATCTGTCGTCATAGTCTTCACCGAGAACGGTTATAAATTCCCGGGCACGGCAGGCGCACACTGTCTTTACCCCGGCTATCATATCCGTGGATTTCATCAGTCCGTATATTGCTTCCGCCTGCTCCGGAGAAATCTGAGCTCCGTCTTTCCAGTAGACTTTGTATCCGTTATATTCCTTTGGGTTGTGGGATGCGGTGATGTTTATTCCGGCAATGCACTTTAGCTCCAGTACGGAGAAAGAAAGTTCAGGGGTAGGGCGGACGTTGTCGAAAAGGTAGGATTTTATTCCGTTTGCGGCGAGAACATTTGCCGCAGCTTCGGAGAATTCTCTGGACATTATCCGGCTGTCCCTGGCAATTGCCACGGTGGGATCCGGGATGTTCTGCGAGTTGATATAATCCGCGAGAGCCTGTGTCGCATGGCGGACGGTATAAACGTTCATATACCGTATTCCCGCGCCCATGACTCCGCGCAGTCCGGCGGTACCGAACTCCATAAGCCCGAAGAAACGGTTCTCTATCTCTTTTTTGTCTGTTATGGCACGAAGCTCCGCCTTGCTTGCCTCATCAAAGGCAGGATCTTCAAGCCACTGCTGATATGTGTATAACATTTTTTTCCTCCGGATCAAAGGTTTGTTTTAAGTGCCTGGGCTATCTGGTCAGGACATGAGGTGGGCTTTGAACCGCAACGGATGCCCTCAAGTCTTTTTATCGCCTCGGTCGCCGGCATTCCTATAAGCAGGGAGGATATACCCTGAAGGTTTCCGTTGCAACCGCCTTCGACACTTATCTGTGATATTTTGTTTTCGTCATCAAGCACGATGTTTATTACCCGCGAACATGTTCCGTGGGCGAGATATCTGATATTTTTCATTAGGACCTCCTACTTATGGTAACGGATATTATTGTTTATTGTGAATGCCCGGTATATTTGTTACAGGAGTATGACCCGCATCAGCTGATGGGGAAAGGTCATGTCGGAAAAGGAGAGCCTGAGATCCGCCTTTATCTTAATCTCTTCCGAAAGCCCGTCCGATCCGCCGATGACAAAAGTAAGCCTGGAGTTTCTCAGTGGAATATCTTCCATAAGGTGGGCGAAGTTTTCCGAAGAAAGCTTTTTCCCTTCTACGCACAGGGCGATCAGGTAGCCGGAAAGATGCTTTTCCAGCTCAGTTTTTTCTTTTTCCGGAGAGGATTCCGCGCATTCCACGATCTCCGTCCGGCAGAACCGGCTTAATCGTTTTATGTATTCATTGCAGGCAGCTCTCCAGTAGTCCTCTTTCAGGTTCCCCACGCAGAGAATTTTTACACTAAGCATATATTATTCCTCCGGAAACGCATAACTATCATACCATATTATGCGGTAAAAATCAAGAGTTTACCGTTTTTCAGCCCGAATATTTGATTTAATTTCAAAATCTTCCTGCAATTCCTTGATTTTGGTACGAGGTTAATGTATAATAGAAAACGGCGGAACACAAAACATGATAACAACACCAGAAAGGTTTTGACTTAAATGGAACTCGGTATAGTCGGTCTGCCTAACGTAGGCAAAAGCACTCTTTTCAACGCCATTACAAATACAAATGTTGACGCGGCGAATTATCCCTTCTGTACAATAGAACCGAACGTGGGCGTAGTCCCTGTTCCGGATGAACGGCTGGATGCTCTGGCAAAAATGTATAACCCCAAAAAGATCACTCCGGCAATTATCAAGTTTGTGGATATTGCGGGACTTGTAAAGGGCGCATCCAGGGGCGAGGGGCTCGGAAACAAGTTTTTGTCCCATATCCGGGAGGTTGATGCCATTATCCACGTTGTCCGTTGCTTTGACGATGATAATATCACCCATGTTGAGGGCAGTGTGGATCCTGTAAGGGATATAGACATTATAAATATGGAACTTATCTTTGCGGACATGGAAACTGCGGAAAAACTTGCCGCAAGGGCGTCGAAGAATGCGAAGGGCGACAAGAAATTTCAGAAAGAGGCGGAGCTTTTTAACCGTGCCTACCAATGGCTTGCTTCGGGCAAGAGTCTGAGAGGCATGGAGGCGGACGAAGAGGAACGCCAGACTTTGCGTGAGGGCAACTTCCTGACAATGAAACCCGTGATTTATGCGGCGAATATGAGTGATGCGGATTTTGCGGATAGGGATAATAATCCCTATTGCAGGGCTGTCCGGGATTTCGCTTCCGCGGAAGGGGCGCAGGTGCTTCCGATATGCGCAAAGTTCGAAAGAGAAATAAGTGAGCTCAGCGAAGAGGAAAAGGTTCTGTTCCTGGAAGAGATAGGGCTTGAGGAAAGTGGTCTTTCCCGACTGATAAAGGCTTCCTACTCCTTGCTCGGACTTATCAGTTACCTGACCGCCGGAGAACCCGAGGTAAGAGCCTGGACCATCACAAAGGGCACGAAGGCACCTCAGGCGGCGGGAAAAATACACAGCGATTTTGAAAAAGGATTTATCAGAGCGGAGGTCGTCTCCTTTGACGATCTTATGGCGTGCGGAAGTATGACTGCGGCCAAAGAAAAAGGGCTTGTGCGCAGTGAAGGAAAGACGTATGAAATGAAGGATGGGGATATAGTTCTTTTCCGCTTTAACGTCTGATAATCATACATAGTAAATGGGGAGAGAGGCTGATGAAAGTTCTGGTTATCGGTGGGGGCGGCAGAGAACATGCCGTCGTTACCGCCCTGGCAAAAAACAAGACTATAGACAAGTTGTATGCTGCCCCCGGAAACGGCGGAATAGCGGCTCTGGCGGAATGTGTTGACATCAAAGCCACTGATGTTGAAGGTGTAGTGCGGTTTTCGGAGGAGAACGGTATAGATTTCGTGGTGGTAACTCCGGATGATCCGCTGATGTTGGGAATGGTGGATGCTCTGACGGCACACGGTATCAAAGCCTTCGGCCCGGACAAAAAGGCCGCAATCATTGAGGGAAGCAAGGTCTTTTCCAAGAGACTCATGCGTAAATACGGGATCCCCACCGCAGATTTCGAGGTTTTTGACGATTATGATAAGGCCGTGGCGTACGTGCGGCAGAAGGGTGCTCCGATAGTAGTGAAAGCCGACGGGCTTGCGTTGGGAAAAGGCGTTGTAGTTGCCCAGACGGAGCAGGAAGCGATCGACGCCCTCCGTGAAATAATGTGTGACAGAATTTTCGGGGATTCCGGCAAAGAGGTGCTTATCGAAGAGTGCCTTTACGGACGTGAAATATCGGTCCTTGCCTTTACGGACGGTGAAACCGTTGTACCTATGCGCTCTGCTCAGGATCATAAGCGCGCATATGACGGAAACAAAGGTCCCAATACCGGAGGAATGGGCGCTATAAGTCCCAGTCCTGTTTTTACCGATGAACTGAAGAAAGAGTGCATGGAGAAAATTTTCCTGCCCACGGTAAAAGCAATGAAGGCGGAGGGAAGACCTTTCAAAGGCGTCCTTTATTTCGGTCTTATGATGACGGAAAATGGAGTAATGGTCATTGAGTATAATGCCCGTTTCGGGGATCCTGAGGCTCAGGTTGTCATCCCGCTCCTTAAAACCGATCTGTTTGAGATAATGAATGCTGTTGCGGACGGAAAACTTGACAGGATCAGTGTTGAGTTCAGCGACGAGGCCGCGGTCTGTGTTGTCATAGCAAGCGGCGGATACCCCAAAAAGTATGAGAAGGGGTATGAGATCTCCGGACTCGGAGATGTTGACTGCACGGTGTATCATGCCGGAACAGCCCTGCGGGACGGAAAAACGGTTACTGCCGGAGGCAGGGTCCTTGATGTTACCGCTCTGGGAAAGACTCTCGAGGAGGCCCGGCAAAAGGTTTATTCAGAGGTAGGAAAGATCAGTTTCAGGGATTCTTTTTACAGAACCGATATCGGTAAGGTTTAAATATGAAAGTTGTTCTTGTCGGGATCAACAGCAGGTTTTCCCATACGATGCTGTCTGTCAGATGCCTTGCTTCATATGCAAGGGCTCAGGGAACGGACTGTGTGATTCGGGAGTATACAATTAACAATCAGGCTGAGAGCATAGTTCAGTCTCTGTATTTTGAAAAGGCGGATATTTTCGCCTTTTCATGCTATATATTCAATATCCGCCAGGTGGGGGATGTCGCTTCCTCGCTGAGAAAGCTTCTCCCTGAAGCCTGTTTTGTTTTCGGAGGCCCGGAGGTCGGGTACGGGGCTGAAGATTTTCTTCGTGGACACCCGTATGCTGACTTTGTTCTGACCGGAGAGGGAGAAGAATCCTTTGCGGAATTCGTGCGGGACTATGATTCCGTCCGGGGGCAGAAAAAACGGTATTGCGAAAACAAACGTAAGGGTTGCGCTTTTCTTTACGATGGAAAGTTCGAGTTTTCAGGATTCGGAGATGTTGCTCCCGATCTTGACAGATTCCCTTTTCCCTACGGGGACGAGCTGCCGAAACTGAAAGATCGTATCCTCTACTACGAAAGTTCAAGAGGCTGTCCTTACAGATGTTCCTACTGTCTGTCTTCTATAGATAAGAGCGTCCGTTTCAGAAGCCTTGCAAAGGTTTTCGGAGAACTGAAGCTTTTTCTTGACGCCGGGGTCAGATTTGTAAAATTTGTGGACCGCACTTTCAATTGCGACAATGCAAGGGCTTTGGAAATAATGAAATTCCTCGCCGAGAATGATAACGGAATTACGGAATTCCATTTTGAAGTGGCTGTATGGCTCTTCGGCGAGGATGTGTTCCGTTTTCTGGAAAGTGTTCCGCGGAAAGATCTTTTCCGGTTTGAGGTTGGGATCCAATCCACAAATACCGAAACCTTGCGGGCGATAGGACGCAGCGCTGATGTCCGGACGGTTCTGGATAAAACGCGGCAACTTGTGAAAACCGGATTTCATGTCCATGCCGACCTGATCTGCGGTCTGCCATATGAAAATCTGTCTTCTTTTGCCCGATCCTTTGACGAGGTTTATTCCTTGGGTGCGGAATGCCTGCAGTTGGGCTTTCTCAAAGTTCTCCGCGGAGCTCCTATTGCCGGACAGCATGAACACGGAAATGTTTTTTCGGATATCCCGCCCTACGAAATTCTGTACAACAAGTATATAAGCTATGATGATATAGTCCGTCTTAAGCGCATTGAAGAACTTGTTGAGCTGTACTACAATTCAGGACTGTGCTCTTTCCTTTCCGCTGGAATACTGGAAACCCGGTTCGGGAAGACTCCTTTTGCCTTTTATGACGGTTTTGCCGAAGCCCTTCTTCATTGCGGTTTTTTTGACGGCGCGCACAGGACCGTGGAACTGTTTGACTACATATATAAATATATAAGGACTTTGGGAATGCCGGATACCGAGGCTGAAGCACTTTGCGGATTTGATTTTTATCGGTTTGGTAAGCCCGGAGCTTTTCCTGAATGGCTGAGCGTCCGTCCGGACAAGGAGTTGCACAGGATGCTTATGTCTGACGCGGGCGGACTGGGAAGACTTGCAGAAGAATTGCCGGAAGGCTTTTCCGTTGGACATAGGAATTCCGAGGTCGCGACCTTCAGAACCGGAGATAAGGAAATGACTTATTTATTCCTCTACGGGGCAAGACATAAAGTCGTCACTATTGTCGAAAGAAGCCATAATCAGCCGCTTTGCGGTTCACAAAGTTGTTACAATAAAAAGTAAAAAAAGGTATTGACAAAAGCGGAGTGG
>CAJLLT010000034.1 GCA_905207625.1 uncultured Eubacteriales bacterium | reverse complement strand
GGTTAACCTTTATTTAACCACGCGACTATCGCGTGGTTTTCGTTATACAAAAAGAACCGGAAGCAATCACGCTTCCGGTTCATATCCGTCAGGACTTATTTCTTTTTCTTGGAAAGAACAACTATGACCACAACAGCAACGACCACAACAGCAGCACCTATAATGATCCAGAGAACGGTATTATTACCGGAGGAAGGATTGGTGGCGGGCTGGGTGGGGTTTTCTGTGGGAGCCTTGGTGGGAGCATCTGTGGCAGGCTCTGTGGGTCTGACAATCACGGGACCGGTAGGAGTCTCCGGATCTGTGGGAGCATCCGTAGCGGGCTCGGTAGGTTTATCAGTCTTGGGCTCAGTGGGAACGATGACAGGAGTAAACTTGCCGTCGTCAACCAGCTCATAGAGGAACTGGAAGGGCTCCTGAAGTCCGAAGAAGGAAGCTACACGTGCTTCACCGTTATTTCCGGCAAAGTCGACCAGGTCATTGAGCTGGAACTCAAAACCGATCTCATCACCGACGCTCAGACCTTCGGCATTGGGAAGGGCGATCTCCACGATCCACTGATTGTTGGCTTCGTCAACGGTGGTCTTCCACTTAGCGTCTTCATAGCCTTCGTAGAAGTTTCTTCCGTAGTTGGTATACAGCTGATAACCTTCATAGTCACAGCCCCACTTCTGAGAAGTGTATCTGTCGTCGTCAGCGCCGTTCCATGCAAGGTGCAGTTCCACGGTCTCATTGGCCCAGGGACCGCCGGACTTGCCGAGGTTCTCCTCGATCCAGTCAGCAGACTGACCGCCGATGTTATTATCATTGACAACTATGCAGAAGTAGAAATATGCTTCATCCCAAAGGATATAGCATACGGCGGAAGCGGTGGATTCATCAAATCCCCAGTTGGGTTTGACACCGGTTCTCGCCTGGAAAGAGTCGGCATAACGGGCATCAAGCTTACCGTCAACGATAGCAGTACCGTAATTGATCTTATCGTTGATAATGGTGGGGAAATAAGGAAGTTCCTCCTCAGGGATCTCATACTCGGCAAAAGTCGCAACACCCATGGAAACGACCATCGCAAGAGCGAGAAGCAGTGCAAGCAGGGTCTTTTTCATAACAATCCTCCTGAAATTTTCTGAGATCTCTCAGATTACAGAGGTATTATAATATTTTTTTTACGTTTTGTCAAGTCTTTTTGCTTATTTTTGTTATTTTTAGAACATATTACATAAAAAAGGGACATGCTGTCATTTTTTCTTCCGCAAAAGAGCCACAAGAATAACGGCAACCACCGCAGCAGCGGCAATCCCAACGACTATTCCCAGAACAAACCCACCGTTACCGGAAGAAACGGGAGCAGTGGAAGGTTCGGAAGGAACTTTTGTAGAAGGTTCTGTCCCGGGTTGGGTAGGAGTAGAGGTAGGAGCTTCGGTCACAGGCTGGGTCGGCGCCGGCGTGGGAATCTCCGTTGCGGGTTCGGTCGGCGCGATCACAGGCTCGGTGGGAGCTTCAGTTTCCGGTTCCGTCACGGGCTCTGTCGGCTTCTCCGTAGCAGGTTCTGTCGGTTTTTCCGTGGAGGGTTCCGTTAAGGGCTCGGTTTTCGGTTCAGTCGCCGGCAGAGTCGGAACCTCTGTGGGTATCTCCGTCACAGGCTCGGTGACAGGTTCTGTTTCCGGCTGAGTCGCAGGCTCAGTCATCGGCTCAGAAGGTTCAGTTGTTGCAGGCTCGGTTACAGGTTCAGCGGGATGAGGATTTTTCCCGTTATCAACAAGTTCGTAGGTATATTCCCAGGGATCGTTCTCCCCGCCGAAGTAACAGACCACACGGGCATAGTTTGCAATACAGTATCCTCCCCTGTAGTCAACGAGATCATTAAGTTGCTCGATAAAACCGATACTGTCCCCTGCCCCGAGTTTATTCACATTCGGAATCGCCATTTCTATGTGGTAGGTTTTCTTGCTGCGATCCATGTAGGTCTCTACATACGCGTTTTCGTATCCCACATAGAATTCATTGGGAATGGTTGTATACATTTTGTATCCTTCGCTGTCACAACCCCAGCGCTGGCGGTCTGCAGCACTTCCTTCAGATCCCTTCCAGGATATATCATAGCTTATGCCATCATTAAACCAAAGCTCATCCTCGCGCTGACGACCATTGTAGATCCAGTCTTCACCCTGATTGGCAGGGGTATTGTCATAGACCTCCGTGAAGAAATAGAACCAGTTCTCATCCCAAAGAATATATGTAGTCGCGCGGGCTTTGCTTATTTCTTCGGAATTGCCGCCGTTGGTGCTGTGCGCGGCAACAGTGGAAGTCCGGGAACAAAAAGATGTAAGATAGATGTCATCAAGGAATCCGTCAACCTTAGGGGTTCCGTAGTTGATCTTGTCGCAACTCACGGTCGGATCCTTTTCCGTCCGCTCCTTCTCCGCGGAAGAAACAACCGAAAATATCCCCGCAGCAATCATCACACACAGAAGCACTGAAAACAGTTTTTTCATATTTTTCTCCTTTTGCACTTTGTCTTTTGTCTTGCTTTCATGTCTGCCAAAAACACTGTACTGTTATTATACAACACAACTATAAAATTGTCAATAGCTTATAACACACCCGGATGTTACAAATATGAAACCTTTTGCACACAGCCGCAGAATTTCCGAAGTAAACGTATAATATTCCTGCAAAGACCACTTGCAGGGTCTGAGCGGCTTGACCGGAACATGTACGCCTGCAAGCAGAAAACCGGAAAACCACAACAGGTTTTCCGGTTTGTATTCTGAAGAAACGTAAAGTGCTGTCTTTTATTTTTTCTTACGGAGAATAAAGAAGAGAACCGCCGCGACAACAATAACACCAGCAACAACGATACTGATTACGGCGCCGGTCGAAAGTCCTTCATTTGCAACAGGTGCAGCTGTCGCAGGCTCGGTGGAAACCTTCGTGGGAGCCTCTGTACGGGGCTGTGTGGGTACTTCTGTAGGCGCTTGCGTAGGCGTCTCTGTCGGAGCCTCTGTGACAGGCTCTGTAACGGGTTCCGTAGGTGCTATTACAGGCTCTGTCGGACCGTCCGTCACCGGTTCGGTGGGGATTTCCGTGGCAGGCTCAGTAGGCTTCTCCGTAGAGGGTTCCGTCTTGGGTTCAGTAACGGGCTGAGTCGGTTTTTCCGTAGCAGGTTCTGTTTTGGGCTGAGTGGGTGCTTCTGTGGGGGCCTGTGTCGGAGCTTCGGTAGCGGGCTCGGTGGGAGCCTCGGTAGCAGGTTCGGTAGGTTTGGGATCACCGTGATTTTCACCGGTATCAACCAGCTCATAGAGGAATTCCCAGGGAGTCTGTCTGCCGAAATAAGCGGCAACACGGCCTTCGGCGTTCTCATCAGCCCAGTCAACAAGGTCATTGAGCTGCTGGCAGAATCCTATAACATCACCCTCGCCGAGTCCCTCGGCATTGGGAATGGCGACCTCCACGACCCAGGTATTGTTTTTCTTATCTATACGGGTTTTTGCATAAGCTTCTTCATAGCCTTCGTAATAATTCAGTCCGAAATTGGTATAAAGGGCAATTCCCTCGTTGTCGCAGCCCCATTTCTGAGCGGAGGTCGCGTCATCGTCAGCTCCGAACCATGCAATATGCATCTCAACGCAGTCGTTGTTCCAGGGACCGCCGCTGCGGTTTATGTTTGAAATAACCCAGTCATCACCCTGATTCTTTATATTGGAATCGGTAACGACCGTGCAAAAATACAGCCAGTTTTCGTCCCAGAGTATGTACGTTACAGCGGAAGCGTCGGAATCCTCGTCGGCACCGTCATTGTAAACATTTGCAAGCGGAGATGTTCTGGACTGGAATGTATTTGCGTACATGGCATCAAGTTTACCGTCAACCACAGGCGTGCCGTAATTGATCTTGTCGTATATTATAGTGGGCATATACGGCTGATCGGAGTCCTCCGTCTCCTCAGCAAAGGTAGCAAGACAGGCAAAGCTGGAAAGCACGGCAAGAGCAAGAATAAGCGCAAGTAAAGACCTTTTCATAACAAAGATTATCCTCCATTCGCTCAAAAGTCGGTTCACTGTTCATTTTATGGTATTCCGAATGATCCGTTAAAATGAATTGAAAACCCTGACCATGGTGTGGATATATTATACAATACTTTTCTTTGTTTGTCAACAAAAATTTTCTTTTAAAGACAAAAATCAAACTTTTTTGTTTGCTTTTTACAATTTTTCACAGAATTCGAACAAAAAAATTCCCTCTGTGAATATTCACAGAGGGGTTTTTCAATTTTTGGTTTTCTCCGCCTTTTTTTTCCATCTGCCATGAGATTTACGGTGCTTTTTCACACGGCCTTCCGGCAGATCGGGGGACGCTCCGGATGACGGCTCGCGCCGGCGCAGTTTATTCCATATCTCAGAACTCTTCAGACTTGTTTTCCGGGATACGGAGTAAAAGTCGGAGACCACGGTAAAAATATCGTCAAAAGGAACCGACTTCCGGACAAGGCGCCCGCTCCGGAAATCGTCCAGAACCACCTGATATCTTTCATATGCCACACCTACGGCATCTTCCCAGGAAGTGTAAAGTCCGGCAAGGGCCTTCTGCCCCAGTGTACGGAGTTCTTCGCGATGCTCACACGCCCAGTTCGTCACGGCGGACATCGCCTCGGGAGTTTCGTCTATAACTATACCGGTTTCCCCATCGGTAATATCTTCCGCGGCACAGGAACCTTTAAGGGTAACGCTCGGGACAGAACATGCCGCAGCCTCACGCACGACTATCCCGTTTGTATCAAAATTCGAAGGAAAAAGAAACAGATCACTCATGCAGAAATACGACCGAAGCAATTGTCTGTCACGGACGGGACCGGTAAAAATACAGTCTCCGCCTATTCCGACACTTTCGGCGTAATTCTTCATTTCCTCAAGGTCTCCGCCTTCCCCCACAAGAACCATTTTGAACCTGTATCCGGCGGCTTTGGTCCGGGCAAGTCCGTCAAAAGACAGACGTACCCCCTTGTACCAATACATTCTGCCGACGAAGAGAAAGATCGTCTCGTCCCCTATCCCGAGCTCTTTTCTGAGTCTCAGGCACTCCTCGGGACTGACTCTTCCCTTTGGGAAATCCACGCCGTTATGCATGACACGGTAATCCCCCTCATAGCCCAGGGTACGCAGATTCTCCCCTGCCCCCTTGCTCACGACCCAGACCTCGTCGCTGGCGGAAATATTGTTTGCGAATGCCTTGATCGCAGTTGTCTGGAGCATTTTCGTTTTTACGGCACGGGCAACGTCGAGGTCAAATTTGGTATGATAAGTAAGTATCAACGGTACCTGAAGAGTCTCTCTCAGAGTCCGGGCGAACATCTGACTCATCGCGGGACAGTGACAGTGAAGTATGTCAGGCTTGAACTCCCCTATGCTTGTAAGGGCACGGGAGCTGAAAGGATAGCCGGCCCGATATCCAACGAGACGGGTCGTATCAAGACTTCTGTACCGGCAGACTTCAAAAGGATAGTTATCCTCCGCCCCGGGATAGTCGGGGGTAGCGACCACGGCATTCCCGTACTTTTCCTGTATCACCGTGGCATAGTTGACCACGGCGTTGGCGACTCCGTCTATCAGCGGAGGGAACGAGTCATTCAGAAGACATACATTCAGTTTTTCCATCTTTGCTTTTCCTTTCTCCGGTACCGTAAAGAAAACGGTCGAAAAGGCCGGAAAACATCTGCATCAAAGGACCGGAGGTAACAGCCATGAGCAACGTCCCCACATTAACCGTCGCACCGAGAATAAACCCGATAAGAACCGCAGAAACATCAGATACCACACGGGCAAGACGGAAAGAGAGCCTTCCGCCGGAAAGCTTTACCATCATCGGGGCAACGCTGTCGTAGGGTGCAGAGCCCAGCCTCGGGCACATATACATACTGCACGCAAGACTTCCCAAAGGAACAAATATAACAAGGAAAACAACCCTGAGCCAAAGCGGGGTGCGGTCAAAGGGCGACAAAGCCCCATATGCCCACACGAAAAAGTCCGAAAGATATCCGACACACACCATGTTTACAAAGGTCGCGGCACCCACACTGCTCCGGTCGAGGAAAAATACCGCGACCAGCAGGGCGAAATTGAATATCAGCTGCCAAGTCCCGAAGGTCATGAAACCCAAACCCAGGCGTTGCAGAAGTCCGCTGATTCCCAGGTTCATGGTAGTACAGGGATCTGTTCCGAGATCCGCCAGCCGGGCAAGAGCCACGGCGATCCCCATCAGCAATATACCCGAAAGCATAACAGCGACTCTTTTGCCCGTTCCACCCCGGGATGTCACAGGTTCACGTCTCCGCGGTCGAAAGTCTCGTTGCAGAAGGGACATTTTATCTTTTCCTGTTCCGGGTCAGTAACAAAGATCAGAGTGTTGCAGTACGGGCAGTGTATGTAATTGTCAAAATCCCCGTCCCCATCGTCTTCAGCGGTCAGATATGCCGAAAGATCCGAGGGAGTCTGTTCTTCATGGGCCGTACCGCTTCCGCGTTTGAGCTGAAGGGTAAAAAGATCTTCGCTGAGAGTATCCGCGACACCTTCCAGTTCCGTAAGCTTGTCCGTCATACGGTCAAAGTCCTCAGCCATACGGCACACAAGCTCCGCCAACCCTTTCTGGATCCCAACAAGCTGAGTTGCGTCCGCTTTTGCCGCATCAACGGCGTTTATGCGTTCCAGAAGGAACCGTGCCTCGTCACTGTATTTCATCCGGGAAACCTCTTTTCCATAAAAAATCCGGCTTCAGGCAAAAGTTTTCACTCTTATCATAAAACCGGATGTTTCTATATAGTTTGTTTAGTAGTCGGACTTATGCGCGCTCCATGTATTCACCGGTTCTAGTATCTATGCGGATCTTTTCGCCTTCCTGGATGAACATGGGAACTTTGATCTCCGCGCCGGTCTCAAGAGTAGCATTCTTCAGAGCGTTGTTGGAAGTATCGCCTCTTACGGCAGGTTCGGTCTCGGTGACCACCAGATCCATGAAGAAAGGAGGCTCAACACTGAACACTTTACCCTTGATGGAAAGGATCTTGACAATTGTATTTTCCTTGACAAACTTGAAGTTGTCGGGGAGGACGTCGGCATTCAGAGGAACCTGCTCATAGGTCTCCTGATCCATGAAGTAATAAAGGTCGCCGTCATTGTAGAGATATTCCATCTCTTTTCTTTCAACGAAAGCTGCGGGGAATTTTTCGGTGGGGGAGAAAGTCTTTTCAACCACGCCGCCGGTAACAACGTTCTTGAGCTTGGTTCTTACGAAAGCCGCGCCTTTACCGGGTTTGACGTGCTGAAACTCCACTACGGAGTATACGGTTCCGTCCAGATCAAAGGTAAGGCCGTTTCTGAAATCGCCTGCGGAATACATGAGTTTTACCTCCAGAATTGTGAATCAAAATATATTTACCCCGCCATTATACTACATTTCGCCGAAGATTTCAAGGGGTGTTCCCTGTTTTTTTGATATTATGTACGATTTTTTTTGTTAAGGAGGACCGAAAATGTCTCTCAAACGGTATATGACCGGTTTTTTTGCCTTCTTTTTTCTGATTTCAGCCATATCGTTCCTGTCACCGGAAATCACCCGGGAAAGAACAGAGCTTCCGGGGATAACGGAAATCCAACCCTCTCCCCGTGTGATTCTGGATCCCGGACACGGAGGACAGGACGGAGGGGCAACAGGAGTAGGCGGAGTCAGTGAAAAAGACATAAACCTTGAAATGGCTCTTTGCCTGCGGGATATTTTTCTGCTGGGCGGCTGGCAGGTCACCATGACCAGGGACAGCGATGATGATACCGACGGCAGACCCGGATTCAATAAAAAAGACGACATCCATGCCCGGGCGGATTTTGCCGCAACTGACCCGGAAGCCCTTTTCCTCGGGGTGCACATGAACGCCTCACCCGCCTCCCGGGACCAGGGATTCACCGCCTTTTACGGAACAAGGAATCCCGACAGCCTCGGAATAGCCGAAAAAATAGCTTCGTCAGTCGGAAACTCCGGACTTACCACAAGGCTCCGGCAGACAAAAGCCTCTCCCGACACCGTCTATATCTTCCGGAACGTTCCAAACCCCTCCGTGCTTCTGGAATTCGGGTTCGTAACCAATCCGGATGACTGCGCCCTGTTGCTCCGCCCGGAGTACAGAACCGGATATTCCGTCACCGTTTTTTGCGGTGTTACCTGCCCGTAAATGGTTTGTCGCAACCCGAGTTCACAATTCACAGAATTTTCACATTTCCTCGTTTTTCGACGGATTTTGACAGCATTTTTGAACTTTTCGTTACAAAACAGCCTTTTTTGTCCACTATTTGCATTTTATGGTGTATATATTATGTAGAGGTTTTTGCCGGCGGCGGCATTTGCCGGGAAAAATCAGAGAGAAAAATGCCTTAAACCGGAGATCTTCGTCGGAAAGGAGGTGCGGGTCGGCAGCGGGGAAGCTTCGGAAAAAGACTTTACGGACAAGTCCGTAAGCAAAACAGTCAAAAATGAAGTTAAAAAAGCCAAACATTCCTTTGGAACATTGTTCCAGGAAAACTGTCTCAAGAAAGGAGACACTCTTATGAAACGCAATATACTGGTAATATTAGCTGTTGTAATCACCGTAGCCATTGCATTGCCTGTCATTCTGAATGCCTCAACCATAGAGACCTCAAGATCCTACAACACCTTTATGGCAGAGGACCGACTCTTTGAAAGAAACTTTTATGACCCTTACAACCTTTTCATATTCAATCCGGAAAAGGACACCGTCCTTTGGAAGAACGGAAATATGGATCCCTATACTGACCACATATACACCCTTGAACTTTCAACTCTCGGGACAGATCTCACAGCGGGGGCGATGTACGACATTGATCCTCAGACCGCAAGGGTCAGCCTTGTTTCCGCTGAGAAGCATTCCTGCATGACCCCATGGAGAGATAAGGTCATGTGCATACTGGATGACACAAAGATAATCTCCATGGATTATCACGGAGGAAACAGGACTGTCATCGCCCAGTATGACCACCCTATCTCCAATCTCTATGCAGATGAAAACCTCGTGTTTTTTATAAAAGAAAATAAAATCTGCCGTCTGCATATAGCCTCCGGAGTAACAGAGCAGATCTGCGACCTGGATGAATTCGGATTTGAATTAAAGGACTTCACCCCGGTAACGACCCGGATAATCAATCTCGTGTACACAAATCCCATTTGGGAGGAGTGCATGAAAGCGAACGGTTATTCATACGGAGAGATCACAGACAAAGCGGAACTGCAACAGAAAACCGGCATTGCCGTAAATGAACTGGAAACACACGAAACCCTCCTTGACCTGTTTGATGAGCATGGGATCTCCGAGTTCTCTGGGGTTCTTTTTAACACAGATACAAATACCGAGCTTAGCCAGAAACCCGACTGGGTCCGGCAGGCAGAGGAAGCCCGATATTCAGTGGAAAGTAACAATGAATACTCTGAAAACAGCATTCAGGCTGTCCGCTGCTTCTTCGCAAATTCCCTGACTGTTGACGGAGTAACATACTCCCCCGGAACATATTTTTCAACAACGGGAAAAGCGTGCACATGTAACCACGAACAATGCACCGTATCATCTCCCGGCGATTGCAAAAGGGCATTTAACGCCATTCAATGCCACGGGTTCGGGTTGTTTGTATACGCGCACTACTTCGGGCTCCAGGATATTTCAGATCCCCACACTTGGGCAGCACGTCGCGGGATAGGTGAATACATTTATACGAATCTGAATCTTTCCGGGATGACGATAACAAGCATTAAGCAGTTCTTCATTGAAAATCTTAACCCGGGATCCTTACTGCGACTTACAAGAGCAAATGGAGGCAAACACACCGTAGTAATAACCGGTATTTACGATAATCAGGTAAGAATCTATCACGGTAATACCGATAATAAATGTGGAATAGATATTAAAAACATAAATTATAGTTGGTTCACCAGTAATTTTGCGACCCTCTATTATTACCTGAAGGGAGGAGAAACATCTCCGCATCTTCCGGGAACGACATACAGATACGATCAAACCGGTCATTGGCCCCTGTGCACAATGTGCGGATATGAAATAAAAGACTCCATATCGGCACACACCTACGGCGCAGACTGGTTTAGCTGTACAGTATGCGGGTATAACAGGGGTCTGAGTGATTGATCATAGGGAGGATCTATGAAGAAAATTTCTTTAATTCTGGCGATGGTTATATCCCTCACCGTTGTCCTCTGCGTGAAATCGGGAGCGGAGGCATTATCTCCGGAGGAGGCTTACACCGTTTTCGAAAAGTTCACGGGACTGGACTATATGGGCTATACGGACTGTTACACCTCAAAGGGTACAGATTTCGGAACCGTTGACAAACGAAAGATAATAAGCGCTTCTGTAAATAACTATCTGTTTTCTCATTGGGAAGCTTCAGTTGAGTTGGACAGCGGAAAAAAGGAAAGCTTGACTCTTACGGCAGATGACATCCTCCCGTACATTCAGGATCTTTTCGGTAAAGACGCGGACACTGTTCCCACGGTAGAGAGCTTCAATATCGGAGCCTATTTTGTGGAATCTGAAAACGGAATATGGAAAGTAGTATCAAGTAACGGAGCCTCCGTGTTTTCAGAACCGACAGTTTTTTCATACCCGGACAGATACGAGATTACAGAAGAGGGCGACCTTCGGATATTTGTCAAATACGTCTATGCTGAAATGGATAAGGAAAACAAAAACCTGGAGTTTTATACATCATCAGATAAGGTAAAACTCATTGAAGCGGCAGCCTGCAAAACAGGAACCAATCCGGATTACTACAACGAGGAATCAGAGCCGATCAAAGGATTGAAAAAGGCAACCTTGGATATAAGACAGCAAATCAGAATCGATAAAAAATCCCCATTTGCTTCCGATATGGACAAATCCGGAATCGAGGCATATAAGCATCTTTTCACGGAATACGTCATGACATACAGAAAAGATGCAAACGGGAACTGGTACTGGTTA
>CAJLLT010000033.1 GCA_905207625.1 uncultured Eubacteriales bacterium | reverse complement strand
ATTAGGGCTATGCCCGAAACTGAAATACCCCCCGTTTTACGGGGGGATATTTATTATACAAACAACGGGAAGACATTTGTCTTCCCGTTTCATAGTATTATATATCGGTTATCAGTTATTCGGAATGTCTTTGACGCCGTCAAGAATGTACATGGGCTGGTAGGGGAAAAGCTTCATGTTTTCTCTGTTCGTGACCCCTGTAAGTACCAGAACCGTATCCAGATCGGATTCTATTCCGGCTATTATGTCTGTGTCCATACGGTCGCCGACAATTACCGCATCGTCACGGTTGACGCCCAGGCGTTTGATACCGTGGCGCATCATCAGAGGGTTGGGTTTTCCGATAAAATAAGCCTGTCTGCCTGTTGCCAGCTCGATAGGGGAGATAAGGGCTTTCGTTGCCGGAGCTATTCCTTTTTCGTTCGGTCCGGTAAGGTCCGGGTTTGTTCCTATCAGTTTTGCGCCGCCCAGAACCAGGCGTACCGCACGTTCTATCTTTTCGTAACTGTATGATGGGGTTTCACCGACTACGACATAGTCCGGGTTTACGTCATTCATGGAAAAACCTGCGGCATATATCGCGTTTATCAGACCCGCCTCACCTATGACATAGGCACTTCCTCCGGGCTTCTGTGCCGCAAGGAAGGAGGCTGTCGCAAGTGCGCTGGTGTAAAAATGATCTTCAGGGACATCAAGACCGAGGCGGGCGAGTTTCTGTGAAAGCTCCCTCGGGCTTCTTTCGCTTGAGTTTGTAAGGAAAAGGAACTGTTTATTCTCTTTTATGAGCCAGTTTACGAAATCCTTTACTCCGTCAAGCAGACGGTTACCGTGATATATGACACCGTCCATATCGCATATAAAGCCTTTTTTGTCTTTAAGCGGCATATGTGTTGTACTCATTGCTGTATCCTCTCAATCTCTCTCATTTATCTCAGTCAAGGAAATCCTTGAGCCGTTTGCTTCTGCTGGGGTGACGCAGTTTGCGAAGCGCCTTTGCCTCGATCTGACGTATGCGTTCGCGGGTGACTTTGAATTCGCGGCCCACTTCCTCAAGGGTCCTTGTTCTTCCGTCGTCGAGACCGAAACGCAGTCTGAGAACTCTTGCTTCGCGGTCGCTGAGGGTATTAAGGACTTCGTTCAGTTCTTCTTTAAGCAGAGTCTGGGATGCGACGTCACTGGGTGCGGGAATATCTTTGTCTTCAACAAAGTCGCCCAGATGGCTGTCCTCTTCCTCACCTACGGGAGATTCCAGGGATACCGGTTCCTGAGCCACTTTCATTATTTCACGAACCCTGTCTATGGGCATATTCAGCTTTTCCGCAAGCTCGTCCGCCTGAGGCTGTCTGCCCAGATCCTGTACGAGTTCGCGTTCTGCTTTGGAAAGTCTGTTTATGGTTTCGACCATGTGAACGGGAATTCTGATGGTCCTTGCCTGATCGGCGATGGCTCTTGTTATGGCCTGACGTATCCACCATGTGGCGTATGTTGAGAACTTGAATCCCTTTGCGGAGTCAAACTTGTCAACGGCTTTGATAAGACCGAGGTTACCTTCCTGTATAAGGTCAAGGAAAAGCAGACCTCTTCCCACATACCTCTTTGCGATGCTTACAACGAGACGGAGGTTCGCCTCATTCAGTCTTTTT
Source organism: uncultured Eubacteriales bacterium (assembly GCA_905207625.1). GTDB lineage: Bacteria > Bacillota > Clostridia > Oscillospirales > UBA644 > HGM12619. Next base: position 9,679 of record CAJLLT010000033.1, on the reverse strand, counting down.
GCGGCTTCCTTGTCTCCCTTGGATATTCTTTCCGCAAGAGCTGCTTCCTCTTCTTCCGTCAGCAGCGGGACTTTTCCTATTTCATGCAGATAGACCTTTACCGGGTCATCAATTATAATGCCCTCGGACTGAAGCAGGGCTTCCATGTCTTCAGGATCAATAGGCAAAAGGTTTACTTCTTCCTCCAGGTCCTTGATCTCGTCAAGATCTTCGGCGGAAAGATTTTCTTCAATTTCAATGCCCGCGTTTCTGAATTCATCATATACCGCCGCATTCTGCTCCGGCGTAAGGTCAAGTTTTTCAAGCTCCGCAGACATTTCCGCGGCGCTTAAACTTCCGCGGGATCTGCCTTTTTCAAGCAGGGCACGTATCGCATTCTTTTTTTCGAGATTAGAAATATCCATATCAGTTTCCTTTTCTGCTTCTGAGTTCAGCCATACGTTTTCCGAAATTCTCATCGCTGAGATTTCCGTCAACGGCAGAAAACAAAAGTTTTTCCTTTTCTTCTTTAAGTATTTCCGTTATGCTGTTTATTTTTGCGTCAGAGACGCTTTGCACGCCGATATTGGCTATAAGTGCCGTAATCTTACTCATTTCGTCCGGTGTCAGATAAGGTGAAACAGCCATCTGAGGCTCTTCATCCGGTTGCTCCGGTATCTTTTCACATAAAAGCTCAAAAATGTGCCGGTTAAAATCCGTTACAAAATCCTCCGGACCTATCTTTTCTTTTATTGTTTCGAGTTTTTCGGGAAAATTCAGAAGTACTGAAATTATATCCTCTTCTGCGCTTGCGGCTCTGAGGTACTTTGATTTTTGCGGGTTGACCGCATCGCCTCTGCCCCGGAGCCTGTCAAGGGATTCTCTGTCTTCTTTCTTGTTTTCCGCTTTCTGCCGGCGTCGCATGGCTGAGGTCAGCTCTGCGGTAAGGTTTTCCTTACTGAGCCCCGTCTCACGGCTTATCTTTCCTATGTAAATTTCCTGTTCTACCCGGTCTGTGCTTCCGGCGAGGACAGTAAGCATTTCTCTCACCGCCTGAAGTTTTTCGTTGTCTATATCCATGTTGTATTTGAACCGGATATTGTCCAGCCGGTAGTCCAGATCCTTCGGGGAACTTTCCAGAAGTTGCCGGAATCTCTGTTTGCCGTTTTCGGGATCGGCTTTTATAAAGTCATCCGGATCCATATTCCCGGGAATTGTAATGACTTTTACTTCAAGTCCCGCCGCCTTTAGTAATCCGATAGCTTTTTCTGCCGCGTTTCTTCCCGGAGCGTCACCATCATAGCAGATAATGACACGGTCGTTGTACCGTTTCATAAGCCGTGCCTGTTCCGGGGTCAGGGAAGTTCCGAGACTGGCCACAGCCGAGCCGAAGCCCGCCTGGTGAAGCGCGACCACATCCATGTATCCCTCACACAGTATCAATGGTTCTTTCACAGTTCTTGCTTTGTTGAGTGCGTAAAGATTATATCTTTTCCGGAATACGGAGTTTTCGGGAGAATTGAGATATTTCGGTTCTTTCCCGTCAATGGCTCGTCCTCCGAAGCCGATGACCCTGTCACGGTAATCTATAATAGGGAACATCACTCTGTTACGGAAGCAGTCAAAATCGTTTTTCTTTCCCGCAATGACAAGTCCCGTGGCCTTGAGTTCTTCCTTTGTATAGCCTTTGCCTGTCATATAACGGATAAGGCTGTCCCAGGAATCAGGGGCAAATCCGAGTCCGAATCTTACCAGGGTCTGCGGTGTGACGCCTCTCTTTATCAGGTAATCAAGTCCCGGTTTACCCTCGGGGGATCTCAGTTTTTCGTGAAAGAACCTTGCAGCTTCTTTATTTACCTCATAAAGCCGCTTCATTCTGTCGGCCTTTTCCGAGTCAAAGCTCGTCTGTTCGGGAACGGCAAGTCCCACACTGTCCGCAAGAAAACGGACGGCTTCCGCATAGCTGAGATTTTCTATCTTCATTATGAATGTTATTACGTCCCCGCCGGCATGACAGCCGAAACAGTAAAAGAACTGCTTCGCGGTATTAACACTGAAAGACGGGGTTTTTTCGCTGTGGAACGGACACAGTCCGACACAGTTTCCGGAACGTCTTTTCAGATCCACATATCTTCCGACAACGTCCTCGATATTGCATCTGCTTCGGAGTTCCGACAGAAACTCTTCATTAAAAGCCATTCTTACACCCCTTCCCAACATTCTTTCAGTATAGTATACGGGAAAAAAGGTTATTTTCCTTTTTTTCGGTGCGAAAATTTACAATTTTGTCGAAATGCCAGTGTCAGCATGACCGCCGGAGCATATAATGTAATATGACCCGTAAAAGAGAGAGGGAAGGTGTACATAATGAAAATTGTTGTTGTGAGGGCTAACGGATTCTGGCGCAGTCTGCTCCGTGCCCTTTTCGGACTGAACAGGGATTCCGAACAGTAAAAACGGCAGACGGCACCCTCCACAGGGTGCCGTCTGCATTCGTTGAGTTATATTTTCCTTAATACTATTTCAATAAAGTTAAGGTATTTTCCTGCCCCGGCATTCATGCTTTTTCTGTCCGATACCGCATAGTCATTTTCCTGCCTGAGCCAATCCTGCCAAACCTCATCATTGCTTTCCATCTGCCGGAGTTTTACTATTTCTGTTCCCTCTGTTTTACTGATGATCCTTTTCCAGTAATCCGTATCATGCATATATTCAAGCTGTTCCGGTGTCCATGAGAGGAGCAATTCCGGCGGCAGGGCTTCATGACAGTCTTTTTTCATTCCGGGAATGGAAATATAAATATATCCGCCTTTTTTGACAAAGGGCAGCAGTTTCTGTCCGAGATAGTTTTCGTCCCTGCCGAAATAATTGTAAGAGTCTGTTGTTACCACTGCGTCAAAGAAATCCTTTTCGAAGGGGAGATCCGTCGCATCCGCCTTAACCGCCACAATATTGTCTTCAGTCAGTCCCAATGACCGGAAATACTCCGTGTTTTCCGCAGGATCACTCCAGAGATCTGCCGCATAGACCTTAAACCCGTATTCTTTTGCCAGGAAAACCGATGTTACTCCCTGACCGCTTCCGAGGTCAAGCACCACTGCGCCCGCAGGCGTTCTGTTTTCCAGCATAAGCTCTTCTTCCAGCTTGATGGGATTCGGCCCCATTATTTTATCCATGTACTCTTTGCCTGAATAATTCTTACTTCTGATGTATTCCATTTTTATACCTCCGTTTTGCGGATTGAATTCAGTTACGGAAGTCCAGTTCGGCCATATCCCGGTTACAGCCAAAATGTAAACGACCGTTTACCTAAATTATAGCACAGAAATATTCCTTTGTCAAGAGGAATTTCAATGTATAGAAAAATTATGATCCGGAATAGGGAGGGCACATTGCAATCAAGGGATAAAAAATATCCCCGGCACTGTATGTGCCGGGGATATTTTTTATTACATTGAATCCGATATTGTCAGATTACTTGGACTGTTTGATAGCAGCCTGTGCAGCGGCAAGTCTTGCGATCGGTACTCTGAAGGGAGAGCAGGATACATAGTCAAGACCGATGTCGTTGCAGAACTCAACGGAGGACGGGTCACCGCCGTGCTCGCCGCAGATACCGATATGGAGCTTCGGATTTGCGGGTCTGCCGAGGGAGATAGCCATCTTCATGAGCTTGCCTACGCCGATCTGGTCGAGTTTTGCGAAAGGATCGTTCTCGAAGATCTTTGCGTCATAATAAGAGTTGAGGAATTTGCCTGCGTCATCTCTGGAGAAGCCGTAGGTCATCTGGGTCAGGTCGTTGGTACCGAAGCAGAAGAAGTCAGCCTCTTTTGCGATATCGTCAGCGGTGAGAGCCGCACGGGGGATCTCGATCATGGTACCGACTTCATATTCGAGATTGATTCCGGCAGATTTGATCTCTTCGTCAGCGGTCTCAACAACGAACTTTTTGACATACTTGAGTTCCTTCACGTCGCCGACCAGGGGGATCATTATCTCGGGCTTGACGTTCCAAGAGGGATGAGCCTTCTTTACGTTGACAGCGGCACGGATAACGGCTTTGGTCTGCATCTTCGCGATTTCGGGATAGGTGACAGCCAGACGGCAGCCACGGTGACCCATCATGGGGTTGAACTCGTGCAGGGAAGCGATAAGTGCCTTTATGGTCTCAACGCTCTTTCCCTGAGTTGCAGCCAGAGCTTCGATGTCGGCCTCTTCGGTGGGAACGAACTCGTGCAGCGGGGGATCGAGGAATCTGATGCAAACGGGAGTACCTTCGAGAGCCTCGTAGAGAGCTTCAAAGTCAGCCTGCTGCATGGGAAGGATCTTTGCAAGAGCCTTTTCTCTTTCCTCAACGGTCTCGGAGCAGATCATTTCGCGGAATGCGTCAATTCTGCCTTCGCCGAAGAACATATGCTCGGTACGGCACAGACCTATACCTTCGGCACCCAGTTCACGGGCTTTCTTCGCGTCTCTGGGAGTATCGGCATTGGTTCTGACCTTAAGCTTTCTGTATTTATCGGCCCAGCCCATGATTCTTCCGAATTCGCCTGCGATGGAAGCGTCAACGGTGGGGATGATTCCATCGTAAATGTTACCGGTGGAGCCGTCGATGCTCAGCCAGTCACCTTCATGATAGGTCTTGCCAGCAAGAACGAACTTCTTGTTTTCTTCATCCATATTGATCGCGGAGCAACCGGATACGCAGCAGGTACCCATGCCGCGGGCAACAACTGCAGCGTGAGAGGTCATACCGCCGCGAACGGTCAGAATACCCTGAGCTGCCTTCATGCCTTCAATATCTTCGGGAGAGGTTTCAAGACGGACCAGGACAACCTTCTCGCCGCGGGCCTTCCAGTTCTTTGCATCCTCTGCGGTGAATACGATCTTACCGCAAGCCGCGCCGGGGGAAGCCGCAAGAGCTTTTGCAACGGGCAGAGCCGCTTTAAGAGCCTTGGTGTCAAACTGGGGATGGAGCAGTGTGTCGAGGTTTCTGGGGTCAATCATAAGAACAGCTTCCTGTTCGGTCTTCTGTCCTTCGTCGACCAGGTCGCAGGCGATCTTCAGAGCGGCCTGAGCGGTACGCTTACCGTTACGGGTCTGAAGCATGTAGAGCTTGCCGTGCTCAACGGTGAACTCCATATCCTGCATATCGTGGTAGTGATTTTCAAGAGTCTTGCAAACGTCCGTGAACTGAGCGAAAGCTTCGGGGAACAGCTCAGCCATCTTTTCTATCTTGAGAGGAGTACGGACGCCGGCAACAACGTCCTCGCCCTGTGCATTGGGGAGGAATTCGCCCATGAGGTGCTTTTCGCCGGTGGCGGGGTCACGGGTGAACGCAACGCCGGTACCGCAATCATCGCCCATGTTACCGAATGCCATCATCTGAACGTTGACGGCAGTGCCCCAGGAATAGGGGATATCGTTGTCACGACGGTAAACGTTTGCTCTGGGGTTGTCCCAGGAACGGAAGACCGCTTTGATGGCGGCAAACAGCTGCTCCTTGGGATCGGAGGGGAAATCTTCGCCGATCTTTGCTTTGTATTCAGCCTTGAACTGGCCTGCGAGAGTCTTGAGGTCTTCAGCGTCGAGCTCTATATCCTGAGTAACGCCCTTCTTCTCTTTCATCTCGTCGATGAGTTTTTCAAAGTACTTCTTGCCGACTTCCATAACGACGTCGGAGAACATCTGGATAAAACGTCTGTAGCAGTCCCAAGCCCATCTGGGGTTGTTGGACTTTTCAGCCAGGGTGTGGACAACTTCTTCGTTAAGGCCGAGGTTGAGGATGGTGTCCATCATGCCGGGCATGGAAGCTCTTGCGCCGGAACGTACGGAAACAAGCAGAGGATTCTCCTTGTCGCCGAACTTCTTGCCGGTGATCTGCTCCATCTTTGCGATGTATTCCATGATCTGAGCCTGGATCTCATCGTTGATCTTTCTGCCGTCTTCGTAGTACTGGGTGCAGGCTTCGGTGGTGATGGTGAAGCCCTGAGGTACAGGCAGACCGATGTTGGTCATTTCCGCAAGGTTAGCGCCTTTGCCGCCGAGAAGCTCACGCATGTTTGCGTTGCCCTCGGAAAAGAGGTAAACATACTTCTTTGCCATTTTTTACTTTCCTCCTGAATTTTTTTACCTTTTAAAGACTTTTGTATCTTGAGCGGCAGTATTATAGCATATTTTACCGTAAATAACAAGTACATTTTTTTGAATTTTTACCAAACCGCCCGCTTCTTCCGGAGAAAATTGAAAAAAATGTTAACTCCCGGTATTTCTTATTTACAACCGGGACGTTTTAAGTTATAATAAACCATATTTATCAGTGACAATTATAAAGTTACAGGAGAGATCGGTATGGACAATTATCAGGACCTTTCACACGATATAGTCAGGGGACAGCTTCCCAACCCCTTCCTTTTCGCCGACGGTACCCGGGCAACGGATGCCGGATCATGGCAAAGACGCAGACAGGAAATACTCAGGGATACCATAGCCCTCGAATACGGCGGACTGCCGCCCAAGCCCGAGGAATTCAGGATCGAAAGGACATATGCCGAGGCCGGAGCCGCATATTACAGGCTTTTTGCCGGTCCGGAGGGGAGACCCTTTTCTTTCACCTTTGTTGTGTACAGCCCCTCCAGGGAGCTTTATCCCGATAAACGTCCCGTAATTATCGACGGAGACGGGTGCTTTATGCGCTGCACCTCCGATGAGATAATCAAATCCATTACGGACAGGGGAGTCTATTTCATAAAGTTCAACAGAACCGATCTCGCTCCGGACAATTACAGGCTTGAGCGTGTCCAGGGGCTGTATCTTACATATCCCGAAAATACCTCCTTTACCGCAATTTCCGCCTGGGCGTGGGGATACCACAGAATAATCGACGCTCTTGAGCTTTTCCCCACCATAGATTATCAGTACGACAGGATAGATATGGACTGCATTGCGGTCACCGGACATTCCCGCGGCGGAAAAACAGCTCTTCTTGCCGGAGTTACCGACGAACGTGTGAAGATAGTGAATCCCAACAACAGCGGTGCTCACGGTTGCGGTTGCTACAGATATGAGACCCGTCTGCCCGTTTCCGACGAGGAAAGCGGCGAGGGGCGCAACGAAAAGCTGGGTGATCTGTTTGAGTCCTGTCCGAACTGGATGGGCCCCGGACTGAAGGAATACATAAACAGAGAATCCGATCTGCCTCACGATATGCACTTTGTAAAGGCGCTTGCCGCTCCCCGTTATTTCCTGGAAACGGATGCTTTCGGCGACATCTGGTCCAACCCTCACGGTTCGTGGCAGACATTTATGGCTGCCCGGGAGGTTTACAGAATGTTGGGTTGCGAGGATCGTATCTGCATGTATTACCGCGAGGGCGGGCACAAGCAAGGACTTGACGATTTTAGAGTTCTTTGCGATTTCGTACTTTGCGTTTTCGATGGCAGAAAGATTCCGGATGAGTACTACCGACCCTATTTCCCGGATATGAAACCCATATTTGACTTTTCGAAGTAGACCTAAAGAAATAATTAAGGACAGGTAAAACCGATGCTCCCTTACAACTCTTATAAAAAACTCAAGGAAGAAAAGAAACTTACGATCGCTTATCTGGGCGGATCCATAACCGCTCAGGGCGGCTGTGACGGCTGGCTGGAGGGCAGACACGGCTGGCGCGGACTGACCACGGATAAAATGCGCGAAGCTTGGAAAGACTGTGAGATAACCGAGATAAATGCCGGAATGGGCGGTACGGGTTCACGTCTCGGAGCGGCGAGACTCCGTCACGATGTTCTCAAGGGTGACCCTGATCTGCTTTTCGTGGAATTTGCGGTCAATGACGGAGATACCGACCCTATGGAGATAGAGTGCTGTATGGAAGGTATTGTGAGGGCAAGCCTCAGACATAATCCGTACATGGATATAATCTTCATCTATACGACCACCGACGGACTTATTCAGGAGATATATGACGGCAGAACCCACCGTTCGCGCCTGACCATGGACAGAATAGCCGAATACTATATGCTTGACACTATAGACGTGGGCGTTGAGATCCGCCGCAAGGAGGAACAGGGGGAACCCAGCGAAAAGTACCTTCTTGATACCGTCCATCCCACTGATGAGGGACTTTTCCTCTATTATCAGAAGATCCGGGAGGAAATGCCCGATATGTTCCTTGACCGGAAAATGCCGCCTGACACCACCGCGCCCCGACGCGCACACCGTTATCCGGAGCGCCCGTTTTCCTTCTGCCCGAGAGACAATATGGACTGCATCGACGCCTGGAACAGTGAACGTGACGGCTTTGAACGTATGGGACAGCCACTGCCTTTCCGTTATCCCGATATGATACAGGGCAAGCCCGGAGATACTCTGAAAATAGACTTTAACGGCAATTACATTTATTTTTATTTCCAGCAGTTCGAAGAAAGCGGAATGTTTGAGTGGTCAATAGACGGCAGTGAACCGGAGCTTTTCGATACCTGGAGCAAGTTTGCCCAGAACGGGGCGAGAAGCGGCGACGGATATCTGCTTAACAAAGCTCATCCTACCGGGTTCTGGGGCAGCGGCAGACATACGCTGAAAATAAAAGTTGTAGACGGACATAATGAAAATTCGAAGGGCAGCCTTGTGCGCATTGCTGCATTTTTTGCGGAAATAAGCACTCAGGAGGAAGAGTAAAATGGCTCTTCTTCCTGAATTCAAGACCGCTCCCGCCGTATTTGCGGTGGGGAATGAGTATCAGATAATGGTTCCCGTCAAAAGCGATCTTCTGTTCTGGGTCACCGTGGGCGGAGATAAGTATTACGATCACAGCAACGGTATAATACGTTCCTCCGTGCGTATGCACAGGGTACACGTACCTATGGATAAGCTGGACAGTGCGGGCAGGTATACCGTAGGGTACCGTAAAATAAAAGAGCGTAAGCCGTATTTTACCGAAACAGAAGAACCTGTCGAAGCGGAGTACTCTTTTACCCCTGTTCCTTCGGAGGGCAGGATAAATATTTATCATCTTTCCGATACCCACGGCAGCTTTGACGACTCCGCCGCAGCCGGAAAGTATTTCGGCGACGGGCTTGATCTTCTGGTCCTCAACGGAGATATCCCGGATCACAGCGGGGATATAGAGAACTTCGACCTTATATTCCGTCTCTGTGAAGCGATAACCGGAGGCGGTAAGCCCTGTGTTTTCTCCCGTGGAAATCATGATACAAGAGGCTTTTACGCCGAGAATATAGCGGAGTATACCCCGACCCGGAACGGGGCCTCCTACTTTACCTTCCGGCTCGGAAGAGTATGGGGAATAGTAATGGACTGCGGCGAGGACAAAGAGGACGGACACCCGGAATACGGGAACACCGTCTGCTGTCATCAGTTCCGGCTTGAGCAGACCGAATACCTCAGATCGGTCATAGCCGATGCTCATAAGGAATACCTTGCCGACGGGGTAAAATACAGGCTCGTCATTGTTCATAATCCGTTTTCCCTGACAATGGAGCCTCCTTTTGATATCGAGCAGGAGCTTTATTTCCTGTGGCTGAAACTTTTGGGTGATAACGTAAAACCTCAGCTTATGCTTTCGGGGCATCTCCATACCACGGAGATAAGTCCCGTGGGAGGACATCTCGACAGCAAAGGGCAGGTCTGTCCGGTGGTTATAGGCTCGGATTTCCATTGGGATGAAGAGCGTAAAGCCGAT
>CAJLLT010000032.1 GCA_905207625.1 uncultured Eubacteriales bacterium | reverse complement strand
AAATCCTCCAAATATGTTTTCTTAGTTTTGACTGGCAGGTCATTCTAATTATACCTTATTTGGAGGATTTCTGCTCACCGGTTAACCTCTATTTAACCACGCGACTATCGCGTGGTTTTCGTTATACAAAAAGACCGTACCTTTTATGGGTACGGTCTTTTTTGTCAGTTATATCGGTTTTGTATCAGAAGTAGCAGACCTTTACATGTTTTCCCATCTGCCTCAGGCATTTTGAAAGCTCCTCCACAAGGTTCATCTTTATGTTGAAATTTATGGGGAGTTCCGGGTTCTGATGAGCCGGGTTCACAGCTCTGCCTACGAAAAAGTTAATGTCAGTGGCTTCCTCGAAAAGCATACGGCAGATCATGGATGCACCGTCACGGTTGAAACTCCATTCCTCGTACTTTTCATTGCTTCCCAGGACGTCCTTTGCGTATTCAATAACCTTGTTTATGGTTATGACCCCTTCCGTAACAAGATCTACTCCTTCGATCTCGGCAATGGGGGGAACGTCGCTGCGTTCAAACTTCAGGCTTGTTTTCAGAGGTTTTCCGAGATATTCCGCAGCTATTGACGATGTGGTTCCGCCGCAGATTATGTGCTTGCCCTCCTTGGAGAAAAACAGGGACATCATTCTTCCGCAGTCATCCCTGTTTCTCGGGGGACCGAACAGCAGATTCATGGGCTCACGTCTTCTGATCCGAACCACGCACGCCGTGGCGTCATCACCGGGGTGATGGCCATACTGTTTGTCACATTCATCCACAAGCATAGTGGAAAGTGTCTTTGCGGTATATCCAACCGGAACAAGGGTTTTCATGAAATCAGCGATATCTTCCCGTTTCCAGCCGAAGTTATACACTGTCCCTATTCCCGCGTGAGGGCACCCGTCGCTCATTGCGACAAAAACGTCTCCCTCCTGCAGATCGATGACGGATTTGTAGATCCTTTTGCCGTCTATATTCAGCTCGCTTTTCTGATATTCAAAGTTTTCCCCGTCGCGGATAAGTATGATCAGAGGATTGTCAAACTGTATAAGCTCCGCTGAGGAATTATTTATTATATGGATAATAGTAAAGGTTGAGTAGGCAACTCCCCGCACCGAGCATATCGGCAGGGTAGCGGCAATGGTGGAAACACATTCCTCAAGTGCAAGTCCCTCTGCCATCATTGTGGATATGATCTTGGAGGTAAGGGTGGAGAGAATACTTGCCTTTACTCCGCTTCCCAGTCCGTCCGCCAGTACCACCACCGTGGAGTTTTCATTCTGTTCCACAATGTCCACATGGTCCCCGCAGAGCTGTTCACCCTCATGATTTATGCTTTTCCATCCTATGTCTGCGCATAAGTTATTCATCGCTGATGGACTCCTTCAGTTTGGAAAGGGCAATTTTGGTTTCTGCCGCAGTTTCTCCCAACAGGGAGGCTATTTCCTGGACTATCCGCATCTGCTTATCCACCACCCGGTCCGCAACCTCCACGGTCTGACGGCTGATGGTTTCCTTTTTCTTCCGCTGAACCTCTTCTTCGGTCACATCACGGAGAATACAGAAAAGCATACGGAATTCCTTATCATAGATAATACTTTCCTCAACGTATTTTTCGTATTCGGCAAGATAGACACGCTTGTTCCGTATGTCGTTGCCACTGCTGAGGACTTCAATAAAATCGTCCGGGTCATAGATGCGTATGACCTGGTCCCCGAGAATATCCGAAGTGCGGCGGATGCTGAGTATCTTCTGCGCCGCCTTGTTTATCTGCTGGACCTCAAGTTTTTCATTGAGTACAATAAGCCCGTTGGGGGTGTTTCTCATAATGGTGTCGGAAAAGCTTTCCGCCTTTTCCTTCAGATAGGGCAGACACATGGAAATAGAAGCTTTTCCCTGATAAATTGCCACGGCTTTTTCGCGGCAGGTATTGTAACCGCAGGAGCCGCAGTTAAGCTCGTCGGAGGGTTTCATTTTTCCCATCTGGTGCAGTATTTCGGTAATTTCTTCCTCAGTGGGTGCCTGAAGTTTTTTCGGAATGGAGGTCAGTGTCTTTTTCAGAGCCAGCCCGTCAGGCTGTATTACCTCAAAGTCCTCCTTGCCGGCGTTCCGCGCCACGGCGCTGTAATCCCTGACCGGTGAACGGTGTGCCTTTTCCATTATAGGTCCGCCTATACAGCTACCGGCGCATATGGACATTTCCACGAAGCAGTTGTGAACTTTGCCGCTGCAGATATCCTTCAGTGCCGCAATGCAGTTTTCCGCACCGTCCACGGCAAGATATGTATATCTGCTGTCGCTGACATCCATTGTTTTTAGTATCCCGCCGGTGGTTGGAAAGAATCTTGCCCGGCTTTTGGGATTTTCCGCGGTTTCAGGTTTCAGTTCGATGTTTTCCGCCTTGAGCCATGCGGTCAGCTCATCGTATGTCAGTACCGCATCGGCATATCCCTCATAGTAATGTGCCTCGTCCTTTTTCGCCACGCAGGGTCCGATAAAAACGATCTTTGCGTTTGGATATCTGCGCTTGATGTCCTTACAGTGGGCCTGCATCGGGGAAATAACGTCCGCAAGGTAGGGAAGGGCTTCCGGAAAATATTTCTGGATAAGAAGATTTACCGAGTGACAGCAGGAGGTTATGATAATGTCCTGCTGTTGGCGTCTGACCATATTTTCGTATTCGTTTTTGACTATAGTGGCACCTATAGCCGTTTCTTCCACATCGTAGAAGCCCAGTTTTCGCAGTGCCTCACGCATGGAGTCTATCCCCACACCTTCATAGTTTGCGATAAATGAGGGCGCAAGGCTGACAAATACCGGGTCACTGCTTTGCAGAAGTACCTTTACCGCTTCCGTTTCACTGACTATCTGCTTGGCATCCTGGGGACATACCACAAAGCACTGTCCGCAGAGAATACACTCATTTGACACGATATATGCCTGATTGCCCGAAAACCGGATTGATTTGACAGGGCAGTGTCTGAGGCATTTGTAGCAGTTTTTGCAGTTGGATTTTTTCAATGTAAGGCAGTCCATACGTCAGGTCCTTTCGTTGCGTATTCTATTCAGTACCTTATCCTCAAAAAACGTCTCAAAGCCCTCCGGGGTAATACCGGTGTAGACCTCATCATCCACGGTGACAGTCACCCCGACACGGTTGCATCTTCCGGTGCAGAAGCTCCCCGCAAGGGCAACCTCCGTATCAAGATCATTGTCTGCAATTGCTTTCTGAAAAAGTCCGACTATCTTTTCCGAACCCTTCAGATGACAGGCGGAGCCTACGCAAATCTGAACTATCATTCTTATCACCCTTCGAAACATAGGTAGGCTGTTGGGAGAAAAACTCCTTTTCAGCAAAAAAGTGCTATTTGATCTGCATTTTCAGGTGCGCCAGGGACAGTGCCATATTCTCATACTGTACGACCGCATCCGGGTCGTGGGGAAGTTTACACGGAGCAAAGCACCAGAAAGCCCTGATGCCGCATCCGTACAGTTCTTTGTATACCTGCGGTGCCGCCGTCGCAGGGACGGCGATAACACCTATTTTTACATCGTTTTCCTTGCAGAAACCCGGGAGTTGTGCCATAGGAAGGATCTTTTTGCCGTCTCCTGTAGTCCCCAGTTCCGATACCTTAAGGTCAAATGCCGCAAGCATGGAAATGCCGTAATCGGAAAATCCGCCGTAATCAAGGAGAGCTTTTCCCAGTTTTCCCGCTCCTACGATCACCGCTTTTCCGTTTCCGGCTTTCAGTATCTTTTCAAGACACTGTTCCAACTCCGTTTTCAGGTATCCTATCCGGGGCTTACCCATGTTGCTTACAGCTCCCAGATCTTTGCGCACCTGAACCTCTCCAAGGCCCAGGTCTCGGGCAATGGAAGTCGCCGAGATATGAAGTACTTCTTCGGGCAGATCCTGCAAATATTTCAGATATGTCGGGATACGCCCCAACGTTGCCCTTGATATTTCGTTCTGTTCCAAAAAAACACCTCCCGACCGTATCTCCGCCGACCGGTCAGTTCTTTGCGGTCAGCGGGATAACGGTATTTCTGAAAAACTCATGGGCTTTATCCGCTTCAACGCGGTAGGGAGTCCCGTCAACGGAAACAGAGACTCCGCTCTTGTCGCATCTCTCATCGCAAAAAGCCGCCTCAAGTTTTACCTTGTCGTGTAGCTTGTTTACCTCAATGAGGTGCTGGAATGAGGCAAGAACGTTTCTCGCCCCGTTAAGATGACAGCTGGTCCCTACGCATATGCGGATATTTACCATGGTTTATTCACCCTTTCCGGTATACTCGACGTGCAGCAGTTCGTGCACTCTTCCTTTGATTATATCCTGATATATGGTCGAAATTATGGGGTTATCCTCGGAACGGCGGATGCTGAGCAGTCTGTCCGCATCGTACAGTCCCTTTGCTCTTTCCTTACGGTCGTTTATGACGGCGAAGGGCTGACCGCCGCCACAGACACAGCCTCCGGGACAAGCCATGATCTCGATGAAGTCGAATTTCTCGCCTGCAGATACTCTGTTGAGAACCTTTTCGGCATTGTTGAGTCCGCTGACGACGGCGATATGGAGAGTTTTTTCTCCGTAAGGCAGGTCAAACTCCTTGATTCCATCCGTGCCCCGCTGCCCGGCATTTGCTATGGAAAGAAGTTCGGTCCTGGATTTATTGTTTACCACACGGCGGAGAACAGCTTCGGTAACGCCTCCGGTAACGCCGAATATGACGCCTGCGCCGGAAACCGTTCCGAAGGGCATATCTATGGCTTCGGGTTCAAGTTCGTTGAATATGATACCCGATTCCTTTATCATTCTTATGAGCTCCTGGGTGGTTATAACCGCGTCTACGTTGGAAACGCCGTTATGTTTGAACTCATCCCTTGCCGCCTCAAATTTTTTCGCGGTGCAGGGCATGACAGCCACATGGAACATTTTACGGGAGGATTTTTCGCTCTGATCCTTTACCAGGGAGGCAAACATCTGCATCGGAGAACGGCAGGTGGATACGTTTTTGAGGAATTCCGGATGCTTTTTCTCACAGTACTGTATCCAGCCGGGGCAGCATGAAGTGATCAGCGGCAGATTCTCTCCGGACTCAAGTCTGGAAATGAATTCTTCTGTTTCCTCCATTACCGTAAGATCCGCGCCGATGGAGGTATCGTATACCTCGTCAAAGCCCATGCGGCGAAGTGCGGCAACGATCTTTCCCATAACGTTTTCTCCGTCTTTTACGCCGAGTTCCTTGCCCAGAGCCACTCGGACCGCAGGAGCGACCTGCACGGTGGTCTTTATGGAGGGGTTTTCGATGGCTTTCCAGACGGTCTTTATATTGTTCTTAACAACGATTGCGCCGGTGGGGCATACGACCGAGCACTGACCGCAACCCACGCAGGGGGATTCTGACAGAGGCATGCCGAAGGCGGTGCTGATTATCATTTTGGAACCGCGGAAGGCAAAGTCTATGGCACCTACGTTCTGAATCTCGTTGCAGACACGGACGCAGTCTCCGCAGAGAATGCATTTACCCGCGTCACGGGTGATACACAGGGAGGACTTGTCTTCGTCCTTTGTGGAATGAGCGTTGTTGGGGAAGCGGACGCCTTCGATATGGAAGCGCATTGCAAGATCCTGCAGTTTGCAGTTGCTGTTGTTTTCACAGGTGGTGCAGTCACGGCAGTGATTTGCAAGGATAAGCTCAAGAATGTTCTTGCGGTATCTGCGCAGGCGTTCAGTGTTCGTTTTTATATTCATTCCGGCTCTCGGGGGAGTGGAGCAGGCGGCATCAAGTCCGCCCTTTTCGTTCTCCACCATACACATACGACAGGCGCCGTATATGGAAAGGTCGGAGTGATAGCAGAAGGTGGGCAGTTTTATGCCGACCTTATGAAGTACTTCGAGAATGTTTTTTTCGCCGTTTATTTCAACCGGTATTCCGTCTACCGTCATATACTGTTTTTCAGACATCGGTTAACCCTCCTTGATTGCATGGAATGCACATGCGCTTACGCAGCTTCCGCAGCGGATACATTTTGAAAGATCGATGGAGAAAGGTTCCTTGATCTTTCCGCTGATGGCATTGACCGGGCACTGACGTGCGCACTTGGAGCAGCCTTTGCAAAGAGCCGGGTCGATGGATATCTTTTTCAGCTTCTGGCAGGCACCTGCGGGACAGCGCTTTTCATATATATGCGCCTCGTATTCTTCTCTGAAGTTCTTTATGGTGCTGACAACGGGGGACGGTGCGGATTTTCCCAGTCCGCAGAGTGCGGTGGAGGAAATAGTGTCCGCCAGTTCCAGAAGCAGGTCTATATCACCGTCACGTCCCTGTCCGGCAACGATACGTTCGAGAATTTCAAGCATTCTCTTTGTGCCTTCACGGCAGGGAACGCATTTGCCGCAGGATTCGTTCTGGGTAAAATTCATGAAGAACCGGGCAACTTCCACCATGCAGGTGTGGGAGTCCATGACCACCAGACCGCCGGAACCTATCATTGCGCCGACACTTTTGAGGGTGTCGAAGTCAAGGGGCAGGTCAAGGTGTTCCTTTGTAAGACATGCGCCGGAAGGACCGCCTATCTGAACGGCTTTGAATTCGCCGTCACCGCGCATGCCGCCGCCGATATCAAAAATTATCTTACGCAGAGTGGTTCCCATGGGAACTTCGATAAGTCCGGTATTATTGATGTTTCCGGTAAGGGCAAAAGCCTTTGTTCCGGGGCTTTTTTCCGTTCCGTAGCCCAGATACCAGTCCGCACCGTTATTTATAATGGAAGCCACGTTTGCGAATGTTTCCACGTTGTTGAGAACCGTGGGCTTATCGAAAAGACCGTGTTCCACGGTTCTGGGAGGCTTTACCCTGGGGAAGCCGCGTTTGCCTTCAATGGAAGCGGTGAGAGCGCTGCCTTCGCCGCAGACAAATGCGCCGGCGCCGCGGTTTATGTGCATTTTGAAGGAGAAATCCGTTCCGAGGATGTTGTCGCCGAGAAGTCCGAGCTGCTCCGCCTGAGAAATGGCGTTGCGAAGTCTCTGAACAGCAAGGGGATATTCAGCACGAACATATATATAGCCTTCGCTTGCTCCGCAGGCGATACCTGCGATCATCATGCCTTCAAGCATACGGTGCGGGTCGCCTTCCATGACGCTTCTGTCCATGAATGCACCCGGATCACCCTCATCGCCGTTGCAGACTATGTATTTCTGGGGGTCCTTCTGCCTTCTGACCTGAGCCCATTTGCGGCCTGCGGGGAATCCTCCGCCGCCTCTGCCTCTGAGTGCGGATTTTGTCATCTCGTCAACGATCTCGTCACCGGTCATTTCAAACAGAGCCTTTTCAAAAGCGCTGTAACCGCCGATTGCAATATATTCCTTTATGGAATCCGCATCAATTCTTCCGCAATGCTCAAGAACAAGACGGGTCTGCTGTTTGTAGAAGGGAATGTCCTCCTGCTTTTTATACATGCAGTTGTCCCTGCAATATGCCAGACGTTCTATATATTCGCCGTTCTTTACGGTTTTTTCAACGATCTCTTCGCAATCCTCCACGTGGACTTTGGTGTAAAGCCATCCCTGGGGATCGATACGGAGAAGGGGACCCATTTCGCAGAAGCCGTGGCATCCGCTCTTTTTGAGTCCTATCATATCTCCGTGGGGTTCCTCCTCCAGGGAGATCTCCACCGGCAGATTCTGTTCAAGCATAAGCTGCTTGAGCCTGTCGTATACCATGAGGGAGCCGCCGGCAACACATCCCGTACCGGCGCAGATTATGATTTTCTGAGTCTGTGCGGCGTAAGCTTTTTTCGCCGCTTCACGGTAATCCGCAAGATCCTGTCTGCTTTTAAGCATTCTTTTCCGCCTCCTTGATCTCTTTGAGAAGTTCAGACGCCTTTTCCGGTGTCATTGCCGGGTGTACCACATCGTTTATGGTAAGCACCGGTGCAAGACCGCAGGCACCCAGACATGAGACCGTCTCCACGGTAAAGAGCAGGTCATCGGTGGTCTTTTTCTGTTCGGAAAGCCCCAGTTCTCCTCTCAGCCGCTGAAGGATCGGAATGGATTTGCGCACATGACATGCCGTTCCGTCACAGATCTTTATTACGTATTTGCCCTTGGGTTCGAGGGAAAAGTTTTCGTAGAAGGTAGCGACGCTGTATATACGTGCCTCGCTTATCTTCAGCTTTTCCGCCAGATGCGGAAACACTTCCCTCGGAAGATAATGATAATGCTCCTGGATCTCCTGCAAAACGGCAATTATGGCTTTTTCTTCATTGCCGTGTGCGGCGAGGATCTGATCCACTGCCGCGAAATCAAACGAACCGTTCATCAAATATTCTCCTGTCGTAGTTTTATCCCGGAAAATGCTTTATTATGTAAAACGCTAAAACGTATTTCCTTCTGTTTTGTACCGGTTTTGCGAATCCTTTATAACCCGGTCGGCGGTATGGGAGTATGCCCGGTTTCCTTCTGCCGGACGCTCCCATACCGTCGTAATGTATGTTTGTTTTACTTCTTGCTCAGGTATTCGTCAATAGCCTTCGCTGCTGTTTTGCCCGCGCCCATCGCAAGGATTACCGTAGCCGCGCCGGTAACCGCATCTCCGCCGGCGTAAACGCCCTCACGGGAGGTCAGTCCGGTATCTTCCTCAACGATTATTCCGCCCCATTTCTGGGTCTCAAGACCTTCAGTGGTGTTCTTTATCAAGGGGTTGGGGGAGGTACCGAGGGCCATGATGACACAGTCGGCATCCATCACAAACTCACTGCCCGGGATCTCCACCGGACGGCGGCGACCCTTTTCGTCGGGCTCTCCGAGCTCCATTTTTATGCATTCGATAGCCTTGACAAAGCCGTTTTTCGGATCCCTGGGATCATCGGGATTCTGATAACCGATGATACGGACGGGATTGTTAAGTACTTTGAAGTCTATACCCTCTTCCATGGCGTGTTCCACTTCCTCATGGCGCGCGGGAAGCTCTTCCATGGATCTGCGGTAAACAATGCTTACTTCCGCACCGAGACGCAATGCGGTACGGGCAGCGTCCATCGCGACGTTGCCGCCGCCTACCACAACCACTTTTCCGCCCTTCATGATGGGGGTTGCGGAGTCTTCGCGGTAAGCTTTCATAAGGTTGCTTCTGGTAAGGAATTCGTTTGCGGAATATACGCCCTTGAGTCCTTCGCCCTCGATTCCCATGAACTTGGGCAGACCCGCACCGGAACCGATGAATACCGCTTCGTATCCGTCCTCGAAAAGCTCATCTATGGTAAGAGTCTTTCCGATAACGACGTTTGTTTCGATGTCAACGCCGAGGGCTTTGAGGGTCTCTACTTCCTTTGCCACAATTGCTTTGGGAAGTCTGAATTCGGGTATACCGTATACAAGAACGCCGCCGGCGGTGTGGAGAGCTTCGAAAACAGTTACTTTGTAGCCCTTTTTCGCAAGATCTCCGGCACAGGTCAGTCCGGAGGGACCGGAACCGACCACAGCAACTTTGTGGCCGTTGCTTTCGGGCTTTTCCGGTGCAGCTTCCGCATTAGCGTTGTGCCAGTCGGACACAAAGCGTTCCAGGCGTCCTATTCCCACGGGTTCGAATTTGATACCGAGGGTGCATTTGCTTTCGCACTGGGATTCCTGAGGACATACCCGTCCGCAGACGGCGGGGAGGGAGGAGGATTTTGCTATCTCCTGGTATGCTCCTTCGAAATCACCGTTTTTGATGTGCCCGATGAAGTCGGGAATGTTTATGTTTACGGGGCAGCCGTTGACGCAGGGCTTGTTTTTGCAGTTGAGACATCTGTTCGCCTCTTTCACCGCAACTTCGGCGGTGTAGCCCAGAGCAACCTCGTCAAAATTATGTGCACGGACCTTTGCATCCTGAGTGGGCATTTCGTGCTTTTTCGGGTTTATAGCCATTTTATGTTAATCCTCCTTAGACCTTCTTGAAGAGATTGCAGGTCTTTTCGTGTGCCTTGCGCTCGAAATCCGTGTACATTCTGCCTCTGGACATGGCTTCGTCAAAATCGACCTCGTAGCCGTCGAAATCCGGACCGTCCACGCAGGCAAATTTGGTGACTTTTTTGCCGTCTCTGTTGAGCGTAAGTCTGCATCCGCCGCACATTCCCGTTCCGTCAACCATTATCGGGTTCATTGAAACGGTTACCGGAATATTGAAAGGCTTTGCGGTTGCGACGACGAATTTCATCATGATCAGGGGACCGATGGTTATTATCATATCGAATTTTTCGCCGGCTTCGAGCAGTTCCTTGAGCGGAACGGTCACGTTGCCGTGTCTGCCGTAAGAACCGTCATCTGTCATGAGGATCATTCGGTCGGAGTATTCCCTGAATTCATCCTCCAGTATTACGATATCTTTGTTGCGGAAGCCCACGATGCTCGTGACATCGGCTCCGAGTTTGTGGAATTCCTCCGCAATGGGCATAGCTATCGCACAGCCTACACCGCCGCCGATTATACATACTTTTTTGAGACCTTCGGTGTGTGTCGCAACTCCAAGGGGACCTACAAAGTCCTGTATATATTCGCCCTCGTTTTTATGGTTAAGAGCTTCCGTCGTCGCTCCGACGATCTGGAAAATGATCTTGACCGTTCCTTCCCCGGCGTTACAGCCGGCGACTGTCAGGGGGATCCTTTCGCCTTCGCTGTCAACACGGAGGATAATGAACTGACCCGGCTTGGCTTTTTTCGCTACCAGGGGAGCTTCGATCTCCATCTGTACGACGGTCGGGTTCAGTACCTTTTTTCTTACGATCCTGTACATTAAAAATTCTCCTTATTTTGTTTATGAATAACACCGGATGATTTGTTTTTATCCGCGGCGTTTATCGCATCTCTGAGTATTTTTTCATGGTCAAATGCAAGGTGAAAAACAGGTTCTTCTCCAGGAAGATCCCTCTGTCTGAGAACCATTTTCCCCTCAGGAAAAGATACGTTGAACCATGAGGCTTCTGCGGCATCGTCTCCCGCCCGTACAGTTACTGTACCGGGTGAAATCTCCGCCATATATGCGCAGGACACGACCCATCCCCGGGGATCCCGTCCCGGTTGGCTGTAAACTCCTACCAGATCAAGGGGGATATTCTGAACAGCCGTTTCTTCGGCAAGTTCCCTTGCTGCTGTCTGTTCAATACTTTCTCCGGGATCGGCAAAGCCTCCCGGAAGGGCAAAAAAGTCCAGAAACGGGTGGTTTCTGCGCTTTACAAGCAACACGTCATACCCGTCGCCGTTCTTCTCAAGAAGTATTATATCAGCCGTGAGACTGGGTTTGGGGTATTTTTTGTCGGAGTATTCTCTGAGAAAGTCCTGTTCGGTTCTGCCCCGGTCATCGTATATGCGCATTTCAAACCTCATTTTCCGAAATAACGGCTGCCG
>CAJLLT010000031.1 GCA_905207625.1 uncultured Eubacteriales bacterium | reverse complement strand
AGGCTGTCAGACTTCGGGAATAACTATATCAACCTCTTTGCCCAGTTCGGCGGAGCGGGCAATACCGTCAAGAATAGCCTGGTTGTAAATAATCTGGCTTGTGGGAATGGGCGCGGGTCCGTTTGTAAGGACAGCATCCACAAAAGCCTTTACCTTTGCGTTGAATATAGCGGTCTTGTCTTTTGTCTTGGAAACGAATTCCACTGGCGCGGAGAGGCAATCCTCGGTGTCCTTTCCGTCAAAGTACAGGGTCATGGGGCCGGTTGTGCCGTCCCATCCGCCGCCCCAGGGAACTTCGGGAAAGGGGGATTCAATCTTCAGTCCTGCCTTCGTGCCCAGGAACAGAGTCGCTCCCATGGTGTCCATATGCATTGCCCATGAGGTGCGGAAATCCAGGGTGATGCCGCCTTCAAGACGGATAAGGGCGACGGCAAAGTCGTCCACGTCGAATTTTGCGGCTTTTTCTCCGTTATGGAAGGGATCTGTTCCGAAGTAGTTGGTGGTAATGGCTGAAACGGTAAGGGGCTTCGGGTAACCCAGAGCGTTAAGAGCCATATCCACGGCATAGCAGCCCAGGTCTCCGAGAACGCCGATACCGGTCGTTCTTTTTTCGTTGAAAGTCCAGCAATCGGGAATACCGCGGCGGCGTCCTCCGCCGATCTGAACATAATAAACTTTTCCCAGATCTCCGCTTTCGACAATCTCCTTGATCTTTTTCATGTTGTCGTCATAGCGGGGCTGGAAGCCTATGGTGAGAATCTTGCCCGTTTCCTTTTCCACACGGCGGAGCTCGGTGGCTTCCTCCATAGTGACGCACATGGGCTTTTCAAGCAGGACGTGCTTGCCGGATCTCATAGCGTCTATGGCACAGGGGGCATGCTGGGTGTTATAAGTACAGATGCTGACGGCATCGAGGTCCATCTTGAGAAGTTCTCTGTGGTCCGTAAAAGCTTTGGCGTTGAAGCCGTGTCTGTCGATAAATTCCTGGGCTTTGCCGGGGACAAGGTCTGCGGCGGCAACAACCTCGCAAACGTCGGAAAGAGCTTTATAGCCCGTAGCGTGTTTGTTGGAGATCGTTCCGGTACCGATAATACCTATTCTGAGTTTTCTGTCCATTATATGTATATTCTCCTTATATGTAACCGATCAATGCTTGAAGTGACGCATACCGGTAAAGATCATGGGAATTCCGTATTCATTGCATTTTTTGATGGAGTCTTCGTCCCGGATGGAGCCTCCGGGCTGTATGATAGCGGCGATTCCCGCTTCGTGGGCAGCCTTTACGCAGTCGTCAAAGGGGAAGAACGCGTCGGATGCGAGAACCGAACCTTTTGCCTTCTCTCCCGCGTATCTGACGGCGAGGTCGAGGGCTGTTATCCGGTTTGTCTGCCCCGGTCCGACACCGGTGGTTGCGCAGTCTCTGGCGAGGACTATGGCATTGGATTTTGTATGCTTGACGACCTTCCAGGCAAAAAGAAGCTGCTTCATCTGTTCTTCTGTGGGTTTCGCCTCAGTAACGCATCTGAGCTCGTCTCCCAGCAGAGCGCAGTCAAGCTGCTGCACAAGTAATCCTCCCGCCACTTTTTTCATATCGAGCATTTCCGGCACGTTGGGCTTTTTTATCTCGGGCAACCGGAGAAGTCTTATGTTGGCTTTTTCCTCAAGTATCGCGAGAGCTTCAGGAGTAAAAGAGGGAGCGATAACGATCTCCAGGAAGATTTTGCTCATCTGCTCCGCCGTGGCGGCATCAATCTCCGCATTTGCCGCAACTATACCGCCATAGATGGAAACGGGATCGGCGTTGTAAGCGTTCATGTACGCTTCGTACAGGTTTTTCCCGGTTCCGACACCGCAGGGATTCGCGTGTTTGACCGCAACCACGGCAACGGAATCTCCGAATTCCTTAAGAAGGTCCAGAGCGCCGTTGGTGTCGTTTATATTGTTGTAGGAAAGCTCTTTGCCGTGAAGCTGTTCCGCAGCGGCAAGGGTGCCTTCAAAATGACCGGGTTCCCGGTAAAATGCAGCCTGCTGATGAGGATTCTCGCCGTAACGGAGGGACTGCACCTTTTCATAGGTGAGAGTCAGATCCTGTGGAAACGGGGATTTTCCCAGCTGTTTGCGCAGATAGGACGCAATCAGGGCATCGTAAGCCGCAGTGTGTTCAAATACCTTGAGGGCAAGGTCTTTTTTCGTTTCTATGGAGACGGAGCCGCTTTTAAGCTCCTCTATAACCTTTCCGTAGTCCGAAGGATCGACTATTACCGCCACATCCGGATGATTTTTTGCTGCGGCGCGGATCATCGTGGGCCCGCCTATGTCGATATTTTCTATTGCTTCCTCAAAAGTCGTTCCCTCTTTGAGAATGGTTTTTTTGAAGGGATAGAGATTTATGGCTATAACGTCTATGGGGGTTACGTCAAGTTCCTTAAGCTGACGCATATGTTCGGGATTGCTTCTCATTGCCAGTATTCCGGCATGGATCTTGGGGTGAAGTGTTTTTACACGCCCGTCGAGACATTCAGGGAAACCCGTAACGTCGCTTACGGGGATAACTTTTACTCCCGCCTGTTCAAGTGCCTTGGCGGTGCCGCCGGTGGAAAGGATTTCGAAACCGAGGTCTGCGAGTTCTTTACCGAATTCGACTACTCCGGTCTTGTCCGATACGCTGATCAGTGCTCTCTTCATCTGCGATGCTCTCCTCTTCTCTCCAAAACAATATTAAATTGTAAACTTATAAAACACCGATGCAAGTCTGCACATTTCGTACAAACTTGCAAGGAATTTTAGACAAAATTATGAACCGGATTGACAAGTCCGTAAAAATATGGTACAATGAGATACTGTATCATGATTAAGATGGGAGTTTTTCCGCGCAACGCAGTTTTTCGACCCGTTTTCCACCCGAAAATAAGCCGGAAAATGCGGTTTTTTCACGGTCAAAGACCCCCTCGGACCAAATCATTGAATGTATTATAGCATAAGTTTGTTAAAAAATCAAGTGCTTTTTTCAAAATTTGAAACGGAGATGATTATTGCATGGCAAAGAGCGTCGATCCCAAATTCGTCAACGCCCATTGGCAGGAACTCGGTGACAGCTCCAGGAAAAGGGTTAACTTCGCCAAAGCTACGGAAATTCAGACGTTCCCGAACCTTATCGATATCCAGCTTGAGAGTTACAAGTGGTTTATCGAAGAAGGAATGAGATCTGTTCTGAAGGAATCTTCCTGTATAGAAGACCATACCGGAACCGTCAGACTGGATTATGTGGACTTTTCCATAGATAAAACACCGAAATATACCATTGCAGAGTGCAAGGAGAGGGACGCGACTTACGCTGCTCCCCTGAAAGTAACCTGCCGCCTGACCAACAATTCTACCGGTGAGATCCAGGAACAGAATATATTCTTCGGCGACTTCCCGCTGATGACCGATACTGGTACATTTATAATCAACGGTGCCGAGCGTGTCGTGGTTTCCCAGCTGGTCCGTTCCCCCGGCATTTACTTCACCTGCGAAGTCGATAAGGGCGGAAACAAGCTGTATGCCGGTACGGTGATGCCCAACAGAGGTCCCTGGATAGAATATGAGACCGATGTGAACGATGTCCTCTATGTCCGTGTGGATAAGGGAAAGAAGTTCCCTGTGACTACTCTCATCCGTGCTTTCGGTATTGAAACGGACGAGCAGATCAAGGAAGCTTTCGGTGAAAGTGCGATGGTCCTCGCCACCCTTGAAAAGGACAGCTCCACCAACCGCTCCTCCGCGCTGGTTGATCTTTACAAGAAGCTTCGTCCCGGCGAACCCGCGACTGCGGAAAGCGCTGTTTCACACATCAACAATCTCTTTTACAACGAGAGAACATACGATCTTACCCGTGTTGGACGTTACAAATATAACAAGAAGGTAGCCCTTGCGTCCAGAATCCTGGGCAAGGTCCTTACCCGTCCCGTTTCCGATCCCATGACCGGTGAAGTCATTGCGGATGCGGGAGATTACATAGACAAGAAAAAAGCATACGAAATACAGGACAAAGGCGTATTCGAAGTTTATATCAACGTTGACGAGAGTGAAGTAAGAGTCTTCTCCAACGGAATGGTCGATATGAAGAACTTCGTGTCCTTTGATCCCCGAGAGATCGGAATAAGAGAATGGGTCAAGTTTTCCGTGCTCAGAGAGATACTTGATCAGTTTGACGACGAAAACGCCGTAAAAGAAGAGTGCAAGGCGAGAATCTCCGAACTTGTTCCCCTGACCGTATGCAACGAAGATATATTCGCTTCCATAAATTACATTCTCGGTCTCGGTTTCGGCATCGGAACCACGGACGATATTGACCATCTCGGCAACCGTCGTATCCGTTGCGTCGGTGAACTGCTTCAGAATCAGCTCCGGATCGGTTTTGCGAGAATGGAACGCTCCATAAAAGAGCGTATGAATATGCAGGATCTGACAACGGTGACTCCCCAGTCACTGATAAACTCCAGGCCTGTTATTGCCGCTATCCGCGAGTTTTTCGGTTCCTCCCCCTTGTCCCAGTTCATGGACCAGATCAACCCTCTGGCGGGAATTACCCACAAGAGGCGTCTCTCCGCTCTCGGTCCCGGCGGTCTTACCCGTGACAGAGCAAGTTTCGACGTCCGCGACGTTCACTATTCCCACTATGGCCGTATCTGCCCTCTGGAGACTCCCGAAGGTCCGAACATCGGTCTTATTTCAAATATGGCGTCCTACGCCCGTATAAATGAGTACGGATTCCTCGAATCCCCGTACCGTCCCATAGACAAGGAGACGGGAAAGGTCCTGCCGGTGGTGGAATATATGACCGCCGATGTCGAAGATAACTTCATCGTGGCTCAGGCAAGCGAACCTCTGGATGAGGAAGGCAGACTTGTCAACGATAAGGTTGCCGTTCGTTATAAGGATGCCATTCTTGAGGTCGAAAAGAGCAAGGTCGACTATCTTGACCTTTCTCCCCGTCAGATGGTTTCCGTCGCAACATCCATGATCCCCTTCCTTGAAAATGACGACGCTATCCGTGCCCTGATGGGTTCAAACATGCAGCGTCAGGCTGTTCCTCTGATAAAGACAGAGGCTCCTATCGTCGGTACCGGTATGGAATACCGTGCGGCGGTGGACTCCGGTGTGTGCGTCATAGCAAGAACCGCCGGCATCGTTTCTTCCGTAAGCGCCGATCAGATAGTTGTGAAGAACGAAAAGGGTGAAGAGGATGTTTATGCGCTGATCAAATTCCTCCGTTCCAATCAGGGAATGTGCATCAATCAGCGCCCCATAGTTTCCGTGGGTGACAAGGTCCGTGAGGGACAGGTCATTGCGGACGGTCCGTCCACCGAAAACGGCGAGTTGGCTCTCGGCAAGAACATGCTTATCGGATTTATGACCTGGGAAGGTTATAACTACGAGGATGCGGTTCTCCTCAATGAGAAGCTGGTAAAAGAAGACACCTATACCTCCGTTCATATTGAAGAGTATGAAATAGACGCAAAAGAAACAAAACTCGGGCCCGAAGAGATTACCAACGACATTCCGGGCGTAAGCAAGGATCTGCTGGCGGATCTGGACGAGCGCGGAATAATCCGCATCGGCGCCGAGGTCCACTCCGGAGATATTCTGGTTGGACGCGTTTCACCCAAGGGCGACGCAGAGCAGACCGCCGAAGAAAGACTTCTCCGCGCGATATTCGGCGAAAAATCCAGAGAGGTACGTGATACCTCCCTCAAGGTCCCCCATGGCGAAAGCGGTATAATCGTTGATGTTAAAGTATTCACAAGGGAAAACAGCAATGAGCTTTCTCCCTCCACGAATATGATAGTCCGCGTTTACGTTGCTCAGAGAAGAAAGATCTCCGTAGGCGACAAGATGGCGGGACGTCACGGTAACAAAGGCGTTATTTCCCGCATCCTGCCTCAGGAAGATATGCCCTTCCTTCCGGACGGCACGCCTCTGGATATAGTCCTCAACCCCCTGGGCGTTCCTTCCCGAATGAATATCGGTCAGGTTCTTGAAGTCCATCTGGGAAGAGCCGCAAAAGCTCTGGGATGGAAGGTAATGACCCCTGTATTTGACGGCGCGAAAGAGGAAGATATTACCAAATGTCTTGAAAAAGCGGGCTTTGATAAGTCCGGCAAGACCACGCTGTACGATGGCCGCACCGGTATGCCCTTTGACAACAAGGTTACCGTGGGCTACATGTACTTCCTCAAACTTGCCCATCTGGTTGACGATAAGATTCATGCCCGTTCAACCGGCCCCTACTCTCTCGTTACACAGCAGCCTCTCGGCGGTAAAGCCCAGTTCGGCGGCCAGCGTTTCGGAGAAATGGAGGTCTGGGCACTGGAAGCTTACGGTTCTGCCTATACCCTTCAGGAGATGCTTACCGTCAAGTCCGACGATGTTATCGGCCGTGTCAAGACCTTCGAAGCCATCGTCAAGGGTAAGAACGTTCCCAAACCCGGTATTCCCGAATCATTCAAGGTCCTTGTCAAAGAGCTTCAGGCTTTGGGACTGGATGTCAAGGTCCTCAGCAAGGATATGGAGGAGATCGATATCTCCACCTCCTACGAGGATAATGATTATGTCGGCATAGAGTCCAATGAGACAAAGGAAAATATGAACGCAAATGAATTCACCTTCGAGCCGGAATATTATGACGCTCTGGATGCTGAGTTCAATACTGACGAAAAGCAGGAAGCCGACGATTTTGAAGAAGAATTCGGCGAGTTCAAGCTTGATGACAACGGCGAAGAGGGAGAGGACTCCGAGTCCTGATAGCTCTTTAATCCACAATTTTCGGGAAAGGACATCTTTTGCGGCTGATGCCGCTGAGTGAGGAATATAAAATGTATCTTACTGACAACGAAGAGAAAAAGGAAGGCGCCAACGTGTCCGGTATGGAGAACAATACCTTCGAGTCCATCAGGATAGGTCTGGCTTCTCCCGAAAAGATACGCGCATGGTCCCACGGCGAAGTCAAAAAGCCCGAGACCATAAACTACCGTACTCTCAAGCCCGAACGCGACGGTCTTTTCTGCGAGCGTATATTCGGACCTGTCAAGGACTGGGAGTGTCATTGCGGAAAATACAAGCGTTTCAGATATAAGGGAAAAGTCTGCGAACGCTGTGGTGTTGAAATAACAAAAGCCAAGGTTAGAAGAGAAAGAATGGGCCACATCGAGCTTGCAGCTCCCGTTTCCCATATCTGGTACTTCAAAGGCATCCCCTCCCGCCTGGGACAGATGCTTGACATCCAACCCAGACAGCTGGAAAGCGTGCTTTACTTCGGTGCATATATCGTTCTTGATCCCGGAACCGTTCCCGGACTCAAGAAAAAGCAGACTCTTACCGAAAAAGAGTACAATGAGTATAAAGAAAAGTATGAGGACGATTTCCGTGCCGGAATGGGTGCGGAATCCATAAAGGAACTTCTTACCGAAATAGATCTTGAGGCTCTTTCTGCTGAGATAAAGCAGGAACTTGAAGAGGCTACCGGTCAGAAGAGGCTGAAGCTGCTGAAGAGATTTGAAGTTGTTGAATCCTTCCGTCTTTCCGGAAACCGCCCCGAATGGATGATACTTGACGTGCTTCCGGTAATTCCCCCGGATCTGCGTCCTATGGTCCAGCTGGACGGCGGCAGATTTGCCACCACCGATCTTAATGATCTGTACCGCAGGGTCATCAACAGAAACAACCGTCTGCGCAAGCTCCTTGAGCTTAACGCCCCCGATATAATCGTCAAGAACGAGAAACGCATGCTCCAGGAATCCGTAGATGCCCTCATAGATAACGGCAGACGCGGCAAGCCTGTCAGCGGTCCCAACAACAGGGCTCTCAAATCCCTGTCCGATGTACTTAAGGGTAAGCAGGGACGTTTCCGTCAGAACCTTCTCGGTAAACGTGTTGACTACTCCGGCCGTTCCGTTATAGTTGTCGGCCCCGAACTGAAAATATATCAGTGCGGTCTGCCGAAGGAAATGGCTTTGGAGCTGTTCAAACCCTTCGTAATGAAGAGACTGACCGAGCTCGGAGCCGTCCAGAACATCAAGAGCGCAAAGAAGATGGTTGAAAGAGCCGAAAACCCCGTCTGGGACGCTCTTGAAACCGTCATCAAGGAATACCCCGTACTCCTTAACCGTGCTCCTACCCTTCACCGTCTCGGTATTCAGGCATTCGAGCCTATTCTGGTCGAGGGCAGAGCTCTCAAGCTTCATCCTCTTGTCTGTACCGCATTCAACGCCGACTTCGACGGCGACCAGATGGCAGTTCACGTTCCCCTGTCCTCAGAGGCTCAGGCGGAAGCGAGATTCCTCATGCTTTCCGCGAACAACCTTCTTCGTCCCCAGGACGGTAAACCGGTTGCCGTTCCCTCTCAGGATATGGTTCTCGGTTCCTACTATCTTACCGTTACCAACCCCGATGAGCCCGGCGCAGGGAAGATATTTGCCGACTTCGACGAGGCAAGACGCGCCTATGATGCCGGTGTCGTGGGGCTCCACGCACCCATAAAGATCCGTGTCCGCAAGGAATACGACGGACATATGGAAGAGCGTATTATTGACGCTACCGTCGGTCAGGTCATATTCAATACACCCATTCCTCAGGACCTGGGCTTTGTTGATCGCAGTGACCCGGCAAAAATCTTTGACCTTGAAATAACAAAGGCTGCAAGAAAGAAAGAATTGGGCGAGATCATCAACAGATGCATCATCACCCATGGAATAACCGCTACCGCCGAAGTCCTTGACAAGATCAAGGCTCAGGGCTATAAATACTCGACCCTGGGATCTCTTTCCATCTCCGTTGCGGATATGGAGATCCCTGCGGAGAAGCAGGAACTTGTTGCAAAGGCAGAGGTCGAAGTCGAACGTATAACCAAGCACTTCAGAAGAGGTCTTATCTCCGAGGATGAAAGATATGCGCAGGTGGTTACTGTCTGGAACAAGACCACCGAAGCCGTTACCAAGAAGCTCCAGGAGCATCTGAGCCCCTTCAACCCCATAAACATGATGTCCGTTTCCGGTGCCCGTGGTAGTGTTGACCAGCTGCGCCAGCTCTGCGGCATGCGCGGACTTATGGCAAACACCTCCGGTCGAGCCATCGACGTCCCGATCAGAGCAAACTTCCGTGAAGGTCTTAAGGTCCTTGAGTATTTCGTATCCTCAAGAGGTGCCCGTAAAGGTCAGGCGGATACGGCGCTCAGAACCGCAGACTCAGGTTATCTGACCCGTCGTCTTGTTGACGTGTCTCAGGACGTTATTATCCGTGAGGACGATTGCGGATCCACCGACGGTATTGAAGTATACGATATCATTGACGGTGACGAAACCATTGAGACTTTCCAGGCGCGTCTGCGCGGCCGCTTCCCGGTTGAGAATATAGTCGATCCCGCTACCGGTGAAGTAATCGTTCCCAACTCAAGATACATCAGAGATAAGGATATTCCCAGAATAATCGAAGCGGGTTATAAAAAACTCAGACTCAGAAGCGTTCTTACCTGCCAGTGCCGTTACGGTGTCTGTGCTAAATGCTACGGCCTCAACCTTGCCACCAGCGATGTTGTCAATGTGGGTGAATCCGTCGGTATCATCGCCGCACAGTCCATTGGTGAACCCGGTACACAGCTTACCATGAGAACCTTCCACACCGGCGGTGTCGCCAGCGGTTCGGATATTACACAGGGTCTTCCCCGTGTTCAGGAACTGTTTGAGTCCAGAAGACCCAAGATAGTTGCCATTCTTTCCGAGATCGACGGCGAACTGCATTTTGAGGAGATCAAGCATGCCCGCTATGCGGTCATCTTCAACAAGGATACCCTTGAGGAACGTTCCTATCTTATCCCGTACGGAACAAGAACCAAAGTTCAGGACGGACAGATGGTCAAGAAGGGACAGGAACTGACCGAGGGCGCCTGCGATCCTCAGGATATACTCCGCGTCAAGGGCGAGGCTGCCGTTGAAGCGTACATTCTTCAGGAGACCCTCAAGGTCTACCACCGGCAGGCAGTTGATATCAACGATAAACACGTTGAAATAATCATCCGCCAGATGATGCGGAAGGTCCGTGTTACCGACGCCGGAGACTCCGGACTGCTCAGCGGTTCCATTGCAGACAGGGCAGAAGTCCGCGAGATCAACAAGCAGATAGCTGCCGAAAATGCAAATCTCCCCGAAGATCAGCAGAAAAAGCCTGTTGACTTCGAAACCATCCTTCTCGGTATCACCAAGGCTGCCCTTGCAACCGAAAGCTTCCTCTCGGCCGCATCCTTCCAGGAAACGACGAGAATACTGACGGAGGCTGCAATCAAGGGTAAGAGAGATATGCTTATCGGTCTTAAGGAAAACGTTATCATCGGTAAACTTATTCCCGCCGGTACCGGTCTTGACCGCTACAGAGACGTGGAAGTGGTTTCCGCCAATTAAAACGGCCGAAATTGCGTCAAAAGTTCGATTAGTTTGCGAATTATTAAGAAATTTCGGTGTAAAACTATTGCAATTACGGAAAAATTGTGATATACTACAGTAAATCTGCGCCAAAGCGAATGTCCTGAAATAACGCAGAAAAGCTCTTTATCAAACGTGAACAGATGCTGATATACCTACGGATGCCCGGCGATGGGCATCCGCATGGGCATGTCGGGCGTTTGTAATAAATGATTTTATCAAAGAGGAGGTGTGTTATGCCAACTTTTAACCAGCTTGTCCGCAAAGGCAGACAGACTATTGTCGCTAAGCCTACGGCACCCGCTCTGCAGAAGGGTCTGAATACCCTGAAGAAGGAAGCTACCGTTCAGTATGCTCCCCAGAAGAGAGGCGTTTGCACGACTGTTAAGACCACGACCCCGAAGAAGCCTAACTCGGCTCTCCGTAAGATCGCAAGAGTCCGTCTGACAAATCTTGCCGAGGTTACCTCTTACATCCCCGGTATCGGTCATAACCTGCAGGAGCACAGTGTCGTTCTCATAAGAGGCGGCCGTGTAAGAGACCTGCCCGGTGTCCGTTATCATATTATCAGAGGTACGCTCGATACACAGGGTGTTGCAGACAGAAAACAGAGCCGTTCCAAGTACGGCGCAAAACGTCCGAAGGCGAACAAGAAGAAGTAATTTTATTACTTCGGCACACGGTTAAACTCGGAATTCGTAAACTCAGCCGTTTAGATTATTACTCCGCTATTGCGGTTTATATATCTCCTCGCGCTGACGGAAGAAAATTTGCTTTCGAGTACCTATGACATCATTTTTTATAATGAAGGAGGGAAGTCAAGTGCCAAGAAGAGGAAACGTACCCAAGCGTGAGGTACTGCCCGATCCTATCTATAACAGCAAGCTCGTATCCAAGCTGGTCAACAGTATCATGTACGACGGCAAAAAAGGCGTTGCACAGAAGATCGTTTACGATGCTTTCGATATAGTCAAGGAAAAGACGGGCAAAGATCCGCTGGAAGTATATGAGCAGGCTATGGAAAACATTATGCCTCTGCTCGAAGTCAAAGCGAGACGTGTCGGCGGTTCCAACTACCAGGTTCCTATGGAAGTCAGACCCGAAAGACGTCAGACTCTCGGTCTGCGTTGGCTGACAAGCTATGCTCGCAACAGAAGCGAACGCACAATGAAAGAAAGACTCGCTAACGAAATCCTGGATGCTATCAACAATCAGGGCGGCGCTGTCAAGAAGAAGGAAGATACCCATAAGATGGCAGAAGCAAACAAGGCGTTTGCTCACTACAGATGGTAATCTGTGTGACCCTGTAATCCGGAATTTTGAAAGGAGTTATCAATGGCAAGAAAACACCCGCTTGAATTATACCGCAATATCGGTATAATGGCGCATATCGATGCGGGAAAGACCACTACCACGGAGCGTATACTTTACTATACCGGTATCAACCATAAACTGGGTGAGACCCACGACGGTACCGCTACCATGGACTGGATGGCTCAGGAGCAGGAAAGAGGTATAACAATCACCTCCGCCGCTACCACCGCTTTCTGGAAGGGTCACTGCATCAACATAATCGATACCCCGGGACACGTTGACTTTACTGTTGAGGTTGAGCGTTCCCTGCGCGTTCTGGACGGTTCCGTAACCGTTTTCTGCGCGAAGGGCGGCGTTGAACCCCAGTCTGAGACCGTTTGGCGTCAGGCTGACAAGTACAAGGTTCCCCGTATGGCTTATGTAAATAAAATGGACATTATGGGTGCGGACTTCTATCGGGTCGTACACATGATGCATGACCGTCTCAAATGTAACGCTGTTCCGATTCAGTTGCCTATCGGCGCCGAAGATTCCTTCAGAGGCGTTATAGACCTGATCGAGATGAAGGCGGATATATATTACGATGAGATGGGCAACGACATGAAGGTCGAGGACGTTCCCGCCGACATGTTGGAAAAGGCTAAGGAATACCGCGCAAAGATGATCGAAAGCGCCGTGGAGATGGACGACGCCGTGATGGAGAAATACCTCATGGGCGAAGAGATCACCACCGAAGAGATCAAGAAGTGCATCCGTGAGGGTACGATTCAGAACAAGTTTGTTCCCGTCGTTTGCGGTACTTCCTACAGAAACAAGGGTGTTCAGAAACTTCTGGACGCTATCGTCGACTATATGCCTTCTCCTCTGGACATTCCCGCTATCAAGGGTATAAACCCCGAGACCGGCGAAGAGACAGAGCGCAGACCCGACGATAATGAACCCTTCTCTGCTCTTGCTTTCAAGATAATGACCGACCCCTATGTCGGCAAACTCTGCTTCTTCAGAGTTTATTCCGGCGTTCTTGAGGCGGGTTCTTCCGTTCTCAACTCTGTCAAGAAAAACAGAGAAAGATTCGGCCGTATTCTGAAAATGCATGCAAATCACAGAGAAGATATCACTGAGGTCCGTACCGGCGATATAGCCGCTGCGGTCGGTCTGAAAAATACCACCACCGGTGATACCCTCTGTTCCGAAGATGCTGATCCTGTTATTCTTGAGTCCATGGAGTTCCCGGATCCCGTTATCCGCGTAGCTATCGAACCCAAGACGAAAGCGGGTCAGGAGAAGATGGGTATTGCTCTGGCGAAACTTGCCGAAGAGGACCCCACCTTCAGAACTTATACCGACGAAGAGACCGGTCAGACAATTATTGCCGGCATGGGCGAGCTTCACCTTGAAATCATCGTTGACAGAATGCTGCGTGAGTTCAAAGTTGAGGCAAATGTAGGTAAACCCCAGGTTTCCTACAAAGAGACCATACGCAAGAAGGTCGACAAGGACTACAAGTACGCAAGGCAGTCGGGCGGTAAAGGTCAGTACGGTCACGTTAAGATCATTATCGAGCCCAACGAGCCCGGAAAAGGCTATGAGTTCATCAATGCCGTTACCGGCGGTGCGATTCCGAAGGAATATATTCCCGCGGTTGATGCCGGTATCCAGGGTGCGATGCAGTCCGGTGTTCTTGCCGGATATCAGGTAGTTGACGTTAAGGTCACCCTGTACGACGGCTCTTATCACGAGGTAGACTCCTCCGAAATGGCGTTCAAAATCGCCGGTTCTATGGCGTTTAAGGAGGCTATGAAGCAGGCTGATCCCGTGCTTACCGAGCCCATCATGAAGGTTGTCGTTGTCGTTCCCGATGATTACATCGGCGACGTTATCGGTGACCTGAACTCCAGAAGAGGTCAGATCCAGCAGATCGAGGCCATAACCGGCGGTCAGCAGATCACGGCTCATGTTCCTCTGGGCGAAATGTTCGGTTACGCAACCGACCTCCGTTCCAAGACTCAGGGCCGCGGTTCCTACTCCATGGAGCCCAGCCACTTCGCTGAAGTTCCCAAGAGCATCCAGGAATCCATTATTTCCGGACGCAACAAGAATAACTAATTTTAAAACCTATAAGTGTTTAAGGAGGATTAGACAATGGCAAAGGCTAAATTTGAAAGAACTAAACCCCATGTTAACATTGGTACCATCGGTCACGTTGACCACGGTAAGACTTCTCTTACCGCTGCCATCACCAAGGTTCTCGCTCTTAAGGGCCAGGCTCAGTACGAAGCTTACGATATGATCGATAAGGCTCCCGAAGAGAGAGAAAGAGGTATTACCATCAACACCGCTCACGTTGAGTATGAGACCGACGCTCGTCACTATGCTCACGTTGACTGCCCGGGACACGCTGACTACATCAAGAACATGATCACCGGTGCTGCTCAGATGGACGGTGCTATCCTGGTTGTTGCTGCTTCCGACGGCGTTATGGCTCAGACCTCTGAGCACATCCTTCTTGCCCGTCAGGTTGGCGTTCCTGCGATCGTTGTTTTCATGAACAAGATCGACCAGGTTGACGACCCCGAGCTTCTCGAAATCGTTGAGATGGATATCAGAGACCTTCTGACCAAGTATGACTTCCCCGGCGATGAGACCCCCATCATCAAGGGCTCCGCTCTGAAGGCACTTGAGTCTGACTCCAAGGATCCCAATGCTCCGGAGTATGCTCCCATCCTTGAGCTCATGAATGCTGTTGATACCTTCATTCCTTCTCCCGTAAGAAACGATTCTCTGCCCTTCCTTATGCCTGTTGAGGACGTATTCACCATCACCGGCCGTGGCACCGTTGCTACCGGTAGAGTTGAGCGTGGTATCCTCAAGATGTCTGACGAAGTAGAAATCGTCGGTCTTGCTGAAGAGACCAAGAAGAGCGTTGTTACCGGTATCGAAATGTTCAGAAAGCTCCTTGACTTTGCTGAAGCCGGCGATAACATCGGATGCCTGCTCCGTGGTATTCAGAGAACCGATATCGAAAGAGGTCAGGTTCTTGCTAAACCCGGCACCATTCATCCCCACACCAAGTTCTCCGGTGAGGTTTACGTTCTGACCGTTAAAGAAGGCGGACGTCATACTCCCTTTGTTTCCAACTACAGACCTCAGTTCTACTTCAGAACTACCGACGTTACCGGTATCATCACCCTTCCCGAAGGCGTTGAGATGTGCATGCCCGGCGACAACGTTACCATTAACGTTGAGCTGATCACCCCCATCGCTATCGAACAGGGACTCCGCTTCGCTATCCGTGAAGGCGGTAAGACCGTTGGTTCCGGCGTTGTTTCCAAGATCAACGAGTAATTCGGGTTTTTAACCTGAAATACAGGAATATCCCCGCTGCATACGCAGCGGGGATATTTGTTGTATAACGAAAACCACGCGATAGTCGCGTGGTTAAATAGAGGTTAACCGGTGA
>CAJLLT010000030.1 GCA_905207625.1 uncultured Eubacteriales bacterium | reverse complement strand
GACGGACCGCTGAAGCCTCCGTACATAGTGTATATGCAGGGCGGACTGACATACGAAAGCGGAAAAGCCGCGATTAAGAAAGTTCTTGCTGAGCTGTCGCAGGAAAAGTAAGGAACAGAGAATGAACATAGGTATAGTCATAAATCATTCCAGCAAATGGTTTATTTCGCAGGCAGAAAAGCTCAGCGCTGAAATCGGTGCCGCGGGACACACTGCCGTTATCGGCACAAATGCCCGGTTTTTGTCCGAAAAAAACTACCCGTTTGAACGCTGTATATTCCTTGATAAAGATTTTGTCCTGGCTCAGCGCATGGAACTGGCCGGGGTGCGGCTTTTCAACAGTGCCGGAGCAATAGAACTGTGCGATGACAAGAGACGGACATATGAAATGCTCAGGAATGATTTTCCCGTACCGGAAACGGTCTCCATGCCCCTGACCTATTTTCCGGAAGAAGAGTTTTTCACCGGATTTGCCGATGATCTGGAAAACAGATTCGGATTCCCAATGATAGCAAAACTTGCCTCCGGTTCCCAGGGAAGGCAGGTCTCTCTGCTGACAAACAGGGCCGGACTTGACGCATACATAAGGCAAAACTATGCCGTTCCTCATCTCTACCAGAAATTCATTGCTTCAAGCCGGGGCAAAGATCTTCGGGTCTATGTGGTCGGAAATGAAGTCACCGGTGCGATGATCAGGGAAAACAGGTCAGACTTCCGCTCCAACATTGCAATGGGCGGAAACGGAAGAAAATTCGTTCCCTCTCCGCAAATATGCGAAGAATGTGTTGCCGTGACAGAATTCCTGGGACTTGATTTTGCCGGCATCGATCTGCTTTTCGGTGAAAACGGCGAAATGCTCATATGCGAGGTCAATTCCAACGCACTTTTCGGAACGCTGGACATTGCCTGCGGCACGAATACAGCAGAAAAAATAGCAAAGCACGTCTTGTCCGCCAGAAACTTTTCCGAAAATCTGTTTCTGTGATCCTGCAATAAATCGAACCGACTGAAGAAAAGCCTCCCCAAAAGGCTTTTCTTCATTTTTTTGTCACAATCCGCATATTGACAAACCATATGGGGTATGATATACTAAGTGTACCATCCGAAATAGTACGCATACGACACTGAAAGGAGTTCTGAATGGTAATTGCTGAAAATGCCGTTAAAAAGTTTGACGGCAAAACGGTTCTCGAAAATCTCCGGTGCGAGATCGGCGAAGGCTGCATATACGGACTCATAGGCGCAAACGGTGCGGGAAAAAGCACTTTTCTGCGTCTGGTAGCGGGATGTTATTTCCCCGATGCGGGGCAGATAACGGTGGACGGAGAGCCCGTTTTTGACAATATCGGAAAGAAATCCGAGGTACTTTTTGTCCCCGATGAATTCTTTTTTCCGAAGGGGGCAACGGTTGACGGCATAGGAAAGATGTACGCATCATTCTATCCGGGATTCGACAAGAAGTTTTTTGCCGACAACTGTGAGACACTCAATCTGCCGATGAAGGGACGTATATCTACCTTTTCAAAGGGCATGAAACGTCAGGTGGTAATGCTTGCCGCCCTTGCCTGCAAAACCAAATATGTACTTTTTGACGAGACCTTCGACGGACTCGATCCCGTTGTCAGGAATCACATGAAAAAACTGATCTACGCTGAAGTCGCGGACAGAAACGCAACAGTTGTCCTTACCTCCCACAATCTGCGGGAACTTGAAGATATATGCGACCATCTCGGTGTCCTGTATCAGGGCGGCATCCTCTTTGAAGGTGACGTCAACAACATAAAATCCAACGTCTACAAGGTTCAGATAGCCTTCCGCGAGGATTTTGACAAATCGAAATTTGCCGATTTTGAGGTCCTCAACTTTGCCAAGGTGGGCTCTATCGCAAGCATCATCATTAAGGGGAACAGGGATCAGGGACTTGAAAAGCTTCGGCAGATGTCCCCTGTTCTTGTTGACGTTCTGCCGCTGACCCTTGAAGAAATTTTCATTTACGAAATGGAGGTACTGGGATATGTGTTCAAAGAAAATAATAAATAAAAACTACCTTGCATATACCCTCCGGCGTAGTCTCCCGTGCTTCGGATTGATGACTGTCGCAATGATCCTGGTCTCTTTCTGCGCATATACCTTCAGTACAGCCTGGGACGTAAACAAAATAAACATTCTTACGGCGGAAGATATGTCATTTTCCACATATCCCTTTGCGTTTATTTTTCCCGTGATCTTTGCAATCACCGTTTTCTCCTATCTGCATAAGAAAACCGCATCGGACTTCTTCGGAAGCGTGCCGGTATCAAGAAGACAACTCTTTCTTTCAAACTTCCTCGTCGCGGTTATCGGCTTTACGGCAATGATAATCCTGAACTTTTCGATGATAATGTTCATTTTCTTCGTTGCAAGGCCCGGACTGTTCCCAGTTCTTGCCTTCGGCGAAGTCGTCAGGTTCCTGGTATTCAATCTCCTTGCGTTTCTTCTGGCATATTCCGGCTCGGCCCTTGCGGCAACCCTGACGGGAAATATTCCCTCTCAGCTTCTGCTGTCGTACGTTATTCTTATAGTCCCCTCCCTCCTGCTGCAGTGGATTCAGATCCTGCCCCGCATGACAACGTATGATAATCTTGACGTGATCTGGCGTATGACACTGGACGCTGATCCGGGCAGTTACGGAACCCCTCTGAGCAGAACCGTCCTCTTTCTCCCGAACCTTATTTCCGCGCCGTTCCAGTCTATCGGCATACAGTTTACGGATTCAGTGCTTGCCGGTTTCCAGGGTGTAACGGCTCCCTATACCGGATATCTGTCGGCGGTATACAATGTAATTGTCATCGCCGTATACAATCTGCTCGGAGTGCTTTTCTTCCGGAGATACAAATTTGAAAAAGCGGGAAGCCCCTTTGTCAATGTATGGGCTGAGGCTCTGGCAAAGGGCGGCAGTTTCGGAATGGCGTTCCTGCTATTCAGATATCTCATCAAAGAGGGACTTGATAACGCTACAGGGATAACCCTTACTGTTGTACTGTTCATAGGCTATATCATTGTGGATCTGATCCTCAACAAAGGATTCGGAAGAATAAAACGGTCGGCGGTCATACTTGCATCCACGGTTGCAGTCACGGTTGCCTTTGGCTTCGGCGCAGATCTCATAACGGAATCAACCGCAACGAAGCTTTCAGCGGGTGATATAAAGAAAATGACGGTGTACCTGCAACCGATAAACGCCCAGCCTTATTCCCGAAGTATGTACGGGACGGAGAGCACTCTTGTTCCGCTTGAAATACGTGATCAGTCCGTTATCGGCTCGCTGTTGTCCGACGGCAGCGGAGCGGAAATCTTCAACGACAGGTTAACCGTGAAACTGCAAAGCCGCAATGGCAGAGAATATGTAATAAAGCTCCGTCTGAGCGAAGCGTCTTTGCGCCGCATTGCCGGACTTGCGGCTGAAGATACCGTGGTCCGGGAAAAAATGCTGGTTACGGCTCCTGGTATTGCGGACTATATTTCAACAGCGTACAGTGTAAATATCCGGATAAGGACTCCCGCATTACAGAAAGAATCCGAGGCGATGGCTGCCCGTTACTCATCCTTCAACAAGGAAGAGCTTACTCAGGTCTTTTTGTCGTGGTTTTTTTCCGGAAATTATGATCTGACCGGCGAAACCTCATACAGTAATCGGATTTGCATCCGTAACGATGTGCTCTATTCCGACGGATTCCTTCCCGAAGACTCACTGGAAAGCATTCCCTGCATCCGGGTCAGATATGTCGGCGGCAGATACACCAAGGAAAGCATGACCGTTTCCTCCGACACGATATTCAATACTGCGGAAAACCTGATTTTCGCTGATGAAGCTGCGATCGGGAAGGCACATATAAACAATGATGCGGAGATCATATACGTCACACGGTACGGAGAAAACGGTATTCAGCCCCTGGGTATCGTCGGAAACCTTCAGAACATCAAGCAAAGCTGTCCCGAGCTGTTCCGTGAGATACTCATCTCCGGGGCAAAAAATCCTCGGACTGCAGATAACAGCATCGTTCTCTACGTCAAAGACCTGGAAGGTTTCGTTCTTCTCGACATTGACCGTGACATCCTCCCCGTAATGGAAAAGTTCGCGGAAACAATGCTCAGAGGAGAATTTTCGGCGGAATTTGCCGCTTATTTCCCTTCGGCGAGGATGGCAACCTCCATAGGCTCAAGACTCAACGGACAGGAGATAGCAGACCTTATCCGGCGGGACATGGACTCAACATACCTGGAGGTTCTGAAAAAAGCTTTTTGCACAAAGTTTGACTCCGCAGAAAACGAGATCATCCCGCTGCTGGAAATAATCGCACCGTACAGGATCGGCAAAAAAACGGAAACATTGACATTTTACATTCCCATACCGGAACAGGCAAAAGAGCTCCGGGCGGAATTTGACGATATTCTGAATTCAATAAAAGACGCCGTCCTGAGCAGCAAAGCCGATTACGTCACAGTGAGCAACGACAAATATTTCGACACGGAACTGGAGATCCATGACGCAGAGATAACCGATAAGCTGACGGAAAGTCTTGTCGCGTGCAACTGCATAGGATATTCAAGTGTTGCGGGATATGATGAGGCGTTCGTCACTTTCATCGGCGGAAACGGCGAGGTGCTGACGGCCGGATGGCTCTATATTCCCCCGTCGTTAATGCAGCAGATAATGACATTCGCCTCCGGAACGGGGAAAACGATTTCCCCGGCAGAATAGGAGGAAGATATGTTTTTTATTGACCAGCAAAGCCGGATCCCGGTGTTTGAGCAGATCGTCAGACAGGCGGAAAGCCTTGTTCTTGCCGGAGTCCTGAAACCTGAAGACAAACTTCCGTCTATCCGGGAACTCACCTCTGCTCTGGGAATAAATCCGAACACCATACAGAAAGCGTACACTGAGCTTGACCGCAGAGGAATAATCGTTTCCTCCTCCGGAAGGGGTTGTTATGTAAGCAAAAACGTGATGCAGGTGCTTAAGGCACGGGCAGAAGAAAAGCTTCCGGAGTTCAAAGCCTCGGCTATCGGACTTCTCCGCGCGGGAATCGGTGTTCAGACACTTATCGATGTCATAAACGCCGCAAGCAACGAAAAATGAGGCATACAAACGATACCTTTGCCCGCACACTGGCAGCGGAGTTCGGAGTCAATCCGAATTCCGCCGATAGTCTGTTCCGGGAACTGACGGGGAAAGGCTTCCTGAACGCCCCTTCCGGACACGTCAGGGTCATCGCCTGTTCCCCGAAGAGGGCGACTGAGGCTTTTTGCCGGAGAAAACTGGAAATTTTCCGGAAAGAGGCAACTCTGCTTTTATCCGCCGGGATCGGAATTAAAACCCTGAAGCAAATACTTGAAAAAGCCGAGGAAGAATTATGACACCGGGAAAAAGAACTCTCATACGGCTGTGCTCCGCAATACTGTACACGGCATCGGCAGTGATTTTAGTCATGCTTGTAAAAGCGCTGTTTTTCTCCGGTCAGATACAGCCTGTACTGACAAAAACGGTTCTGTGTGCGGCATATATCGTTACGTTTTACTTTTCAAGATTCCTGTTCGCCTTTACATCCGTCGGAGACAACCGCAGGAGAATGATGCGCCGGGGGCTGATAATCATCCTCGCGGTATATCTGCTGTTTATCGCGGACGTGACACTGTTTGACCCGGCTCTGGGCAGATTCGCCTTCACCCGAAACATATTTGCCTCCGGAGCGCTTTCCGATCCTGTCTACGCCGAAAAACATCTCAATTACATACCTTTTTCGATGATATGGAAAATGCTCACAGTATACCCGGCAGAATACGGGACCGGTTTTGTCGCGGTGAATCTTGCGGGAAACTTTGCGGTACTGATGCCGGTGGCATTATTGCTGACACTGATCCTTCCGGAAAGGAAACGGACACTCAGGTCGATACTTCTCTGTCTCGGGATAAGCGTTACGATAGAACTGCTTCAGCTGATCTTTATGACCGGGACCTGCGACATAGACGACGTGATACTCAATACCGCGGGAGCCGCCGTGATCTGCCTGCTGATGAAGGTCCCGGTGATAAACGGAATTATCCGCAAAGCGACAATGGTTTGAAATGATTTCGACAAATTTATTTCCCTTATTGAAAATTGCATAAATAAGAGTTATAATACCGGGAAGAGAGATATTCCCGGTATTTTCAACATCAGAGGGAGAGACAGAAACCATGCAGAAATACAAAGGCAGAATTATTGACGCACACACCCATATTTTTCCGGAAAAAATTGCCGCAAAAGCAACCGCATCCGTCGGTGCCTTTTACGGCATTGAAATGTCCCGTATCGGGCTTCTGGACACACTGCTGGATCAGATGGACCGAAACGGGATATGCCACAGTTTCATTCTGAGCACGGCAACAGTCCCGGCGCAGGTAAGACATATCAACGAATTCCTTATTTCGGTCATGCAGCAGTACAAGGATAAATTTACCGCTTTCGGAACGGTGCATCCCGGAATGGAAAACATGACGGACGAAATAGACTACATAAGGTCAAAAGGAATCACGGGACTTAAGTTCCATCCTGATTTTCAGGCTTTCGCAGTGGATGACCCGGTTATGGATCCGGTATACGAAAAGGCTCAGGCGGAAAAAATACCGATCGTTTTCCATGCCGGTGATAACCGTTATCACTACTCTACCCCTCCTCAGTTTAAAGCAGTAATGAAAAAATTCCCTGATCTTATAGCTGTTGCCGCTCATTTCGGAGGATACAGCCAGTGGCAGGAGGCGGCGGAACTTCTGGCGGACACAGGACTTTTTTACGACACCTCCAGTTCCCTCTTCGGAATGACTCCGGAAACTGCGGTGAATCTGCTGAACAAATACGATAAAGAAAAAATGATGTTCGGTACCGATTTCCCCATGTGGTCCGCGGAGGATGAATTCGTCCGGATAGAAAAACTCAACCTTGACAGTGAAACGCTTGAACGGATAATGTTCCGGAATGCGGAAAATTTTCTCAAAGCCGTAAAATAGGTCAATTTTCATGCAAATGTTAAAAATTACACTTGAAAAAAATCAGGTTTTGTTATATAATAACTGTGTATCTGACAATTTGAAAGGAGATTTAAATTTCAATGGAATACAACTGTTCTAAAGAAGTTGAAAACATGTGCGTCGTTGCCAAGGGCTGTGACCACGGTCCCGCACCGATTCCCGAAGAAGGAAAATGGATTCAGTCCAAACAGGTCACCGACATCTCCGGCTATACCCACGGTGTGGGCTGGTGCGCTCCCCAGCAGGGCGCCTGCAAGCTTTCCCTCAACGTCAAAAACGGCGTTATTCAGGAGGCTCTCGTTGAGACCGTCGGATGTTCCGGTATGACCCACTCTGCGGCTATGGCGGCGGAGATACTTCCCGGAAAGACCATCCTTGAAGCACTCAACACCGACCTGGTATGCGATGCCATCAACACCGC
Organism: uncultured Eubacteriales bacterium; assembly: GCA_905207625.1. Taxonomy (GTDB): domain Bacteria; phylum Bacillota; class Clostridia; order Oscillospirales; family UBA644; genus HGM12619. The sequence goes on along the minus strand of CAJLLT010000030.1, from coordinate 9,055 downwards.
TATGCGTGAACTGTTCCTGCAGATAGCTTACGGCAGAACTCAGTCCGCTTTCTCTGAGGGCGGCCTGGTCATCGGTGCCGGTATGGAAGACCTGGGTAAAGGTGCTCGTTCCATGGTAGGTACTATGTACGGAACCAAGGAAAAAGGTGTCCGCTACCTTGAAATGACCGAAGGTTACTGCACCAGAATGGCTCTTGACGAAAACAATGAAGTCATCGGTTACGAATTTGTTTCTCTCGGCAAAATGACCGACCTTATCAAGAAGGGCGTTGAGCCGAACGAGGCTTACAAGCAGTCCATGGGTACCTATGGCAGATTCGCGGAAGCGGTCAAGTACATTGACCCCCGTAAGGACTAAGGAGGAAACGTATAATGGCTCAGTTTGAAGGTTACGAAAGACGCGAGGCGAAGATCCTCGGTGTTCTGAAAGAATACGGCATTTTCTCTATCGATGAATGCAAAAAGATTACTCTTGACAAAGGCATAGACGTTGACCAGATCGTCCGTTCCACTCAGCCTATCTGCTTTGAGAACGCTATCTGGGCTTACACCGTCGGCGCTGCTATAGCTATTAAGTCCGGTTGCAAGAAAGCCGCGGATGCCGCTGCTGCCATCGGTATCGGACTTCAGTCCTTCTGCATCCCCGGTTCCGTTGCGGAAAACCGCAAAGTCGGTCTCGGTCACGGAAATCTCGGTAAGATGCTCCTTTCCGACGAAACGGAATGCTTCTGCTTCCTTGCCGGACACGAGTCCTTTGCCGCAGCCGAAGGTGCCATAAAGATAGCGCTGAACGCAAACAAGGTAAGAAACAAGCCCCTCCGCGTTATCCTTAACGGACTCGGCAAGGATGCGGCTTACATCATCTCCAGAATCAACGGTTTTACCTATTGCCAGACAGAATTCGACCCCTTCACCGAAACCGTCAGGGTCGTAAGAGAAGTTCCCTTCTCTAAGGGTCCCCGTGCTGCTGTAAAATGCTACGGTGCGGACAACGTTCCCGAAGGTGTTGCTATCATGAAACTGGAGAACGTCGGCGTTTCCATCACCGGAAACTCTACCAATCCCACCCGTTTCCAGCATCCCGTTGCCGGCACTTACAAGAAGTGGTGTACCGAAAACGGTGTCAAATACTTCTCCGTTGCTTCCGGCGGCGGTACCGGACGTACTCTGCATCCCGATAACATGGGCGCAGGTCCTTCCAGCTACGGCATGACCGATACCATGGGCCGTATGCACTCCGATGCGCAGTTCGCAGGTTCCTCCTCCGTTCCGGCTCACGTTGAGATGATGGGTCTTATCGGTATGGGCAACAACCCGATGGTCGGCGCTACCGTTGCGGTTGCAGTTGCCGTTGAAGAAGCGGCAAAAGTCGGCAAATAAGGCAAAGACCTGTCGGCATTACTTAAAAAATACCCCCGGATGATCCGGGATGAAAAGAGCGGGACTTTATGTCCCGCTCTTTCTGTTATTGAATATACCTGAATGAATATGCTGAATTTGAAAATCGGCGCTTTTTGACAAACAGCGTAATCTCTGTTTTGTCAGTGCTGTGTTTCGGGTAAAGATCCATTCCTCTTGCGTCTTTTTCCGGAAAGCCCCGAAACCACCGCCACTGCGGCAAGAACCAGAACCGAACAGAGGATCAGAAGTCCGCAGTTCATAAAGAATCTTTCCGGGAGGATCAATATGATCTGGTCATACAGAGGGTCAAACACCCAGTTTGTTTTTCCGGGGAAAAGCAGGGAGTGAAAAAGAGAAAAAGCCCGATCGAAATCACAGAAAGCGATTATTCCCAGGCACAGAGGAATCCCGACAGACAAAAGCCCGCCTATGGCAAGGCTTTTACGGAGATCCTGTTTTGTGCAGAAAACTGACAGCAATACACAAACCGCAATGGCGGCAGCGGAAACAAAAAGTACATTGCGGTCGAGATCAAACAGTATTTTACAATCCTCGAAATGGGCTTTTCCGCTTTCCGACCAATAAAGCGCGCCCGTACCGAAATCCCTTCCCCGTGTCAGATAATCAAGAAGTTCGTCATAGGCTTCCCGGATAACGCTGTCGGAAAATCCTGTCTGCTCCGGAAGTTCCAGGGAATCAACCTGAGCATAATAAAAACTGCGGCAATATATCGGCAGACCTATTGAAAAAGTCAGGATAAAAAACATTACCGCTGCGGCAAAAACAATTGCAATTATGCGTTCAGCAAGCTTTTTCATCATTAAACCTCAGACAAGACAGAGAAATAAGAACCTGTGACGGTAAGTAAAAAAACCACATTCCGGCGGAAACAAATTTCTCCGCAGAATACGGAAGACCGACAGCCCCGGAGATATTGAAAAGTCCGACACAAATATCACAGCAGACAAACAGCACAAGTCCGGCGGCAAAAAGCTTATCCCTGAAGGTTTTGCGGCGCCTCCGCACTGCGTCAACGGCATTTACCAGAAGATTCGGGAAATATATACCCACAAGAAGATTCAGCAGGGAAACCTCACACGAAAAGAAGACAATCCCCCACATCAGGGCGGTCAGCACCAGGCGAAGTATCGCCGACAGACGAAAGCTCCTGTTTCCGGAAATTTTCAGCCGCAGGAAATAAAAAAACTGCACTACGCAGAAAATTCCCACCCCCATCGGATAATCCCGGTTGAGAACCAGAAGGAAAAGGTCTGCGAAGGCTGTCAGGAGCTGGGCGGAAAAGACCAGAAGCCCGTCCCTGCATGGTAAAAACCCGGATAGGACCCCGGAGAACAGAACGCAAATGAGGATTCCGGCATACTTGACCCATACCGTGGACTGCTCCGGCTGAAAAATATCGATGACTGTAAAATATGCCCACAGAAGTCCCTCGAAAAGAACAAAGCAAAAAGGAAGTGCTTTCTTCAATCAGATTTTCCCCTTTCTTCCGGCCATCACGGCACAGGAAAACAGAGTAACAAAAAGTTTACATATTCCCATTGACAAAATAGTGACAAATACGACTTTTTATGCTATAATATGTGTAAAATCAACTGTCTGGGAGTTTGACATGAGAAAATTTTTCAGCGAATTCAAAACCTTTATTTCCAAAGGAAACGTAATGGATCTGGCTGTCGGCGTTATTGTCGGCGGAATGTTCACCAAAATCGTAAACAGCTTTACAAATGACATTATTATGCCCTTTGTAAGCCTTATAACCGGTAAGACCAGTTTCGAAAATATGTTCTGGATTATCAAGGGCGGTGAGGAAGGCGTAGTCTACAACACTCTGGAAGAAGCAAAAGCTGCCGGTGTGACCCTTGTGGCTTACGGCAATCTTATAGAGCTTGTTCTGGACTTTCTCGTAACCGCTTTCTGCCTGTTCCTGATAGTCAAGGGAATAAACAAACTCAATTCCCTCAAACCCAAAAAGGCAGATGCAGAAGAAGCAAAAGAGGAATAACAGGGAGACACTTGGATATGACTGCGGAACAAAAGCTTTACAGTTGCTTTGATCAGATCCGTAAGCTTACGGATTTCAAGCCCGATGTTGCCATAGTTCTCGGCTCCGGACTGGGGGACTTTGCGGACAGCGTCGAAAAGGTCTGCACGGTAAATTATTCCGAAATAGAAGGATTCCCAGTATCAACCGTATCCGGACATGCCGGACGGTTCGTCTTCGGCTATCTGGAGGGAATTCCGGTAGCAGTCATGCAGGGACGGGTACATTACTATGAGGGTTACGGAATCCAGGATGTGGTGCTCCCCATCCGGCTTCTGCATCTCATGGGCGCCGAAACACTCATGCTGACGAATGCCGCAGGAGGCATAAACAAAAAGTTTTCCGTCGGGGATTTCATGCTCATCAGCGGACAGATATCATCTTTTGTTCCCTCTCCCCTTGTCGGAGAAAATTTCTCCACACTCGGTCCGAGATTTCCGGATATGTCTTGCATATATGACGAAGGATTAAGGAGCAGTATCATAAATGCCGCCTCCGGACTCGGGATAAAGCTTCAGTCCGGTGTCTACGTTCAGGCCTCAGGACCGAATTATGAAACCCCGGAAGAGATACGGATGTTTTCTCTGCTCGGAGCAGATGCTGTAGGCATGAGTACCGCCTGTGAAGCTGTCGCGGCGCGTCATGCGGGCATGAAGGTCTGCGGAATAAGCTGCATTTCCAACATGGCTGCGGGAATATCACCGAAACCTCTGGCTCATGAGGAGATAAAGGAAATTGCGGACAGAGTCGCACCGGATTTCAAGAGACTTCTCCGGGCATCGGTAAAGAAAATATCCGAAATACACAATTGAAAATCAACCGGGAGAGACAATATCTCTCCCGGACTTGTTTTACCCAAGGGTCAGCCACTGCTTCTTATCCTGATACAGTCTGTCGAGGGTTTTCTTATTCTCCGGAAGTTCGGAAAGAGTATGCTTGCCTCTTCCGTAAACCTCATACATGAATCGGCCGTTATACCCGACCTTTTCCAGTTCCCGGAATATTGACGTCCAGTCGGTTTTCCCTTCAAGAGGAAGAAGATGACACTCGTCTATGTAATCGAAATCGGAAACGTGAAGCGTGATTATACGGCTGCCGACAGCCCGGATAAAATCAATATTTGATTCAATCAGAAGATGATTCAGATCAAAGCAGGTATTCAGGAGAGGATTTCCGTCAAGCAAAAACAGCATCTCTGAAGATGAATTCGCAAGACAGGAACGGGGCAGGTCCTCAACCGCAAGCCGCAGACCGAGATTTGCCGCTTTCTCAGACAGTATTCTCAGGCTTTCCCGGGCTGTTTTCAGATGAGCCATCCGATCCTCATCCGGTATGGGCTCTTTGCAGGGGTGTGTGACAATTACCTTGATCCCGGCACGGCGCGCGGCCTCCATAAGTTCAGGGTAGATCGTCATGGCTAACTCCCGTTTTGAGGGATCCGGATTTGATATTTCTATCCCTCCTCCGAAAGGAAGATGAAGAGACCACAGCTCAAGCCCTATCTTATCGGCATACTCGCCGATTTTTTCAGCATTATGAACAAAATCTATCTTGTCGTAATATACTTCCCTGCGATAGGACAGTTCCATGCATTTCAGACCACTTGCAACATATTCGTCCATCAACTCTTTGTCGGGAAGTCTTTCACCGCCGAAAAATGAGGTTGAAGCACCTACCAGCCAGGATCTGCAGTCAGTCATAAGTATATTCCCCTTTTCTTCAGTTATCTTTTCGGTTGAATCTGCAATTGCAGAAAATATCAACACAAAAACGTATCACAAAATGCTTGCTCGCAAGGGCATTTTTGCGACGCCGTCAATAGCTCGGCGTGCGCAAAGCGCATGCGGGCGAAGCCCCGAACCTTTCAAAGAAAGGTTCGCCGAGCGTATTATAACATATATTCCCCCCGAATATTATACAAAATTGCAAAATATGCCGCATCTTTTTTTGTCATATTCGCTCAGGTCTTGATTTTTTCAATTTTATAGTATATAATTACCGAGGAAAAACAAAAAATCGGATTTACAGAGAGGTAAATTGTTATGAAAACCATAGGTGTTCTCACAAGCGGCGGCGACAGCCAGGGTATGAACGCTGCTATCAGGGCGGTAACAAGAGCAGGAATCGCTAACGGCATGAAGGTTATAGGTATAAACAGAGGCTACGAAGGTCTTATGACCCGTGATGTGGTTGAACTGACCATGACCTCTGTCAATGATATTCTCAACAGAGGCGGCACTATGCTCCGCTCCGCACGTAGCAAAAAATTTGCAACCCCCGAAGGCGTTCTTGAAGCCAAAAAAGCTTGCGAAGAACTTGGAATAGAAGGTGTTATAGTAGGTGGCGGTGACGGTTCCTTCAGAGGCGCCCGAGACCTTACCAATGCCGGAATCCCCTGCGTCGCGTTCCCCTGCACCATAGACAACGATATTGTTTGCAGCGAAGACACGATAGGCTTTGATACTGCCGTAAATATAGTTACAGAGCTGGTAGACAGGCTTAAAGACACCAGCGAATCCCACGACCGTTGCTCTGTCGTTCAGATCATGGGCAAATATGCCGGATGGGTCACCCTTCAGGGTTCTCTCGCAACCGGAGCGACCTGCACCATAGTTCCCGAAGTCAAATTTGATTTCAAGAAGGATATCGTGGACAAAATCAAATACGCCCAGTCCTTCGGCAAGACTTCCTTCGTGATCATGGTGTCCGAAGGCGTGTTCGCCGATGTTCCCTCCAGTGTAAACTACAAGTACCTGCATGACATGGGAATCGACAACATATATGACTTTGCAAAGGAAGTAGAAAAAGAGACCGGCGTTGAAGCAAGAGAAACCGTTCTCGGACACGTTCAGAGAGGCGGTATCCCCACGGCTCACGACCGTATTCTTGCCTCCAACATGGGTTCTTACGCTGTCGAGCTTCTCAAGAAGGGCATCTCCAACCGTGTCGTTGTCGTCCGTGACGGCAAGATAACAGACCTTGATATCAACGATGCACTTAAGATGACGAAGCCCTTCGATGTCGCAAAACTCGAAGAGGCAAACATGCTTAACCTGTAATGAAATTTATTGGTCTTGATACATTAGAACCTGAATATAATTTAGCAGCGGAGGAGCATTTTTTTACAAAATGCTCCGAACCTGTTTTTATGCTCTGGCAGAATAAAGACGCTGTCATTGTGGGCAGAAATCAGAATACTCTTGAGGAGATTGACACGGAAAAGGTCAGGGCTCAGGGAGTTCACGTTGTCCGGAGAATAACCGGTGGCGGCGCGGTTTTCCACGATATGGGAAACGTAAATTATACCTTCATTTATCCCGAAGCTCAGGGGGATTACCTGAATTTCAGAAAATTTGCCCAGCCTATAGTCGATTTCCTAGCGACCCTCGGGGTCACAGCCGAATTTTCCGGAAGAAATGACCTGCTTATAGACGGCAGGAAATTTTCAGGAAATGCTCAGTACAGCCACAACGGAACCGTTCTTCACCATGGGACACTTATGTTTTCTTCCGATCTTGACCGGGTTTCGGGAATATTGACCGTAAATGAGGAAAAGATCAGATCCAAAGCCATAAAATCCGTTAAAAGTCACGTCACGACCATCCGGGAACACATGAATGTGCCCATGACTGTTGAGCAGTTCAAATCCCAGCTCGGTGATTATGTCTGCAGAATGACGGGTGCGGAAAACTATATCCCGACGGAAGCGGATCTTGAGCAGATCGCAAAACTCCGCCGGGAGAAATACGATACCTGGGAATGGAATTACGGTTATTCCCCAAAGTATTCCTTCTTTAAGAGAACGTATACTACCGCCGGAACCGTAGAGGTTCACCTTGATATCCGTGAAGGGGTTATTTGCGCCGCTACGGTGTACGGAGACTTCTTTGCGCTCTGCCCCATAAAGGATTTTGAGCAACAGCTGATCGGTGTGCGGCACTCAATGGAAGAATTGAACGAAAAATTCAGCCGGATAAGAATAAACGATTATTTTGCGGGTATTCAGCAGCAGACCCTTGTGGACTGTTTTTTCTGAGCCCTGAAAGGGAAAAGATATGGAAAAACTCTTTGAACAACTCAACAGCCCTGATAAGGTACAGAGGCTTGCGGCAATAAGATCCCTTGCTGAAAGTACCCCTGCACCAGTGAAAGATCATGACGTAAACAGTCATATTCACACTACATATTCCTTTTCCCCATACTCCCCTTCCAAAGCCGTCTGGTGCGGGTACACCGCCGGACTGCGGACTGTGGGAATAATGGATCATGACAGTGTTTCCGGCACGCGGGAGTTTCTGGAGGCGGCAAAAGCCGTCGGAATAGCTCCGACCATTGGCATGGAAATCCGTGTAAGCATGGAGAATACTCCCCTTAAAGGCAGAAAGATAAATAATCCGGATCAACCCTCCATTGCTTATTGCACCCTTCACGGAATTCCGCATACGCAGATCGACACCATGACTGAATTCATCAGACCTTATACGGAGAAGCGTATTGCCAGGGACAGAAAGATGCTGGAAAAGATTAACGGCATCGTCGCCCCTTTCGGAATGGAGCTGGACTTTGACCGGGATGTGATTCCTCTTTCAATGTACAGAGACGGAGGGAGCATCACCGAACGCCATATTCTTTTTGCCCTCAGCAAAAAAATCGTTCAGACCTTTGGCAGAAATGCAAAAGTTGTAGACTTCCTGCGCAACGATTTCGGTGTTAAGGTATCGGAAAAACTTGAAGCTTATCTGACTGATGCGGATAATCCGAACTATGAATATGACCTCCTCGGCGCACTGAAAAGCGACACTTCGAAGTTCTATATACCCGCAACCGACGAATGCCCTGATGTGAAGGATGTTGTAGCTCTGGCAAAGAGAACGGGGGCTATTCTTGCTTACGCATACCTGGGAGACGTTACCGCCTCCGTGACCGGAGACAAACGGGCTCAGAAGTTTGAGGACGATTATCTCGATGAGCTTTTTGAAGTAATCAGCGGTCTTGGCTTCAAAGCCGTGACGTATATGCCCTCCCGTAACACAAAGCAGCAGCTTTTCCGGGTACGCAGTCTCTGCGACAAGTACAATTTCTTTCAGATCAGCGGTGAGGATATAAACTCCCCCAGACAAAGTTTCATTTGCATGGCTCAGCGTGATCCTGGTTTTGCAAACCTGTACGATGCCGCATGGGCGCTTATAGGTCATGAAACAGAAGCGACAAAAGACCTCAGAAATGCCTTTTTCAGCCCTGAAACCGAGGAACGTTTCCCGGTCATGACGGACAGGATCGCGCATTTCAGGGATATCGCATTAAAGGAATTTGATCAGAAAGACTGAACCTCCGGGTAAAACGGTGCTCCGGGAGAAGAACCGGTTCCGCTCCTGTCGGAGAACAGAAAACACTACAGAGTGCCCTAAGGATAAAACAGCAAGTTTTATAATTAAAAATCCCCCGTAAAACGGGGGATTTTTTCTACATAACAGTCTGGTAACCTGGGAGTATATCCGAGATTTTTTTGTCGTAGCCTTCCTCCCAGAAGAGACATTTTGAAGGATCGATACCGAGCTTATCCCCCGTCAGCGCCAGCGCTATGGCACGGCA
>CAJLLT010000029.1 GCA_905207625.1 uncultured Eubacteriales bacterium | reverse complement strand
CGGTTAACCTTTATTTAACCACGCGACTATCGCGTGGTTTTCGTTATACAATAAAGAAGAACCTGTACAATTGGTTGTACAGGTTCTTCTTTATTACTGCTTTTCAAGGGTCTCGCGTAATGTTTCCAAAGCCTTTTTTTCAAGTCTGGAAACATACGAACGTGAAATATTCAGTCTTTTTGCCGTTTCTTTTTGTGTCAGAGGCGGTTCGGTAAGCCCGTATCGCAGTTTGATAATGCTTCGTTCCCTTTCATCAAGCGTGGTCCGCATTGCCTGAGCCAGCTGCTCGACCCGGATTTTACCGCAGACGGTTTCAAGGACGTTATCGTCCTCGGCAATAATATCGACCAGCGAAAGGGTATTTCCGTCTTTATCGCTGTCAATTTCCTCATTGATCGACACGTCGTTTGCAAATTTTTTTCTGTTCCTGAAATACATGAGAATTTCATTTTCTATACACTTTGCGGCATATGTTGCCAGTCTGATTTTCTTTTCACAGTCAAAAGAATCGATTGCTTTTATCAGTCCGAGGGATCCGATCGATATTAAGTCGTCCTGGTCGTCCTGCCCGTTTCCGGCAGCCGGCTGAAAATACTTCTTTGCGATATGCGCAACCAGCCTGAGGTTATGTTCAATAAGCGTTGCCCTGGCGGATCTGTCCCCTTCTCGGCATTTCAGCAGATATTCCCGCTCCTGAGCGGCGGTGAGAGGTCGGGGGAAAGAGCCTGATCCGGAGATATGGAGTATCAGAAAAAAAATATTCAGAAACATAAAAAATCCTCCTCAGAATAACATATTTCCGAGGAGGATGCTTTATACCGGAAAACTGTAAATATTGCTGCTTCAGACAATTTTTCCGCTTAACCGAACAGAGCAAGATTATCCTTGAACCAGTTTATTGTATCAGAAAAAGTCTTTTCTGTCGGCTGCGGAGTGTAGCCCAGATCCCGGCGAGCCCTTTCGCTGGAGTAATTGTGACTTTCCCGAAGAGCCCTCAGGGTCACTTTGTTAAGCTGTTTTATAAACGGGAGCAACAACCGAATAACGGGTACCGGAAGAATAACGGGTCTGCGTCTCAGATGTTCATGTCGGTTTATATAGTCGTAGATCTGCCTGACGGACACGTTATGTCCAGAAATTATGTATTGTCCGCCGAAATCAGAAAGTGACAGCCGGTATATCACGTTACAGACATCAGTCACATCAACAAAATTGTATCCGCCGTCGATTCCGAATTCAGGTTTTCCACGGACAGAGTCAAGAATTATTCTGCCCGCCGCCGAAGGCTTTCTGTCATTTATCCCTATAACGGCGGAAGGAAGCACCATGACCGCATTGAATCCGGGATCCTGCCGCATACAGTCAAGCACATATGCCGACGCCATGGCTTTGCTCTTCCCGTAATTACCTTCTATCTTGTCAGGGAAATACCGATCGGGTTCTGATATTATATCTTCCGAACCATCACGGTAAATGGCGTCAACTGATCCCACATATACGAACTTTTTTACGTTTTTGCTCCGGCTGATGCCGCATATAGCTTTTGTTGAGCCGAAATTGACATTGAACGTCTCTTCCCTGCGGTTATCGGTCATATCGATCAGACATGCAAGGTGTATGACTATGTCCTCACTGCCGATGTTAGCCGCTAAAAACTCCATATCGGTGATATCACCAACGATCTCCTCACAGACCGTTCCGTCAAGCTCTGCGGGAGAGGAACGCCGTAAAAGAACCTTTATCTTTGCATCAGGTTCAACGGAATTTATCAGCCGGACAAGATTATTCCCGATATGACCCGTAGCACCGGTAATAACAAAACTGTTCAAAATTTACTCCTTGCAAAACTTTATTTTATATTTTTCTATCGAAGACTGAACCGCCCGGAAAGCATCTTCCCTTCCGCTGACCTCAAGAACGGCAGTTTCTTTGTACTCAAGATTTTTATAAACCGAAAAGAAGTGTCTCATTTCATCAAAAATATGAGCCGGAAGCTGGTTTATATCCGTATAATGATTGTAAGTGGGATCGTTGAACGGTATAGCGATTATTTTTTCGTCATTCGCGCCTCCGTCTATCATTGAGATCATCCCTATAGGATACGCTCTTACAAGCGTCAGAGGGTCCAGCCCCTGAGCACAGAGCAGAAGTATATCCATAGGATCCCCATCATCACACAGTGTCCGGGGGATAAAACCGTAATTTGCCGGATAATGTGTTGAGGTGTACAGAATACGGTCAAGAATGATATATCCCGTTTCCTTGTCCAGTTCGTATTTTTTCTTACTGCCCTTCGGTATTTCTATGACACAGATAAAGTCTTCCGCAGTGATCCGCTGAGGGGAAATGTCATGCCAGATATTGGACATATTGGATGCCTCTCCTTTCAGACTCTGATTTCGGTTCAGGCAATATTTGATTTTTATCAGTATAGCATATTTTATACTTTTTGTAAAGCATTATCCGGCAAAAAAAAAAGCGTCATCCGCCTTAACGGAAAACGCTTCAGAGAATTATCAGTCAGTTGAGGACGCCCCGCACGTAAAAAATACCGTTGCTTTTTCCGGAATCCTCGATCATTGTCGCAATCTTGATAAGAACGTTTGTACCGGACCCGGTCTTTATGCCCCTGACTGTCACCTTTTCAACATAACAGCCGGGTCTGACAAAACCGGTCTGCCCGATCAGTTTATCCGGCAGAGCCGAAACAGATCCCGTTTCCTCATCCTTTTCCTCTTTCACTGTATATATCTCAGCACGGACAAGGACTCCGCTGTCAGCAGGATTTGTGAGAAAGACCGAGGCTTTTTTCCCGTCGAAATCCGGAATACAGTCAAGACCGACTATGCAGACGCTGTCCGACCCGCAGGATATGTAACTTTTTCTGTCTGAAACGGTTCCCGGAACGCCTTCGATCTGATCTTTATCCAGGACGGAGGGCTTTACGGTAACCGCCACAAGAAAAAACGAAAGTATCGCTGCGGCAACGGCAAACACCGCCGAAAAAATGAGAAAATTCCTTTTGAATTTAGTTTTGCTGAACGAATACATTTTTTCCTCCGGCTGAATCAATCGGTAAAATCACCTATAGTTATAGTCAGCATCCCTATCGGAGAATATGCTTCCGATAAAAACTTTTCGCCGTTTTCGGAAGGTTCCCCGCTGAGAGAAAAGTACACCGTAGTCTTTTCTTCACTTTCCGCAGAGGTATTCGGAACATTGAAAGATGGTGAAACGGCCTTGCGGAAGCCGCTATCTGAAAACAGGGTCATTTCCACCCCGTCCACTATCACTCCTTCGGAGGAGGACAGCTGTCTGTAGGATAGAGTGACATTAATCCCCTGATTTACTGTTTCATCGGAAGTATTGGAGTATTTGACACTGATTCTGTTTGCCGATCCATCAAATCCGTACCATCCGGGAAATCCTTCGACAGTATCCGCGGCGGGCCATTTACTGGAGTCATCCGAAATATAGCGCATCGAATTAACGTCCCAGTCACCGTAATCGTAGTAAAACGTCAGGGCACCGAATTCAATACTTACAGCATATCTGTACACCGAAGTCGTTTCCTCCCCGGAGGCAATCTCCGCACTGGTGCCGGTCCGACTGAGAGGCAATGCAATAAGAAGCAAAACGCAGACAGCAAGGGCAAATAAACCCTTAACGGAAAGACTGTTGTGTTTGTTCATACTGCATGCCCCTTTCTCTGAAACTCCATTCACGATAAACATCATTCTCCCAGGAACACACGGGTGAACCGGCACAAGACCAGGCCTGTCCTCCCGTTTTTCCTGAAAAATCAACAAGAAGTCAGACTCAGTCAGCCTTGGAAACGGTAACGGTGACGGAAGCTATCTTGTAGCGGCCGGCTCCAAGATCATTTGTATATTTTTGTGCATAGTATATTGCAGCTTCGGTCCAGTTGGTGCTGCTGACGGTGAGAGTTATATTCTCCGCAGTAGCCGCATTGATATTAGCCTTTGCGACGGTAAGTGCCGTTGCGTCACTGTTGTAGTCAGCAGTTACACTGATGTGATCCGCGGCATCGGCATCCGTAACGGTAGCAAAAGCCTTTACGGGAAGGTCAGAACGGTTGGAGACCTCTATGGTACGGGTCGTATCAACAAGAGAACCATTAGCAACGATAACATACTCCAGGCTATTGACATCCCAGGTAATCGTTCCGCCGAGAGTCAGGTCGTCCAGGGAATATGTAATATCTACCGCATATCTGTGAGCGATTTCGGTTACCTGAACATAAATATCCTGTGAATCACCGGTGGTGGGGTCAAAAGTTTCTACACCGTCGGTAATATTTCCGGTATTTCCGCCAACTATTCTTTCAGCGGAAGCACCTATCGCCGCCATTGATGCAACAATAACGACTGCGAGAATTACGGAAAAAATCTTTTTCATTTCCTTATTCCTTTCGTTTAAAAAAATTAATTTATATAAACCGGTCCGTTCCCGGATTATATCACTGCCTGTAGACCCTGGATATGGTTACTGAAACCGAACCTACCGAAATATAGCTGTCGGATTCGTCAAACTGGGGGATTCCTGAAAGTATGAGATAGCAGTCCGATCTGGTTGATGTTCCGTTTCTCCGGATATTACCCGGTATTGCGGCGTCCACCACCTGAGGAATACCCGTCACGGAATTCCCGTAGGAAGAATTGACAAGAGTTATCTTACCTTTTATACCGCTGTCGCTGTTTCCTATGGCGGAATGCAAAAAGTCAATACTGCAACCCGGAGTATACAAAACAGGGGCATTCGAACGGTTGATGACCGTTATCCTGTTGTTCACTCCGTCAAAGCCTGTCCAGCTGTTTTCCAGGTCGAATTCCGTATACCTCAGTTCCGACACATCCCATTGGGTCTTCAGAAAAGAGAAATACATTGCGCCGTACTCGATATCCACTGCATATTTTGCTCCGCCGTCCCCTTCTCCGACAGTCCGGGCGTAGACATAATCGCAATGGCTGTCATAGAAACCGCTTTCACTCAAAGGCGAACGGTAGTCCGGATCAGTGCCCTTTCCCACCGGGTACAGACTGTCTACAGGATAAAATTTATCCCATGATTCCAGAGGACTTTTCCTGAAGATAGTACCGTCAAGAGAATAGGAGATCTGTCCGAAAACATATTGAAGGTCTGCCGTAGTGTAATTTCCCATATCAGAGCCGACAAGACTGACACCTTCAAGAGTTATCTTGGAGGACGAATATCCGATGGAAACATCATTGTAATAAACCGACGCAGCGGATGCCGTAACATCGTCTCCCCTTATCAATCCAGAAAGTATCAACTGTCCAGGATTGTCTATGATATGAGGCGCGGTCCAGCTGCCGACCTCAGAGGAGAGAATATACGTCAGATTATTCTCTATACCGATTACGGTTACGGTCCTTTTACTTATTACGAATGCCTCAGTACATGTTGCGTTATAAGTATCGGCGGTAATATTTGCAACCACCATATATTGTCCCGCATTTTTGGGAGCTGACGTCCCGATGCCCATCCATGTCATGGAATCGGTAAGGTAATAATAAGCAAAAGTAACACTTGAAAGCTCGTCCGCAGTCGCGGAATACCTTTCGCCGGACTCAGTCAGAATGTCTTTTACCTCGGGAGAGACAGCCGTTCCATCGTAAACTTTACTCAGTTCTTTCAGTTCTATCCGGTACGAAGGTTTTTTTATGATCGTAATTTTGTAAACGATTGGATTAGTCACATGCCCGTTCACGGTATCACATTTACGGATACGGACCACCCGGCGAGTTAAACCGGACATATCCACGGTGTAGTTGATCCAGCCCTTTGAACCGTCATAGTTAACGGTGGTCCGAACACCGTCTGCCGTAATGTCGTACGAGGTGTTCTCCTCCTGCAGAAATGCCGCATAAATGTAGGCGGTGTCATCAGAACTTTCAATGTAGACAGTGTAAGCAAAGCTGTTTTCGGAAAACCTGTCGCCGATCAGTCCGGGGGAGCCGTCGCTGTACGCCCCGTCGATATAGACATCAAGGTCAGTGAAAGACTCCGTGACTTCATCAAGGGTAACGTTATTCTGCTGCGGATACTCAAGAATACCGGATATTATCCCCTGTTCCTGCGCACCGATAGTCGCAACCACAAATCCGCTTGAGGGAAGCACGACCCCGGAAACCTCAACCGCATCAGTGGGAACCGTAAGTGCGTATATACCGCCGTGATCCGCCGGGTCCGGCAGGGTTATGGCGACGGAGCGGAAGTGGGCAAGAACGGATACTTCCCCTATCTTTACAGAATCAGAATCCACATAAAGGGTCAGGTGAACGGAATTTACATACTGTTCCGTTGTCTGCCCATCCGGCGGTTCCACCTGCTGGAGATTTTCATCAAGAAGGATCCCCGTTGAGCTGAAATAGTATATTTTTCCGGCAGAACCGTCCGTGGTCTGTGTCATATATTTTATGAACTGATGGACCCTGCCGTCTACCTCTATGTCGTACCTCTGTGCTTCATAAAGGTGAAATGTTCTGTTTTTGGAAGAGGAAAGCGTCGGGAAACGGGCAAGAAACATATACCCGTCGGAATCTATGTTGACCGTGGGACGGGCGGAATAGTCCGTACCGTTTTCGGTCACGGAATAGTGTCCGAAGCCGGAAGCTATAATCTGAGACGAAGAGGAGATCGAAATGGAATTCGACGCCAGACTTGTTCTGTTGCCCGCGCCTATGGCAGCAGCGGCATCCGTTCCGGAATAACCGTTTGACCCCGAAGGATCAAATCCGTCCGGATAGCCTGATTTTGCAGAGACCCGGCCTCCGTTTATATGGATCTCCATGCCGGAAGTATCTTTGCGGGTCTGTCCCGCAGACAATTCATCCGTCGCGCCTATTCCGGGACATCCGACTCCGCCGACGGCACTGACGGTCCCGCCGTTGATGACAATGGAATATGAATCAGTAAAAGACTCCGACCAGTCATTCTGAAGGGAATCTCCGTCCCCTATACCGGCAGCCCATCTGCCGCCGTAAGCGTTGACAGTTCCGCCGTTAATGATAATTGAAGAGGAAGTAGCTGCGCTGTTCAGTCCTCCGCCGATACCGGCAGCCTCATGACCGCCGTAGGCATTGATAATGCCTCCGTTGATGATAATAGTACCGGGTGTACCCGAAGTATAGTACTGTGATGCGCTGGTGGATGTGTTATAGGACACTCCGCCGCCTATGCCGGCACCGCCGGCGAGCTGATTCTGAGTTGAGCCGTCGGGGCTGTTATATCCGTAGCTTGAGTTCTCGGAGTTGTCCCCCTCAACATAAAACGCGCCGTAAGCACTGACCGTGCCCTGGCTTGCCACAATTGTGAGGGTAGAACCCGAATCAACCTGTATTCCGGCAAAACCTCCGCCGCCCTTTTTGGCGGTGTAGACCCCCGAAGTGCTGACAGTGGACCAGTTTGTGCCCGCATACAACTCGTTTGTTCCCCGGAAAGCCACAGAGACACTGGAATTATTCGTTATCATCAGAGGGCATACCGGAGCTATCAGATTCCCGTTTGAGATCCAACCGAGGGCGGAACTTGTCTCATAAAGATTCTCTATGTACTGTCCGTTAAGCCCTGCGGAGGAGGTGTCGGAGGTATACCTGCGGTCAATTACTACGTCCTCGAAAAGTATGTTTACATTTTCCGCGCCGGAAACCGTAACGGAGAACACTCCGTTCTGTATATGGATATTCTTCCCATTGTAGGTGGAGTCAATAAGGACGGCTCCGCTGCTGAATGTAACATCCGCCGTTTCAGCTTTCAGCATGAGCGGTACCGGCAGAGAAAGCAATAAAGCTACGGTCAGTATCGCCGATATGAATTTTTTAATTGTGTTTTTTGACCAAATACTCAATCTACCGCCCCCTCTCAAACGGCTTCAGTACTCCTTTGATTACTGATCCAGAATTTGAACCGTTGTAAGAGCTCTTGCATTGACCAGAGACTTTTCATTTGTCACCGGGTCATATGCGTCTATCATCATTACCATGTTGTATTTACCGACTTTGAGGTCTTCGCCGTTCGGCAACGGAGAAAGCTTACACCAGGTAAGCTTATATCCGATCTGTATCCTGCCTGACCGGTACAGCTCTGTAAAACTGTTTTCGGCACTGTATCCGGGAGCATTAATCTCCTTTTTTGTTCTTATGCCGTCTGCCACCAGATCATATCCCGCTTCCGTCAGCTCCGCATCGCTCACGCAAAGGCGGATAACCACATCTTGGGTACTTCTTGACGGGTTTACGTAATCCATCTGCCCGACCATCGTGGAGGCTTTTATGTATATAATGTGGTTAAGTTCGAGACTGATCCTGTTAGTTCCCTTCGGGGGTGTATCATTTTTCTCCGTGGGAGCCGTTACAGGAGTCTGATTCGGATCTATAACTTCGGGAGTAAAGGGATCTTTCCGGAGTTTCCGCACCAGAATAACCGTGGCAAGGCTGAGAAGTATGAGCAACAAAGCGATCCCGGCAAGTATCCACGGAAGAATTGCCGCAGGCAGAGTTATTGTCCCGCAAACGTAGCAGTTACGTATTTCCGCGGAACTTTTTCCGGCAAAGCCGCCGGCGCAGTGTCCTGCGGTCATGCTGAGAAGAACGTGGCAGTTATCAAAGCTGCCGCCTGTTGCCGTTCCGACAAGCCCGCCGGTAACGATACCTTTGCCGCCGTCCAGAATATAATCAACAATAAGATTTGCTACGGTGGCATTGACTGTTACGCCGAAAAAACCTCCAGATTCAATTCCGGAACAGTCAATCCTGAAATCCCGGACAGTTTTACCGTTGCCGTCAAATTTTCCCATGAAAGGAGTGGATTCGGATGCTCCGAGGGGATCAATCTTTGCCCCCTTCAGATTTATATTTGCCGTAAGTCTGTAATTGCAACGTGCCGCGGCACGGTCACCGGAATTGACAGCGGAAATGATTCTCTTCAGATCATCCGCAGTTTTGATATCCACAACGTCGGAATCGGGATCAAAGATAACGGTCCTGTTGGCCTTCCTTTCAGGCTCAAGCAAAGGACAATTGCTCTTTTCGGATCTTTTCCATACCTTATCCAGTTCAAGCTTACGGAATATCTTTGCCTCAGACATTCCGTCACGGATATAGCATTCGGGATTTCCGTATTTGTAAACAGTGTTGCCTTCACCGTCAGATTTTTTTGTTTTTGAACCGGCAATATATCCGCAACGGTCAACCGTCCCGGAATTTATATACCAGAACCCCCTGGAATTTTTGTTCCGAACACACTTCAGTGAAAGAGACTGCCTTACCGTTCCGGCATTTTCATAAACAAAACCTGATGCCGCCGAATCGACCTTCAGCCGCACATTGGCTACGCACCCCTCTACCGTTCCGGTATTTACGGCGAGAAAAGAGCCTATTTTTCCGGCACGTTTACGTGTACTCATTGTTCCCTCCCACAGTTGACAGAATATTTTGCAGAAAATTCATCCTATTCAGGACGACAAAAAACCCGGTCGCACAATTATACTCGAACACCTTTACGTATCCGAGCGTAAATCTGCAACCGGGCTGACTTTCAAAAAGTTCCCTGGCTTTGCGTCGCCGCCTCACGACGGTTTTGCCAAATATTCACGGTAATACAGGAACAGATGCACGCATCCTGTCCCTGTTTAAATTATAGCATAAATCTTTTCGAATGTCAATACAATAATGCAATTCCATATTTTTTTCGATTTTCCGATGTTTCAGGTATTTTTCAGACACAAATGTGACATTTCCGGGAAATAACTGTCCTTATCTGTTTTATATTGTCATATCCACCATTTCGGCGTAAGTTCGCCCAGTTTTACAATTTCCTTTTTTTCGTAGTAAAGCATTATCTCTATATCACGGTATCCGTCAAACTCAGCCAGATCTTCTTCTCTGCCGTATTTTTCGACACCGAGGGAAACGATAACCTTGTTGTTTTCCTTGAAGCAAATGGCAAAAACCTTATCTTCACTCATAAAAACATCAAGAACTTTCCGGGTCTCATCCTTGCTTTTATGATGCTTCCATCCTGCCATTTCCCCTACACCTTTGACGGACACATATTCATAGAGATTGTCTAAATCCGCCGATCTGAAAGGTCGCAGTATAAGCCGGGCGGTCTCGATGATTTTTCCCTTTGTTTTAAACTCTGCGTTCACCCCGTCCGCCTCACTTACAGCAGTATAATCTCATTCTTCCGTATTTCCGATCTTTACGGATCTTTCACTTATTCTGGATTTTATTTTCTTTATTTCAAGGCGTTCTCGTTTGCACCGCAGTGTATAAATCAGCAGACATCCGGAAATCATCGTAAAAAACATAACGGGTTCAACGATGTATAATATGTTCAGAGACCTCTCCCGTTCCCTGATTGATTTATCCAGATCAATATAAACACAGCTATCGGAGTACAGTGCTTCTACTATTTTGGTAAGGGCATTTTCACAATATACAATGCTATATTCCCCATATGGAATAAGCTGTGCCGACAAAGCTCTCGCCCTGTTCGCCCTTACACCCAGAACATATTCTCCGTCCGTTGTATTCAACACATAAACCGATCTTTTTGCAGTTCTCTTTTCAGATACACTTAAAAAGACGATTTGTTTCTGTTTCCACTTTTCCGGTGGAGGGTTTATGGTAAAAATCCCCAATAAAGCGATCATCATAGTCAACATAGGGAGAATAATAATAATAGTTTTCGCCGATATATAACCGTAAAACCGCCTTAAGCGAATTTTCTGATTTTTTATGTAGCCATCGTGTTTTATTTTCTGATTAATGCTTTTCACTTACCGACTCCGGTCAAAAGAATATAAAATCGTTTGTATCTGCAATATTTATTCCGGGTTCCATTTCCGGCTTCAATCCGTTACCTCAAAAAGTGCGTCATTCTTCAGAAGAAGGTCAATGGCCCCACCCATCTCCCGCAATGATTTTGTGTAACTGCGCCGCACAGAATCTATATCGCAGAAATTCACATTGCCGGCAATATCGGCAAACCCGAAATCGGTCTCCAGCGCCAGAGAAAAAACATCATCCTGCAAATAAAAGCCTATGATCCGCCCCTCCACATTACATTCAAAATTCTTCAGCATTTCCATGAACTGAGGCGTAAGGAAACGTTGAGCCTCGACCTCAGACTCCGCCGTAACGAAGAAACGTCCGTCGAATGAATCATTATCAGTCAGAGGAATTGTCTGACTGTTCTCCGCCCGGACATTTGAGCATATATCGGTCGTGGTTGAAATACGTGTTCTGCAACGAAGAATAATACCTTTAAACACCGTATCCCGGTAAATCTTCCACCCTTCGCGGGGGACGCTCTTTTTACTGACATGATCAAGACTCACATTTGCGGCAGAAAAGTGAACACCCCGCCGGGCACCCTCATGGAGATTCATGATTAAACATTCCTCCCACTGACCGTTCAGCAGATGAAAGGCTTTTATAAGGGACTGATCAATATTCATTTCAGGCGTACGCAGATCGGGACCGAATTCTTTCTCGAACTCCGCATCAAAGAAATTCCCGAGCTGTTCCCGCAACAGAGTCTCTGAACGCTTCCGTGCGTTATCGCCGGAAAATGTTGCGCACAGAATACCGCCGAAGAACAGAACTGCCACAAGCACGGACTTAATTACTGCATCCCTCACGGCAAAATATGAAACAATTCCGCCGACAGCACCGATGAGTCCAACAAAAAACCAGACTGAGGACATCACCTGACAATGCCGCACCTTTTCCGACAGTTCGGCGTCCGACATTTTTTCCTTTGTTGCTGTTCCGTAACGTTCCTGTTTCCTTTTCCTGTATTCCATAAAGACACCTACACTTTTAATCTGTTTGAACCTCATTATGCCAGGAGTAAAAATACTTACACGCAAGACATTTTTGCGATGCCAGCAATAAAGCAACTACCCGACAGGGCACGGGCGGCATTGCCGCCGAGGATTGCGAAGCAAGACCGACCGTCCGTATTATACCACAAATATCCGATTTTTTCAACAATTAATTAAAATGAAAGTTTTATCACCGCTCCGGGTACGGATTATTGCTTAGCCAAACGCCCGGCTGAACAGACTTTAACTATACTCATTCTGTCTCGTCTCAAGCCTCGGAAATCCCGTTTTTACAAGCTTGATTTAACTGCCGATATGTTTTCAAAATGATGATTGCAGATATGACCGCTGTCAGAAAATCTGCCGTAGGCATTGAATAAAGAACACCGTCCAGTCCGAAGAACAGAGGCAGAAGTAACGCAAATCCGACACCGAAAACAATTTCACGTACCATAGAAAGAATTGTGGATTCCACAGCTTTGCCCATTGCCTGAAGGAAAATGAAAGTAGCTTTATTGACACAGGCAAGTATCATCATACAGAGGTAAACGCGGAATGCCCGGATCGCAAATTCGGTATAATGCGCGCTTTCGTTCCTTGCTCCGAAAATACTGATAAGTGCGTCCGGGAAAAATTCCACTGTACAAAGCGCAACCGCACCGAGGACGGCTTCAGAAATCAGCAACGCTGTGAAGAGTTTTTTTACACGGTCAGGACGCTTTGCGCCCATATTGAACCCGACAACAGGAATACATCCGGCAGCCATGCCGATGACGACGGAAATCACGATCTGGAAGAACTTCATCACAATCCCTACAATCGCCATCGGAATTTGTGAGTACTGTTCCTGCCCGAACACGGGATCCTGCGCGCCGTATTTACGGAGCATGTTGTTTATGGCGGCCATTGCGGCGACAAGTGAAATCTGTGCAAGAAAACTGCAGAGTCCGAGGGAAACGACCCGTCCGACGACTCTTTTTTTCGGGACAAATGAGGTTTTGTCAAGCTTTACGCTTTTTGTATGAAACAAATACCAGATTGCCAGAACCGCAGTCAACACCTGCCCGATGACCGTAGCAACCGCCGCGCCCATCATACCCCATTTGAAAACAAAAATGAAAATGGGGTCAAGTATTATATTTGCAACCGCCCCGGCCAAAGTGGAAATCATTGCGAATTTCGGGCTTCCGTCGGCACGGATGACCGGATTCATTGCCTGACCGAACATATAAAAAGGGATACCGAGGGTGATGTAAAAGAAATACTCTTTGGACATGTCAAAAGTTTCAGCGTTGATACGTCCTCCGAAAACAGTGATCAGAGCATCGTCAAAAACAAGATACAGGACTGTCAGAAAACATCCGGATATGACGGTAAGCAGGATCGCGTTTCCGACGGAGTACCTGGCTTCCTCTTTCCTTCCTTCTCCGAGAAGTCCGCTGACCATAGCACAGCAACCGTCACCGAAACAGACGGCAATTCCGAGCGCAATGACCGTCAAAGGAAACACAACTGTGTTCGCGGCATTTCCATAGGAACCCAAATAGTCTGCGTTTGCGATAAAAATCTGATCTACAATGTTATACAAAGCCCCTACGAGCAGTGATATAACGCATGGAACCGCGTATTTTCGCATGAGTTTCCCCACTTTCCCCGTGGCGAGAAGGTTTTGTGATTCTTCCATTGAATATTCCTCCGTGTAAAAAAATAATGCGTAAGTCCGAAAGTTCGGACTTACGCATTTCTGCTACTCAACTGCTTTCAATATTATAACATTTTCAACCGAAAAAATCAAGGGACATTTTCAATAAAAAAAACGTTGTATTTCCGAGCATTGTTTCGCTGTTTTCAACAAAACAATCAGCCTGAATCCTCTGTACATTATCCCTTAAAAGTTTTCAAAGCAATAAAGATACATCACATAACGCCTGAATCCGGACCGGAGAAGCTGAAACCTTCTGTTCAATCGTTATCCTGCCCAGGTCCGCTGTCTCACTCCAATTTTTCACGGACAAAATATGCCTGTATCTGATTTTCGGTAATCAGAACGGACTCCTGCCGGAAGAAAGCACACAGATCCTTTGCAATATCATTTACAACGGCTTTTTCAACATCAATAAGGGTAACAACCAGGCTGGTTTCCCTGGCATATTCTCCGCTGTCGTAAATATATCCGCCTTCCTGCAAATTGAAAGAAAACGGCACTTTGTATGAATAGCACACATTGCGAAGCACCCTGATATATTTTTCGTTTTCAAAGAGCTGTGTATTCGTAGTCAGATCATTCAGCCCTATATAGATCTTTGATTCGACCATGTTTCCCCCTCTTTCCCGCGTACTTGGCAGATTCCGGTTCGAGTGTATATCATTACACTGCAAATGCAACTGATTTTCAACCATCAGATTTACTTCTTTACATCACCTATAACTTCGGAAACTACCGGGCAAGCAAACACAGTATACCATAAAAAAACGTGTTTGTAAAGATATCTCCCATTGAAGGTTAATAAGGAGAAGGCGGATATAAAGAAGAAATCATGTCAGCCTATCTGAATGCCCCGTTCATTTCTTTTATGTTCAAAACTTCAGCATAAGTCTTTCGGTTTCTAACCCGGAGAAGCCTGTATCATGGGGCGTGAGCCCACTTCATTTGGGGCAAAGCCACAACATTGTTCATATGTGCCCGCCTTGCGGAAAAATGATGTCATCCCTCGGCTAAATGATACTGCGTGTGACACACAAAAGATGTTGTGCCTTATGGTACAAATAAAAAATCCGAAAGCCAAGACTTTCGGATTTTTGTGTTTACAGGTCAATTTAGATGCCGAATTTGTGTTATCCAATTTAGATGCAGCGCGATGGTACACTTCTCCCTTGGTGAAACAGAGGCTTGCAAGTGACCGCGATCTCCCGGGCTTGCGGAGCCATGCTTGTAAACGAGCTTATGTATATTACGTTCGAATCCAAGTTTCTTAGCGTTCATCCTTCCTTTCCATAAAAATAAGCCAAACGCTCGGCTGAATAGCGTTTGGCTATGTATGGGGTTCGGTTGGACAAACAGGAATTTGTCAGAATCAAATCTTCAAAATTTCATCAGCAATTTCACGAACAGTCTTATTGCTCGTATCAATTTTTACGGTATCAAGTAACCGATACATACGAATCCTTCCGACACTTCTGTCAATGACATCGGAAGTGCGGATTCCGCGGGCAATATCGGATGACAACCGATTTCTCAGATTTGTTTCGTCCGTCATCAAGGATATTTTTATGACTCTGCAAGCGCTCGTGTCTAACTCATTGATTATACTATCAATGATGTATTGTTCATGCATGACCCAGCAAAAAATAATGTTATCGTAAGCAGTGCAATGAAGAAAGCTGTTCAGTAGATAGCAGATATTGCGCATGACCATTTCTTTTGTTTCTTCCGTTACCTGAAACGGATCGGCATCCCAACACCAGTCTCCGTCCAGAAAAGCACTGTTAGGTAAATCTTTTTTCAATTGTTGGCAGATTGTTGTTTTGCCAACGCCCATTGTACCGCCAATCAAATACAGTGCTTTCATACCGATCCCCCACAAATCCCGATTTGTTGATAACTTATTATATCATAAATCTATCCACTTTTCAATCTATATTACCAATTAACTTGGAAAGGAATACCGCCGAGCGAGAAAGGCTCTCAACAAACTGATAACAATCAAATTTAGCCCTTTTCGTGAGTCCGAGTCCGGACACAGCATCGAAAAGGGCAAAAGGGATCTATGAAACTCCGAAAAAATGCAGGGTCGAAAAAACGGGAGAAATCTATCGAAATCTCCCGTTTTCTCGTTTTTTCTCGTCCGGATCTAAATTGACTTGTCATCATGTGTTTACAGGTCAATTCAGATGCCGATTTTGTGTTAGCCAATTCAGATGCACCGCGAAGAAACACTTCTCTCTTGGTGAAACAGGGGCTTGCAAGTGACCGCGATCTTCCGGGCTAGCAGAGCTATGCTTGTAAACGAGCTTATGTATATTACGTTCGAATCCAAGTTTCTTAGCGTCCATCCTTCCTTTCCATAAAAATAAGCCAAACGCTCGGCTGAGGAGCGTTTGGCTATGTAGTTTATTCAGTTAGGTAAACTGGAAGTTGTCAGTCCAAAATCAGGACGCCTGCGCAATCGGACATTTGCGTAAATGAAAGGTCTGGAAAATCTTTTCTCAGTTCCTCAACGACAAAGTAGATTTCATCATTATCCCATGTGTCTCCTGCCTTCAATTTACACTGCTCTAAATCCTTTCTTGTTTCAAAGGCAACATCGCCGATTATAATTTTACCGTTTTCTTTTAAGTAGTTACGCAAGTCTAAAAGGAAGTCGCTCTTTTGCGCATCCGTCAAATGATGCAGAGAGTATGTCGCAACAATATAATCATAACGAAAGTTACGCAATGGTTCGACAAGCCCTTTTGAAAAGTCCCCTTGATATAAATGCGCATTTGGCATTTTCTCAGATGCCAACGCAATCATTCTTGATGAAAAATCCTGCCCATAAATGGAACAGCCTCGCTCGTATAGTTTTGCCGTTAATGTGCCTGTTCCGAATCCAATATCCAGCACAACGGCATTTTCAGCTCTCACTATGGTCTGAAAAATGAACCCAAGTACCTTTTTATAACCGGCAAAAGGGTATGTGTTTTCCTCATCAGAAATGCCGACAGTTTTGTAATAGCCATCAGCCCAAAGGTCGAACTCTATGTTGTTTAGCATACTTACTTCCCCCACAAATCCCGATTTGTTGATAACTTATTATATCATAAATCTTCCCGATTTTCAATCTCAATCGCGCAAGAAACTTTGAAAGGAACACCGCCGAGCAAGAAATGCTCTCAACAAACTGATAACAATCAAATTTAGCCCTTTTCGTGAGTCCGAGTCCGGACACAGCATCGAAAAGGGCAAAAGGGATCTATGAAACTCCGAAAAAATGCAGGGTCGAAAAAACGGGAGAAATCTATCGAAATCTCCCGTTTTCTCGTTTTTTCTCGTCCGGATCTAAATTGACTTGTCATCATGTGTTTACAGGTCAATTCAGATGCCGATTTTGTGTTAGCCAATTCAGATGCACCGCGAAGAAACACTTCTCTCTTGGTGAAACAGGGGCTTGCAAGTGACCGCGATCTTCCGGGCTAGCAGAGCTATGCTTGTAAACGAGCTTATGTATATTACGTTCGAATCCAAGTTTCTTAGCGTCCATCCTTCCTTTCCATAAAAATAAGCCAAACGCTCGGCTGAGGAGCGTTTGGCTATGTATGGGGTTCGGTTGAACAAATTGTAATTGGTCGCATCAATTCTGAAGGCCGTTTAAGACATTCAGCCGGATATACCTATTGATATCCATTTCGCCGGTGATTTTATATAATCCATCACATTGTATTACATTGTGACCATATAGCAGATTAACGGTTTCAATTGTATTACCGGATCCATCTAAAAATCGAACGGAATATGACATCATCGTAGGCTCGGTTATTTTCGCTTTTTTGACCACAAGTAATGAGAAAGTGTTACAAATACTATTGACTTCTTTTTCATCGGTAATCGTGTAAATCTCAACTGCGTCACTGCTACCATGATTATCATAACAAGTGATCTCTACGGATTTCGCATGTTTGATTTCTTCCTCTGTCCAAGACACAGAGCAACCTGTAACCGCAAGCATACATATCAACGCGAACAATGCAAAAACCAATGCGATGAACCTTTTCATAAAATATCCCCCTTCGTCAAATTCCTGCTTTTAGCGTTTGGCTATGTAGGTTATTCAGTCAGGCAAACTGGAATTTATCTCTCGTCAGCAATCAGTACAGCTCTGCATGGCGAGCCATCCGCACCGGATAGATTTAGTGGGGCCGCAT
>CAJLLT010000028.1 GCA_905207625.1 uncultured Eubacteriales bacterium | reverse complement strand
GGAGGGCTTCCGTGCGGAAGCCCTCCGGGATCTTTCAAGGGTAAATGAAAAGGAATGATGCGGTTGCCGTAATGAAAAAGTATATCTCCGGTTTTACCCGGGCTTAACCTCTTGCTGTAAAGGAAACGCCGCTATGGGAGTTCCCGCCGGGTCATCTGAGTTTTTTGCCCAGTTTGTGTTCCGCAAAATCAATAATGAGTTCCGCGGTTCCCTCTATTCCAAGGGTTGAGGTCCGGACGCACAGATCGTAATTGTCGCCGTCCTTCCAGGTTCGGTTGGTATGGAAATTATAGTAATTTGAGCGTTTTTTGTTCGTTTTATTGATCATGTCCCGGGCTTTTGCCTCGGAGAGATTATAGTCTTTTACTATCTGATTTACGCAGTTTTCTTCGGTGTCGGTAATGAACACGCTTATCATGTTCGGGGAGTCTTTAAGAATATAGTCGGAGCATCTTCCGATAAAAACGCAGCTTTTTTCCGCCGCAAGCTTTTTTATGAGTTCCGCCTGCGCCAGGTACACCTTGTCGCTCAGAGGGACAGCGGCGTCCGACCACGGCAGATACTGACTGTCCAGTGCGTAAGCCCCTACAGCCAGAGAATAAAGAAGGCTGTTGGTGGGCTTTTCGTCCATGTTACGGAATATCTTTTCGCTTATTCCGCTTTCCTTTGCCGCAAGGGAAATGAGTTCCTTATCGTAAAAGCTTATTCCGAGCTTCTTTGCAAGTTCCTTGCCCACTGCGCGGCCGCATGAGCCGAATTGTCTCGATATGGCAACGGTGATTTTATCGTTCATTTGATCTTCGCCTCTCTTTCCGCTTTTATTGTACCATGTTTTCTTTAATTTGTCAATATAAATTTACAAAAAATTTTATTATTATCTTTCGTCATTTCCCGACATGTGCGGTCTTTTTGCGGGACGAAAGGTGCTTATCGGCACAAAACCGAAAATTATGGAAAAATTAGCGTAAATATTTGATTTTTTTCGGTTTTAATCTTGATTTCCGGCAAAATTTATGATATATTATAAAGTAAGAATATATTTTAATCGGGTAAACAAAATTTATACATAAGGGAGCTTTTTAATCATGGAAAGTGTTTACACTGTCAGAATCGGCGGATTCGATCTTACCCTGTATTCCACCGAAACCGCGGAATACACCAATCAGATCGCGGAGGCAATTGACGCGAAGGTCCGGGAAATTATGGACGGCAATCCCAGCCTTTCTCTCACCAGTGCGTCACTGCTGGTATGCATGGATCTGTATGATGAGATCGTCAAACTTCAGACCGGTGCGGACAACATGCGCGATCAGCTCAAGGAATATCTTGACGGAACAACGAAAGCTTTGGCGGAAAGAGACGAAGCCCGCCGTATGGCAGAAAAGCTCCGTGACGAACTGCTTGCGCTGAAAATAAACATGTCCAAGGGCGGAAGCTCCAACTGATGGAAGTTCTTTCACCTGCCGGAAGTCCCGAAGCCCTTCGTGCGGCGGTAATGTCCGGTGCGGATGCGGTGTATCTGGGCGGGTTGGGTTTCAATGCCCGGGCCAACGCCCGGAATTTTTCCCGGGAAGAGATATCCGACGGGATAAGGTTCTGTCATGAACGGGGAGTCAGGGTCTATGCCACCATGAACACCCTGATCTCTGACAGAGAGATGTGCGACGCGCTGAAAACCGCCGAAGTTTTTACCGAGGCCGGTATAGATGCGTTTATCGTTCAGGATGTGGGGTTTGCCCGTTGCCTGAGACTGTCCCTCGGAGATTCCGTACCTCTTCACGCAAGTACGCAGATGACGGTTTGTTCTGCGGACGGTGCGGAACAGATGCTTGATATGGGTTTCAGGCGTGTCGTGCTCAACAGGGAGCTTTCCGCCGCGGATATAGCATATATCGCGAAAAATGTTCCCATACAGACAGAGGTCTTTGTCCACGGGGCTTTGTGTATGTGCTACAGCGGCCAGTGCTATATGAGCAGTGTTATCGGCGGAAGGAGCGGCAACAGGGGAGAATGCGCTCAGCCTTGCAGACTGCCCTACAGGAACGGGTACGAGCTCAGCCTTAAGGACAACTGCCTTCTTGAATACGTCCCGGAATTAAAAAAAATGGGCGTTACGTCCCTGAAAATAGAGGGCCGGATGAAGGGTGCGGAATACGTTGCCGCGGTGACCGATGCCTATGTCCGTGCCGTTAAGGGCGAAGTTTTTTCCGAGGACAGAAAAGCATATCTTGCTTCCGTTTTCAGCCGGGACGGCTTCACTGACGGATACTATACCGGGAAAACGGGGAGAGAAATGTTCGGGGTACGGAAGAAGGACGATGTGTCCGTGCGCGTACCTCTCCCCACACGGGAATATAAAAGATTCAGCCTTGATTTTTCCCTGACCTCAGATGATTCCTATGTTGTCAGGCTTGCCGGCAGCAGCAGCGACGGATTTTGCGCCGAGACTTCGTTTCCGGCTCAGAAAGCCCGGAACCGCGTCACCGGAGAAGAGGAACTGAGAAAAGCCCTTGATAAATTGGGGGATACCCCGTACGAATTGGGAAAAGTAAGGTCGCAACTTCCTGATGATATTTTTATTCCGGTTTCGTTGCTGAATGAAGCCCGCCGGACAGTTGTGGAAAGCATCACCGGAATGCGGTGCATCCGTCCCCAGTCAATGATCTCAAGGATCCCGGAAATAAATACGGCAGATCCCCCGTCAAAGGGGCTGCGGGGGCAGTTCCTTTTCCCCTCGCAGGTTCCGGACAATGCCGGTAAACTTGACATCATATGGCTTCCCCTTGAGAAAGCCGGTCAGTCAGGTACTGCCGGAATAATTGAGAAATTCGGAGACAAGGTCGGATTTTTCCTCCCCACGGCGGTTCACGACAGCGAATATCCGGTTCTTGACAAACTCCTTGATAAAGCGGATAATCTGGGTGTAAGGCAGCTGCTGTGTGAAAATGTCGGACTTGTCCGCCATTGTCTTGAACGGGGGTTCAGAGTCCATGGAGGATGCGGGCTGAATGTGTATAACAGTATCAGTCTTGACCGGTTTGAAGATGCCGGACTCGAAAGCGTAATGCTTTCCTTTGAACTTACAATGCGCGCCGCGGAAAGCATTACGGACGGAAAAAGCGGAATATTCGCTTACGGCAGACTTCCTTTCATGACGGTCCGTAACTGCATAAAGGGGGACGGCAGGGGCTGTGCCCTCAAGGATAAACCGAAATTCCTCACTGATCGCATGGGCAAGGATTTTTTTGTGACATGTGATTTCGGCTGCCGCAACAGAATATGGAATGCGGACGTGCTGTGGCTTGCCGACCGCCTGCCTACGGATGCGGGGTTTTTACATCTGATGTTCACCGATGAGACGCGTGAAAGAGTTGCACAGGTGATTGAGGGCTATTCCGGCGGGGAATGCCGCAAGCCCGGAGATATTACGAGAGGACTTTATTACCGATGAAGCTGAAGGTTAAGCTTTTGACAAAAAACGGTGTTACCGCCCCTGTTCCCGGGAGGGCGACGGCAGGAAGTGCAGGCTACGACCTGTCCGCCTGTATGGCAGAGCCTCTGACGCTTCAGCCCGGACAGAGAACGAGGCTTGATACCGGGGTATGTGTGCAGATACCGGAGGGGTATGTCGGACTTGTGTGTATCCGCTCTTCCCTCGGTGTGAAGCACGGGATAATGCTTACCAACAGTGTCGGGGTTATCGACAGTGATTATCGCGGTGAGATAATGATAGGAGTGATGAATACCTCCGGTCAGCCATATACCATCAATCCTCTAGACCGTATTGCGCAGCTTGTTATCGTTCCGTTTTTCGGAGCGGAGACCGAAACTGTGCCGGAACTGGATGAATCGGCACGCAGTGACGGCGGCTTTGGCAGTACCGGCAAAAAATAAACCATTCGGAGAAAAAGAAAGATATGGAAAACAGAAAGAAAAAGTATTCCGACGGATACGCAACAAAGACCCGTACGGGGAAAACATCCCGTGGAAATAAAGGATACGGAGAAAAAGCGTATCCGAAATTCAAGCGTTCCGCTGCGGGGAAAACCACCGGCAGAAATCCGGAGTATTCTGAACGCCGGCGTGAAGCAACCCCCTCTGTGGACAGTGAAAATGTGGTCTACGGCAGAAATCCCGTTATGGAACTGATCCGTTCCGGAAGGACAATAGATAAGATCTATGTCGCGAAGGGTGAAAGGGAAGGTTCCATAGTCAAGCTTATAGCAATGGCAAAAGACAGAAGCATTCCCGTGGTGGAGGCGGATAAGGCAAAACTTGAAAAGATGACCGGAACTTCCGCGCATCAGGGAGTAATGGCATTCACCACCGAATTTGAATACTGCGAAATAGAAGATATCCTCGCACTTGCGGAGGAAAGAGGGGAAAAACCCTTTATTCTTGTTGTTGACGGGATAAAGGACCCGGGTAATCTGGGGGCGATAATCAGAACGGCTGAAACCTCAGGTGTTCACGGAATAATCCTTCCGAAACGCAACAGTTGCGGACTGACTGCCACCGTGTTCAAGGCGGCGGCGGGTGCGTGTGAATACATGAAGATATCAAGGCAGACAAATATAACCTCTGCCATTGAAAAACTGAAGGAAAACAATGTCTGGGTCTACGGTATGGACGGCGGTGAGGGCAGCGGTGAACTGTACGGAACCGATCTTACCGGAGCGGTCGCCATAGTCCTCGGGGATGAAGGCGAAGGAATCTCCCGTCTGGTCCGGGAACACTGTGATTATCTTCTGCGCATTCCCATGGCAGGAAATATCACGTCTCTTAATATCTCTGCCGCAGGTGCGGTAGCCATGTACGAAGTGGTCCGCCAACGGCTCGGCGGAAAATAATACCGGAGAAAGGAGTCCGGGCTCCTCTGGGGTTCGGTCAGAATATGCAGGACGAGTATTTTCTTGAACAGTATTCCGTCGCCCAGTCCGCACGAGATACTTTCAGGGTCAAGACCGCGGTTGCGGGGCTTGCGGCACTCGCTACGGGAATCCCGGCATTCTTCGGGTTGCCCCACACGGTTATGGGGCTTCTGGAAATGATATTCGCGGCGGCGGTGTTCTTTATCTGCCGCAGGGAAATGACAGAGGGTATAACGGGTCTTGTCCGTCTTGACCCTTCCAACGACAGCCTCAA
The DNA here is from genome assembly GCA_905207625.1 of uncultured Eubacteriales bacterium. GTDB lineage: Bacteria > Bacillota > Clostridia > Oscillospirales > UBA644 > HGM12619. The sequence continues at coordinate 23,132 of CAJLLT010000028.1, read as the reverse complement.
TGCCGTTGCTCTGGCCGTGGGTTTCATCAATGCGGTTTACGGGCTTTTCGCGGATTATGTCCCGTTTTTCGCAGCAATAAGCCTGTCGGTGTTTGTGTCGATGCTGATGAAGCTCCTGTTTGTGCAGGAACTTATTGCGAATCTGAATCTGATAAAAAACAATAAGACATATGCCGTCAATACTGAGAGGATAAATCTGACCAAGAGATATATCGACAGGGTATGTATGGTCAATCCCGTGGTGAAGTTCCCAAATGTGGTGGACACGACCTATGAAGGGGATCCCTCTGAAAAAAAGATCAGATATTTCGCTCCTGCGGTCTGCGGTGCGGTGGTTCTGCTGGCTCTGATTGTAGGCATATCAAAGGGCTTCGGGCTCTTCACCTCATCCCTTGCCGCGCTTGTTGCGGTCACCGCTTCTTTTACGGGCGAAATGAGTTTTGTCCTGCCCTATATGATGGCACAGCACAGGCTGAGAAAGTACGGAAGCGTACTTTTGGGATATCATTCCATAGAATCCCTCCGGGATGCCGACACTCTCGTGGTCGAGGATACCGAGCTTTTTCCCCCATCCCTTGTGCAGATGGTCCGTTTCCGTTTCCGGGACGGTAAGCATCTTTCGGAGGCGGTGGAATATACCGCCACACTCCTGATTGAATCCGATTCTCCCGTGAAGGATGAATTCTGCCGGACACTGGGCTGTTCCGTAGACAGGCTGCCGGTCGTGGATGATTGGAAGTTTATTAAAAATTACGGGGTTTACGCTCATATATACGGAGATGAGGTGCTTCTGGGAAACCGTAATCTTCTTCTTTCCCACGGAGTTACGCCTTTGCCTCAGGAGGAAGAGGTCTCTCTCATAACAATGAACCGGAGCATTCTTTATCTCGCTATCAACGGAGATCTTGCGGCGTATCTGCTGTATACCTGCAGACCCGACCCTGAACTTAAAAAAGCGGCTGAGAATATCGGAGATTTCAACATAATAGTTTCTACCAGAGACTGCGGTGTCACGGAAAATATCGTTCAGAAGCGTTATGATATGCAGACCACCAGGGTTATAGTCCCCGACGCGGAGGAATCCGCTCTCCTTGAAAAGGCGGCGAAGAATGCCGACAGGGAGGAGCTTCCCGCCATGATAACAACGAAGAATTCTTTGGGAATACTTTCGTCCGTGCGTCTGGCAAAGAACCTTTCGTCCACCGTCGGACTGTGTATTTTTGCAAAACAGGCAAGCATCTGTCTCGGTCTTTTGCTGACGTTCATTGCCCTGCTGTGCGTTCCCGCAACAGTGTCCATGATCTGGACGGTGCTTTTCAACATTCTATGGTCATTGCCGGCAATATTGCTGTCGGTGCTCAAACAGTAAATTTTTTGGAGGTTTTATTATATGTCAGGTCATTCTAAATGGAAGAACATCATGCACAAAAAGGAGAAGACCGATGCGCAGCGCGCCAGCGTCTTCACAAAGATAGGCAGAGAGATCACTGCCGCCGTCAAGGAAGGTGGACCCGATCCCGAGTCAAACTCCAAACTTAAGGATATAATCACCAAAGCAAAGGCAAACAATGTTCCCAACGACAACATTGAAAGAGTTATCAAGAAGGCCGCCGGAGGCGGAGATGAGACTCATTATGAACAGATAACCTATGAAGGCTACGGTCCTGCGGGAATTGCCGTTATAGTCGAGGCTCTTACTGATAACCGTAACCGTACCGCCGGGGATCTCCGCCACTATTTTGATAAGTTCGGAGGAAACCTCGGACAGACCGGTTCCGTAAACTGGCTCTTTACAAAAAAAGGTGTTCTTGTCCTCGATAAGGAAGTTTATGACGAAGAACGGCTGATGAACAACGCTCTGGAGCTTGACGTTGAGGATTTCGTCATCGAAGAGGATGTGTTTGAGATATATACTGCCCCGGAAAAATTTTCGGAGACGGCAGAGGAACTGGGCAAGAGAGATTATGAGTTCCTGTCCGCCCAGATAGAAGAAGTTCCCGCAAACTACATTGCGCTCACCGATGAGGAGCAGATAAAGAATATGCAGAAACTGCTGGACGCTCTCGAGGATAATGACGACGTGCAGAACGTCTGGCACAACTGGGATGACAGTGCGAAATAATGGGAAGCAAACTTGATTTTGTCCTTGCATCCGCTTCTCCGAGACGCAAGGAGCTTCTTTCCGGTATGGGACTCCGTTTTTCCGTAGTCCCCTCCCGGGTGGATGAAAAAACGGATCATACGGAGCCTGCATTGCTGGTTTGCGAGCTTTCCGCAAGAAAAGCCCTGGATGTGCATTCAATGTGTCCGGGCAGTGTGATTATCGGCGCCGATACGGTCGTCGCGGTTGACGGTGAGATCCTCGGCAAGCCGAAGGATGAGTTCGACGGAAGAAGAATGCTCGGTCTGCTTTCGGGACGGGAACACGAGGTTTTTACCGGAGTTACGGTAATAATGCCCGACGGAAGCACAGCTACGGAGTGTTGCCGTTCAGCGGTCTTTTTCAAAGAACTCACTCCGGAAGAGATTGACGCTTATGTTGCCGTGGGAGAGTATTGCGACAAGGCCGGAGCTTATGCGATCCAGGGCCGTGCGGCAGTTTTTGTGGAAAAAATAGAGGGGTGCTATTCAAACATTGTCGGTCTGCCCCTGCCGACTCTTTACCGAATGCTCGGTCAAAAAGGAGTAAACTTGTGGGAGCAAACGATATAGGCATAGACCTCGGTACCGTGAATACCCTGATAAGCAATAAAAACAGGGGACTTGTGCTTAACGAACCTTCCGTCATTGCCACGGACACCTATTCCGATAAACTTATTGCCATCGGTTCGGCGGCCCGTGCCATGCTGGGCAGGACTCCGGATACGGTCACGGCGACGATGCCCGTGCAGAACGGCGTGATTGCTGATTTTGAGAAGACCTCCGCCATGCTTCGGGAGTATATTGCCCAGGTGAAGAGGGGTTGGTCTTCCGTAAGTGCGATAGTTGCCGTTCCGTATAAATCCACTGAGGTTGAAAGGCGTGCGGTGGAGGATGCTGTCTACGCTTCCCGGGTAAGGAAGGTCTATCTTCTTAACAAACCCATTGCCGCCGCCATAGGATGCGGGCTTCCGGTATTTGAAGCCAGCGGACACATGGTCGTGGATATGGGGGGCGGAAGTACTGAAATATCCGTTGTTTCCATGGGCGGAGTCGTGGCGCAGACCACTCTTTTTGACAGCGGTCTGCAGATGGACAAGGATATAGTTACCTATATCAAGTACAATTACGGTGTTATTATCGGTGACCTTGTGGCTGAAGACCTTAAAATATCTCTGGGGTCAGTCACCGAAAAGGAAATCCCCGACTTTATGACCGTCAGCGGTATCAGCCCGGGGGAAAGGCTCCCGATGAATGTGACTGTTTCTTCGGATGAGATCCGCCAGGCGATAAATCCCACGGTACAGAGTATTCTCGACGGTATTCGAAATACCATGGAACATCTTAATCCGGAACTTGCGGCGGACATAATGAATAACGGGATCGCGCTTTGCGGCGGAGTGTCTCAGCTTCCCGGTTGGGCCGAACTCATTCAGCAGGAGACCGGAGTACACACTGAGGTAACGGTAAACCCCATGGAAACAGTTGCCATGGGAGTGGGAAGAGCTCTGGACATGCTTCAGCAGCTCAAGGACGCTGATTCGGTCTGATACCATCTGATCTTTTCCGGAAGGAGGAGCTGTCATGAAAAAGCCTAAAGGTGGAAAATTCTTTATAGTCATGGTCTTTATTGCTCTGTTCCTTTTCGGGTTCGGCCTTAATATTCTCATTGACGGTGGAAAAACCTCACACAGGGATCTTGTGGGCATTATCGGTTCCCCTTTCCGCAGCGCGGCGACCTGGGTAAAGCAAACCGTCACGGATTTCCTTTCTTCCATGACGCAGTACAGGGGGTTGTCGGACGAAAACGAAGCTCTCCGTAAGAGAATTGCGGAACTTGAAGCTGAGCTTGCCCGTACGGATGCCCTGCAGGTGGAGAACGAGCGTCTCCGTGCCCTTACGGGAATAGTCGGTACGGATGGAGAATACTCCGTGGTTGCGGCTGATGTTTCCTCCGTCTCCACCGGGGGATGGGTCTCCGGGTTTACGGTGAACAAGGGGTCGGCTGACGGCGTGGAAAAGCGTGATGTTGTTGTCAGTGCCGACGGTCTTGTAGGCAAAGTGACCGCCGTCGGACGTCATTGGGCGACGGTGACTACTATAATCGATCCTCAGATAGCCGTGGGCGCGGTGGTCGTCGGTACCGGTGATGTGGGAATGACAGAGGGTTCCCTTTCCCTGAAAGCAAAGGGAATGTGCCGTCTTTCATATCTGGATGCCAACGCCGTGGTCAATCGCGGGGATACCGTCCGGACTTCCGGTCTCGGAGGACTCTATCCCTCCGGAATAATGATAGGAACGGTCCGGGACATTGCCGTGCAGTCAAACGGACTGACAAAATACGCCGTTATCGAGCCTGCTGCGGATCTGGCAGGTCTACGCCGGGTGTATATCCTTATCGGGTATGACGCGGAGGGATGAAAATGTTTCGACGTATTACCGTATGGAGTCTGTGTTTTATTTTTTTATGGTCCCTCCAGTTCATTTTCAATCCGGTAACCGTCTTCGGAGTCGGGCCGGAATATGTTCTTTGCGGCGTTGCGGCTTTGGCAATGGTGGAAAACGGTAAATTTGCCGCTATCTACGGACTCGTATTCGGTCTGATGTGCGACTTCTGCGGTTCGTTCTTCTTCGGGGAAAAAGCTATTCTGTTCATGTTTGCCGGATGGGTGATCGGAAACCTTTGTCTGAAGGATGTCCGGATAAATTTTGTAAGTGCGCTTCTCTTCACCGCTGTCCCTCTTACGATGGGAGAGATGTTTTCTTTTATTTGCTACGCTTTCCGCGAAAAGATTGATTTTTCGTTCCTTTTATATATTTATCTGCCGAAACTTGCGCTGACTGTTCCTGTGGCTCTTCTGGTCTGGTTCGGATTCCGGGGACTTGATAAGCTCATGCTGAAGAAGGAGGGGGTAAGTGGGTCATGGTAAATAAAAAAGCCCGTACGATCGCCGTTTTCAGCCTCTTTATCATTATCTGCGCGATTTTCATAGTCCGCCTTGCCGTGCTTCAGCTTTCTCAGGGGGATGAGTATCTCCGGCAGTCCCGGAACAGTGTCGTTACGAAAACTTCAGTCAAGGCGGCAAGGGGAGCTATTCTTGACCGGTATTGCCGTGTGATCGCATCCTCCACCGAAGCGATGACGGTACAGTTCAACAAAACCCTGATCAAGGACATGAACGCCACCATCCTCCGGGTAATTGAAATATTTGAATCCACGGGAGAGGAGTATATTGATACCTTTCCGATAACGGAGCAGGAGCCCTTCATTTACAGTGTTTCTTACCTTGAAAGCAAATCCGCCCCGAAGTCCTTCGGAGAGTACCTTTCCGCAAGAAAGATAAAAACGGACATGACCGCCGCCGATACCATGCAGGCGCTGATCAAGTATTACAAACTGACTAAGTATCCCGTTGCCGATGCCGCAAAAATAGTTGCGGTGCGGTATGAAATAGACTGCCGTTCCTCCTCTTCATTCTTTACATTTGCCACTGACATCGGTATAGAAACGGCGACAATGCTCAAGGAAAACAGTGACGAAATCCCCGGAGTCTATATAGAGGTTGAACCTGTGAGGACCTATGCCAATGAGTATTTCGCATCTCACATTATAGGTCACCTGGGAAGAATATATGCGGAGGAATATGAAACCCTGAAGGATCAGGGGTATTCCGTGGATGACTATATAGGCAAAGAGGGGATTGAAAAAATCGCCGAGAACTATCTCCGGGGTGTGAACGGGACCAAATATGCCGTCCGAGACGTGACCGGGTCCGTTGTTGAGATAATCAATGACGATTCCTCTGTGGAGCCCAAGGCGGGATATGACGTTATCACTACGCTGAACACGGATATGCAGATGATAACCGAGGACAGTCTCGAAAAGATAATATACGATATCAGAAAACTCAACGGAGAGGACTCCGCTTCCTCCGGTGCCGCCATATTTATGGAGATCGATACTGCGGAGATTCTTTCTATGGCTTCCTGGCCTACATTCAATATTGCCACTTACAACCAGGATTTTGTCTCCCTGTCCAAAAATCCGGTGGGACCGTACGTCAACCGTGCCATATCCGGTTTGTTTATGCCCGGTTCGACCTTCAAGGGCGTGACGGCTGTCGCCGGTCTGGAACAGGGTCTTATAACCCCCGCAACGGTGTATTACTGTACCGGTAAATACACTTATTATGAAAATTACTCTTATTCGTGTTTTTCATCAATTTCCCACAAAAACATGACTGTGGAGAGTGCCCTCGCGAAGTCCTGCAATACCTTTTTCTTTGATCTCGGCAGACGGCTCACTATTGACGTCATCAGCGAATACGCCTCACATCTCGGTTTCGGTCAGAAAACGGGGATAGATCTTCCGGGGGAACTTTCCGGCGTCTGTGCGAGCCGGGAGTACCGCGAAAATATTCTCGGAGGAACCTGGCAGCTGGGTGACACTCTTATTGCAGCTATCGGTCAGACGGATAATACCGCAACACCTCTGCAACTGGTCAACTATATCGCCACTATTGCAAACGGCGGCACAAGACTTCGCCCTCATGTGATAAAATCCGTTATGGACAGCGAAACGGGCGAAGTTATCAAGAAGATCGAGCCTGAGGTCATAGAGAGACTGGACCTTTCCGAAACAACCGTCAGAACCGTTCTCAACGGTATGCGCATGGCTGCCGAAAAGGGCGGCACGGTGTACGAGGGCTTTAAAGATTTTGATATTTCCGTTGCGGTGAAGACCGGAACAGCCGAAAAGGCGGGACAGATCCCTACTTCCCTTATGATAGGTGTCGCCCCCGCCGATGACCCGAAAATCGCTTTCGTTGTTGTTATTGAAAACGGCGGACTGAATGTTTCCAGGTATAATGCGGAGCTGGTCAAAGATGTTCTGAGTTTCTATTTCTCGGACAAGACCGATCCCGACAAAATAGATGTTCCATCGGCGCAGGCCGAATAAAGCGAAAGGAAATAAGAACATGGGAAAAGTTATAGTCGTGGCTTCCGGCAAAGGCGGAGTCGGGAAAACCACACTGACGGCGAACATCGGCGCGGCTCTTGCCGTGGCCGGAAAAAGCGTCCTGCTTATGGATGCGGACCTGAACCTCCGGAATCTCGATACTGTTCTCGGACTCCGGGAGAATGTGGTCTTCGATATCGAAGATATTTTCCGGGGAAGGAAAAATATTGACGAGGCCGCCGTCACCCATCCCCGTTACCCGTCCATGGCTCTTGTTTCCGCTCCTCTTACCCCACCTGCAGATCCGGTGCTTACGGCTGAGTGTCTTGCGGTTTCCGCACAGAAGGCGGCGGAGCAGGTGGATTTTGTACTCATTGATATGCCTGCGGGAATCGGAGATATATTCAATCGCATTCTTCGCCCCGGGATGAAAGGAATAGTTGTGGTAACGGCGGACCGGACATCTGTCAGCGATGGAGAGATTACCGCGGATATAATGCGCAAAAAGGGACTGCGTGATATACGGATGATAGTAAACCGTGTCCGTCCCGGTTTCATTAAAAGGGGATACGCACCGGATATAGACGATATAATCGACAGCGTGAGCCTTCAGCTCCTCGGGCTTGTTCCCGAGGACGGAAAAGTGATAAGCTCCGGAAACACAGGTCTTCTGCTTTCCGATATGGAACGCTCCCGGGCAAAGATTGCTGTGACCAATATCAGCCGGCGGCTTTGCGGGGATGAAGTACCTCTGTATAAATTCTGGAAATAACGCTTCGTCAGAGAAGGAAAGGTGAAAGACGAGATGAATATAGCTCTTATCGCTCATGACAAGAAAAAGGAGCTGATGGTGCAGTTCTGTATTGCCTACTGCGGAATTCTTGCGCAGCATAAGATCTGTGCCACTGCCGCCACGGGAAAACTCGTTGCCGATGCGACGGGACTTGATATTTTCCGTTTTATGGGCGGGGGTTCAGGAGGAGATCAGCAGATAGGCTCCCGTATCGCGAACAATGAAATAGACCTGCTCATATTTTTCCGTGACCCGACAAACGGTGACAGGAGCGGTGTCGACGATATGACGCTACTGCGTCTGTGCGATGTTCACAATGTTCCCGTGGCAACAAATATCGCAACGGCGGAGGTCCTTGTTCATGCCCTTGAGCGGGGAGATCTTGCGTGGCGTGATATTCTTTCTGCCCGGCACCGTAAGGGACAGGACTCATACCAGGATATATAATTTTGAAAGGTGAAATTTATGGCAACAATGATCAAAGCACCCCGGGGGACCCATGATGTGCTTCCGGCGGATTCATATAAATGGCAGTTTGTGGAAAGAAAGGCTTCCGAAGCCGCTGCCTGTGCCGGATACAAGCAGGTTCGGTTTCCCACATTTGAGGAGACCGGTCTGTTTCAGCGCGGTGTAGGGGATACTACCGACATCGTCCAGAAGGAAATGTATACTTTTACCGATAAAGGTGACCGGAGTATGACGCTCCGCCCGGAGGGCACGGCAAGCACTGTGCGCATGGCTCTTGAACACGGGCTGCTCAATGATGCCCTTCCGTTCAAGGCGTATTACAATATAACCACTTTCCGTTACGAGAAACCTCAGGCGGGAAGATACCGTGAGTTTAATCAGTTCGGTATGGAGCTCTTCGGTGCTTCCGACCCCTCTGCCGATGCGGAGCTCATATCCGTGGCGGACAGATTCATCCGCTCTCTGGGGATAAAGGGTGCAAAGCTGAAAATAAATTCCATCGGATGTCCCACCTGCCGGGCCGAATACTCCAAGGCTCTCAAGGCTTATTTCGCGGCTTCCGCCGATAAGCTCTGCGATACCTGCCGTACAAGACTTGAACGGAACCCGTTGAGAATACTTGACTGCAAGAGTCCGGTTTGTTCCGCCATAGCCGCGGATGCTCCGAAGATCACGGATTACCTGTGTGAAGAATGCACCGATCATTATATCCGGTTGCAGGAAAATCTTTCAGCCCTCGGAATTGAATTTGAGAAGGACCCGGGCATAGTCCGTGGCCTTGACTATTACACAAAGACTGTTTTTGAGTTTATTGACAGCGTTTCCGGACTTGCGGTCCTTGCCGGCGGCAGATATGATAACCTTGTCGAGGAACTGGGTGGCAAGAGCGTTCCCGCAATAGGCTTCGCAAGCGGTATGGAAAGACTTGTTTCCATTATGGAGACGGAGGGACTTTCCTTCGGAGAGAAACCCGTGACCGATATATATATTGCCAATATCGGTGTCGCCGCGGCATCCAAAGCGGCGCTCCTCTGTTCCCGGCTCCGTGATCTGGGAATTTCCGCTGAAACCGATATTATGAACCGGTCCCTCAAGGCTCAGATGAAATACGCCGACAAAATAGGGGCAAGGTTTACCCTGGTTCTCGGCGACGACGAGGTTGCTGCCGATAAAGGCACCGTCAGGAATATGCTTACCGGAGACAAAACGGAGACTGTTCTCTCCGGTGAGGCCGTAAGCCGCATTATTTCCCGCTGACGTTCACAAAGATGACGAAAAAGAATAATATAATCACTACAGAAGGTGTAAAAATATGAGTTATATCAACAGAACGGCATACTGTGCCGAGTTCGGAACGAAAAACATAGGACAGACCGTTACCGCCGCGGGTTGGGTTCAGCGCCGCAGGGTCCTCGGAGGGCTTATATTCGTTGATCTGCGTGACCGTACCGGAATACTGCAGATAGCATTTGACGAGCAGCAGTCCAAGGAGCTTTTTGACCTTGCCTATACTCTGCGCAGTGAGGACGTTATTGCTGTTACCGGAACCGTTGCCGCAAGGGGTGAAGGTGCCGAGAACAAGAATATGGCAACGGGACAGATCGAACTCCGCGCAAGCGAACTCAGAATATTGGGAAAAGCGGAGACCCCGCCCTTTGAGATCTCGGAAAAGACCAATGTCAATGAGGAACTGAGGCTCAAGTACCGTTATCTTGACCTTCGCCGACCGGATCTGATGAAGAATCTGATATTCCGCCATAAAGTGGCAAAAATAACCCGTGACTACTTCGATGAAAACGGATTTATCGAGATTGAGACCCCCATGCTTATACGTTCCACCCCGGAGGGTGCGCGGGACTATCTTGTTCCCAGCCGTATCCATCCCGGAGGGTTTTACGCTCTGCCCCAGTCTCCCCAGCTTTACAAACAGCTTTCCATGGTCGCAGGCTTTGACAGATACATGCAGATTTCCCGCTGCTTCCGTGACGAGGACCTGAGAGCGGACCGTCAGCCCGAATTTACCCAAATAGACCTGGAAATGTCCTTTGTGGATGTTGAAGACGTTATGGGAATAGGCGAAGGCTTCATGAAAAGACTTTTCAAGGAAGCTCTCGGTGTGGATATACCGAAGATCCCCCGTCTTACCTATAAGGAAGCCATGGAACGTTACGGTTCGGATAAACCCGATACCCGTTACGGAATGGAAATAGTTGATCTGAGCGATATCGTCAGGGACTGCGGCTTCTCCGTATTCTCTTCTGCCTGCCAGAAGGGATCCGTAAGGGCGATAAAGGCGGATAATGCCGTATCCGTTCTTACCCGTAAGGAAATAGACAAGCTTACCGAATATGTCAAGGGTATAGGAGGCAAGGGGCTTGCCTGGATCCGTATGACCGATGAGGGTGTTTCCTCCTCTTTTGCCAAATTCATGACAGAGGAAGAGATGAACGCCATCATAAGCCGTACCGGAGCGCAGAAAGGCGATGTGGTACTCATTATTGCGGACTCCAACAACGGTCATGTTCTTTCTCAGCTGGGTCTGCTGCGTATCAAGGTGTGCAAGAAACTTGAACTAAAACTTGAGGGATATAATTTCGTCTGGATAACGGAGTTCCCCTTCTTTGAGTATGACGAGGAGACGGGCAACTGGCTGGCGATGCACCATCCCTTTACTTCTCCTCTGGATGAGTGTCTGCCTTATCTTGAGACGGACAAGGCAAATGTAAGGGCAAAGGCTTACGACCTGGTTCTTAACGGAATAGAGTTGTCAAGCGGCTCCATCCGTATAACCGATCCCGCACTTCAGGAGAGAATGTTCAGACTCCTTGGATTCACCCACGAACAGGCTTATGCAAAATTCGGCTTTCTGCTTGACGCATTCCGTTACGGTGCACCCCCGCACGGCGGAATGGGAATCGGTCTTGACCGGCTGGTGATGCAGATGCTCGGCGCGGAGAGCCTGCGTGATGTTGTTGCGTTCCCGAAGGTTCAGAACGCTTCCGAACTTATGACGGACTGCCCGTCCGAAGTGGATGAAGCGCAGTTAAGAGACCTCCATATATCCATTATTAAGGAATAAACCGGAAAGGAAGCCCCTCCGGAACAGAAACGGAGGGGCATGACCCGATGATAGAAGTTTGCGGTCTGACAAAGAGATACGGATCCCGCACGGTGGTCAATGATGTGACCTTTACTGTGCAAAAAGGGGAGATAGTCGGACTTCTCGGCCCTAACGGAGCGGGGAAGAGTACGACTATGAATATGATGACGGGCTATACCTCCTCTACCTGCGGCACCGTCAGGGTAAACGGCTACGATATCCTCGAACAGCCCAGAAAGGCCAAGGAAAAGATCGGATATCTGCCGGAAATTCCGCCGCTGTATCATGACATGACCGTCCGGGACTATCTGAACTTCGTGTATGACCTGAAAAAATGCGCAAAAAAACCCAATATATGCAACAGGGAAGCGCATATAGCGGAGGTCTGTTCCGTTGTTCGGATAGAGGAGGTTTATCATCGGCTGATAAAGAATCTTTCCAAGGGCTACAAGCAGCGAGTGGGCATAGCCCAGGCGCTGATAGGAAATCCTGACATACTGATATTTGATGAGCCTACCGCAGGACTTGATCCCCGCGAAATAGTTCAGATAAGAAGTCTTATAAAAAGCCTCGGCGACCGTCGGACGGTCATTGTAAGTTCCCATGTTCTTTCGGAAATACAGTCTACCTGCCAGAGGGTCATTGTTATAAACCAGGGGTATGTCGTGCTTGATTCTCCCGTGGCTGACATTTCCGCCGCAATGGGTGCAAATACCCGTTACGGTCTGAGAATTGCCGCACCGGAGGGGGCTGATGTTGTCGGGGTTCTCGGTTCTTTGCCGGGAATTGCCGATATCCGCTATACCGGAAGCACGGAAAGAGGCACAGGGGACTATATTGTCACCGCCCGGAAGGGTGAGGATATACGGAAGGCGCTGTTTGAATCCTGTGCCGGAAGGAGCTGGTATATCCTGATGATAACTCCTCTGGGTATGTCCCTTGAGGATATGTTCCTGACACTTGTGGACAGTGATGCGGAGGCAAAGGCAATGACCCCGGGTACCGATGCCGGCGGTCATGAAGAAAAAGCGACTTCGGAAGAGAGTCCGGAAAAAGATGACGCGGTTATATCTGCGGAAGCAAGAGATGAGTTTTCCGGAACTGAACCGCAGACAGGGGCAGATGGAGCCGGAAACCGGGAGGAGGAAGACCAGTGACGGCGATTTTCAAACGTGAACTGACGGCTTTTTTCAAAAGTCCGTCCGGATGGTTCATTATGGCGGTTTACGCCTTTCTCTCCTCGTTAATGTTTTCCCTTTTCGTTATATGGTCCAACACTTCTTATCTTGGCAATTATCTCGGACTGTGGGTCACGCTTGTGGATGTTATAACGGTCTCCGTGCTTGCTGTCCGTTTTTTCAGCGAGGAGCACAGGAATAAGACTGACCAGCTCATAATGACAAGTCCCGTGGGACTTACTGCCGTGGTTATGGGAAAATTTTTCGGAGCTTACACCGTGATGCTTGCCTGTTCCGCGGTCAATATAGTTTATTTTGCAGTACTTGACTTCTTTGATGACACGGCTCATGAATTCGGAACTCTTCTGACCCCTTCCCTTGCGGTCACGGTTCTCGGGTCACTGCTGTTTCTTGCGGCTATAGTCAGTGTTGCCGTTTTCGTTTCCGCTCTTACGGAGAGTCCGATCGCCGCAGCAGCCGGAACGTTCGGCGTGTTTTTGCTTATGTATACGGCGGACTTTTTGTCGTCGATGCTTCCTTCCTGGCTTGCGTCGGCGGTATCCGCACTTAATATTTTCGCAATGTTCGGCGATTTCGCGAACGGAATCCTTTCTGTCCGTCCCATAGTTTATTACCTGAGCGTTACCGCCGTTTTTCTGTTCCTGACCGTAAGGATTCTGGAACGCCGTCGCTGGAATTGAGGTGTCAGAATGAGTAAAAAAGAAAAAAACACCGATCTTTCCCGCGTTTCCGCTTCTTCTCCCTCCCTTGCGGCGCAGACAGGCGTTTCCTCCGCGCAGGTGACAAGAAAAAATGTGGTCAAGAAGATAAAATACGGAGGAACTGCCACTGTTTTAACTGCGGTATTCATAGCACTGGTGGTTGCGGTCAATATTTTTCTTTCCTATGCGGAGAGCCGTTTCACAATGAAATGGGATATGACGGAGGAGAAAACTTTTTCTCTTGATACGGAGACTCTGACGCTTCTTTCCGAGCTTGACGGACGCGAAGACGTGTCCGGAGTGGAAATAATAGTCCTTGGTGATGAAGCAAAGTACCGCTCCTCATCTTCCGAGGTGTCTTCGGTATCTTTGTATAAGTATGTGACCGAGACCCTTGACAACTATACAAAAAACGGCGCAAAAATCAGCATCAGATTCATCGATCCCCGCTACAATCCCCGGTTTTTCACCGAAAGAGGAATATCACTGGATGACGGTACGGATACCGCATCAAGTATATTTATGGTTATTTACAGTCCGGACACAGGAAGGTACAGGACGGTAAAGACCACTGTCTTTGATGATATGAATTATGTCGGACTTGAAAGACGCATGACTTCAGGACTTATGTATGTTACGGCACGGGATATTCAGAAAGTCGCTTTTGCATCCGGGCACGGGGAAAAGGAAACGGCGTATTTTTACGAGCTTCTCAAGGATAACGGCTTTGACGTGTATTACTATGATTTTTCCGATAAAACATCGGAAAAGATCCCGGATGATATTTCGTTGCTTGTTATCTGCAACCCTTCCCGGGGCTACAGTACCGATGACATAGAAAAAATAGATTCCTGGCTTTCCGCGGAATGGAAACTCGGGCATCATCTCATGCTCTTTTCAGACCTTGACGCTTATAATGACAGACATCTCAATTCCTATCTCGCAGAGTGGGGGATGTCACTCGGCGGTGACAATATCTTTGATACTACCTCATCCGGTAATGTTTATACCCTGTCCGGTGCGTACGCTCCGCTGCTTCGTGTAGGTTACGGTACAGGTGCGGCGGATATAGTCGGTAAAAACTCCGATCTCGGCTCATATCTGAATCTCCGGCTGGGAAAGGTCCGGAGCGTGAAGAAGCTTTACGATTCAAAAGATGATACCACCCTCTACTCCGTGCTGACTACATCCGGTACTTCTTTCGGACATTATACCGCCGATTCTGATGCGGTGTCCCTGTCCAATTTCAGGGATTACTGTGTCAGGAAAACAGAGGACACCGAAGGGCCGTTTGATGTGGCGGTGGTCGCTCTCAGGACAAGACATGAGGGAATGACTCAGTTTGCTTCCTCCGTTACGGTCACCGGATCCATGGCGGCTGTCGAAGATTACTTTATCAGCAATATTGACGGTGCAAACCAGCAGACGGCGGCATATATGCTTCGCCTTGTCCGTGCGGTGACTTCTACCACAAAAGCTACGGATTCAATGATTTTGCCCGATACCCTGATATTCAATACACTTTCCTTTGAAAACGATGCTCAGGTCATAGCCGTTATGATAAGTCTTGTGGCGGGGATCCCGTTGCTGCTCTCGGTAGTGGGCATTGTGATTGCGGGAAGGCGCAGAAAACTATGACCAGAAACAAGATTATCGCTATTATTGTGGTCGTTGCGGTCACTGCGGCTGTCATTGCCGCCGTGTTCTGGGTCAGGGGAAGGGATGAGCTTCCCGAAAAACCGACGGAATCCACGGATGTGACTATAAACCATGAAAACGAAAAGTATCTGGTCTATAAGTGCAATCTTTACGATGTTACCTCGGTGAATGTGGTAAACGGATACGGTGAGTATACACTGAAACGGGATATTTCCGGAAATATAACCTTTGCGGGAAGCGAGACCGTCCCGTTGCAGAAGCAATATGTGAAGCTTCTGTATGAAAGCGTGGACGGCGTATACGCTTTGTCGACAATAGAAAAAAACAGCACGAATCTTGACTGGTATGGACTTGAAAATCCCTCAGCCACCGTGAAAATATCTTTCAGGGACGGAACCTCTGCTCAGATATTGGTAGGGGACCCCGCCCCCTTGGGAGACGGATATTATATCCGGATGGAAGACAGCCGGGATGTTTATCTTGGTTCAAATGCCTTTGCCGGCAGATTTCTTCAGGCAAAGACCGGGTATTATGAAACCTTTATCAGCACTGAGGCTGAATATGCCACCGGGTTTGTACGCTTCAGTGTCAGTGATTCCGGGGGGAGGGAGCTGTCCGTCCGCAGGACAAGCGATGAAGAAAGCAGTCAGCTCCGCTATTACGGCGGAACGGTGCTGGAAAAACCCTTTCATTTCCCCGGCAGTTATACTCCCGTGGAACAGATGATGAAGAAACTCTGTTTCCTGTCCGCCGACGTTGTGGGGGAAGACTTTTCCGCCGAAAAACTTGCGGAATACGGACTGGACAGACCTACAACTGTGACTATTACCGTAAATACGGATACAAAAAATCCCATAAGCTCTCTTTCGGGACGGCAGAACCCATATTATGATGCGTCGGATACGGACGGGTTCGTTACCGTCACAAATGTATATTATGTGGGGAAGACAGATGCCGGAAAAACATATCTGATGTTCAACGATTCAACTGCGGTATATTCTGCTGATGCGGAGGTCTTTGACTGGCTTCAGGATCCCGCGGACGTGTGGTGTGTAAGTCTGCTCGCGCTTCATAATATTACGGACCTGAGCACTCTTACTCTCGAATATGAGGGTAGGGAGTATGTTTTCCGGCTGAAGTGGACCGGTGATGACGATCTGAGTGTAAGCTGTGACGGTTACGGGCAGATCGATCAGCAGGCATTCCGTGAGTTCTACGTTACCTGTATGAGCGTAACCTGCGACGGACTTGTTTCGGGCGACGAAAAGGAGTCCGGTAATCTGCTGAAAATCGTCTACGGAGTTTCCGACGGTGACGATACGGTAATGGAATTTACCGATATCGGTGACAGAAAGGTTCTTCTCCGGCTTGACGGTGAGGGTGCGTTTTTCGCTTATGCCACAAAGGTAAACAAAATAGCGTCGGAGCTTCTCCGTCTGCTTTCCGATAAATAATGAAAAACAATTCTTGACATACAAAGAGGTACAGAGAAATGGTTATTGAAAATCTTGACGAGATGAAGGTATTCTGGCATACCACGTCTCACGTTCTGGCTCAGGCGGTAAAAAGACTTTATCCGGAGACGAAGCTTACCATAGGTCCTGCCATTGACAACGGCTTTTACTACGATTTTGACACTGATGTTTCCTTTACTCCCGAAGTTCTGGAGAAACTGGAAGCGGAAATGAAAAAAATTACAAAGGAAAATCTTAAGGTTGAGCGTTTCGAGCTGCCCAGGGATGAAGCCCTGGAGCTCATGAAAAACGAACCTTACAAGATTGAACTGATAGAAAATCTTCCCGAAGGCGAGCCCATAAGCTTTTATAAGCAGGGTGAGTTTGTGGATCTCTGCGCAGGTCCTCATCTGCCTTATGTCACCAAAATAAAGGCTATAAAGCTTCTTTCCGCCACCGGCGCATACTGGCACGGAGATTCTACAAAAAAAATGCTGACCCGTGTTTACGGCATTTCATTTCCCAAGGCGGAAATGCTTGCCCGGTATCTTGCGGACCAGGAAGAGGCGAGAAAGCGTGACCACAACAAACTCGGCAGGGAACTTGAACTTTTCACTACCTCTGAGCTTATCGGACAGGGTCTGCCCATAATGCTGCCCAAGGGCGCGAAGATACTCCAGATACTTCAGCGTTTCGTTGAGGATACGGAGGCCAAAAAAGGCTGGCAGCTGACAAAAACCCCTTATATGGCGAAGAGCGATCTTTACAAGGTTTCCGGACACTGGGATCACTATAAGGACGGAATGTTCGTAATGGGGGATGAGACCAAGGATGACGAGGTCTTTGCCCTCAGACCCATGACCTGTCCGTTCCAGTATCAGGCGTACCTGAACCGTGCCCGTTCTTACAGAGATCTGCCGCTGAGATATGACGAGACTTCCACGCTGTTCCGCAATGAGGCTTCCGGCGAAATGCACGGACTTATCCGTGTGCGTCAGTTCACAATATCAGAGGGCCATCTTATGTGTACTCCCGATCAGCTTGAGGGGGAATTCAGGGGATGTCTGGAAATGGCAATATTCATGCTTAAAACTCTCGGTTTGTATGAAGATGTCAGCTACCGCTTCTCCCAGTGGGACCCCAATGACAGGGAAAAGTATATAGGAACTCCGGAACAGTGGGATGAAGCCCAGGGCGTGATGAAAAAGATCCTTGATCACCTGGAAATACCCTACAAGATAGGTGTGGGTGAAGCTGCGTTCTACGGACCGAAGCTCGATATTCAGATCAGAAATGTCTACGGTAAGGAAGATACGCTCATAACCATCCAGATAGACCAGATGCTTGCCGAGAAATTCGGAATGGTCTACACAGACAGCGACGGTGTAAAAAAGAATCCTTACATCATTCACCGTACAAGCATCGGTTGCTATGAAAGGACCCTTGCACTGCTCATAGAAAAGTATGCGGGAGCGTTCCCCACCTGGCTTGCTCCCGTCCAGGTCAAGATCCTTCCCATTGCGGACAGACATCACGACTATGCCCGTGCTCTCGCGGAGAAACTCGACAAATACGATATCAGATATGAACTTGATGACCGTAACGAGAAGATAGGCTATAAGATCCGTGAGGCTCAAATGCAGAAAGTTCCCTTCATGCTGGTGGTTGGAGATAAGGAAGCGGAGGAAGGAACCGTTTCCGTCCGTTGCCGCAAGGATGGGGACAAGGGAAGCATGACTGCGGATGAGTTCATAGCCGAAATAAACCGTCGTGTTGCAGAGAAAACTCTTGACTGAGGATTAAGATATGCCGAAACCCGCACCTTTTCCTGTTGAAATAAAAACCCGGAGACTCACCCTCCGGCGCATATATACCACCGACCTGACACTGTTTTCATCATTGTCCGATCCCAGGATTTCAAAATACGAAGCATGGAGTCCCCATGAGACAGTGGCGGACACGATGCAGTTTATAAACCGGGTCATGGAAAAGTATGAACGGGGGGACTGTACCGAATGGGTCATCGCCCGTAATGAGGACGATGAGCCGGTGGGGATGATAAACCTGCACAATAAGAATTTTTATCACGGAAGGGCCGAACTGGGTTTCTGGGTCAGTCCCGATCAATGGGGAAAAGGTTACGCCACGGAGGCGGCTGAAGCTGTGATCGGTTACTGTTTCGGAAGCACTCCGCTGTGCCGGATAGAGAGCCTTTGCAGTCCGGAGAATGCCGCAAGTATCGCTGTGCTGAAAAAAGTGGGAATGCAGCAGGAGGGGATACTGCGCCGGTATATGTATATAAATCTTAACGGCAGAAAGACTCAGTCCGATATCGCAGTGTTCTCATTGCTTAAATAGAATATCTGTATGAAAAATTAACAATTCCGTAAAAAGGCGGACTAAAATATATACTAAAATCAAATTGTAACGTAAATTCCGGACAGACCGGAAGAACGGAGGACAGTATGAACGACGATAATTTAAAGATCAATGATCCCGTCGGGTCGGAAACGGCGGATTCCGTTACTGTTGCGTATTCCGGAGGACGTCCCGATGACGGGTATACGGAGAAACTGAGGCAGGCCGAGAAAAAACAGAGATCCGCTTCCAGAGGCTTCTGGATAACTGTGGGGGTGTTGCTTCTTGTCATTGCCCTGATGCTCGGGACCGTGACGGTTATCCTTTCTCTCCGGGGAGATTCCGTATTTCCCACCGAACCTGCCACTGAGGACAGAATAAATACCCCGACTCAACCGCCCACCGATGATCCTGACGCAACCGAGCCCACGGATGAACCTTCCAGACCCGTGATAGTTCCCGCGCAAAAGGAAATGTCCGTGGCGGAGATCGCGGAAAAGCTCAACCCTTCGGTAGTTGATATAACAGTGACCACCGGTACTTCCATGGGATCCGGTGTGGGTATGGTCTATTCTTCGGACGGTTATATCCTGACCTGCGCCCATGTTATAAACGGGGCTGTTTCGGTCAAGGTCACGTTGTACAGCGGAGAGGAATATGACGCGGAGATTGTTGGATACGATACTTTTTCCGAGGTCGGAATAGTAAAGATAGACGCAAACGGTCTTACTGCGGTGAAGTTCGGTGATTCCTCAGCTCTGCGCTTGGGTGATACCGTTGTTGCCATAGGTTCGCCTTACAGTCAGAATCTTACCCATACCGTTACTGCCGGAAATGTTTCCGGTATCCGCGACGGTCTGAGTTTTGATGACCTGGGGCTTACCCTTGACGTTATACAGCATACCGCCCCCATCAACCCTGGAAACTCCGGAGGGCCGCTGATCAATGCTTACGGTGAAGTTGTAGGCATGAACTCAATCAAGATTTCCAGTGAAGAATACGAAAACATCGGTTTTGCCATCCGTGTTGACCGCATCCGTGATATCATAACCCAGATAATTGAAAACGGCTCCGTCATCCGTCCCGCTATCGGGATAAAGGGGTCCACCTCCACAAGACCGGCGGGTGTCTACGTTGCCGAGATCATTTCCGGACAGGGTGCGGAAGCGGCAGGAATCAGGGTGGGCGATATTATCACAAAGATCGACGGCAGAAGAGTAAGTTCCGTAGATGAATTCATAAATGTGCTGAGCAAATATGATTTCGGCGCAGAGGTTGAACTTTCCGTTCTGAGGGATGTAGAAAGTCTTACCTTTACGGTGAAATTGAGTACAAAAGACTGAAAATACCGGTGCGCCTGCCTGCCTGGGCGGGCGCATCGGAATTATATACGGCGGAACAGGTGTTTCGCCGGAATTGAGGTTTGTTATGCTGAAAATAGGCTGTCATCTTTCCGCGTCCGGCGGATTCCTTCAGATGGGAAAGACCGCCCGCGATATCGGTGCGAATACCTTTCAGTTTTTCACCCGTAATCCCAGAGGCGGAAAAGCAAAAGATATTGATCCCGCCGATGTGAAGGCTTATCTTGAATTTGCGGAAGAAAACGGGATAGGTCAGATAGTCGCACACGCTCCGTATACCCTTAACGCCTGCTCCGCAGACGAAAATATCCGCCGTTTTGCCCGGGAAACTTTTGCGGATGATCTCCGGAGAATGGAGTTTGTCCCGGGAAATCTGTACAATTTTCATCCGGGAAGCCATGTCGGACAGGGGGAAGATGAGGGGATACGCCTCATAGTCCGGTGTCTTGACGAAGTCCTTGCCGAAGCGAAAACCACAACTGTCTTGCTGGAAACCATGGCGGGCAAAGGCAGTGAAATAGGTTGCAGATTCGAACAGCTGAGGCGTATAATTGATTCGGTCAGAGAGCCGGAAAAACTGGGTGTTTGTCTTGATACCTGCCACGTTTACGATGCGGGCTATGATATTCTCGGAGACCTTGACGGTGTCCTTGAACAGTTTGACCGGATCATAGGTCTCAACCGGCTGAAAGCGGTGCATCTCAATGACAGCATGAATCCATTTTCAAGCCATAAGGACAGACATCAGAAGATCGGACTAGGGTCTCTGGGCCGGGAGGGGATTGTGCGCATAATTAATTATCCGGCACTGAAGAATCTTCCGTTTATTCTGGAAACTCCGAATGAACTTGACGGATATGCGTCGGAAATAGCCTTTTTAAAACAAAATTACCGTGAATAAACAAAATCGTCATATTTATTTTGTTAAAATGAAATATTGTTGTGTTATACTCTGACGGAGAAAATAAAAAAAGGAAGCGAACAGTCATTATGCTGTATATTATCGATACCGCAAATCTTGAAAAAATAAGGAAATGCGTAGAATTTTATCCTGTGGCAGGCGTTACCACCAACCCTACCATTATTTCCAAGGAGCATACCGACTTTATTCCTCTGATAAAGGAAATAAGGAAGATAATCGGCAACGATAAAATGCTCCATATTCAGACTACCGCCTCTTTTGCCGAGGATATAGTCAAGGAAGCTGTGGCACTCCATACCATCGTCGGGGATCCGTTCTATGTCAAAATTCCGATTTCTCCCGAGGGTCTCAAAGCTACTATGGCGCTGAAGAAAATGGGAATAGGCGTTACCATGACCGCCATATTTACCCAGCAGCAGGCTCTTATTGCCGCGCAGGCCGGAGCTGATTTCGTTGCTCCTTATGTAAACAGACTCGATAACATTGTTTCCGACGGTGTTCATGTTATCGAAGAGATAAAGAAAATGTTCAATGCATACGGTATAAAGACCCAGGTACTTGCCGCAAGCTTCAAAACCGTTGAGCAGATCCATAAGGTCGCTCTCTGCGGTTGTGATACTGTCACCATCAACCCCGATCTGTTCCAGATGCTGACATATCACCCCCTGACGCAGTATGCCATCGACGACTTCAATGCCGACTGGAGCCAGGTGTACGGGGATAAGACCGTTGCGGATTTCTGCGAGGAAGAACTGAATAAATAACCTGTTTTCAGGTAAAATACCTCCTTCTGTCAGAAGGAGGTATTTTTAGCTGTCATTACACTTGACAAAAAATCCAAACCGCAGTATAATGTAACAAATGTAACATTTATCTTTCGGAGGCTGAAATGAAAACTGCTGTCGTTACCGGAGGGAGCTCCGGAATAGGTAAGAGAATATGCGATATGCTTGCCGAAAGAGGCTGGAAGGTATATGAACTGAGCCGCAACGGTGAAAGCCGTCCCGGAGTCGAACATATCGGATGTGACATTACGGATGCTGCCGCTGTTGCGGATGCGATACGGAAGGCTGAATCCCCGTCAGGTATAGACCTTCTTGTGAACAATGCCGGCATGGGAGTCTCCGGCGCGGTTGAGTTCCTTTCCCCGGAAGATACCGAAAGACAGTTCGGTCTGAATATTCTGGGAACGCTTAACGTTATCCGGAGTGTTTTGCCGGGAATGAGACGGCGCAATTTCGGCCGAATAATAAATCTGAGTTCCGTTGCGGCGGTGGCGTCGATTCCTTTCCAGGCATATTATTCCGCTTCAAAAGCCGCAATAAATTCCCTTACCCTTGCAATTGCCAATGAAGTCAGACCTTTCGGCATAAGTGTCTGTGCCGTAATGCCGGGGGATACCAAAACCGGATTTACCGCCGCCAGACGAAAAACCGTTGCGGGTGACGTTGAGTACGGCGGAAGAATATCAAAGTCCGTGGCAACAATGGAAAGGGATGAACAGAACGGAGCCGACCCGGATAAGGTTGCCTCACTTGTGCTGTGTCTTGCGGAAAAGAAAAAAGTCAGACCTCTGTACACCGTGGGGCTGAAATACAAGGCCGCGGTGGCGCTTATAAAACTGTTGCCTGCCGGTACGGCAAATTTTCTGATAGGGAAGATCTATTCCTGAGCTGTGTCACGGGATATATAGGGTTTTTGTTCATAAATTTGTTCAATTTGCATACTTGAAAAAACTTCTTTGATATGATATAATTATCAGGCACAAAGTCGTGGAACTTTCCCGATTCTTCGGTTCTTCGGCGTGCGTTCTGTACAGGGGTATAGCTCAGCAGGTAGAGCAGCGGTCTCCAAAACCGCGTGCCGAGGGTTCGATTCCTTCTGCCCCTGCCATGTTGTGTGGTCAAAATCGATCCGCACGAGAAAACAAGAGAAAACGGGAGATTTCGAAAGATTTCTCCCGTTTTTTCGTCCCTGCTTTTTTTCGAAAAAATACCGATCCATTTTGCGATTTTTTC
>CAJLLT010000027.1 GCA_905207625.1 uncultured Eubacteriales bacterium | reverse complement strand
CGTCAATACGGGGTTCTTACGCCCATCACTGTCCGTGCCATCCGCAAGGAGAACAGCAGCGAGACGGATTATTTTGAAATCATCAGCGGTCACCGCCGTTACCACGCCTGTAAACGACTGAAACTGGATCGCATTCCTGCCAATATCGTGAATCTTGACCGCAATCAAGCCGTCATTGCCATGGTGGACAGCAACCTCCACCGGGAGCATCTGCTTCCGTCCGAGAAAGCCTTTGCCTACAAAATGAAACTGGAAGCCATGGATCGGCAGGGGAAAAAGACTACTTTGTGCCCGCAGGACACAAAGCCGGTGGACAGCGCCACGGAGATTGCGGAAAGCGCAGAAGAAAGCCGTCGGCAGATCTTCCGCTATATCCGCCTGACTTACCTTTCCAAAGGTTTACTTGACTTTGTGGATGCGGGAAGAATCGCATTCCGCCCGGCAGTGGAACTGTCCTACCTCAATGAACAGGAACAGGCGGATCTTCTTGCAATCATAGAAGCGGAAGAAAAGACACCGTCTCTTTCGCAAGCGGTACGGTTGAAGAAAATCAGTCGGGAAGGCAACCTCACACCGGAGAGGATTGCCGAAATTATGGCGGAAGAAAAGGCAAACCAAAAGGAGACCATCAAAATCTCATCCGAGATGTTGCGGGATTATCTGCCCGACGGAATGGGAAGTCAGGATTTTATAATAAAAGCCTGTGCCTATTATGCGCAATACCTCCGCCGATGTCGGGACAGGGAGGCAAGGTGAGAAAGTATCCCTTATGCCTCTCGCTTGACGGTTCGCCCCGTTCCTATCGGGTAAATCATATGGACTTCCTTGTGGAATCCCGCTTTGCTTTGCCGCCCTGCAAAACCGATCTCCGTGACCGCTTTGAAAAAATCATCCGGACCGGTTCCGCACATTTGACAATACCGGAGAAAACGGATAAAATAAAAGGCGAGGAATATGATCCGACTGTCGGAAGAGGATCAGGCTGACAATGAACAGAGTGCGAATCCCATCGTTCACTATGTCAACCCACAATTTGCACGATGTGCAAATTGCCAAAAGAAAGGAGGATAATTGAAAACGACAGTCAAAAAACAAACCGACAGTGGCATGACCGCATTGTATTGCCGATTGTCGAGAGACGACGGAAGCGAGGGCGAATCCAACTCCATCGCCAATCAGAAGAAACTGCTTTCCAAGTACGCCAAGGAACACGGGTTCGGCAACACAAAGTTTTATGTGGACGACGGTTTTACCGGTACCAATTTCAACCGTCCGGGCTTTCAGCAGATGCTTGCCGACATGGATATGGGATATATCTCCACGGTCATCGTCAAGGATTCGTCACGGTTGGGGAGGAACTATCTGGAAGTGGGCAAATACACCGACTACTACTTTCCGGAGCATAATATCCGCTTCATCGCCATCAATGACTGCGTGGACAGCGACAACGGGGAGGATGATTTCGGTGCATTCCGGAATGTGATGAACGAGATGTATGCCAAGGACATCAGCCGGAAGGTCAGAAGCTCACAACGCTTGAGAGGCAACGCCGGAGAGCCGCTCTCGCCGCCGCCATACGGGTATAGGAAGTCGCCGGAGAACAGGAAGAAATGGGTGATCGACCCGGAAGCGGCAGAGGTCGTCCGTAAGGTGTTCCGTCTCTGTATGGAGGGAAAAGGCAATGAAACGATTGCAAGACAGTTGCAGAATGAAAAAGTGCTTGTCCCGCAAGCCTACTGGCAGAGCAAGGGACTTCCGAGAGGCGGCAAGAAAACACAGCCGAATCCATACCGATGGTGTAAAACGACCGTTGCCAAGATGCTGACGCAGCAGGAATACTGCGGGGATGTCATCAATTTCAAGACCTATTCCAAATCGTTCCGGAGTAAAACCCGTATCGACAATCCGCAGGAGAATTGGGGGTATTCCGCGATGTTCATGAGCCGATCATCGACCGTGAGACCTTTGAGCGTGTTCAGCAGATCGTCGGGAAGGTGAAACAACGGCATCTGAAGAATCCGGAGGAAGAAAAGAGTATCTTCACGAATCTCCTCTACTGCGCCGATTGCGGGAGCCGGATGTGGTTTCACAAAAGCACAAACAAGGTATCGGTTCGGCACTTCTTCTGTTCCAACTACAAGGGCATGAGAGGCACCTGCAACGATCATCATTATATCCGGGAGGATGCGCTGACCGAGGTCGTTCTCTCCGAACTCCGGCGGCTTGCCGCCTTCCTTGCCTGCGATGAGGACGCTTTTGCAGAACTTCTGCGGCAAAAGACAGATGCGGATATGATGGCGGAGCAAAAACGGTTGGAAACCGGTCTTGCCGCTGCCCAATCCCGCAATGCCGAGGTTCTGAAACTGTACGAGCGTGTTTATGAGGACAATGTCAACGGAAAGGTCAACGACGAATGGTTCATGCAGCTTTCCAAAAAGTACGAGGAAGAAAAAGCGGAACTGAAGAAGCAGATTTTCGATTATACCGAGCGTCTGAATCGCCTGTCCGGTATGCAGACAGCAAAAGACGGCTTTCTCCGAGCCATCCGTTCCTTCATGCAGATGGAGACGCTGACCCCGACCGTGCTTCACGAATTGGTTGAGCGCATTGCCATTCACGCTTTACAGGGCAGAGGCAAGAACCGAACGCAGAAGATTGTGATCCATTATCGGTTTGTCGGCGTGATTGATGTCCCGTATGTGCAAAAGACTCCGGTTCTGATGGAGACAAGACAGGGCGTGGCAATCCGGTATGTGAACGGGGCGCAGACGGCGTAAGCGAGAGCAGAGCGCACCGAACTATACCAACACAGTGAAACGCCGATTCTCACCGCTTATTCCAAAAGAAAAAGCCGTGCGGAGAACCTGCACGGCAATAGCAAAAACAGTATTTCAGGCAAAAAAACAATCGAGTGTCCATACCAAACCCGTAAGGTCTGTTATGAACACTCGATATGGTCGGAGTGACGGGATTTGAACCCACGACCTCTTGGTCCCGAACCAAGCGCGCTACCATCTGCGCTACACCCCGTTATCAGCGTGCCTGTTCACACGCCGAATGATTATACCACATTTCTGTCTGATTTGCAATAGGCTTTCACAAATTGTTCAGAAGTTAATATCATTTGCCTTATAAATCTCTCCTGTTTTCCGGATAAAATCAATCATTTCACGTCGTACGCTGTCCGGAGACACGATTTCTATATCCCTGCCGAAATTCATCAGCCAGGTAAGGAAAAAACTGCTGACCGCGACCTTGACATTAACACGGAAGCGTCCCTCATTTTCCCTGAAAAACGTCACATCCTGTCCGAAACGGTCAATAATTATTCCCGCCGTTCTGTTAGCGCAGGACAAAGTGACCGTCTGTTCCTGCCCGTCATACATGCTGAACATTTTCGATGAATATGAGGCAATATCAAAGTTGCGGAAAAGCTCCCGGCCGTCCCTTTTATGCTCAGTCAACGTGATGTTGAGCATCTTATCCACACGGAAATGCTTTATTTTTTCCTCTTCGGAGTCATACCCGACAAGATAATAATTTTCGCTGTTCCATGCCAGTGCCCATGGACTGATACGGTATGTTTTGCCGTTATGTCTCAGCTTCCGGTTTTTGTTTTCGTCCCAGTCGAAGTACCTGAATTCTATCTGCTGATCGTTACTGATAGCCGTATGAATCCCATCCACGGAATAATATATACTCTCATTCATCGTCTTGACACGGTTTGCAACGTATACCTGCCGCTGAAGTTTTTTTGAATCGTATATATTGGCAAGTCCTTCAAGTTTTTTTATCAGTTCGGCGCTCTTTTTACGGGTTATGAACCGGGAGGACTGAACCGCATCCACAAGAAGCTTCAGTTCGGGAAGTTCAAAATCCTGCTGTGCAAGGAAATACCCCTTATTCCTTACAAGCACGATATCCGCACCGTACAGCCTCAGACATTCTATATCATCATAAAGACTTTTACGCTCTGCCACCACACCGTGGCGGGCCAGCTCGTCAATAAGTCCCTGCGCATCAAGAAAATGTTCGGGATCCGTTTTCTGACGGAGGATATCCAGCAGGTACAGTATCTTCAGCTTCTGATTGGGACTTTTCGGCATATAAACCTCCGTCAGTTATAAGGTCTGTCGATATTTACCACGGTATAGTACGACGGGTCTATACCCGAAACGGACACCTGAAGTCTGTTTTTCAGCTGTTCATCGCTGAGGCTGAAATCATAGGGCACGACAACGTCAAAAATGACGTTGGTATGGGTTGGTCCGGCAACGACCCGGAAATCATGCATTGTCAGGCGTTTGTCCAGTCCCTCGACTATATCCGCAACCTTACCCCTGAGAGCGACTGTGGATTCGTCCTCATCCGACACCGGGTCGATATGTATCACGGCAATACAACCGAGCTTTTGCTGTAATTCACGCTCAATATTATCAACGGTATCGTGTATCTGAAGCAAGTCGCTGTTCACCGAAACCTCAGCGTGAAGAGAAATCATGCGTCTGCCGGGTCCGTAACTGTGAACTATGAGGTCGTGAATGCCCCTTATCTGATCGTGTGCAAGAACCGTATCAGCCACTGCGGAAACAAACTCCTTCGGAGCCGGTTCCCCCAGAAGCGGGCTGATTGTCTCCTTTGCCGCTTTGACTCCGGAAACGAGAATGAATATCGCAACGGCAACACCGCACCATCCGTCAATTTCGATGTGAAAAAAACTGTCCACGAGAGTACAGGCAAGAACTACAGCAGTGGCAATGCAGTCATTGAGGCTGTCAGCGGATACCACTCTCATTGCCGTGGAATCAATTTTTTTCCCTATGGCACGGTTATAAAACGCCATATAAGCTTTAACGGCAATAGAGATAACGAGTATACAGCAGGTCAGGATACTGAAATGAGTCGGTTCGGGTGAAATTATCTTCGCCACGGAGGATCTTCCCAGCTCAAAACCCATAAGAATGATCAGAAATGCAACAATCAGTCCCGATATGTACTCAAACCTCCCGTGTCCGAACGGATGCTCATGATCGGGCTTCTGCCCTGCCATCCTGAAGCCCACAAGTGTAACTATGGACGATCCTGCATCGGAAAGGTTGTTAAAAGCGTCTGCCGTAACTGCAATCGACGACGATATTGTTCCGGCGATGAATTTGATCAAAAACAGGACGATATTCAGGAATATACCCACTGCGCCGCAAAGCATGCCGTATCCCTTACGGGCGGTTTCGGAGGAATAGTCCTTATCTTTAATAAAAATCTTTGAAAGAATCGTAATCATTTTCCTCACCTATTTCAGCCCGAGTTTGGGACGGAGCTTTTTCACATAAAAGACAAGTGCAAACCGCAGAAGCACATCATAAATGATGAATATCAGGTTGCCCAGGGCAAGGAGCGTAAGAGCGTACCCTATCCCGTTTTCCGCGAACTCAGAAACCAGTTCCGGAGGTGCGATAACCAGCAGAAGCAATGCATATGCCGCAGCCATAGCCGCATTGAAATAAAGAACTTTTACCGCAAACGACAGCCAATGGGGCTTTATGCGGTCGAAGTACGGTTTGACAATTCCATAATATCCCGCAAAAAATACATAGAGAAACACAACTTCTTTTGATGTAACCAGAAGCATAGCAAGCAGACACGTCGCCGCGTATGAGGTAACAGCGGTCGCCCGGCCGGATTCATACACAAGAGCTATCATCAGCGCCCCGGCTGCAAGAGGCGCAACATACATTGCTATATCCGCCACCCCGCCGAGAAACAAAAGGGCGACAGAAGCCGCAGCAGTTACTCCGCCGAAGGCAATATTTCTGACTGTTTTCACTGTATTCATGTAAAACTCCGATAATACAAAAACCCAAATCAGGTTGAGAAATCAATAAGCCTTGAAAATTAAAGTATTCAGGCAATAATCAGCGAAACCGCCTGCAAGGGCATTTTTACGACGCCGTCAATAGCTTGACGTGCGCAACGCGCACATGGGGCGAAGCCCCGAACCTTTTGCAGAAAGGTTCGTCAAGCGTATTATACCACCCCCGCCGCTTTTTGTCAATCAAAACTTAAAAATCTTCCTGAATTTGGCTTGACTATTCTCCGGGATTGTGTTATACTTTTGTTTGGGAGGGGAAAACAATGGAAAATTCTAAGGTTTTGCTTATAGTAAATCCGGTTTCGGGGAAAATGAAAGCCAGAAACGGGATCTTTGACATTGTTGACAGATTTTCAAAGAGAAATAACGATATTACGGTAAGAACCACATCTTGCCGCGGAGATGCCACCCGTCTTGCAATAGAAAAGTCATGTGATTATGACGCTGTGATTTGTTGCGGAGGTGACGGAACCTTAAACGAGGTTGTCAGCGGAATGATGCAATGTCCGGAAAAGAAGCCTATCGGATATATACCCTGCGGAAGCACTAACGATTTTGCCAACAACTTCGGAATTCCCCTATCCATACCGGCGGCAACAGAAACTATACTCGGAAATGAACCGAGAAGCATTGACGTAGGTTTGTTCGAAGGTGATGGCAGATCGGGATTTTTTACGTATACAGCGTCCTTCGGCGCGTTTGCTTCAGCCTCCTATTCTGCACCGCAACAAGTGAAAAATGCCCTCGGACACCTTGCATATATTCTTGAAGGAATGAAAACCATTCCCAATATACGGCCCATACACATTGAAGCGGAATTCAACGGGAATCTGTATTCAGAAGACATACTTTTCGGCGCAATCACCAATTCTGTATCCTTGGGAGGAGTTATCAATATCAGAAAAGATCTTGTGGATCTCAATGACGGTTTATTTGAGGTTATCCTGATAAAAGCTCCGAAACTTCCCTCCGAGCTCACACGGATACTCGTGGCAATCAATTCCAAAACATATGATGATCCCCTGATAATTTTTGATAAAACTTCCGAAATTAAGATCAGAACGATTGAACCGGTCTCCTGGACTCTTGACGGAGAATTCGGCGGTACCAACAATTGCGTCAGTGTGAAAAATTTTAGGAGCGGTGTTGAACTCATAGTCTGAGCCCAAATTTTAAAATTTTTATTAAAGCCCTTGACAAATATTCCGGCGTGGTGTATAATATGTGGCGTCGACTGTGTCGATGTCAAACGGGCTTGTAGCTCAGCTGGGAGAGCGCTGCGTTCGCAACGCAGAGGTCATGGGTTCGATCCCCACCAGGTCCACCAGTAAAGCCCAACTGCCCTGTTGGGCTTTTATTTTTCTGAATTTAATCCATCGGGGTATAGCGCAGTTGGTAGCGCGCGACATTTGGGATGTTGAGGCCGGGAGTTCGAGCCTCCCTACTCCGACCAGAGATACCGATATGGTCGTATATTGCGATCATATCGGTAATATATTTGCTGAGCACACATAACCGGATAATAATCCGAAAGCGAAATCTCCGGAGCTGTCCGGGTCTGTAAGAAATTTCAATACCGTGTTGAATAAGCTTTGTTATTGCGTTGTAATAACAAAGCTTTTCAGGTTTATAAGCCCCCTTGACAAAAACAGGCTTCTGATATATAATAACAGAGAAGAAATATCAATAGCGGGACGAATTTTATAGGATTCGCCACAGTACAGGAGCACATATGAAAAGAACATTTGAAACAGAACTACCGGAAGGTTATTCCCCGGCATATGAGATTGATGCAAAAAATATCAAAGTAGGAATAGTAATGAATATTATTGCCTTACTTATAGCGGTGATAATAGTCGTACCTGCCTGGCTGATAATCAAGCCTGTGGACTTTTTCGGTCAATACAGTCTTAGCCGCAACATATTATTGGTAATAGTTGCTTTTTCATACATAGTACTGCATGAGCTTACACACGGTGCGGCATATAAAATGCTTACGCATCGGAAACTGACCTTCGGATTTACTTTGAGTGTGGCATATTGCGGAGTCCCCGATATTTACGTTTACCGCAATGCGGCGCTGATTGCGCTTCTTGCCCCGTTTGCGGTTTTTATTCCCGTATTCCTTATTCCGGCGCTTCTGATGACCGGCCCCTGGGATAAAATCTATGCTTTCGTCATGCTCGGACTTCATGTAGGGGGATGTATCGGTGATCTTTATGATACTTTCCTTTACCTGTTCCGATTCAGAAGTCCTGATACCCTTATGAGAGACACCGGACCGAAACAGACTTTTTATATAAAAAACAACTGATTTTCCGGAGAAATGAATGAAACTTCTTTTTAAACAGAGATTTTTTTCCTGGTTTGACAGCTATGACATTTACCATGAAGACGGAAGCATAGCCTACACGGTCAAGGGACAACTGTCCTGGGGACACTGTCTAAAAATATATGATCAGTCAGGAAATGAAGTAGGAACCGTAAAAGAGCGGGTGTTTACTTTTTTGCCGAAATTCGAAATTTACATCGGGGACCGTTATATGGGGCAGATCAGCAAAGAATTCACATTTTTCAAGCCCCGGTACAATATTGATTTCAACGGTTGGCATATTGACGGTAACTGGTTGGAATGGGATTACACAATATACGACTGCGGCGGACAAACTGTTGCTGCAGTTTCAAAAGAACTCTGGAACTGGACGGATACATATATCATCGATGTAGTATCTGACAGGGATGCGTTGGGGGCTTTGATGTTTGTGCTTGCCATAGATGCAGAAAAGTGCTCCCGGAACTGAATATGAAACGGAGACGAAAATGACTTTCAAAGACAGATCGGAACGACGACTGTTTGTGTGGATAATTATTGCCGTTATAGCGATATTCGGATGGTATCTGATTGACAGAGTCAAACAGTCGGAACAGCACCCGACAGAGAAGCCGACGGAAAGCACCGATATGCAAGTATACGACAATACAATATCCGACAGTATGGGATCATCCGGGATGGTGTAAACAAAAAAGCGGAACGCTATGCGTTCCGCTTATCTTTTTTCAGTTTACGCTACCGGAGTAGTTGGGAGCTTCCTTGGTGATGTAAATATCGTGGGGGTGGCTTTCTCTGAGACCGGCGCCGGTTATACGGATAAATCTGCCGTTCTCCTGAAGTTCACGAATGCTCTTTGTTCCGCAGTATCCCATACCTGAACGAAGACCGCCCAGAAGCTGGAATACCGTATCCGCAACCTCACCCTTGTAAGGTACACGTCCCTCAACACCTTCGGGAACGAGTTTGGACGCGCCTTCCTGGAAATATCTGTCCTTGGAGCCGTCTTTCATTGCGGCAAGAGAGCCCATTCCGCGGTAAACCTTAAACTGTCTTCCCTGATAGATCTCACTTTCTCCGGGGCTTTCCTCGCATCCGGCAAACAAAGATCCTATCATTACGACATCGGCACCTGCGGCTATGGCCTTAGTCAGGTCGCCGCTGTACTTAATGCCGCCGTCAGCAATAACGGGAATACCGTGTTTTTCTGCGACGCACGCTATATCGTATACGGCAGTGATCTGAGGAACACCTATACCGGCAATAACACGGGTAGTGCATATTGAACCGGGACCCATACCGACCTTAAGACAGTCGGCACCCGCATCCATAAGGAATTCCGCAGCCTCTGCGGTGGAGATGTTTCCGGCTATGACCGGTATGGAGGGGAACGCTGCCTTAAGTTTTTTAACGGCGTTATAGATATTCATTGAATGTCCGTGAGCTGAGTCAACAGAGAGAACGTCGACCCCCTGGGCAACAAGTGCCGATGCGCGTTCAATCAGATCCGCAGTGGCACCGACTGCCGCACCGCAGAGAAGTCTGCCGGCGGAGTCCCTGGCACTGTTGGGGTAACGGACTGCCTTCTCAATATCTTTTATGGTTATAAGTCCTTTAAGATTGAAATCCTTATCAACTATAGGCAGTTTTTCAATCTTGTAACGTTTAAGTATTTCCTGAGCCTCGGCAAGCGTTGTACCTTCAGGACCTGTAATGAGGTGATCCTTTGTCATTACGTCCTTGATGGGAATATCATAGGAGGAAACGAACCTGAGGTCTCGGTTGGTAAGAATACCTACAAGTTTGCGCCCCTGGCAGATCGGAACACCGCTTATCTTGTATTTGCGCATAAGTTCATTTGCTTCCCGGACGGAATTATCGGGTGCAAGATAAAAAGGATTGACTATAACGCCGTTTTCACTTCTCTTAACCTTGTCAACTTCTTCCGCCTGAGCCTCAATGGACATATTCTTGTGAATGATTCCTATGCCGCCGGCGCGAGCCATTGCAATAGCCATATTACACTCTGTAACAGTGTCCATTGCCGCGGACATCAGCGGAACATTAAGCTTTATTGTTTTTGTAAGCTTTGTGGAAAGATCGACTTCTCTTGGAATGATCTCGGATTTTGCGGGAACGAGCAGAACATCATCGAACGTCAGTCCTTCACATTTGAACTTATATTCGGGGTTTGAATTGACCATAGGCGCTCCTTATTAACACAATTATGTTTACTCATTATAATACATCAAACTGCTTGATTTTTCAAGGGATTACACAAATTTGTCGAAAATAAACGAATTATTTCAAGAGAAAGACCCGTCTTTGCAGACGGGTCTTCTGAATCATTCTTTCGCGGGTTCGGCAAACCAGGTCTCCCCTGCCTCGATTTTTACCTCAAGGTCAGATTCAGACTTGACCGACCATTTCTGAGAGGCGGCGCCGCTCCACTCGGAGACAGTAACACTGTACACCTTCCAGAATGCTTTGGAAACATCCGTTATACGGTTCTCGTTAATCTCATCCTGAGTCATGGGTATGAGGGTCAGCTTTTCGGTCAGTGCATAACCGTTGGATTTATTCACAAAGCTGTAAAGACCGTCGGACTCAATTATTCTCCAGGTCTGAGAATCGCTGCCGTCAGACTCTGTATAGGAAAGCTCAGTACCGTCAAGGGTCAGAGCAAGACCGGAATCACGGTTAGTGATCACATACTCATCACCGGAAATCTTCTTGAAACTCCAGCGCTGGGAGTCATCGGGAAGAAGAGTCCACGCGGTAACGGAATTATAGGTTTTTGCCCAGTTACGTGCAGACTCAGAGGGTCTCTTTGCATCCAGGGCACTGAGAGAATTCCAGTCTGTAGTCACATAATTACGGAGTTTATCCGCCATTTCTTCAAGCTTTGCATTTCTGTAGCTCAAAGCCTCTACGGGAGTCAGGTAATAGCCAGTAGCTTTATTACGAAGGAAGAAGTATCCAGTATCCTTTGCGGGAACGAACTCCCAGCAAGCGGATGCTTCGCCCGAGATCGCCTTGAGAACAGTTCTTGAACCGAGTTTTTCATTTACGGTCTGAAGAGACAGAGAGAAGGTATTTCCCACAAGATTCTTGAAATCCCTGTCAATAAAGAAACTCTGCCATGCGGAGTTGCCCTTGTATTTGCCGAGACCTATTTCGACGTACTTACGGTAAGAAGCACTCGTGGAAACAGGGGTCAGATACAAATCACGTCCGACATTGTAAAGCTGGAACAGATCACGCTGGAATATCTCGGAGTCGGTTTTCTGAGTCCACATCTGGTCCTCGGTACCGAGACCTCCGATAAGTGCAAGACCGTCATCGGAAAGGGACAGGAAAGAATCGGGGTTATTTATGGAGACTATTGCGTATACGCCGGAAGAAACTCTGTTCTCAACCTTCTTTGCAGGTTCTACACTGAGAGAGGTGGATGCGATACTGTCGGCATCGCCCTCGGTGTAGGGAGTCAGTCTGTAACTGAACACACAGGTCTTTCCGGGTTCTATTATGGTCTTCTCCGTATAATGCTGAGAATCGCCTATATCTCCCGCAGAAACGCCTCGCTGATCGGCAATAACTGAAATATAAGTCAGACCCATTTCCCTGAGCACATTTCTCGTATATGCCGCGGACGTTCCGGGCGCAACTTTGGAAGCATTGAACGCGAAATTTGAGGTATCGCTGGAAATAAGGAGCTTCAGTCCGGAGGTTGAGGAAATTTCGAGCCATCTGACATCGGTTCTGTCTCCGTTTCCGGAATAGTACAGATAGTCCTCTGTCATATCGTAGACTTTAATATCCTTGTAAAGTCCGATGACATTATCGCCCGCTCTGTCCGCATAGCTTTCACCGGGGCCTCTGCCGTACCAGGAAACCTTATCAAAATCTCTGCTGAGGGTGAGAATGTTTGCGACCTGCATCGGGATACCGTCGTACAGAGACGGATCGTACGCAAATCCGACAACTATCTCGCCGTCGCCGAAAATGTCATAAGTTACGGTATATTCGGTGGTATGTGCGGCTATGGCAAGGTTTGCATAATCCGAATCGGTCCTCTTATAGCTTACAGAGACACGGTAATGATTATCGGAAATCTTTCTGACTGACACAGGAGCCGACAGATTCGCCGCCGCAGCTGCCTTCAGAAGAGAAACATTTTCCTTATCGGAAACCTCGGAACTGAGATCACCGCCGGTGGGAGTTCTGAATGTGCTGAACTGGGGACCGTTGGAGTACAGAACATTCTGTCCCTTATACGTGAATTTCGTTATAAGACCGGTGGTATTGTCGATGACAACCGTAACATCATCGTTGGATATGGTAGTATACGGATTGTACTCGGTGTAATCGGGATCAGGCTGATATGCGGACGGAATGGATGCATCGAGTTCCGGATCTCCGCCCTCGATCACAGGCGTTCCGTTTTCATCAAGAACGGGATTACCGTCGGCATCGAGTACAGCCTTCGGAGTTCTGCTCTTGTCTATCTCAAAGGGAATGGGAGCTCCGAGCGCTTCCTGATCAAACACCCACTCAAGGGAATAGCCGGCTTTGAACTCTTCGTTTATATCCTCTTTCAGTGTCATCCGGATAACGAAGAAATAAGTACCGTTTTCTACAGCTTTCTGGGCTGTGGTGTACTTGAATCTCTGCTCGGAATACTGGGTGTGTGCCGGAGCATTGAGATTCACCGTACCGTTTGCTATAAGCACCGAACGGGGCACAGACCAGAAATTGTTGATCTCATAGAGCTCATAGGTGCAGTCGAACATTCTGTTGAAGTTTATGTCCGAATTATTGGTGACATAGAATCTGCCAAGATACATATCCAGAGCAGTCGCGTACAGCTGGGGCTTTTCCACTATTCTCAGGGTAAGGTCGGAACCGTGATCGGTGTCCGCGCCGTTGCTGTCGGGCATGCTTTCGTGTCCGGTAATTTCAAACTGGACCGTGCATACGGTTTCATTTCCGCCCTTGGAGGAGGTTATGGTGAAGTTTATGAAATACTCATTATTCTCAATATCAAGGGTGCCGTAATCCACATCAAAGGAAGCGGACTGACCGGGAGCGGCAACTATGCCCGTCACCTTTCCGGAAGATATCCCGGTATGGTTACGGAATATTTCATAGCTGAGGGTATAATTGTCTTCATAATTTATGAAGCTGTTTTCATTTGTAAGAGTGAACTTACCGTTCTTAAGATCTTCGGCTTTTATTTTTATGGGTGAGAAGACAGATCTGTACTCCCCTGCTTCAGGCTGAGTCTTTCTGTCCGCAGTGAGAATTCCGGTAAGGCCTTTTGTGGAATCAGAGATCTTCTCTCCCCAATCGCCGGAATAGGTAAGCTGATATGCGGATGGATCAGCAGCGTACGGTGTCTGCTTCAGTATTTTAGAAGCATTGTCGCTGTCGACAGGCCAGAAAAGAGCTTTGTCAGCCCAGTAGCCGAAGAATCCGCCCATAAGGCAGTCTGTGGAATCGATAATGTCCATATATGTGGACAGATCCCCCGCACCGTTGAGGTACGCAATATCGGAGAACTCAAGAAGTACGGGTTTCTTGCCTACATTTCCGATCTCTTCGGTAAGTTTGCTGAAGGACCAGTCAACACCGACGGAAATATCGGAATAGGTCTTGTCACCGTCATAGACTATAAGTCTGTCATCAAGGTTATTTATAAGGTAGTTACGCAAATCGCGGAAGGTCGTTCCGGTTCCGGACTGATGTCCGATCGCCCACATGACGATGCACGCTCTGTTGCAGTCGCGGTCGACCACGTTGAGAAGTCTGTCGATGGCTATTGACTGCCATATGGACTGGCTGGCAGGGAGTGACAGTTCTTCCTTATCCGCATACGGCTCAGACTCAAGGTTTATATCGGATATTACATACAGACCGTACTCCTCGCACAGCTGAAGAAAATCGTTGCTGAACGGGATGCCGGGTGAACGGACGGCGTTTACGTTAAGCTGTTTCATCTGCTTAATATCGCTGATCTTCTGCTCACGGGAAACCGCAAGTCCGGTTTCGGGGCTGAATTCGTAATAAAGAACGCCCTTGAGTTTGACCGGCTGTCCGTTGACGTGGAAACGCTGATTTCCGTTTCCGTCTACATAGAATCCGGAGGAGACCATTCCGAATCTGGTACTCGCCACATCCACGACGTCCCCACTGCTGTTTTTAAGAGTGACGACGACAGTATACAGGAACGGATCTTCGGCAGACCATTTACGGGGCGACGTAACGGTAAAACGTTCTCCGGCGGAAGAAAGGTAGTACGTTGCACCCTGCTTGTTTGAAGTGAATTTAAGATCCTTGCCGAGTTTTCTGTTACTGATGTAAGTCTGACCGTCCTGACCGACAACGGCGACCTCAGCACTGTATCCGGAGTTTGAATCGGATACGGTTGCAACGTCGGCATCAATTTTCAGGGTTGCATTGTTGTAATCCTCATCGAAGGTAACGGCAACGGAAATATCTTTGACAAAAGTCTTGGGTTCGGAGGTCAGGTAAACATCTCCGAAAATGCCGCCGAGCTTTATGGAATCCTGAGCTTCGAGCCATGATGAATACGTATATTTGTAAACTTTCACGGCAACAAGAGCGGACTGCCCGGGTTTCACATAGTCGGTAATCCGGAAAGTCTTGGTCGCATAGCTGTCCTCTCCGTAACCGGCAAGAGCACCGTTGACGTAAACATAACATCCTGAAGCTACGCCGTCAAAGGAAATATAAATCTCCCTGCCGGACCAGTCAGAGGGAATATCCACAACTCTCCGGTACAGACCGATCTCGTTGTCTATCTCGGGAACGGTGACGGGTTTTACTGAGGGATCCCAGGCATATGCAGCCTTCGAATAGGACGGTTTACCGTAACCGGAAAGCTCCCAGTTGGAGGGAACGGTTATGGTATCCCAGTAAAGTATCTCCGTTTTGGAAGAAGTGTTGCCCTTCGTGTTTTCATCGGGATACACGAAGTTGGACTTCATGAAGTTTGAGGGAACGGAATTGTGATTTGCCGTAAACGCAAAATCCCAGGTCCCGTTCAGGCTCAGATAGTAAGGAGAGGACTTCTTATCCGCCGCAAGAGCGCTGGCATAGTCGGGATATGAGATCATATCCGCCGAACGCACAGGTTCCTTGCCGCGGGAATACGTGTCCGTTCTCCATTCGGTGTTAAGTTCAGACAAACCGGTGTTGCCCTGGCACGCAAAAAGAATAAGGCAGGAGCAAAGCGCCAACAGCACACAAATGCCGGTTTTGCACACTTTTTCCATTGTTTAACCTCCGTCAGAAGACAGTCAGATTTATAGTGTTGCTACAAGTATAACAAAGAAAACGTAAATTTTCAACAAATAATGCACTAAAAATAGAAACAATAATTCAAACAATTTATTAAAAATTTTCAGGAATTGATTTTTACGTTTTTACACCTACTTATAATATAACGAAACAGAGCAAGATCGTATCCAAAAAATATGAAGATTTGTCATTGACAAAATGCGCGTCTTGTATTATAATATAGTTTGAATAAGGAAAAACTTAAAGGACGGAAACTGAATTTTATGGCAGAAAAAATGGTCAAGGCGATTACCTCTATGAATGAGGACTTTGCCAAATGGTATACTGATATCGTAACCAAAGCGGAGCTTGTTGATTACTCTTCGGTCAAAGGTTGCGTTGTACTGCAGCCCTACAGCTACGCCATCTGGGAGAATATCCAGAAAAATCTTGACGCAATGTTCAAGGCTACGGGGCATTCAAACGTTTATATGCCCATGTTCATCCCCGAAAGCCTTCTCCAGAAGGAAAAGGATCACGTTGAGGGCTTTGCCCCCGAAGTGGCATGGGTCACTCACGGAGGAAGCGAGCCCCTTGCGGAACGTCTCTGCGTTCGTCCCACTTCCGAAACGCTGTTCTGTGAATACTACTCTCATATAGTTCATTCTTACAGAGACCTCCCGCAGCTGCTCAATCAGTGGTGTTCCGTTGTCCGCTGGGAGAAAACGACCCGCCCGTTCCTGCGTTCAAGAGAATTCCTCTGGCAGGAAGGTCATACCATACACGCAACGGCGCAGGAAGCAATTGAAGAAACCGAACGCATGCTCGGCGTTTATGCCGATTTCTGCGAAAACTATCTTGCTATGCCCGTCATCAAAGGAAGAAAGACCGAAAGCGATAAATTCGCCGGCGCGGAAGCAACATATGCCATTGAAGCCCTCATGCACGACGGCGTGGCTCTTCAGGCGGGAACTTCACATTATTTCGGAGACGGCTTTGCTAAAGCCTTCGGCATTCAGTATACGGACAAAAACAACCAGCTCTGCCATGTTTTCCAGACGTCCTGGGGCGTGACGACAAGACTTATCGGTGCGGTGATCATGGTTCACGGCGATGACAGCGGACTCAAACTACCCCCGAGAATTGCGCCCATACAGGCGGTTATTGTGCCCGTTGCGATGCATAAGCCCGGTGTTCTTGAAAAATGTGCGGAGATAAAGAAGATACTTGCCGATGCCGGAGTCAGGGTGAAGCTTGACGACACCGAACAGTCCCCCGGCTGGAAGTTCTCCGAATACGAAATGCGCGGCGTTCCCATGAGAATAGAGATCGGTCCGAGGGATATTGAAAACAACTCCTGCGTGATCGTGTGCCGCACTGACGGAGAGAAGCTGTCCGTAAGCCTGGACGGCATTGCCGGAACGGTTGCTCAGACACTTGAAAAGATACAGAAAGATATGTACGACAAAGCCCTTGCAGACAGAGAAAAGAAGACCTTTACCGTACACGACCTTGACGAACTCAGGAAAGTAACCTCTGCCGGAAACGGTTTCATCAAGATGATGTGGTGCGGAGATGAAGCCTGCGAGAAAGGTGTCAAGGAAAACTACGGCGTTGGCTCACGCTGTATCCCTCTGCACCAGGAGCATATAACCGACACCTGTCCCTATTGCGGCAGACCGGCAAAGCATATGGTTCTCTGGGGCAAAGCTTATTGATTCCGGAAGGAGTGAATCATTTTGGAAGAAAAGAAGAAGGGTCGTCTGCACGCAAAACTGAAACTGATGCGTATCGTTTCGGCGGTATTCGCGGTACTTTTTATCGTAGCAGCTGCATTTTCTGTTTTTTCTTTTATTCAGCTCAGACAACTGAAAGAGGACAATTCAGCCTTCAGACAGCAGATAGATTCCATAGGAGAGCAGCTTGACTCAGTAAAACAGCAGTCAGGCAGACTTCAGACGGAGTTGGATCAAAAACTTCAGGATTATTCGGAACTTCAGTCTCTGTACAGACAGAACGAGGAAAAAGCCGCAGCCCTGCAGGCTCAGCTTGACGCTCTCGAATCCGCTGAAGGCACGGTTCAGTCTCTTACGGTCAAAGCTCAGCGCCTGGAGGAACAGCTCGAAGCTCTGAGACAGACAAATACTGCTCTTACAAAACAGATCATAGAACTCCAGAAGCAGATAGCGGAATCCGACGGATCGGAGTCCCACACATCCCAATACACAGAGGGCGGAAAGTACGCTTTCCTGACGTTTGATGATGGTGTATCCAAATACACCGACACGATCCTTGATATTCTCAACGAATACGGCGTAAAGGCTACTTTTTTCCCAAACTGGAAAAAGAACAATGCCGCAAAATACCGCCGTATCGTAAGTGAAGGACACACTATAGGCAATCACACCTA
This sequence comes from uncultured Eubacteriales bacterium, assembly GCA_905207625.1. Taxonomy (GTDB): domain Bacteria; phylum Bacillota; class Clostridia; order Oscillospirales; family UBA644; genus HGM12619. The sequence goes on along the minus strand of CAJLLT010000027.1, from coordinate 10,504 downwards.
TTCCCATGACTGGGACACTCTTTACAAGATAATGGACGGACAGACGGCTGAAGACAGGGCGGACTTTCTGTTGCTTGATATTCAGAAGCTTCAGACCGAAATACTTGAGAATACCGGAGTTCTCCCGACTTTTTTCCGTTTTCCCGGTGGGTCTGATGCGACTATCCGCAATGCGGAAGACGTGATTCCCGTCGCCATTCCTCAGGTGAAAGAAATGGGACTGATCTACTGCGACTGGAATGTAGACAGCGGAGACGCATCTTCAAGTAAGGGTTTGTCTTCGGATCAGATAGTGAAAAATGTTATGAACCGTGTCTATAAAGGCAACGGAACCCTCCGAAGCCCCGCAGTGATTCTGATGCACGACACCGGAACAAAGGGCACAACGGTTGAAGCTCTTCCCAGAATCATTGAAGGACTTGTGGCAAAGGGGTACACCATTCTTCCCCTCGATCCGACCGTCCCTGTACCGCAAAGCCTGAAAGTATGAAAAATGCCCTCTCCGGTCAGACGGAAAGCCTGACGGGGAGGGTCTAATACTAAATTTACTGAGGAGAAACATGAAGCACATCATTATAACCGGACACTACGGAAGCGGCAAAAGCAATGTCGCGGTAAACATGGCTCTGGAAAGATCCGGAGAAGACACAAAACCGGTGATCCTTATAGATGCAGATATAGTAAACCCGTATTTCCGTTCCCTTGACAGCAAAGACGAAATGGAACAGCACGGGATAAAGGTCCTTGCCCCCGTGTATGCGAATACAAACCTTGATGTACCTTCCCTCCCGGCTGAGATCCATCAGGTTTTTTCCAGGGATTGCACTGCGATATGGGACATCGGAGGAGACGAAGCAGGAGCAACGGTTCTCGGAAGATACAGTGCCAGAATTGCCGATCAGGGATACGAAATGCTGTATGTTGTGAATTTTTTCCGTCCCCTGTCCTCCGATGACAGCGATATGGCACAGCTTCTCAGGGAAATCGAAAGAGCTTCCTGTCTGAAAGCAACGGGATTGATCAACAATTCAAACCTCGGCGATGAAACAACGGCAAAAGATATTCTCGATTCGATTGAGCGAACTGAAAAATTTGCGGAAGAAACAGGTCTGCCTGTAAAGAAAACGACGGTCAAGTCGGACCTTGCAGGGAATCCGGAACTCAACCGTCATACAATAACACCTATTGAAATAGTTACTAAAAAATACTGGTAAGAAACGACTTTATACCGATTATCACAAGAACCGCGCCGCCGGCGATCTGGGCCTTGTTACCGAGGATATCGCCGAATTTTCTTCCCACTATAAGGGCAATAAGGCTGCACAGAAATGTAGTTGCGGCAATTATCAGGACAGAGGACCATATTTCAACACCTGACACGGAAAAACCTACTCCTACGGCAAAAGCATCAATACTTGTCGCAACAGCCTGAAGCAACAGCATACTGAGGCTCAGCGTCCCGGAAACCGGGGTTTCATCCTTCTTTTCCCGTCCCTCTTTGATACCGTCATAAATCATTTTGCCGCCAATCGCACCGAGTATCAGCAACGTGACTACTCCGGCATACTTGTTTATCACTGAGGCAAAGAGACTTCCGAGATAGTACCCAAGCAACGGCATTATCCCCTGAAAAGCTCCGAAAAACACGGGACTTCCGAAGAATTCCGCTTTATTCATGGACCTGTAGACCATGCCGTTGGACATCGAAACGGCAACGGCATCCATGCTCAGTCCCAGACCGATCAGAACGACTTCAAAAACACTCATTTTTATCTCCCTGAAAAAACAGAGTAAGTCAAGAATAACACTATAATGTGTTTTTTTCAATGACAAAACTGCGAAAAAACTTAAAATATTTACGACAATCTGCGTAAAGCTATTTATTTTTACGGGATTTTTTGGTATAATGGATTTGTTACAGATATAACTTATATCTGACTTACAACAGGAGAAAGATCATGGCAAAAAAAGCCTACTGTTTTATATTTCCCGCCATTGCAACAGCGGCTGTCTGCATTGCGTTGTTTTTCCCGATTCTGCTGCTTCCCGTTGCCCTTGCCTGCGGCATATTTGCGGCAATTGCAAGCTATATCGATTCAACTGGAACCTGGGCTTCCGTCATAGCGTTACTTGCGGCAACAGGTATAGGTTTCGTGCTGATCAATGATATATTTCTTGCCGTCATTCTCACATTTCCCGGATTCATTACCGGAATAATCATCGGATGTGCACTGAGACACGGAAACAGACTTAAAGACATTATCATAACGACACTTGCCGTTTTTTCTGTAGTCGTTTTCTGCGTGACCGTCGCTTTCACCTATACCACAACCGGCTCATTCGATATTATGTCCGCTGTAAAACCCCTGTTCGAGTCCGTTAAGGAACCGTTGAATCAGGCTGTTGAAATATATATGACGGGAACCGGAGTCAAAGACCTGACAGATGGAAAAATTTCGCAGATGACACAGGCAATTTACAACACCTTCGTCTCTTCCCTTCCCGCTATTCTGGTCATACTTGTGCTTGCGGTAACTGTCGCCGTATTCTGGATCACAAGATCGGTCCTGAGCAATAAGTTCGGGGCGGATCTTTCGTATCTCGGCAAATTCGCCGATACGCATCTGACCAGACCGTTTTTTCTTATATATCTGGTTGTGTTTATCGGTTCGGTAGTTCTTCCCACCGGCTTGGCGGCAACAGCTGCTATAAACTTCTACCTGATCGGTTATTTTCTGTTTGCGTACACAGGCCTTGCTTTTATGGCGTTTTTCCTTAACAGAAGAAAACGGCCTTTCCCGACCACAAAATCCCTTATAACTTTTTTTATTATCTTTTCGATCATATGCCCTCTGGGTATTTCAATACTCTCACTTATCGGACTTATTGCTGATTCGGCTTTGAATCTCCGCAAAAAGATGACGAACAGGGAGGAATAGAGTATGCGTGGAAAATATCTCGTAACGGCAGTCACCGCGAGGATAGCCTATGTCGTTCTCGCCGTCTTTTCGATTCTGTTTCAGATTTTTTTCCCGGGACTTCTGAGCAATATTTTTCTCTTCTGCTCCGGATGCTTTATACTGTTTTATGAGATCTATGCGCAGATAATGCGCCGTAACATAAAAAAAATACTCCGTAACACCGTTTCCATGATGGATCTTACGTCTTTGAAACGTCTTGAAGAGTTCCCTATTCCGATCATCGTATGCAATAAAGCCAGGGACGTTCTGTGGTTCAGCGAAAGCTTCTGTGACGCTTTCGGAGAGGAATTTGCCTCCGACCTGCAGAATACCGATGACATCGGAAAAGGTCTGCTGAATGAGAAGATTTCGGATGTTCACGTCGGGGACAAGAGTTTTAAAACGTATATTGACAGCTGTATCCTCAATGATACGGAACTTTTTGTCATCTACTTTTTCGACCGCACCGATTATGCACAGCTCCGTAAAGATTATGATGCGTCACGACCCGTGGTCTGCTACATACTGATAGACAACTACGATGAACTTTTCCGGAACACAAAGGAAAGCGACCGTTCTGTAGCCCTTGCAAAAATCGACGATGAAATAGGCAAATGGGCTCAGGGCTCGTCGGGAATACTGAAAAAAATTGATTCGAACAGATTTGTTTTCGTCTTTGAAAGCGCACACCTGGATGAATTTGTGTCCGGGAAATTTGAAATACTCGACAATGTCCGGGAACTTGATCTTTCCACCGAACTGCCTCCTACTCTGTCAATAGGTATCGGACTTGAAAGGGCAAGCCTTACCGACAACGAACGTGCAGCCCGGGAAGCCCTCGATATGGCTCTCAGCCGCGGAGGAGATCAGGCGGCGATCAGCCGCAACAGCGGTCTTGAATTTTACGGCGGATACACAAAACTTAATGACAGCCGAGCTAAGATCAAATCGAGAGTAACCGCCACCAGGTTTGATGAACTTCTTTCAGAGGTTGATAATGTCATCATCATGGGGCATAAATATGCCGATATGGACAGTCTCGGTTCATGTATAGGCATGGCTGCAGTGGCAAGATCCAGGAAGAAGAATACATATATCGTACTTGACGAGGACACAAACCTTGCCGAATCCCTTTTCAATACCCTGAGGGATAAACCGAAGTATTCCGACATGTTTATCACTAAGGAAGAGGCTCTGATGAAGGCGGGACTGGATACCATGCTTGTGGTTACAGACACCCACCGCGCGATATATACCGAAATGCCGGAACTTCTGGAGCATGCGAAAGAAATAGTCGTTATAGACCACCACCGGAAGAGTGCGGATTTCATACAGAACGCAACTCTGTTTTTCCACGAGCCGTATGCTTCCTCGGCCTGTGAAATGGTAACGGAAATTGTGGAATACATTGAAGGGTGCAGTCTCACCTCCGTTGAAGCTGACGCACTGCTGGCGGGCATTTATCTTGATACAAAGAGTTTCACGGTTAAAACCGGAACCTGTACATTCGACGCCTCATCCTACCTGAGGTCAAAAGGTGCAAGCACTTCAAACGTAAAACTCATGTTCCAGACTGATATGCCCACCTATAAGGCAAGAACCGAGATTATCAGAAATGCCGAAATATACCGGGATATATTTGCGATTTCGGTATGCGATTTCGACATACCGGGCAATGCTAAAATCGCGACATCGCAGGCTGCGGATGAAATGCTCAACATTGAAAACGTGAGGGCGTCATTCACCATTTATGAAATGAAAGACGGTTCTATAAACATTTCGGCACGGTCCTTCGGATCGGTCAATGTGCAGCTTATAATGGAAAAACTCAACGGTGGCGGACATCAGTCTATGGCGGGTACTCAGCTGAAGGACGTGCACATAAAAGAAGCTTATATCAAACTTACCAATGCGATTGATGAGTACATCAGCGAACAGCGTTCACCTCAGAATATTCTCTAATGAAAGGGATTGAATAGTTATGGAAGTTATCTTACTTCAGGACGTAAAAACCATAGGAAAGAAAAATCAGACCGTCAAGGTTTCTGACGGATATGCCAGAAATTTTCTTTTCCCGAAAAAACTTGCCGTGGAAGCCACTGCGGCAAATAAGAACGCGGCAAATATGCAGAACGCGGCGGCAGAAAAAAAACGTGCCGAAGAACGTCAGCATGCGCTTGAACAAAAGCAGGCACTTGAAAAGATCTCCGTTACAATAAAGGCTAAAGGCAGTGAAGCTAAGCTCTTTGGGGCAATAACCTCAAAAGAAATAGCCGACGAACTTGAAAAGGTCAACGGTCTGACCATTGACAAAAAGAAGATTGCGCTGTCCTCCGCAATAAAAACCTACGGCGAATATAATGCGGAAATAAAGCTTTACCCCGAGATTGCGGCAAAAATTTCAATTCACGTTATACCCGAATAAACTTTTCCCCGAGAGGTTCTTGTGATGGAATACGAGCAGAAAGTTCCTTACAGTGCCGAAGCCGAGCAGATGGTGCTTGGCTCTGTTCTGCTGGACCCGCAGCAGATGGAAAGAGCCGTTATACTCCTGACTCCCGATAATTTTTATGTACCGAGGCACCGCAGGATTTTTTCCGCAATGCTGGAACTGTACAACCTGTCCATGCCGATAGAGCCCGTTCTGCTCATTGAGAAAATGAGAGAAGCGGACAGTTTCGACGAATCTACCGACAAGGAATACCTTCTTTCCCTCGCGGAGGCGTCCTCCATGATCGGGAATATGGAACAGTATGCCAAAATAATCAGGGAAAAGTCGTCTCTGCGCAACATAATCGATACCTGCAGGGAAGTTTCCGAGATGTGCTACAACAACGAGGATCTCTCGGGGGTACTGGACAAGGCTCAGCAGAGATTTTTCGACATTTCCATTGACCGTCAGCAGATGCAACTCAGACCCCTTAACGAAGTGGTTCATGAGGAAATGAAAAGGTTTTCCGATATTGAACACGACACTACGGGACAGTTTGAATCGCTTAAAACGGGAATTTCCTCCCTGGATGATTTCATAGGTGGACTGAATAAGGGGAACCTGATCATCCTTGCCGCCCGCCCCGGTGTCGGTAAAACATCCCTCGCTCTGAATATCGCCTATAATGTAGCCCGGGGTGAACTCCCCTGCTATAAATTCTCAAAGGAAAATCCGAAAAAAGACGTGGTCTTTTTCTCTCTGGAAATGTCCAACTCGGAGCTTGCGCAAAGAGTTATTTCCAACGTTCTTGCAATAGACAGTAAAGTCCTGCGTTCCGGAAAGCTCTCGAGAGATGACTGGTCGGCTCTTCAGAGTATGTGGCCGAAATTCAAGGATACGAAGCTTTTTCTATCCGACACCGCAAACGTGTCTGTAAACGAAGTAAAGTCCAAGCTCCGTCAGAGGAAAAATCTCGGACTTGTCATAATCGACTATCTGGGCCTTATGATGACCGATTCTTCATCCAGAGAAAACGTGGTTCAGCAGATATCCGCGCTTACACGTTCCCTCAAAATAATGGCTAAAGAGCTCAATGTTCCCCTTCTGGTTCTCAGCCAGATGTCCCGTAGCATAGAGCAGAGACAGGGGGACAAGACCCCCAGACTCTCCGACCTGAGAGATTCCGGTTCTATTGAGCAGGATGCGGACGTTGTTATTTTCATAAACAAGGATGACAATGCGGAGAACTCAAATATGAGAGAAATAATCGTCGCGAAAAACAGACACGGTCAGACCGGAAAGATCCAGGTACATTGGGACGGAAGCCATACCTCCTTCCGTGCTGTTGACGTAAAGCCCAAATATGATAACAAAGACTGATTTTGAAAAAAAAGTACTGGATTTCATCGGCAGAGAGCGTCTTTTTGACGATTGCACCGGTGCTGTTCTTGCGGTCTCCGGAGGCTCTGATTCAATGGCAATGCTCCGGTTTTTCATTGAAAACAGGAAACTGTTTGACTTTCCCTTTACCGTCGCCCTTGTAAATCACTGTATAAGACCCGAAGCCTCTGACGAAGAAGCCGGGGTGCGGGAATTCTGCCGGAATTACGGCGTAAGTTTTCATTCAGTGTCCGTTGATGTGGAAAAGATGAGAAAAACTGCGTCCAGCGAAGACTTTTCCCGGGAAATACGCTACGCTTTTTTTGATATTGTACGGCACCGGCTCGCTTATACCCACATAGTCACCGCACACAACGGCTCGGACAATACAGAGACGCTACTCCTTAACCTGATCCGGGGCAGCGGCCTTAACGGTGCCACAGGAATAAGCCCAAAACGTGAGGACAACGTGGTTCGTCCCCTTCTGAGATGTTCAAAGGATGAGACAATCGGGTATTGCCGTGTCACTGGCACACCGTTCTATTGTGACAAGACCAACGATGAGTCCGTATATTCCCGTAACAAGATAAGGAATCAGGTAATTCCTGTTCTCAGGCAGATCAACCCGTCATTGGACGACGCGTTCCTTCGTTTCATAACCTCAGCAACAAACGACGAAAATGAACTCAGCGGACAAGCTCTGAAAATTTTTCATGATTGCAACCGTGAACTTCTGTTGCCCCAGATATCGAAACTCTCCCCTGCGCTTCTGTCAAGAATTGTCCGCCTTGCGGCAAGGGACGCAGGTTTTGATCTGACATACCTACAGACAGCGGATCTCTGTCGGCTTGTGACTGAAGCAAAGACTTCTGACAGAGTTCTTATAGGCGAAAATACTTACGCCGTGCGTGGTTATGACAGAATTTTTTTCATAAATCCCGATAAACTTACCCGTGATGTCATAATTATACCAAAAACTGGGATTACAATTAACGAAACGGTCTGTTTGTCCGGATTTGAGATCACACTGAGACCGGTCCGGAACGACTGCCCGTGCAAAAACGTTTTTTCCTGTAAACCCGGAGCACATCTTTACGTCCGCCAAAGACAATCGGGAGACAGGGTCAGATTTCCCAAGCGTCCGGAAAAGCTGCTTAAAAAACTGCTGATAGACGACAAAATACCTTCGGACAGAAGAGACAGTATTCCTCTGATTACCTCGGAGGATGAAATAGCCTGGGTCGCAGGTTACGGAGCAACGGAAAGTTTTTCCCCCGGCAAAAACCCGGTTGACATCTGTGTATATATCAAGAATTACGACTAAAAATGAATAATAATCAAAAAGGATAGGTAAAATCAAGTATGAGCGAGCATGTTTCCGTTTATATAACCGAGGAGCAGATAAGATCACGGGTCGAAGAACTCGGAAAAGAGATTACGAAAGACTATGCCGCAAGCCCCCGAAAACTGCTGATGGTTGCCATTCTCAAAGGATCCGTGGTTTTTCTCACTGACCTTATGAGAGCCTGCAAAGACCTGCCTCTTGCCATAGACTTCATGATAATCTCAAGCTACGGCTCCGGAACGACCTCCAAAGGTAACGTCAAGATCATTAAGGACCTCGATATCAATATTTCGGAATATGACATACTCATAGTCGAAGACATTCTTGACAGCGGCTATACGTTGTCTAAAGTAATTGAAATGCTTAAAACCCGGAATCCCGGTTCCCTGAAAATATGCGCAATGCTCAATAAACCGGAACGCAGAGTGGCTAAGGTGGACCTGGACTACTGCGGTTTTGAAATTGAAGATAAATTTGTCGTAGGTTACGGCTTGGATTACGACGAAAAATACAGAAATCTGCCCTACATCGGCATTGTCGATTTTGATAAGGAGTGAATACGGACTTGAAAAAATTCCAGTGGAGAAACATTCTTCTTATAGCGATAACTTTCGGCATGGTCCTTTCCCTGGTATACATGGTGTATAACAGCCAGTCAAAGACAAACATGTCCTACAAGAAAGTCATCGAATACTTTAAAAACGATAAAGTAAAGGAATTCAAGATTGATAACTACATCCTTGAATTCGAAGTAGTACCCGAAGAAGCCATTGACGGAGTTTCCCGTTTTGATTACAAACTGTACAGTCCCGCTCTTTTCCTCGAAAAGATCGACCAGTATCTTGAAAACTCAGAGACTCTGACGGATTATGATCTCATAAGGCCGAAGGAAACCTCTGTCTGGGTTTCCATACTTCCCACGATACTTCTCGTTGCTGCAGGCGTTATAATGGTCATGATGTTCACGAGCCGGATGACCAATGACACCCGTGCAATGACGTTTTCCAGAGCAAGGCTTAAACTTAACGACACCTCCAAAAGCAAGATCACCTATGCGGATGTTGCCGGTGCGGATGAAGAAAAGCAGGAACTTGAAGAAGTCGTTGACTTCCTTAAATCTCCGAAAGAATTCCAGGATATGGGCGCAACCATTCCTAAAGGAATTCTGCTTGTCGGCCCTCCGGGAACGGGTAAGACCTACCTTGCAAAGGCAACCGCAGGCGAAGCCGGAGTCCCCTTCTTTTCCATTTCAGGTTCAGACTTTGTTGAACTTTACGTCGGTGTAGGTGCATCCAGAGTCCGTAATACCTTCGAACAGGCAAAGAAAAATGCTCCCTGTATCGTATTCATAGACGAAATCGATGCCGTGGGCAGACAGCGCGGCGCAGGCCTCGGCGGCGGACATGACGAAAGAGAGCAGACGCTGAACCAGCTCCTGGTGGAGATGGACGGTTTTGAAGAAAACGAAGGCGTAATAGTCATGGCTGCAACAAACCGCCCGGACGTTCTGGACAGTGCACTCCTCCGCCCCGGTCGTTTTGATAAGAAGATCACAATAAACCTTCCCGACGTGGGTGCAAGAGAGCTTATTCTTAAGATTCATGCCCGCAACAAACCCCTTGCGGATGACGTAAATCTGAAGACAATAGCACGTAACACCGCCGGTTTTGCCCCGGCAGAACTCAAAAATATCCTTAATGAGAGTGCTATTATCGCAACAAGACGCGGTAATGAGCAGATAACCATGAAGGATATTGAGGACGCCTTCTACAAGGTCGTCATGGGCGTGGAGAAGCCCTCGAGGATCGTTACGGATGAAGACAAAAAGATCACCGCTTACCATGAAGCGGGACACGCGGTGGTTGCGAAAGTTCTTCCCACCCAGAAAAGTGTTCAGCATATCTCCATTATTCCACGTGGTATGGCTGCCGGATATACTCTTACCCGGAGCGATGACGATAACAGCCATGTCTCCAAAACCGAAATGTTTGAGACCATCGCCATGACCCTCGGCGGCAGAGCGGCTGAGGCACTCTGCCTGGACGATATCTGCACCGGAGCCTCCTCCGATATCGAACGAGCTACAAGTATCGCGAGAAAAATGGTGGTTTCTTACGGTATGTCCGAAAAACTCGGTCCCGTAAACTTCGGCAGTGACAATGACGAGGTATTCCTGGGGCGCGAACTTGCAACACATAAGAACTTTTCCGAAGCGACTTCCGAACTGATCGATGAAGAAATCAAACGCTTTATTGACCTTGCTTATGCGAAAGCGACATCGGTCCTTACCGAGTACAGGGATAAACTTGAAGCCGTTGCTCAGGCTCTTTTGCAAAAAGAAAAGCTGACTGAATCGGAATTCAATGAAATATTCGAACACTGATAAAT
>CAJLLT010000026.1 GCA_905207625.1 uncultured Eubacteriales bacterium | reverse complement strand
CCGGTGCCGAAGATACTTGGATGGCAACGTCCCGGGAAAATAGGTCAATGCCGACTCCTTATGCACCATTAGCTCAGTTGGTAGAGCAACTGACTCTTAATCAGTGGGTCCCCGGTTCGAATCCGTGATGGTGCACCAACTATATCGGTCTGTAAGTTTTCTTACAGACCGTTATTTTTTTGCCCCGGCGCGAAGCGTTGGAAAAATTTAAACAGTATGTTTATGTTATAATAAATTGAATTTCCAAAGGTTCAATATGGACAGAGCAGGAGTCGTTACGATAACTATAAAACTGAATTTCATGATACGTCCGCCCGGGTGACGTTACATCTGTTTTTTACTGACGTACATTCCTATTTGATGTTTTCAGGTATTTACAATCAAACGGATCAGTGGTATAATATGCGTAATACGCATATACAAAAAAATCTGTAGCAAAAACTATGGGTGAGTCCATTGATAAATCTGAATTTACGGAGCTGAACTGTAATGAATTATACGAACCGTTTTGACGGCAAGGGTGAAATCTACGCAAAAGCAAGACCCAAATATACCACTGGACTTTTTGACTATCTGAAAAATATTTTACATATTCCCGCCGGAAGTGTCTTTGCGGATATCGGTTCCGGCACAGGTATTTTCACCGGGCAGTTGCTGTATTGCGGGTATCGGGTCTTTGCGGTGGAACCGAACGGCGATATGAGGAAAAAGGCGGAAGAGAAGTTGTCCCACGACAAAGACTTCATTTCGGTCAACGGCAGTGACGGCGATACAGGGTTGCCAGAAAGATCCGTCGATTTTATAACTGCCGCACAGGCATTTCACTGGTTTGACCCTGAAGCGTTCAGAAAAGAATCCGCACGTATTCTGAAACCCGGCGGGAAAGTTATGATTGTCTATAATTCCAGGGATGAAAAAGCAGCCTGTACAAAAGCTCTTGTTGATTTGAGGCATAAATACAACCCAGAGTTTTGCGGTTTTTCAAACGGTATAAGCGATGAAAAATGCAGAGCTTTCTTCTCGGGAGAGTGCGATATCTTCCGTGCTGACAATACTCAGACGTATGACCGGCAGTGTTATATCAACCGGGTTCTGTCTTCCTCGTATTCTCTGAAGGAGAACGATAAAAAATATCCGGAATATCTGAAAGAAATCAATGGAATTTTCGATACGTTTTCCACAGACGATATTATTTCCATACCGACGGAAACAGTTGCTTATACAGGCACGGTATGACTGATATTGACCGATGAGGGGGACAGATTCATCTCTGTGAAGAACTGGTCAATACTGAATCCGGAACGATCCGGAAAACGGATGCGTTTCTTCCGGATAATATCAGTATTTTAGTGAAACGTAAACGAACACAAATGAACGGTCAGAGCTTTTGTCCCGTAATTTTACTGGGTACAATGTCAGCGGTTTGAACAAAGTATGTAGTGTTTGAAACCTTTGTAAAAAAGGTTGATTTTTGCTGATTTTCGTTGTATTATAAACTTAATTGCCTTAGCTTTTAAATTGATTTTCCGAAGGGGGCGAAAACTTGCCCGATCTGAATTATCTTGATATAATTCCCGGATATCTCCGGGAGGATATGACCCGGCGCGGGATATGTCTGATGGATATAATTGCCTATGAAAGCTTTGATTTAATGCCGGATGACAGCTTTTCCGACTGTTGGTTCATGTTTGATAAAAACCGGTGGTATGTTTTTTACGGCAGAGAACAGGTCAGGACCTCCGGTAAACTTCATCATCCGGTTGTCGGGTATACTCTGACCGGATTTGACTTCGGAGATATTTCCGGTGTGGAGCGTCTTGAAGTCGAAAGATTTGTCAGTACGGCACGTCTTGTTGCTCACTATGCCGATAAATCTGTTCCGGATAAGGAACTTTGCCGTTTTTCAATAGGGATTTCGGGGAGGTTTGACCATCTCACAAGGAGGTTTGATGCCTTCCGGAGAGGAGAGGAGTTTTCTGAGAAGGCTGATGATGACAGGGAACTGTACTGCCCGAAATGCGGACGGAGATATCCGGATCCGGATAGAAAGATCTGTCCCAAATGTGTTGACCGGAAGTCCGTTTTCAGACGGCTCATGGGCTTTTTCTTCGTTTACGGCAAAAAACTCGCCCTGTTTTTCCTGACTTTGGTCCTTGGCTCTGTCTTCGGTGTGGTCTCCCCCTATTTCGGGACCAAACTCTTATATGACAATGTCCTTACCCCCGGTGTGGACGACACGCTGTACGGCAAGGTCGGGCTTGTAATGCTGATAATTATAGGTGCGCGGCTTTTGCAGCTGGGGTTGGAAATGCTTCAGAATTACGTTGTTGCTGGTGTCGTTCCCTGGGTCGTGAATGACCTTAAGGTCAAGATATTCTCCGCTATGCAACGGCTTTCGGTGGGATTTTATACCGGGAAACAGACCGGACAGCTTATTTCACGGGTCAATAACGATTCAAACAATATTTACTGGTTCTTCGTTGACGGAGTTCCCGGAGTTGTGATGGATGCCGCCACATTCATCGGCGCCACGGTCATAATGTTCGTGATGAACTGGAAACTTGCGCTGATTGCGGTCAGTGTTACACCGATAATCGTGTCCGCATATAAAGTCCTCCGCCGTAAATTCCGCAAGATGCATTATACCGCATGGGTCAATTCTTCCCGGATGAACAGCCACATAAGCGAGACAATGACCGGGCAGCGTATAATAAAGGCCTTCGCGACGGAGCAGGAGGAGGACAGACGTTTTTCGGATTACAGCAACGCAACGAGAGTTACTGATCTTCGTGTCGCAAATACCTCCGGAACCTGGTTTCCTGCCCTTTCATTCGCCACCGTGGTGGCAAATATGGCGGTGCTGTGCGTCGGCAGCATAATGATCGTCCGAGGCGTTGACGGTATGACGGTCGGTAAGCTGATGACTTTCATAGCATATCTTTCCATGCTGTACGGTCCCCTTGAATTCTTTGCGTACATTTCCAACTGGTGGTCCAGATGCATGGATTCCGCTATGCGTATATTTGAAGTAACGGATGCGGAAAGCGACGTCAAAGAGGCTGAAAATCCTGTTTCCATGCCGGAGATGAGGGGTAATATAGACGTTAAGGACGTGAGCTTCGAATATGATGCGGGGCATCCGGTTATAAGAAACCTGTCCCTGTCCGTCAAAGCCGGACAGATGGTCGGAATAGTCGGCAAGACCGGCGCGGGAAAGAGTACCATAGTTAACCTTATGGCAAGGCTTTATGACGTCAATTCCGGCTCAATATCCATTGACGGGGTTGATGTCCGGAATATTGCCACTGCCGACATGAGACGCAATATAGGAATTGTAAGTCAGGAAATATACCTTTTTATCGGGTCTGTTGCCGACAACATACGTTACGCCCGTCCGGATGCAACCATGGAGGAGGTAATAGCCTCGGCAAAGGCTGCGGCGGCCCATGAGTTTATAATGGCTTTGCCCGACGGATATGAGACCAGGGTAGGAGCCGGGGGGCAGGATCTTTCCGGCGGACAGAAACAGCGTATCTCCATAGCCCGTGCGATCATCCAGAATCCGAAAATACTTATCCTTGACGAAGCTACCGCTTCAATGGATACGGAGACCGAACGCAGGATACAGCAGTCGATATCGGAACTGAAGAACGGCAGGACGACCATCGCAATCGCCCATCGGCTGTCCACTCTCCGGGACGCTGATGTTTTAGCTGTCATCGACGACGGGAAGATGGTGGAATACGGTACGCATGATGAGCTCATAAAGAAAAAGGGAGAATACGCAAAGCTGTATAAACTTCAGTTCGATGCTCTGAAATTCATAGGATTTGATTAACCGGAGGTGACGGAATGGAACAGAAGAATGCTCTTACGGATATCGGTATATTGGATCCGGCACAGGTGATCCTGACCGAGTCCGGTAACGGATACGCAAATATGGAATATAAAGGCGAAAAGTATCCGAAGATAAAGATCGCCAGGGCTCTTCCCCACAAAATGCCGGATAAATACATAAGTATAAGTGACGGCGAGGGAAAGGAAATAGGAATAATTTCCGACATGGCAGAGCTTGACAAAAACAGTCGGGCGGTCTTGCGCAAGCAGCTGGATATGATCTACTTCAGCCCCGAAATAACAAAAATAATGTCCATCGTGGACAGTATGGGCTTTATGTACTTCGATACGGAGACCGTGCAGGGGAAACGGAGTTTCGCTGTCAGGGATTTTGTACGGAATGTACGGTTTATTGACGGAAAAAGAGTTCAGATCACGGACGTGGACGGAAACAGATATCACATCAGTGACATTTCCGCCCTTGATCCGGGAAGTCTGAAAAAGCTGAATACATTCCTTGTCTGAGGACGGGAAGGAGGTCGGACAGTGTCCGAACAAAACCGGCAAATAAAAGAACTTTATACTGTCGGATACGATATAAATTCCGACGGAAATCTCTGTGACGGAAAAATATCCGTTACGGAGGACAAAGGAAAAAGAAATGTCCGTGTGGCAACCGCCGCAAGGACCGAAAATGAGTTTGATTTCGACTCCGTGGAGGAGTTCTTCATCTCTTCGCACCTGGGCTGTGCTTCCCTTGAAGCTAAGCTCCGGAACGGTGACCGCATATATGTGTGCCGCTTTACGAAAAGCCTCATGAAGCCTATGTCAGAGTTTATGAAGGCGGCAAATTTCACCCTTTCCGAGGGCGAATATACACCTATGCAGCACATAGACACGGTATGCCCCAAATGCGGTGCAGAGTTTATTCCGGGAACTACGGTCTGCTCAAAATGCGCAAAAGGAACGTCTGTCTTCAAGCGCATGCTTCAGATAGGAAAGAGTTATATCCCTCTGTTCCTTTTCGGCAGTCTTCTTGTGCTTCTGTCCAATGTTGTCATGCTCGCAGTCCCTGCCATAAACCGTCAGCTTGTGGATGGATATCTCTATCCGGCATCACAGGGCGGTGCGGAATGGGCTACGGATCCCGTACCTGCGGTTATACTGCTCGTTCTTTCCATGCTCGCATGCCATGCGGTAAGCAAACTGCTGGGCATTTTTGCCCAAAGACTGATAAACAGAGGTTCAACCTCTTTTTCCGATGAATTGCGGCGCAGGCTTTATATCAAAATACAGCAGCTGTCTCTTTCTGCCGTTTCCCGCCATACTCCGGGCGACCTGATCAAAAGGGTGACGGAGGATACTTCAAGGGTTTCTTCTTTTATGCAGGAACAGATATCCTGGATAATCGAGGTCGGTGTTATCTTTATCGGTGTCTCTGTGTATATGTTTGTTACCAGACCACTGCTTGCACTGATGATACTCATTCCCATTCCGCTTGTTCTGTTCCTTACTACCCGTTTCTGGACGTTCATACATATGAAATACGTCCGTCAGTGGGTCGCAGGGTCAACCGCAAACGGTATTCTTCACGATATAATCAAGGGTATACGGGTCGTCAAAGCCTTCGGAACGGAGAAGCAGGAGGTGGAAAAATTCGGAGACGCATCCACCAGACTTGCTGAGGTCTCGACCGATGCGGAACGTGCGTTCGCTTTGCTGTTTCCTCCGCTGAGATTTCTTATCAGCATAGGAGAATTCTTTGTTCTGTTTTTCGGCGCGCAGGCCGTTTTGGGCAGTTCTCTTATCGGCGGCACGATGTCATTGGGCGAATTGACTCAGCTTTCCACTTATACCGCATATATTTACGGTCCTCTGAGATGGATAGCAAGCCTTCCCAAAGATATAGCGAATGCGGCGACAAGCATGGCAAAGCTGAACGAGATCCTGGACGAACCGGTGGAGATCGATGATACTCCCGATGCTCTGAAAACGGAGATTAAGGGCAATATTTCATTCCGGAATGTGACCTTCGGTTACAAGAGCTATGAACCGGTACTGAAAAACGTCACTCTTGATATCAGGAAAGGGGAGATGATAGGTCTTGTGGGTCATTCGGGTGTAGGTAAAAGCACTCTGATAAATCTGATCATGAGACTGTACGATGTAAATTCCGGGGCGTTGCTCATAGACGGAACGGACATACGTAAGATATCAAGGCAGACCCTTTGCGACAGTATAGGCGTGGTTTTCCAGGAAACGTTTCTGTTCCAGGGAAGTATTTACGACAACATACTTTATGCCCGGCCGGAGGCGACTCCGGAGCAGGTCTTCGCCGCTGCCAAGATAGCCAATGCCCATGAATTCATCATACGCCTGCCAGATGCTTACAATACAGTTGTCGGGGAGAGCGGCTATACCCTGTCCGGGGGAGAAAGGCAGCGCATAGCGATAGCCCGCGCGGTACTCCGTGACCCGGCTATACTCATACTCGACGAGGCTACGGCAAGCCTTGATGCGGGAACAGAGGAAAAGATTCAGACCGCAATGGAGACTCTTACAAAGGGAAGGACCACAATTGCGATCGCCCACAGGCTCTCCACCCTCAGACACGCGGACAGGCTTATTGTTCTTGATAAAGGCAAGGTTGCGGAACAGGGAACACACGATGAGCTGATGAAGAAAAAAGGCGTGTATTATAACCTTGTCATGGCTCAGCGTCAGACCTCGAAAATGGCTGAAATTCATCCTGCGGCATGATGTACGGAATCCGGAGACGGTTTATCTGATTCTGAAATGAATATTTAAAACAGGCAGTCCGGGACCGGACCGCCTGTTTTACTTTTGTGACAGATTATTTTGCTTCCGTGACTTCCGCATAAACATCGGCAAAGGCCTGTGATATACGTTCGCATTCGGCTTCGGAGGTCATTACTGACATTACATATCTGCCGTTTACCGTTACTGTCAGGTGTTCCGCAAACATGCATATCCATTTGCCCGTATCAAGATTTGCGTTCATTTCGTCCCGGATTTTTTCCGCATCGGCGGCATTCTTGACCTTTACCATTGTTATTGAAAATCCGCCGCCGAAATCCGGTTCGCACATTACTGCATCCTCTTCCACAAGGTCAACGCTCCTGATCCCGGAGCAGATAAACCCTCCCTCATCGGAGACTTTAAAAGAGTAGTTGCTGAGATTCAACGATGCTTTTTCCTTTACCAGATCCATCATTTCTTCCGCGGAATATGCCAGGTCCGGTATTGACGGGGCAGGTTGATGTTTGCATCCGGCAAACAGACATACCGTCAGGATAAGGGTCAGAAGAATAACAAGTGCTTTTTTCATTTTTGAAGGTTCCTTTCGATATTTTTATTTCTTTTCTGCCGTTATGACGTATTTCTCCTGTTTTTGTTCCGTTTTACCGAAAAATACAGCCCCGCCGGAAAAATACTTCCCGGCAGAGCCTGTTTTAAACTTTTAACGGATCTGTTCTTCCGGATCTTCTCCGGAGTTTTCTTCAGTTGCAAGGGGAATCACCACGGTGAACGCTGTTCCGACACCCTGTTCACTCTCGACTTTTATCGTTCCTTTGTGCAGATCGGCAATGTGCCATGCAATGCTCAGCCCCAGCCCGGACCCGGTCTCCGAGCCTCCTCTGGATTTATCTGCTTTATAGAAGCGTTCGAAAACGAACGGGAGATCCTCTTCGCTTATGCCTATTCCCGTATCCCTGACGGTAAAGTAAGCATATTTTGCATCGGATTTTACGGAAACGGTTATAACGCCGTTTTCCGGGGTAAATTTTATGGCATTATCAATGAGGATAATGAATACCTGGCGCAGTCTGTCTCTGTCTCCCATGATGTCCGGGAGGGACGATCCGGCAAAATCGAGACGTATCTGCTTTTTCTTTTTTGCCACATCACGCATCTTTTCAACTATATCCGCAAGCATCGGATTGATGTCGAAGCGTTTCAGCTCAAGAATGATCTTTCCTGCCTTATATTTGGACGTATCAAGCAGATCCCTTACCAGTTTTTCTAGGGCAACGGTTTCGGTCTCTATACGTTTATAATAGGGCATTTTTTCTTCTTCTGTGTCAAGAACTCCGTCGGTAAGTATTTCTACCGACCCCTTGATTATGGTAAGAGGAGTGCGGAATTCATGGGAAACGTTTGCCACAAATTCATTACGCAGTTTCTCCAGTCTTTCCGACTGGCTTATATCCTGGACAATAACCACCGCGCCGTTCACCTCGTCCCCGTTCATTACCCTGGTTGCGGTGAACTTGAGTATATCCTTGCCTTCCATTACCATTGACTGCTGTTTGCCGTCCTGCATGACCTGGATTATCATATCCCTGAGTGCCGGATCCTGGAACTGTCCCTCATCACACATGGCAAGGAGGGATGAGTTATACTGGATAAGGCGCATATTTGAGTCAAATGATGCCAGTCCGTCGGATATGTTGTTGATTATGTTGGAAAGCTTGTCGTTCTCTGTTTTGAGTTTGGTAAAGCTTGTATCCAGGTTTGCTGCCAGCCTGTTCAGAGCCACGGACAGTTCGCTCAGTTCCCCAGAGGCATCGGTGCTTATATCCACCGAAAAGTCACCCTTCGCAAGCCTTGAAGCCGCAACGGACATTTCCCGGACAGGACGGGTCACTTTTCTTGATAAAAGTCCTGCGACAACAGAGGCAAGAGCTACTGCCAGGGCAAAGGTTACCACAAGGGTCACGGAAACGTCGTTGAGCGTGTCTCTTATGCTTTTCGTGGAGGAGTGCAAGACCGCAACGGCAGCTATTCTCTTTACATACTGATTTGCGGTGGCCGCATCGTATACCGGAACCATGGCGGACAGGGTCTCCTGCCCGAAATCCTCGGAAAAAGCGGTCGTTATAATCTTTTCGCCCTTCATACACCTAGCGAAAAGTTCATTCTGAGGCTTAGTCAGATCCAGCAGCGACAGCGGTCTTATTCCCGGTGTATCTGTAAGAAAATAACCGTCTGATTTGCATATCCAGACTGCAGCCTCTCCTGTGTTTTTGGTAACGGAGGTGTATGCGGGGAGCTTTTCGAATGTCAGCCCCTTGGAGTATATGGTCGCTTCGGAGGTCAGAAGATCGGCGTATGCCTCCGCTGTGTCCATAAGTACCTGTTTTTTATCCTTATAGGAATGGTCATTAAACAAAAACACGAAAACAGTACCGGTGATCGCAACCACCAGCACTGTTACCGATATGAATATTACTGCCATCTTAAAGGACAGGCGTTTGAAGATGGACATTTATTATTTTACTTCGAACTTGTAGCCGACACCCCAAACGGTCTTGATATCGAAATTGACGGTATTGTCAAGGTTCAGCTTGGTACGGATACGTTTGATGTGGGTATCAACGGTGCGGGTATCGCCGAAATACTCGTAGCCCCAGATATTCTCAAGCAGATGGTCACGGGTGAACACTCTTCCGGGGTTGGAGGCAAAGAGCCAGATTATTTCAATCTCTTTCTTTGTCAGGACCACGGGCTTGCCGTTAACGGAAGCCTCATAGGAGTTCATGTCCACGACCAGTCCGGCGATCTCGATGCGCTTGGAATGCTCATCGGAAACGTCGTCGGAAACACGGCGGAGAACCGCCTTTATACGGGTCATTACTTCACGGGGGGAGAAGGGCTTGACCACATAGTCGTCGGCGCCTATATCCAGACCGAGGATACGATCCGCTTCTTCGTTTTTCGCCGTTACCATTATAATAGGAACGTTGGAGTTCTGACGTATCTGACGGCACACGTCGAAGCCGTTCATTTTGGGCATCATAACATCAAGCAGTATGAGGATGGGGTTAAACTCCTTATACATCTTCATAGCCTGTTCGCCGTCATAAGCGCACACGCACTTGTAGCCCTCTTTTTGCGCATAAACCTTCAGGATATCGACAATATCCTTGTTGTCATCCGCAATAAGAATAATTTTATCCATCGTAACAACCCCCAGTTCAAAACTTCTTACAGTAAGATAAGCGACAAAAAGTAAACTTTTTCAACGGTTGCAAACCTTTTGACAAGCCTTTGTCACGCTTATCTTGATTTATTATAGCATAAAATTCACAGCTTGTCAATATGTTTTTTTTCTATGTTATAAAAAAGACATTTTTATTAAGAATTTGTTAAACGCAAAAAGAAACAGATTTCGACAAAATCCGACTTTTCCGCTTTATTTCAGCACTTTTATCAGGTCTGTCCTTCCGGCCTGACGAAGTGCGGCGAGGACCAGCTCCCGGTTTTTAGGGTTTTTGAACTGCATGAGCGCTCTCTGCATGGCTTTATCTTTTGCGGAACGGGCAACATACACCGGTTTCATGGTAAAGGGATCAAGTCCCGTGCGGAACATACACGTGGAGACTGTTCCGGGGGTAGGGTAGAAGTCCTGAACCTGCTCGGGCTGATAGCCTATACTTTTTATGTAGAGCGCCAGGTCTATTGCATCGTTGAGGGTGCATCCGGGGTGGGATGACATCAGATACGGAACAAGAAACTGGCGGCATCCGAATTTCTTATTGAGTTCGAAATACTTATCACAGAATTTTTTGTAGTACCTGAATCTCGGTTTTCCCATTTTTTCAAGGGTTCTGTCCGAGGAGTGCTCCGGCGCGACCTTAAGCTGTCCGGAAATATGATATCTGACCAGCTCATTGAAAAACTCATCGTTTTTGTCAAGCATAAGATAGTCAAACCGTATTCCGGAGCGTATAAACACCTTTTTGACTTTTGGCAGACCTCTTACGGTCCGGAGAATATCAAGGTATTCCGCATGATCGGCACGCACTGCGGGGCAGGGATCGGGGGCAAGGCATTTGCGGTCTTTGCACATTACCTTTTTGCCGCAGCTGTTATGCCTGAAATTTGCGGTAGGGCCGCCTATATCATGTATGTATCCCTTGAAATTCGGACCCTCAGTTATCTTTTTCGCTTCTTCTACCACGGATTCCTTACTCCGTGAGGTTATCAGTCTTCCCTGATGGAAAACTATGGAACAGAAGTTACATCCGCCGAAGCATCCCCGGTTGTGGGTAATGCTCTGTTCAACCTCCGCCAGCCCCGGTACACCTCCGAGTTTTTCATACATCGGATGATACGTCCTGGTATATGGCAAGGCGTAGGTCTCGTCCATTTCCTCTGTTGTAAGAGGACGCATAGGGGGATTTTGCACGAGCCAACGAAGAGAATGCTTCTGAACCAGAGTTTTTCCCGCATAAGGATCCTGGTTTTCGTACTGTATACGGGTTGCTGTGGCGTATTTTTCGTTGCTTTTTCTGACCTCTTCAAATGAGGGGCATTCCACGCAATCCGGCGGACGGAACCGGCTTATGTAGCAGGTTCCCGGGATATCCGTCATTTCGGAGACGGTCTGCCCGTCGGCAAAACGGTGGACGATCTCCTTTGTTATGAGTTCTCCCATACCGTAACTCAGAAGGTCGGCGGAGGAATCTATGAGAATGCTTCTCCGCACATCGTTCTGCCAGTAATCATAATGGGCAAAGCGGCGCAGTGAGGCTTCAAGTCCTCCGATGATTATGGGAATGTCCCCGAAGGCCTCCCTTATTTTGTTGCAATATACGACCACAGCCCTGTCAGGTCTCAGTCCAGCTTTTCCGCCGGGGGAGTAAGCATCGGTACTGCGGGGCTTTTTTGCAACGGTATAATGGGCGACCATGCTGTCAATATTCCCTGAATTGACCATGAATGCGTACTTCGGTGTACCGAGCTTCCGGAATGCCTCAGGATCTTTCCAGTCCGGTTGCGGGATTATTCCAACGGTGAATCCCTCTGCCTGTATAACACGGCTTATTATTGCTGTGCCAAAGGACGGGTGATCCACATATGCATCACCCGTCACGCAAATAAAATCAAACTGTTCTATACCTTCCCGTACCATGTCTTCACGGCTTACGGGAAGAAACCTGTTTCTGTCCATCCTGTTGTCCTTACTCTTCGTTACGTGCGCGCCACTCTTCAAACTGTGACTTTGTCATAAGCACTTCTCTGGGTTTTGACCCCTGGAAGGGCCCGACAATGCCTCTGGCTTCCATCTGGTCTATGACCTTTGCCGCTCTCGCATAACCCAGTCCCAGGAAACGCTGGAGCATACTCGTGGAGGCGATTCCTTTATCCACCACGCACTCTATAGCCTCCATCAGCCGTGGGTCTTCCTTACTGTTTTCCCCGTCTCCGTCGGAGGACGCTCCGCCGCCTGCGGACTGCGCCTCAATGCGCTTGATTTTTTCAAGGACGCTTTCGTCGTATTTTGCTTCGCCGTTGAGTTTCACCTGATCTATGACGGCTTCCACTTCTTTGTCCGAAACAAAGCATCCCTGTACACGCAGGGGTTTTATCGCACCGAGGGGACTGTAAAGCATATCGCCTCTTCCTATGAGCTTTTCCGCTCCGGTGGTGTCAAGGATAACACGGGAATCTATCTGACTGGAGACTGCGAAAGAGATTCTTGAAGGAATGTTCGCCTTGATAAGACCGGTAATGACGTCTGCGGAGGGGCGCTGGGTTGCGACTACAAGGTGCATTCCCGCGGCTCTCGCCATCTGCGCCAGCCGGCATATGGCATCCTCAACTTCGCTTTTTGCCACCATTATAAGGTCGGCAAGCTCGTCTATGACTATGACCACCTGGGGCATTTTTTCCTCATCCGGCCTCAGGGACTTATTGTAGCCGGCAAAATCACGGACATTCTTTTCCGCAAAGAGTTTGTATCGCTGCATCATTTCCTGTACCGCCCACTGAAGTGCACCCGCGGCTCTGTTAGCCTGTGTGACGACGGGTATCAGCAGGTGGGGAATACTGTTGTATACCTTCAGTTCCACTACCTTCGGGTCAACAAGGAGAAGTTTCACCTCATCCGGAGATGCTTTGTAAAGTATGGACATCAGTATTGAGTTGATGCAGACCGACTTACCCGAACCCGTGGAACCGGCGATAAGCAGATGGGGCATTTTTGCCAGATCTATAACGACCGGCGCGCCGGAAATGTCTTTACCCAGTGCAACACTGATTCGGCTTTTCGCGTTTTTGAACTCGTCGCTTGCGATTATTTCCTTCAGATATACCATACCTGGGTTCTTGTTAGGTATTTCTATGCCGATTGCGGACTTGCCGGGTATCGGTGCCTCTATACGGACCGCAGAAGCGGCAAGATGCAGGGCAATATCGTCGGAAAGGTTTGTTATTCTGTTTATTCTTACTCCGGCGTTCGGAGCGAGTTCGTACCGGGTTACTGTGGGACCTCTTTTTGCGTCAAGAACCGTAGTCTCCACTCCGAAGGTGAGCAATGCGTCCTTGAGCTTTGCCGCTGTACCGATAAGCTCTTCTTTCTGTTTGTCCGTGTTCGCATCGGGCTTGTATTCAAGAAGGCTCAGCGGGGGAAGAGTGTATTCCGGTTTTATCTCCGTCTGGACATAATTGAGCTGTTCCGCCGTTTTCTGGTGCGTTACGGCACGGTCAAGAATATCCGAGGATATTATCTGATCAGTGTTTTCCTGTTCGGTCCGGGGCTCCGGTTCTTTCTGTGTCAGGTTCTGCTGTACAGATATTTCCGCCTGGGGCTTGTCTGTCTTGTTTCTCAGTTCAGGCTGCATCTTTCCGTCGGCGGAAACCGGGATACCGAAACTTGTCGCATTGACTGTGTCCGGAGATGTTGTCGGCGTTGCGGCAACCGCCGGAAAGGTCTTGACTCCCGGGGTCTTCACCGCGGGGAAAATAAACTCGGCAGATTTTGGCGCAATGGTTGAGTTTACGGCTTTTTTCGCCGTAAAGGGCAACAGCAGATCACCCGATTCGTCGGAGACTTGCTGGCGTATCTTCTTTTTCTTTCTGATTTTTTCCGCCTTACGGGCATTTTGCCTGTAAGACGAGGATATTTCGTTGAGAATACTGTCTATGTCACCGTTTTCAGAATCCGTCTGAACGGAGTTCGGCAGAACACTATCTGCGGCCTTGGAAGATTGTTTTTCCCCGTTTTTATCCTGTTTCACAGTGGACAGAATAAGGTCTTCATCATTTGCGAATTTTCCCGTACGGTCGGCTTTTTCCGTTTGTCTGGCCAATTTGTGAAGATCCTTTTTGATCGCTTTTATATCTCTTGAAACGGAGACCGGACGGGCTTTGCCGGATTGCTTATCCACCTCGATCTCATCCTGCGAGGGAAGGGTGAATATTTTTTTAAGTGTGGCAAAGGTCACACCCGTAGTGATAACAAGTGCGATGAGCATGCCCGCACCGATTATTATTCCGGAACCTACTTTGGAGGCAAAGCTTCGGAAGAGCAGTTCGATCCAACCCCCTACAACGCCTCCGGAGGTGCAGTTTTTGCCCGTCTCAAAAAGGTCCGCGGTCAGTGCGGCGAAGTTTTTCGGAAAAGCCCCCGCTTCAGTTACCGATTCGGGGATGTTATACGAAAAGACGTTGAAAAACGCAGCAAAAAGAGTGGTGAAAAGAATCCCAACACCGAACTTGAAACCGGGTCTTCCCGATTTGAAAATGAGAACGGCGGCGATATATACGGCGAGGAAAGGAAAGATATATCCGCCCGCACCGAAAAGACCAAGCAGGATCGCTTTTATCCACGTTCCTACGGGATCTATCATGTGCGATACAAAGGATATGAAGGTCAGTACTGCGGAAAGAATCAGCAATAATGCAAAAACAGTATCCTGAATATAACTGTTTTTCTTTACCTGTTTTGAGGTTTTTCTTTTTCCTGTCGCAGTCTTTTTCTTTTTGGTCGCCATTGAGTCAGCTCCTTATTTATTCAGCAGAAAATATACTATCGCAAAAATACCTACGGCAGCGCAGTATATGGAAAATACGGAAAACTTCTTGGACTTGAGAAGTATTTCGAGAAGTTTTATTGAGAAAAATCCGGAAACCGCAGCCACGACCATGCCTATTATGTATGCCGGGATATCTCCGGTGTTGAAAACCCCTTCTTTGACTACGTCCAGGACGTTGAGCACGACGCTCCCGAGAATTGTCGGGATGGAAAGGACAAAGGAATATTCCGCCGCAAATTTACGCTTCATTCCGCAGGCGACCCCGGCGGTTATTGTGGAACCTGAACGGGAAATACCGGGAAGGACCGCCACAGCCTGGACTCCGCCCACTATAAGCGCGTCCTTTACGGTCATTGTTTCGGCTTTTTTTCTGCCTGCCACTATACGGTCACAGAGAAGAAGTATCACGGAGTTGAAAAGAAGAGCTATTCCGACAAAAAGTGTTGAACCGTAGGCTATAGATTCAATTTTATCCTTAAACGGGACAAGAATGAACAGGGGAAGCACGGAAAGGATTATGAAGAATATCATTCTCTGATTTCCGTCCGCCGTGGATGGTTTGAGCTGTCCTTTGAAAAGCTGCGGGATGGAACGGAAAAAGGATTTTATGAGGGCGCATATCCTCTTGCGGAAAGCTATGAATACAGCTACAAGTGTTCCCAGATGCAGCAGAGTGTCGAAAAGCATATCGTTGCCTTCAAGCTGGACGTTGAAAATCTGCTGAAAAAGAATGAGATGACCGGAACTTGAAATGGGAAGAAATTCCGTTACTCCCTGAATAAGACCAAGTAATATTGACTGCCAGATACTCATAATGACTCCTTTGCAAAAAAAGCGAATTATACACCCTGTAGTATATCACAAAAAGGGGAAAAGGTCAAGAGGAGACCGTCCGGAAATTTTGTTTCCGGACGGTTTAATTATATATTGATTCTTTCGGGAAAATGCAGGTAATGCTTACTCTTCGGAGGCGGTGCCGAACAACCGGGAAACGGTCTGAATGGTAATCCTGTCGACTTTGCCGTAGTCCATGGCGGCGATGTATATTTCCTCAAGATCGTCGTGAAGGGCTTTGGCTCTCCGGAATTCCTCCACCGCTCTGTCAAGACAGCTGGTCATGAGGCGGCTGTCAAATCTCATTCTTGCCGACACGCTGCTTATGTCCGGGGAAAGGAACCGTCTGATGTTCACACTTCTGGCGTTTTCGGGATCAAATGAGGCGAGTCTGTTTGATGTTACAAAAGCCGTATCAAGCTCCGGAATCGCAACATGGACCGCTTCTTCGGGACAAATGGGGGAGTAGAACAGGTATACGTCATACCCGCTGGCAACTGCGGCATCCTTTATGGCATTGATGAATATCGGGCTTATACAGTAACCGTCGCTGAAGGGGACGACTTTGGAACAAAGGGTGTATATCGTGTCCTTGAAGGTCAAAAAACCTTTGGGTGTCACCCCGGAAAGAAATCTGCGGAAAACGGATCCTTCCCCGTTCCGGCGTTTCTTTATGGTGGTCGATATCAGACGGTTGATGAAGTTTTCCGCCTTCTGTCCGATAATATATTTTTCCGCGCTTTCGCGGATGTCGCAGAAGGCATCGGCGGCGGCGTTCATGTACCGGTAGGCCCTTTTATATGTTTCGGCGATCCTTCCGTTGAGCTGCTTGACGTCATCTTTGTTCCTGCGCAGGACGTTATCATCCCAGCATTCTCCGAGATTTATCATTCCGCCGCAGGCTCCGGGAAATTTCGGCTCGAGTACATGGGGCGGGGTGCCGTCGGCAATAAAGAATCCCTTTTCCGGGACATAGACCGCATCAAGGGAATCCGGATCCGAGGAACAGTATACATATTCCACGAAAAAGCCTTCGGTCAAAGCTCTTCCTGCCACTTTCTTCATAAGGCCGCTCTTGCCCGTGCCCGGTCCGCCTTTGATTATGTAATTATCCTTATCCGCGGCAAATTCATTGAAGAAGGAAAAGAACCCTTTCGGCGTATTTGCGCTCAGAAAGGTGCGAATACCGTTTCCGTTCATGCTTAATTACTCCTTTTCGGCGATTTTACTATCATTATACGCCGGGAAAGGAAAAATGCCATTCACTTATAAAAGTGAATGGCATTGTTTTTTTTGAGGATCAGCCTACATCGTCGTCGTCAACATCATCCATATCGTAATATTCATCGGGATTGATGTCTTCGATCTCAACCGCGGAGCCAACGTCGATATAGTCAAAATCAAAGCTCATGCCCATATCCAGAGACTGTCCCATTATGGACATGGTCATTGTGAAGCTCATCTTGAGATTGCTGTAATAGCCGTTCTTGTCGATAGTGATGGACATGTTTATGTCGGAGAAGCTCAGATCCATTCCTTCTCCGCCGTAACCGCCGGTGGCTTCAGCCATGGCGCTTCCGAATTCGGGGTTGTCGGCCAGCATCTTGGAATCAAGAACGATATTGAGGAATGTTCCGTCGTCTCTTACTTCGGAGTTCATTTCCTTGATGTAATTGTAACCGTCGAGGTTTGCGATATCTGCCAGAGAGGTAGAGTCAGTTTCACCTTCAACGATCTTCTGCTTCATCTTCATTCCGAAGGAATCGGTGTAGGTGTATCCGTCTTTGATGTAAACAACGGTGGACAGATCCATGCCGCTGACGTGCATCGTCATTACGGATTTGGATACGGGGTTTGCGCCCTTCTTCTCCCAGGATTCGAGGTCCATATCCATTACTTCTCCGCCGTATTCATAGGACATGGAACCTTTCATATGAAGATCCTGAAGGGAGTTCATTTTTTCGGAGGACTTTTTATAGAGGTCCTCGGGAGTCATGTTCTTGATGTCTTCGGTGGGGGGCTCTGTGGGAGTGTTATCTTTCTCCTTCGGCTGGCAACCGCAGAAAAGGGTAACTGCCATCAGGATTGCGAGGATAAGTGCGGGAATGCGAAACTTTTTCATGGTCTTTCTCCTGAAAATATTTTTTTATCCGTCAAACCTATATCCCGCTCCGTTTCAGGTGCGGGATAAGGCGCGGTTACATTATTATGTCGCCCATGTCTCCGAAATCCGTATCTACGTCCGTATATTCTTCCGGATCGGGGCGCGTCACCTCAAAGGATTTTCCGGGACTGTCTGTCTCAATGTTTCCCGAAATATTGATTTCAAGGCTGTTTTCTTCGTCGTGTATTTTTATGCTGAGAACTATCTCCGACTTGGAGATGTATCCGTTTTTGTCCAAATGACAGATTATTTCCGTGTCATCGATATCTATCTCAGGCATTTTTTCGGAATCTCCTCCGATTTCATCCTTGATTTTTTCGATGAATTCTTGGATTTCTTCATTTTCGGAGATAACATATGTAAGATATGCCTTTGTATCGAACTGTATCTTGAGTACGGTCTCATCTGACCCGGAGTCTTCCCTGGTTATACTCTTGATGTATTGGGGATAGTCTTCGGCAGAGATGCCTTCGGACATATCTTTCATTTCGTCGTCAATCTTTATTTTCTGCTTTTGTCCCATGGCTTCAATAAATACGTAGCCGTCGGAAAAGCACACGGAGGCTTTGATCTTCATGCCCATTGCGGCGTAGTTCAATACAATGGAAGCTTTCGTGTAGGGATTTTCGACTTCCGTAGTATCGATCCAGGTTTCAAAACTCAGACCGGTATCCGTCGCAATTCCCAGGGAAGTATCAATGCTGACGGATAATGTGCCGTTGGAGTGGACCTGTTTGAGTTCCAGGGTCTTTCGCATTGCGTCTTCATAGATCTGTTCGGGGTCTTGACTTCTTTACAGCCACAGAAAAGGGCAGTCACCATTAGAATGGCGAGAACCAATGCCGGGATACGGAATTTTTTCATGCCTTTTCTCCTTTGAATATTATACTCTGTTTATATCTTCTTACATTGTACCTCATTTTTATCGTTTTGTCAAGACTATGCCGCCGTTCCGATGTCAGGCGGTACAATTTCGGTTGAATCGGGATAAGTATATTCAACGGATCTCTCCGTAATACTGAAAAACTCTCCGGTATCATTGAAAAGCCGGGCATTGAGTTTCAGGGACTGTCGTTCAAACCTCCCCTGTCCGTCTATGGAAAAGGAAAAGACAATATCGGAAGCCCAATATGAGTTATAGTATTCCAGGTTGAACAGGGTCTCCACTATATTGGTTTCATAGTTGACGTACAGATCGTTCAGCGTGATTCTGAACAGCTTATTTCCGTTTGTGTCAGTCTCCTCTGTTACTTCATCCACGCCCATGCTTCGGGGAGATTTTACCGTAGATATCAGGCTGATCACTGCATTGTCCCAGTCGATGGTTTCGGTATTCCAGTTATTTCCCTCTTTGATGTATGCGGTTCCTCCTGAAATGTAAAGGACTGCGCCGTATTCTTCTTCCATGATAAACTGTCTCCCGGCTCTGTCCATTTTCATCAAAAAAACCTCCTTACCGGTAACAGCCTCTCCTGTAATCAGAATATCATCCCACAGGACATTGCCCAGGACCTCGAGAAAGTTTGCTTCAGATGTTTTTTTCAGAGCGGATATGTATTGGGAAACCGCCCCGTTCACGAGCTGTTCTTTTTGTGAAGGTTCGTAAAGATGTACCATCGGTTCCCGTACGGTCACGTTGCTTCCCGGAGCTGAAAACTCCGTGCTCAGAGATATGGATACATCCGTATTTTTCCCCCACAACAGGTAGGAAATGTGCATCTGAGACAGATAGCCTTCAATGTCCGCTTCCGCTTCAATGGTTGCGGAGATCCCGCTGGCTCCCGGAACAAAATCCCGATAATACTCCAGCAATTGTTGCCGGGCTTCCGGTGTCAGGTGGGCCTTGATCGATATGCAATCCGGGTAGGGGATCACGCTTATGTCTCTCAATAAATAGTCCTCAGGACAATAGAACGGAGTCCATGCAAAATTGAGGAATTCAGACTTTGTCATTCTTGTTTTAGTCATATCCGGTTCGTAGATATAGCCGTCTTTATAAAAGTATTCCGCATTTTCCACGGTGATCCCGCCAGTGACCTGAACCTGACTGAAATTTGCCGTAAACTCCCCGTTTTCGCTTTGGTCAAAAGAAAGTACATTTTGTGTGATGGAAGTGCTCTCTTCATATCCGGAACTTACGGTGATCTTGCTTATCTGTTTTGCCTTGAGCGCCGGGAGTCGGATGGTTCTGGTATAAGCTTTTGTCAGAAACTCCTCCGGGTCTCCGATCTCAGATATGATATCTTCTACAGGAGGTTCTGTTGAAGAGACTTCAGCCTGAGAGGAGGGTTCCGTTGCCGGAGCATCAGTTGGGTGAACCTGGTTTTCAGGTCCGGTGCATGAACAAAGCAGCGCAAATGCCAGTGTGATCGCCGCTGCCGTTACGACAATTCTGTTTTTCATCGCAGTTCTCCGATTTCATTGTTTATGTTCCGGACATTCAGAGATTCAAATGATTTTCTTCCTTTCCCAGTATAGCACGTTTGTAATATTTTGTCAATACATAAACGGTATTTTTTGACAGCTGATTTTTCTGTCCCGGAAATATAAAAACACGCAGACTTCCCGGAAGGAAGTCTGCACTGTTTCTGTTATGTTAATGTAAAAGGCTTTACACGCATGTTCTACTCTTCTGTTTTCAATATCGCAACCAACGTCAGAACAGATATTACGGTAGCCATTATTCCGACGGCCGCAATCAGGATTATATTCTTGTTTTCCGCAAGATCAGTAATATTTCCCTCATTGCCGTCAGGAACATATACCAGTGTTTCCTCCATTCTTTCCGTATCGAGAGCCCGGATAACGGTGTTGCTGAAATCGCCTTTCAAAGGCTCTTCTATTTCTTTCTGAATACTGCTTCCGGTTTTGCCTGTAAAGCCGGATATCATTACATTTATCTCTGCGCCGATACCTTGTCCGCAATCAGAATTATCCGGGAAATCACAGGGCAAAAATTTTTCTGCCATGCTGCCTGTCTTTACCGGGACCGTTTTTTCTGTTTCCGCCGAGGTGGGGAAAAGAAGAACGAGTATCAGTAAAAACATCAGTAATACCGATATCATCTTTTTCACTGAACTGACCCTCTGTAAATTTTTCTTTTCTATATTGTAACATAAATTTGACGTTTTGTCAATAGAAAATTGAAATTATTTTCCTTTGAAGCGAATAAATTCCATAGAATCGGCTGTACCGACAAACTTTGTGGCGGGTGTTTCCGGAAGCCCCGGCATATTTGCCTGACGGAAAAAAATATCCCCTGGATCTGAAAGTCCGGGGAATTGGAAATTTATTCAATGTAACCGGCAGAGAAGAAATCCTCTGTTCTGTCCAAAAAACTTCAGCGGGCTGAAAAAGAGCTCTAATCGGCAATGTATACGATCATGACCGTCGCGTCTTTGTCTTTTACGGTGTGCAGACCGAAATTCAATCCGAAATTATTGAGCGCAAAACTTTCAAGGTAACCGCTGCTGCCCCTGAGTATCCTGTAGTTTTGTCCCTGGAATTCAAAATTCTGTCCCACGGTAAAATTTTTATTTGCACAGGCGTAGAAGTAGGCATCTTCTCCCAGATTTTCCGCTGCGGAAGCTATTGCCTCCGGCACAGGTGCCTCTGCCGAGAACTGAAACAGGCCCCCGGGTGCATTCTGATAGTTGCTTGTATCGCACGGAGGATCATACATCACAGCCACTCCCGGATTCTCATCGGTCGATCTTACATTGGGAGATGTCTTCAGCACGTATTCCGTCAGGGGTGATCCGGTTGTTGCGGAAAATACTCCGGAGATGGCAACTGTCGCCGCAATAATCATGCAGGCGGCGGCCGCAGCCACCATTTTACCCATGTAGGAAGAGAAAAATCTTACGGGGGAATTTTTCTCCTTCTTTACTGCCTTCATTATCCGGGCAGTCAGATCGGGAGAAGCGACAGGAACTGTTTTCTTCATTGCGGAGCAGAGGGCAGAAGCTTCCGCAAATACAGCCGCGCAGTTTTTGCACGATGCGCAGTGTTCACGGATTTTTGCCGTCATCTCTTCGTTTCCGCCGAAAACTGCATCGTATATTTCTTCTTCGGTAAAGCAGGTTCTTTTATCCATACCCTTGCTCCTTTCTTTGTTATTCACTGTTCGGACGTTTTATCTTCGGAAATGTTCCACATATTTTGTAACTTTTTTCGCAACCTGGATCTGGCACGGTTCAGCCCCGACTTCAGAGTCCCTTCATTCAGACCTGTCGCAGCGCAGATGTCTTCATATGACATCCCCACAACGTATTTCATCTGCAGAATCATTCTGTCCCTGTCGGGCAGTGTCATCAATGCCTGGCGAAGATCCTCGTCCCTCATTTTTCTGATCAGGACATCCTCCGGTATATACTCCGTGTCCGTAATCTCAGTCCCGTTGTCCGGGTCGTCAAGGGATATATCCGTTACTCTGCGACCACTGCGGCGGACCGCGTCTATACTCATATTATATGTAAGTCTGTAGATCCAGGTAGAAAGAGATGATTCTCCGCGGAAAGTCGAGATGGTCGTGAATACCTTTACAAAAACGTCCTGAACTATCTCCTCCGCTTCCTGGGGCTTTCTTGTGACCGACATTGCGAGTCCGTGCATTTTCGATGAGAATCTTTCAACGAGATCCCTGAACGCTTCGTCATTTCCTTTTTTCAGAAGCAGTATGAAATTCTGTTCTTCTGCGGTCACTCCGGGACCTCCTTTCGGTTCGTTTTCTTAATTTTCTCTTGCACATGCGGAAAGAAAATCCAGTAAGACCCGTTCCACCTGTTCCGGTTTCCGGCAGGTAAAAACTTCGGTTTTACATCCGGAGCTTCCCCTAATCCCCTTAAGGTACCATGCGATATGTTTGCGCATCTCAATTACTGAGGTCTCCTCATTACCCGTGAGGTCACACATAAGCCGCAGGTGCTCAAGAGCCGTACTGATTTTTTCCTCCGCTGTGGGATAGTGGTATTTACCGGTGTCGTAAAACTCTTTAATCCGGTTGAAAATAAAAGGATTTCCCATTGCACCCCGGGCGATCATTACCCCGTCTGCCTTTGTTTTTTGCATTACGGACAATGCATCCTCCGGAGTGAAAATATCTCCGTTTGCAATCACCGGAATTTTTACCGCCGCCTTGACTTCCGCCGTAACGGAGTGGTCTGCGGTCCCGGTGTACATCTGTGTCCTGGTCCGGGGGTGAACCGTTATTCTCGTTGCGCCGCTTTCCTGACAGATCCTGGCAAATTCCACCGCATTGACGGAATTTTCATTCCACCCGGAACGGAATTTGACCGTTATCGGAATATCCGTCGCCGATGCTGCCGCCTCTATTATTCTTCCGGCAAGCACCGGGTTTTTCATAAGCGCGCTGCCATCGCCGTTGTTGACGATCTTAGGCATGGGGCAACCCATGTTTATGTCAATGAAGTCCGGTTGTAATCCGGAAGCTTTTTTCACCGCATCAGCCATTATCTCCGGTTCATGTCCGAACAGCTGTATTCCGGTCGGTCTGCCGGAACGGTCGAAAGTCATGAGTCGGGCGGTTTTCCTGTCATTGTAGAAAAGTCCTTTTGCACTTACCATCTCCGTGCATAAAACATCGGCTCCGAACCGTTTGCATATTCTGCGGAACGCGTCGTCGGTTACACCTGCCAGAGGGGCGAGGTACAGGGTCGGCGGGGTCATCGGTCATCCTCGTTAAAAGTCCATTTTTCTATCCCGGTATAAAGTTCCGAGGGCCCGGGAGTGAAATTCCCCGAAACAAGTCTGTTCACGGCGAGGGCGGAGCGGGTATAGCATATCGGGATAAAGGGGAGTTGCTGGCGGAAAACCCCGAGAAAAGATCTCATATCCGTCTTCCCGGATAAAAACTCGGAAAGGGCCGCCTTCAATTCCTCCGTATACCTGATCTGCCCTTTGGGATCCCCCGACATCAGACCGGAAAAATCCATATTTGCCGGTATTGCTTCTTTTGAAAAATAAATATCATAATCCCCGTTGGCTACGGCGGTGTCGAAATCTTTCTGTTTCAGAGCTTTCACCGTAGCGGAAAAGCCCATGTTCCGGAGATCATCCGCGACATTTTCCGCGACCTTCATCTTGTCTCTGCTTTCGCTGTTGACAAGCAGTGTAAGTTCCAGGTCGGAACCTTTCCAGGTCCTTTTCAGTCCTTTAAGGGTAAGCCCTGCCGCAGTAAAGCTTTCGTGAGCGAGAACAGAGGAGTATATGTCACGGTTCAGATCCGCCTGCCGGGTCTGATTCCACGCAGGGCAGAAAGGATACCATACGGCCTCCGCGGTATTTGAAAGCGTATCGTGAACGATAGTCTGCCGGTTGATGCAATACAGTATTCCCAGAGCCGCATTCGGGTCCGCAAAGTACTCCCTGTCCGTATTGAGAACGGCAAAAATAAGGCTGTTATCAGTATAACGGACAAGTTCAATGTTGCCCCGCATGGAACTGCTGCCGTTGGAAAGGTCGGAATAAAGCAGATGTATCACACCGTAATTTATATCGTATATCTGATCCTCAGCGCTGTCCGCACCCTGGAGTTTTATCGTATTTATGGGAAAGTCTCCGTCAGCGGAAGCGGGGTTCAGATAATTCTGAACCAGAACCTGTTCTCCGTCTTTTTCTGCACGGATAAACCTTCCGGTGCCTATGGGGGCCGAACCTGTCCCGTTCTTTATCACCGGGATATCCAAAAGGTTGACATTGTATTCATTTTCAGTGGAAAACGTGACGGAAAAGACAAAGTCACTTACCGCGTTCCACGAGATTATCCGGCTGAATCGGCTGCTGTAAATGCCGGGAGACGACTTTGCCCTTTTGAAGGAATAGTCGCAGTCCGCCGAGGTAAACCGGCTTCCGTCGGAAAAGAATATGTCATCCCTGAGAGTCAGCGTTACGGTCTGTCCGTCGGTTTCCCAGCCTGAACAGAGTCCCCCCGAAGGAGTATAGTCGGAACCTATGACAAGAAGCTTGTCGTACATCAGCGCCGCAAGTTCGGAATTTGTCCTCCCGGTACAAAAATGCGGATCCAGGCTGTCGTCGGTCCTGTATGACAAAGTAAATCCCGGCTCCGTTCCTGAGGGGGCCGTGGGTTTTTCCGTAGGTTCCACGGGCTCAAGCAGACCGCCGAGATCACATGCGCAAAGGCACAGCAAACACAGCGCCGCAGTGAGTACAAACGCAATGCGGCGTAGTATATGTCTGTTTTTTTTATGTTCAGTTTTCAGAATCGGAAGTGTCATTGTCGTTTGCGTATGCCTGCCTTGCCTGGTCGAGAGCCGCCACTGCGCGGTTAAGGGCGTCGGAGGTTCTTCCGCAGGAAGACTTCACGGCATCGGTCGCCGTTTCCGCCGTCTGCCGGAGAGCCTCGGCCACAGCGTCGTTGGTGCGGGAAATGTCGTCATTTGCGGAACGTACCGCCTGCATGGACTGGGAAAGTATGCTGTCCACGTATTCAAGGGTTACCTTACGCATTTTAAGGGCATCCTGCTTTGCCTGCTCAATGATCTTTTCGGCTCTTTCTGTGGCTATGAGCATGATCTCCTGCTCGTCCACAAGAGCCTCCTGCTCCGCTTTTGCATTAGCGACAACGGTCTCCGCAGTCGCTTTTGCTTTGGAAAGCATGAGTTCGGCGTTTTTCTTAGCCCTCTCGGTCATTATATTGGCTTCTTCTTTTGCCTTGCTGACAAATTTTTCCTTGCCCTCGAGGATACTGTTTGCCCTTTTCAGTTCTTCGGGCAGGCTCTGACGCAGAGCGTCTATGATCCCCCGGAGTTTTTCTCCGTTTATTATGTATTTACTGCTTGAAAACGGAAGAGACAGGGACTCGTCCAACAGATCGTCGAGATCTTCCAGACGTTTGTTGAATTCACTAATCATTGCGATAGTATCCTTTCTTCGGATTTATTTAAAGTTCGTAGTTTTTTATTTTTCGGTGCGGGATCCGTTTTTTACCATGTCCGATATTTTTCCGGATACAAGTCCGGAAATGTCCCGACCGTACGAGGCAAGGGTCCGGACGAGGGTGGAGCTGATAAACTTTCTTTCCGGACGGGAGGCTATGAATACCGTTTCAAGTTCCGGTGCCATGACGGCGTTTGCCTGTGCCATTCTGTCCTCGTAATCCCAGTCCGAACTGTCCCGTATGCCTTTGACTATGACGTTTGCTCCGACTTTACGCGCAAGATCAACGAGCAGTCCGTCGTCGCACACGACTTCCACATTCGGCGTATCTTCAAAGACTTTGCGGCACATACGGGTGCGTTCTTCTTCGCTGAACATATAATTTTTTTCGCCGTTAACCATTACCGCCACATAAACTTTTCCGAACAGACCGGCGGCACGGCGTATTATATCTTCGTGTCCCAAGGTTATCGGATCGAATGAGCCGGGACACAGGGCAACTGCATTTTTCGTCATCCGATACTCCTCACTGTTCTTTTCCGGAACCTGATACGTTGTAAACGGAAACAGTCACTCCGCTGTAGTTTCTTTTTGTAACAAGGTGAAGCTTTCCCTGCTGTTCGGGAAATTCTTCGCCGTTTTTGCTTTCCACTACCACAAGTCCGTCATCCCTGACGCAGGAATCGTCCCGTCCCAGCATTTCCAGAGCTCTCTGGCTCAGTCCCTTTTCATACGGGGGGTCAACAAATACGGTCTTGAATTTCTTATCGGTTTTTTTCAGAAATGCAATGCTGTCTCCGACGGTCACCTCAGCCGAATCCGTAAATCCTGTTTTTTTCAGGTTGGCCTTTACCAACTCGGCGGTATAGGCATCGTGTTCGCAGAAACAGACTTTTTCCACTCCCCGGCTTATTGCTTCAATTCCCATCTGACCCGTTCCTGCGAAAAGGTCGAGAAAACTGTCGCCGAGGTCGAACTGTATAAGATTGAATACTGATTCCTTAACTCTGTCTGTCGTGGGGCGCACCTGCATTTCATCATTGGGAGAAATAAGCTTTGCTCCGCGACGTTTGCCTGAAATTACTCTCATTATTATCTCCAGTGGGATAGTTAATAATTACTCGTATACATTATAACACAAACCGATCGAAATTGCAATAGCATTTTGCGGCTTTTTACATAAAATCCCCGAATTGGGGCAAAAATTTCCCGGAGTTCGGTGAGGCTGTTGATTTTTGTTTCAAAATATGATAAAATACAGCCGGAAGCAGAATTATTGTTTCCGGATCGGAGAAACTATGGACAGACTTTCGCAAAAACGGTTGTTTTTACTTGATATGGACGGTACCGTGTATCTCGGGGATCAGATCATTCCCGGAGCCGACGGGTTTATCCGCCGGCTGCGTCAGACAGGCCGGGATTATATTTTCATGACCAACAATTCCTCCCGTGCCGCGTCCGATTACCTTGAAAAACTCCATCGTCTCGGTATACCTGCGGAAAAGGAGAACGTTTTTACCTCCGGTCAGGCCGCCGCTTTCTACCTCAATGACATGAAAAAATCTCCCAGGATATACCTTGTGGGGACCGAAGCCCTGAAGAGGGAACTTGAAAGCATGGGTATTGAAGTGTCCGGGGACGGAAAGGGACAGATCGATTTTCTGCTCGTGGGGTATGATACCGAGCTGAATTATGAAAAATTACGGGTAGCCTGCCGCCTGCTGTGTGAAGATGTTCCGTTTTACGCCACAAATCCGGACTGGCGCTGTCCCGCCGAAAACGGCAGATATCTGCCCGACTGTGCCTGTATTTGCTATTCTTTGACCCAGGCAACGGAGAAGACTCCGTTTTATATAGGCAAACCGAGGGCTGAAATGGCTCTTGAGGCAGTAAAATCCCGTGGCTTTACACCTGCTGATGCCGCGGTGATAGGAGACCGGCTTTATACTGACGTAAAATGCGGACTCAATGCGGGGATTTTTTCCGTCCTCGTGCTGTCCGGGGAAAGTACCCGGGAGGATATCCAACGTTACGGCATCACCCCGGACCTGGTGCTTGACAGCGTTGCCCGGATAGAACTGTGACATAATACACAAAAACAGGTTTTCGAATTTTGACAAAACTGTTACAGGGTTACAATTTTGTGCAAAGGCGCAAAAAGTTTTGAAATAGTTCTTTACTTTTCTATCTGTATGTGCTATAATTAAGACAGGAAAGGAAGAAATTCCCGACCGAATTGCAAGAAAAAGGAGTTGTTACAATGAGGATCAGTTACAATGCAAGAAAGTGCAACATCTGGGACTCCACAAAGGAGTATACCGAAAAAAAACTTGCAAAACTTGACCGGTTTTTCAGCGGGGACTGCGAGGTCCATGTGGTGTATACCCTGGAAAGGGAAGGCGCCTGCAAAGTTGAACTTACCGCTGACTATGACGGTCTTATTTTCAGGGCGCAGTCCTGCACCCCGGATTTCAAGATAAGCGTTGATGAAGCTGTGGATACCCTTATCCGTAAGATCAGAAAACATAAGACAAAGCTCGAAAAGAGACTCCGGATAGATGAGATTTCCTTTGAAGGTTTCGGAGATTATGATGCCGGAGAAGAGGACAGACAGGAAATAAAGAGGACCAAAACAGTGGC
Source organism: uncultured Eubacteriales bacterium (assembly GCA_905207625.1). Lineage (GTDB taxonomy): Bacteria > Bacillota > Clostridia > Oscillospirales > UBA644 > HGM12619. The sequence continues at coordinate 209 of CAJLLT010000026.1, read as the reverse complement.
TCTCAGTCCCATGGATGAGGATGAGGCAGTGCTCCAGATGAATATGCTCGGACATGACTTCTTCCTGTACAGGGACGTTTCCACCGGAGCTGTGAAGCTTATTTACAGAAGAAAAGACGGAGACTACGGTCTTATCGTTACCGAATAGTTTTCCGGTGTCCCGGACAGAACGGATTTTTTAGGCTTACGGCGCCGCGTATTGGCGGCGC
>CAJLLT010000025.1 GCA_905207625.1 uncultured Eubacteriales bacterium | reverse complement strand
CTCTTGACGGAGACGAGGCCGATGTCCGTTTTACCGATTCCTTCGGCGACGTGTCGGGCCGACAGCGGATAAAACTCAGTAAATAATTGTAAAAAACAAAACAAGATCCGTAAGAGGGCATAAAAGCCTTCCTGCGGATCTTGTTTTTCCGTGTCTGAAATGTCAGACCGTCCGATTTGTATTTTTCCGCCGATCCGGTGCAAAATAAGTCAAAAAAGGAAAAGGTGGATAAAATGTATCTTCTGAAGACAGTTGCCGTATCTTTCGGCTCAATAGTTGCTCTGTTCATATTCACAAAACTTATCGGAAACAAGCAGATGTCGGAACTGAACATGTTTGACTATATCAACGGTATAACAATAGGTTCGATCGCCGCGGAAATGGCAACGAGCCTGGATGAGAATTTCATGGTCCCTCTTGTTGCAATGACGGTTTATACTGCCGTAGCATTGCTTATAACACTTATGACAAATAAAAGCCTTGCTCTTCGCCGTATCATTACAGGGGGAGCCATCATTCTTGTGGATAACGGAAAAATGTTCAAAAAGAACTTTACCCGGGCAAGGCTTGATATAAACGAATTTCTTGCTCAGTGCCGTATCAATGGCTTTTTCGATCTTTCCGATATTCAGACTGCGATCCTTGAGGCCAACGGTCATGTTTCAATTCTGGCCAAAGCCACCGCCAGACCCGTCTGCCCGTCTGACCTGGACATGAATCCTCAGGCCGATAAGCTTGTGGTTAATGTTATTCAGGACGGGAAGATCATAAAGGGAAATCTGAAATATTGCGGTCATGACGAGAAGTGGCTCAAGAAAACTCTGCGCAATCAGGGTTTCAAGTCCGAAAAAGATGTTTTCCTTGCCACCTGTGACAGCTCCGACTGTGTCAGCATTTACCGCAGGGATACCGTTGCACCCATGAGGGATCTGTTCCAGTAATTCCGGTTTTTCAGAAGAGTAATCCCATTATACGCCGGAAATAGTCCGTGAAAGAAGCCCTCTCCACATCCTCAGTGGCGACAACATCGCACTCCTTGACCGTCTGACCGTCAAGAATAAACCTCACCGTTCCGACTTTCTGCCCGCTGTACACCGGTGCGGTGAGCTGAGGCTCCAGGACCACTTCCGTTTCTAGCCCCTTCTCTTTGCCCTTTTTTACCAGAAGATTGAGATTTTCCGCCGCCCGGACCTGAACGCTGTCGTTTCTTCCCTTGATCACCTTTATCGGCTCAGAAGTTTCTGCGGACCTGTCGATGACGGAGTATGTAGCAAAGCCGTAGTCCAGCATTGCCGCGATGTCATCAAATCTTTCTTTTGAGGTGGGAGCCCCCAGAGTCACCGCAATAAGAGACATTCCGTCCCGCTGAGCGGTTCCGCTCAGACAATGCCCCGCAAGTTTTGTATATCCGGTCTTCATTCCCGTCATGCCGGTGTATGTGCGGAGCATCTTATTGGTGTTTGCGAGTCCGAATGCTCCGTCTCGGAGTGAGTCCATCCAGACTGTCGTGTAATCGAATATTTTTGGATGTTTCATAAGTTCCCGGGTCATCAGGGCTATGTCGTATGCTGTGGTATAATGCTCATTGTCGTCAAAGAGCCCGGTGCAGTTGGTGAATTTGGAGTTTTTCATGCCCAGTTCTGCCGCCCGGTTATTCATCATTGAGACAAATTCGCTCTCTGAACCCGCAACGAACTCAGCCAGTGCAACCGCGGCATCGTTTGCGCTGGGAATAGCCACGGCTTTCAGCAGTTCGTCTACCGTCATGGTTTCTCCCACCTGCAGGTATATCTGTGTACCGCCCATGGAAGCCGCATGTTCGCTGGCGGTTACGGTATCCGTAAGAGTTATCCTTCCATCGTCCACTGCCTCCATTATCAGCAGCAGAGTCATAACCTTTGTTACACTTGCCGGGGGAAGAACAGTGTCCTTGCCGCTCTCAAAAAGCACCTGTCCCGTACTTGCTTCCATAAGTACGCAACCTTTTCCCGTTACGGTCAGGGCAGGTCCGGTCATTATGACATCGTCGGACAAAGTTGGCTTATCCGTTCCGTCGGCAAAACAGGGAACAGCCAGGAAAAATACAAGGAAAACAGCTAAAACGGAAGTGAACAGACTTCTTTTCATTTCTTCACACCTCTCAGAGAGAATATATCGTTTCTTTTTTCGGGTTCGGGGGTATTCCATTCCACAAGTACGGTTTCATCTCCCACTTTTCTGATACTGTCCCAGGGAATACTGTAAACCGTCCGACTGAAGAAAAACAGGAATTTTCTGTGGGACGGTACGATCACCGATACTACTTTTCCGGTATCGGTATCTATTTCAATATCGTCCACATAGCCGATCCGGCAGCCGTCGGTAATGCTTATTACCTCTTTGCAGCGGAGTCTTCCGAGATTTATCTGTCCGGACATAAAAAACCACCTCTGATAGAAATCCTATTAGAGGTGGCTGGTTTTTATTCCTTTAAGTATGCGATCGGTCTCAGTCGTTGGCGAATATCCGGGCGAGGGGATTGTCCCCGGAGAGTATAAGAACTTTTCTTCCGTCCTTCATGGAGACTTCTGCCGCTTCAAGACTGCGGATGAAGTCGTAAAATTCTTCCTTTTCGGGTGTGTCGAACGCTTCGGCAAGTATTTTCATGTATTCCGCCTCCGCCTCACCCTTTATACGTTCCGCTTCCGCTTCCGCCTGGCTGACTATTATAGTGGCTTTTTTATCTGTTTCATTCTTGATCTTTGCCGCTTCCAGTTCGCCCTCTGCTGTAAGTGCCGCGGCTATCTGCTGTCTGTCGGATATCATTCTGTTGTAGACAGCGCTTTCGTTCGCTTCCGGCAGGTCAAGTTTCTTTATTTCCACCGATACAACGGTGACCCCGTACTCATCCCGGAGGCTTTCATTGACCTCTTCCGTTATTACCGTGTTGAGTTCGTTTCTTGCGCCCTCTCCGGCTGAGATTATATCCGCCTGTTCAGTGCGACCCAGAGTGTTTTTAACGACACTGTATATGGTCGCATCGAGACGGCGTTCCATTTCCGAAACGGTTCCCACACGCTGGATAAAGGTTATCGGATCCGTGATCTGCCAGACCACGTAGTTGTCCACCACAAGACTTTTCGCGTCACCGGTAAGGAGTTCGCTCGGAGGTATATCATAGACAAGTTTAGTATCGGGGAGCGTGGATACCTCATCCACGAAAGGTATTTTGAAATATATGCCCGCTTCGTTTTTGACGGAGGTTATCTTTCCGAACTGCTTTACCACGCCGAATTCGTTTTCCTCGACGGTAAAAAGGGAACCGAAAATAACGGAAAGGGCAACAACGACGATAACCGCCGCAACCACCGCCTTGATTATTTTTGCGGTATTCATCAGTTTTTGCCTCCCTTCGTGTCAACTATAACTATTTTATCCAGGGATCCGTCAGAGGAGTCTATGTAAACGTCAACTCCGGGCAGGACCTTTTCTATCATTTCCAGATACAGCCGCTTTTTTGTTATTTCGGGTGTTTCGGTATATTCGGAGAACATCGCAAGGAATCCGGCGGTCGTACCTTTCGCCTGATTTATTCTTTCCTCACGGTAAGCTTCTGCCTCTTTTATTATCTTATCCGCTCTTGCTTCCGCATCGGGCAGCACGGAGTTTTCATACGCCTTTGCAACGTTGATAGTGGTCTCCTTCTGTTGTTTTGCGGTTTCCACGGACTTGAACGCCTGTATGACTTCGTTTGTGGGCGGTTCAGCGTCCTGGATCTTTACTTCCGCAAGCTGGATTCCGATGTCGAGTTTTTCAAGCTGTTCGACAATGTTGGCTTTTATTTCGGACTGTATCGAAACTTTTCCCGTGGTAAGAACCTCGTCTACCGTCTTCATGCCGACCACATCCCGGGCTGCGGCCTGGGAAATATTTTTCAGTATCATCTCCGGATTTTTGGAGTTATACAGGAATTTACGTGCGTCACTGACCTTCCATTCAATGAAAAAGTCTATGCAGACAACATTGTAGTCCCCAGTTATCATCGTGGATTCGTCAAGGTCCACGGTTTCTCCGTTTGGGGTAAGCTCATACCCTACGGTGAGCCTGCGGGTAGTCATGTTGACCATCTTCGCGGACTGTATGGGGTAGGGCAGTTTGAAGTGAAGTCCCGCTTCGCAAACGGAGGTCACCTTTCCGAAGGTTGTCACCACCGCTCTTTCGGTTTCGCCTACGGTGAAGAAACTTGTGAATGCAAGATAGAGAAGTATCACCAGTATCGCCGCGGGAAGAATAAAACGCGAGGGCTTGATTTTTTTGTTTTCCATCAGAGTTCCTTTCTCAGTTGATTATAGTTATGTTTTTCATCTGAAGTGCCCATATATCCGTGGACTGCATGGGAACGTTTGTAAGAGTAACGCTCTCCAGCTTCGGGCATTGCGCAAGCATGGAAACATTGACCACGGGATTTGAAGCTATATTGAGGATTTTCAGGTTAGGCAGAACCGTCAGGGGCGTTGCGTCGGAAATAGCATTGACCGAGAGGTCGAGAACCTCCAGCTCCGGGGCACCCATGAGTGAGAAGGCTGAGGTCAGACCGCATTGGGAGGCGGTAAGATTCTTGATATTTGTGCGGACAACTACGGAAAGATCGGTGATTGCGGTACGGCTGCAGTCAAAGGTTATCAGTGAGGTCATTGTCGATATCTCATCTATGGTCGTTACCGCGGTTCCGCTGATTTTCAGGTTGGTCAGTCTTGTATATTCCGAGAGTGCGGACAGGGTAACGATTTCAGGGTTATCGGATATGTTAAGTGTCTGTATATTAGTCAGCCTTGATATCGCGTCAAGCTGAAGTATTCCGTTGTAAGATATATCAAGTTCCGTCAGCATGGACATTCCCGCGAGGGGGGAGATATCCGTGATTATGTTGCTGGACAGGTTCAGACTTGTCAGAAGCGTGAGGGATGAGAGGGGAGATATATCCGAGATGAGATTCCTTGAAAGGTCAAGTGTTTTCAGACTCGTGAGCCCGCCCAGAGAGTGGATCACATCGTCCTTCACGGCATTGCCGGCAAGGTTAAGCTGGCGCAGAAGGGTGAGTCCTTTGACCGGAGTGATATCTGAGATCAGGTTGTTTGAAAGGTCAAGTGTGGACAGCCACTGAACGGAGAATATCGGCTTTGCCATGGAGTCATCGATGTTGTTCCCGCTCAGGCTCAGGTTTTTGAGAAGCTTAAGCTGGATCAGGGGAGTATAGTCCGCAATCGCAGGTTCATTGTCGAGCCGTATTTCCGTCAGGTTCTGCATTTCCAGGAGGTCCGCAAGGGAGGTCACCTGCCCGGAATAAGATACGTCGGCAGTCTCTTCATTGGAAAGTTTTTTGATTTTGTCAAGATCCTTGTAGTATATGGTCCCGGTTGATTTCCCGAGTGTTTTGCGGACGATCTGCTCTATCTTCGCGTCTACAAAAGTGTATGGGGTGTAGTCACTGTATATACGGTAAGTCGCGGAGTATTCGTCGGATATAAGCCCGTCGGAATTTATGGCAAAAGCCCGTACCGTAGCAGTGCCCTTTTCCACGGTTATGGGGTTGTCCGCGGAATATCTAAGACTCTGAAGAGTGGGGGCGGAACCGTCCAGGGTGTAGTATATGTCGGTATTTGCCTGAGCGTTGAAGCGAATCTGGAGCGCGGAGTCATAAGTTCCCGGATCGGGGGTTGTGATTATATTTGAGGGTCGGACTTCTGTCAGCTTGATTACGATGTAGTTCGAAGCCACGGAGTCTATAAACTCCATAGCCTGCTGAATCTTGTTCTGCCGGGTCAGCAGGGATATTTTAAGTTTATAAAACTTTTCGTTGCGGGGATGTCTTTCTATTCCTTCGTCAGTAAGCTTTTCCGCGGTTACGGCGTCGCCCTTCTGCAGGAGCTGTTCGATAAGCATCAGTCTTGCCTTTGAGTAGTCCGGGTCGAGCTCCAGACATTCTTCAAGCGCAGCGATCGCCTTGTCCGTCTGTGCGTTTTCGATGTACTGAAGAGCCTGATCATACTGTTTGTCCGCGGATCCGAAGAAGTTCTTGTCCTGCCCGTAAACAAAAAGCATTACCGCGGCGAGCCCGGCAATGATAAAAGTTATGGCAAACGAATAATAGAAGGTCCGGAAATAGTAGTGGCGGATCTTCTGTGCCTGTTTATTCTGCTTTTGACGCAGTTTCTGACGCTGTTCGGGATCAGTCACCGCGGAAACCTTTTTTGATGCCTTTACTTTTTTTGTCATTTTCTATTCTCCCCGGACGTTTGTCCGAATCGCACAGTTACAAATACAGTTAACCATATTATACCTTATTTTTCCCCAATAGTCAAGGCTTAGGCTCATCCTTCGGTTTTTTTTAAAATTCCCGTCAATTTTTCTGTATCAGGGGCGGCGACGAAAGTCGAGTCATAATTATGTTACAAATAGTTTACAGTTATTGTATTGACTTGAAGCCGATGATTTGGTATAATATCAGGGCTTGATAAATGATCCATTAGCTCAGTAGGTAGAGCACATGACTTTTAATCATGGTGTCCGGAGTTCGACTCTCCGATGGATCACCAGATGACCCGGATACAAACTGTATCCGGGTTGTTTTTTTATGAAAAACCGTATCAGATTCTGCCAGGCGATCACAGCATAAACCGGCAAATAACAGTTGCCGCAGTCGCTGAAAAGCAGTCCGCCGCAAGGGCACAGAAAAGAACTCTTCCGCACTTCTTGCCGAGTTGACCGCCGTAAACCGAAAGAGTGTAGAATGTCGTTTCCGTACTTGAGGCTATCACTGCGGCAAGGGTTCCGGCAAAGCTGTCCACACCGCAGGATTTGATAACGTCATCCAGCAGTGCAATAGCTCCGGAACCGGAGAAGGGCTTTATTACCGCGACCGGCAGGACCTCTGCCGGCATTCCGATAATGTTTGCGACAGGGGAGAGCAGCCATACGAGTATATCCATTCCGCCGGAAGCCCGGAACACTCCTATGGCGGTCAGCATAAGCATAAGAACCGGGAGGATACCTGCGGTGGCTTTCATTCCGTCACGGGCGCCCTCCGTAAAGGCGCCGATTATATCTGTTTTTTTTACCAGAGCCGTTATCACCACGGCGGCTATTGCCAGAGGCAGTACAACTTCCATGAGTTTTCTCCGTAATTCCGTAAACAGATCTGAGAAGTATTATCCCGAATACACAGCTGAGGGTCTGGGTTATCAGTGTCGGCAGCAGTATCGCAAACGGTTCGGCTGAACCGTATCCGGCGCGTATTGAGGCGGCTGTGGTGGGAATAAGTTCCACCGATGAGGTATTCAAAAGAAGGAAAGTTGCCAGAGAGAGATTCATCTCCCTACCGGGATTCCGCGCGGCAAGGGCGTTTGTGGCCTTTATTCCCGCCGGAGTCGCCGCATTCCCCAGACCTAACATATTTGAGGAAATGTTCATGCAGATGCTTTCCTCCGCTTCGGAATCGGAAGCCGCATCCGGGATAAGTCTTTTTACCACCGGGCGCAGTGCCCGGCTTATGGCGGAGGTTATCCCCGTTTTTTTCGCGACATTCATCATGCCCGAAAAAAAACACATGCTTCCGCCTATTTTGAAGCACAGGACTATAGCGTCTCCCGCACCGGAGAGCATAGCCGATGACACCTGATCGGTCCTTCCCGAGACTATGGAAAAAACCACGGAAACAAGTATCATGAGAAAAGCGATAAAACCAAGCAGTGTTCTCACCTCTGTTCCGATTATACGGCGGGATTCACGAAATAATTACAGGCAACGTATGTCATTTGTTGTCACAGTTTAAACACATAAAAACACCGAAATAAAAAAAAATTTACAATTTAGGTATTGACAAATATTCCAAACTGTTGTATAATATCTAAGCGTTGACAAACGAACCTTGCAATATGCTGATGTAGCTCAGTTGGTAGAGTGCATCCTTGGTAAGGATGAGGTCGTCGGTTCGACTCCGATCATCAGCTCCACTGTTTCCGGGCGTAGCGCAGTTTTGGTAGCGCGCTTGAATGGGGTTCAAGAGGCCGTGGGTTCAACTCCCGCCGCTCGGACCAGTAAAAGAAAAAAGCAGTCATTTGACTGCTTTTTTCCCTTTTTGCGATATTTTTTTTATGACAGAGGATCAGAATGATCCGGGATTTCCCGGATATCCGCCGGTTTTTCACATATGCGGCGGACAACTTTTTCTCCGGCACGCATATTGTCGGTTTTTCTGTATGTAAGTATTGACTTACACGGAAAAATATGATATAATATGATAAAGTCCGGGGAGTTTCCGGATTGGTTTTGAATATCAAAGGCCTGACGGCTTAACAAAAGGAGAAGCTCTATGAAAAACTGTCCGAAATGTCATGCTGAAATCGCCGACGGGGTTTCTTTCTGCCCTGATTGCGGCGCACCTGTCAATGAGAACCAGGCTGCATATGATCCTTACGATCATACCTCCGAGTTCGATGCCAAAGATATCTCCGACAACAAGGTTGTTGCGATGATGCCTTATATCCTCGGTGTATTGGGTCTCATTGTTGCCATCCTGCTTGCAAATACTTCCAAGTTTGTGCAGTTCCACATCCGTACCGTACTTAAGTTTACTGTTATTGAGTTTCTGTGCGCGGTCTGCTGCATAGTTCCGATTCTCGGTTGGATTGTAGGCGGTGCGGGTATAGCCATCTGCTTCGTGCTGAGAATAATTGCTTTTGTTCAGATCTGCATGGGCAAGGCGAAGGATCCTGTGATCATCCGTTCTCTCAATTTTCTGAAATAAACTGATTTAGACTGTACTTACTGATTTGAAACCGATAACACCTCTGTTTCCGGAAATGCCCGGTGATGTTTCGGCGTTTCGGTGGATCTGACGGAATACGGGCAGCTCCGGGGTTTCTCGGGCTGTCCGTATTTTTTTGTTTTTGACAAAAACCGATTTTTTCCTTTCCGGCTTTCGCCGTTACATTTTTTTGACAGTTTTAATACAGTTTTACGGGGACAAAACCGGTAAAATATGGTACAATGCCATGGGGTCGGGAAAGAGATCCCGGATCATGATAAGGAGGTTGACGATATGGGATACACCATTTATATTGCCGATGATGAAAAGAACATACGGGATCTGATAAAAAGCTTTCTTGAAAGCGACGGATACCACGTGGTTGCCTTTGAGACCGGTGATATGCTTATGGAGGAATTTGACCGTAATCCGGCTGACCTTCTGATACTTGACATAATGATGCCTGGCACCGACGGGCTGACCGTGTGCCGCAGGCTCAGGGAAAAGACGGATGTTCCCATTATAATGCTTACGGCAAAGGATTCCGAACTTGACTATGTTCAGGGAATAACCTCCGGAAGTGACGATTACCTGGCAAAACCTTTCAGACCTACGGTGCTTCTGATGCGTGTCCGCGCGCTGCTCCGGCGTATCGAGATGGAAAAAAAGAAAAATCAGAAGACGGAGACTCTTCCCGAGACATCTGTGGGGGATCTGAGGTATCTGCCCGAACGCAGTGATGTGTTCCTCGGCAACACACCTGTGGGATTGACACAGACCGAACTGAAGATGCTCGGATATATGATGCAGAAACCCGAAAAGGCATATTCGAGAGGCGAACTTCTCGATGTTATATGGGGATTTGATCAGGAGGTCGAAACCCGGGTTACGGACGAAACTGTCCGCCGTACGCGAAAAAAACTTGCGGATGCGGGAAGCAATGTCACGATCCAGACCGTATGGGGATACGGTTATAAACTGGAGGTAAAGGCTTTATGATGAAACATCTCAAAGCAAGAATACTCCTGATAATCCTTTCTTCGGTACTTCTCATATTCGCCGTGTCATTTGTGATAATAAATGTTTTTGTCCCGAAACACTTTGAGTCGGAGGCAAAAAGCGCTCTTTTGTACGAGCTTAATTACCTTAAAAGGGTATATAATCAGACCGAATACAGAGAAAGTGTATTTATTGATTATCCTACGGAGGCCTCTGCCGGATCCTCAGAAGAATGGGGGCCGATACTGGCCGGTACATATGAATACGACGGCAGCTTCCTCAGCGGAATAATCAATTCCTTCAATACCGGCAGCGACAATATGATACCTGCCGCTTCCGAGGCAAAAAAAGAGTTCAATTACAGTCTTAATCACAGTATAGCGACTGCCGAACATCGTATACTTGAGTACTGTGAAAAGAATAATGTCGAATTGGAGACCTGCTATACCCTGAAAACGGAAGACGGCTGTTATGTCTTTCTCCGGTATAAGGACTTTATGCCCTGGGAGGATGATCCCGGTACATCAATCCTTTTTATAGATATACGCCCCATGATCCAGTATACAAGCACACTGAACTGGATACTCCTCGTTTCTCTGGTAGTTGTTGCCGCTGTAATGAGCGTTCTCGGGCTGCGTCTCGGGGAAAATGTGGAACATTCTCAGCAGGTTCAGCGTCAATTCTTTCAGAACGCTTCGCACGAGCTCAAAACTCCGCTGATGTCCATTCAGGGATATGCTGAGGGAATACAGACCGGAGTTCTTCCGCCGAAGGATTCTGCAAATGTTATTCTTGAGGAAAGCGATAAAATGACTTCCCTTGTGGAGGAACTTCTGGCGGTATCAAAACTGGATTCTCACCAGGCGAAACTCAGGACGGATGTTCTCGACGTCCGTGAAATACTCGATGACTGTCTGATCTCAGTAGATCCCACGGCGGCGAAGAGGGGAATAAGCGTGGAAATACTTTTCCCTCAGGAACCGGTCAGGGTCACGGGTGATGCCGTGCAGTTGCGGCGGGCTTTTCTCAATATAATTACAAACGGATTGCGTCACGCAGGCAGTCTGATCCGGGTCAGGTGTGAATCGGATAAGAAAAATGTCATTGTAACCATTGCCGATGACGGCGGCGGCGTGGCTCCGGAGGATATTGCGCACATTTTTGACCGGTTCTATACCGGCAAAAACGGAAATACAGGCATAGGTCTCGCACTTACCAGGGAGATAGTTACCCTGCATAAGGGAACCGTCTCGGCGTATAATGACGAAAAGGGGGCAGTGTTTGAAGTCAGACTTCCGTTAGCGTGAGCGGTTGCGGATTTGTTTAGGTAATGTCCGCATTTGCGTCACCTTTTTGACGGGGAATTTCCCCGATTGTCAGCTATAATTTTACAGTGCCAGTAAAGATCAGAAGGAGATTTCTATGAACTTTTTTAAGAGAGCTTTTACAAGCATAGCCCGTAAACCGGGTAAACCTCTTATCCTGTTGCTGCTGATATTCGTGCTTTGCAATATCATTGCCGGCGCCATATCCGTCAAGGACGCACTGAACAACACCAAGCGTTCGCTTCTCGAGAAAATGGGTGCTGAAGTAAGAATTGAAGTGGACTGGGATTACGTTTGGAATACCGAGGGCTTCGATTATTCCATGCTTCAGAAACTTGATCAGGACCTTGTTGAAAAGCTTGGAAGTTCCGAACTTGTCAAACGTACATATTATACCATGCAGTTCTGGGCTCAGGCAAAGAATATGCAGAATACCTGGGGCGGCGGTATTATCGGACTTGACGATATGCTGTACTCTTCCGGCGTGTCATCGGGAAAAATGATAATGCCTGTTGATCCCGATGAGCCGTATATAAATTACGCGAGTCTCACTCTGTACGGCGGGAATCAGACCGTTATCAGACAGGTTGAAAACGGCGATATTTCCATAACCGACGGCAGAGCCTACACTCAGGAAGAAATTGACAGCGGAGCAAAAGTCATACTTGTTTCCAAAAAATTCGCTGAGAAAAATAATCTCAGCATCGGTTCTACGGTTACCATCAGTCAGACCCTTTACAATTGGGGCGATTGGGAAAGCGGCACCACGTCAGAAGAAGTTGAACAGGATTTTACGGTCATAGGTATCTTTACTCCCATTCCCAAGCACAGTTCAAATAACGGTGAAGATGACGGGAATCAGTCCGACTACGACAGTGAGTACGATAACTCGGCCATGACCAACAACAAAGCCATCGGCGCTTTTATAGACAGTGTCCTTGAAAAAGCCCATGAGATGGGTATGGATGACTATACCGTTGACCCTGACATAAGCGCATCTTTCATCGTCAATACCATCGATGACGTGGAACTTTACGAGGCACAGAATAAAAACAGTCTGCCTAGGGGCTACAAGTTTACCGACAACTCCGAAAATCTGTCCGAAATCGCAAAACCCATGGACAATATGAACCTTATAGCCAATATAATCCTCTATGTTGCGGTGGGCGCGACGGTTCTAATAATCGCACTGCTTATAACCCTGTTCCTCAAGGACAGAACGAGAGAGATGGGTATATATCTGTCTTTGGGCGAGAGAAAATTCAAGATCGCCGCACAGATACTTACCGAAGTTCTATTTGTGGCTATAATTGCGGTGACGCTGTCCGTTTTCTCCGGAAATGTGCTCGCAAAACAGATGTCTTCAAGTCTGCTTTCCAGCCAGCTTGATGAAACTCAAGAAAACAATATCTACTATGGTAATGATACTATTTCCGGCGACGATTTCAAGGATGAGTACAGTGTGGATCTCAACGGTGAGACCGTAGGATTTATTTATGCGGTAAGTCTGGGAAGCGTACTTGTTTCCACGCTGATCCCTGTTATTTCAACTCTCAGACTCAAACCCCGAAAGATTTTGTTGTGACGAGGTGAAGAATATGGAAAACATGGAAAACAACGATATACTTACTCTTGTGGATCTGTGCTACTACTACAAGGACGGCGATACCCGCCGGTACATACTCAAGGATGTGAGCTACACCTTCGAAAAGGGAAAGTTCTATACCATTCTTGGTGAATCGGGAAGCGGCAAGACCACACTGCTGTCTCTCATGTCTGCGTTGGATAAACCAAATTCCGGCAGAGTGCTTTATGACGGTAGGGATATAACCCATATAGGTTACAGCAAATACCGTCGTAACGATATAGGGATCATTTTTCAGGGATATAACCTGATCCCGTATATGACGGCTACCGAAAATGTTATGGTTGCCATGAGCATTACCGATAAGAAACTTCCGAAAAACAAGAAGGAAACCGCTCTGAATCTTCTGAGATACGTAGGTATAGACGGAGATAAGGCGACCCGACCGGTCACCAAGCTTTCCGGCGGCGAACAGCAGCGTGTGGCTGTGGCGAGAGCTATGGCAACGGATGTGGAGGTTATCCTGGCGGACGAACCGACAGGTAACCTTGACGAGGAAAAACAGGCTGAAGTGGTTCAGATGTTTGCGTCACTTGCTCATGACTTCAATAAATGTATAATTGCCGTTACGCACTCAAGTGCGGTGGCAAGCCGTTCGGATTGTATAGTAAGATTAAAGAAAGGAGTGCTGATGGACAATGGCGAGCTTTCTGGATCAAGTAAACAGCCAGCAGAAGAACAAGCCTGAAGCGGTATCTGCCGCCGAGGAAAGAGAAACGGTTGAAAAGGGGGGTGTACCCCGGGGAATACGCTCCACGGAACATGAGACTTATGTAGACAGACAGTACTTTTTCAAAAAGCTGTTTGCAATAGTCGGAAGCATTGTAGGTGCGATAATTGTCATTGTCGGTATAATCATTGCCGTACATCAGGCCCGTCTGGTGGAGATCAAGGACTTTTCCGGCAGAAGTATCGTTGAGATGCGTAAATGGGCTGCGGAATACAATATGATCCTGGATGAAAAACAGATCTATGACAGCACCGTTCCCTCAGATACGATCATAAGCCAGGATATTCAGAAAGGGGAAAAACGTTCCCCCAAGACATCCATAAGCGTTGTCGTCAGCCTTGGTGCGGATCCCGGTCAGCATATCGATGTTCCCGATCTTTCGTCCATGACCGCTGCGGAAATAAGAAGCTGGGCGGATAAGAATCAGATAGTCGCGGTGAAAATAGTCGAAGAAAACAGCGACACTGTTCCCAAAGGCGGGGTTCTCAGATATGAGTTTGCCTCTGTTTCCGTAACCCCCGATACCTTTAAGCGCAGCGATTCCATAACCGTATATGTTTCCAAGGGGCCGGCACAGGTAGCTACGGTGAAGGTTCAGACCCTTGTGGGTTCCACCCGTGCCACAGTTGAAAAATGGGCGTCCGACAATAAACTCACACTTATCGTAAAGGAAGTCATTTCGGACAAATACGCAAAAGACATCGTAGCTTCCCAGAGCGTTGAGGCCGGAACCGTTATCAGACAGGGCGAGACCGTTACCATCGAAGTCTCCGTAGGCGTGGGCGTCACTGTCCCCGATTACTCCAAATACGCAAGGACTGATGCGGAAAACGTAGATCCCTCCATCCGTATCATATTCCGGAATATCTACAGCAATAAAGTTGCTTACGGAAAGCTTATCAGCCAGTCGGTAGGCGCAGGCAAGAAGATAATTGCGGGCGAAACCACTATAGAGCTTACATATTCTCTCGGCAGACCGTATATCGACGATCTTACCGGAAGAAAAGAAAACGAGTTGCCGGAGCTGTTCAGTCAGTACAGTTTCGGGGGCGCGAACATTACCTATACCACGGTTTACGTTGACAGCAGTGCCAAAAAAGGAACGGTTGTCAGTGCAAGCAGGAGCAATGAATATATTGATGTGAATGAAAAGATAATCGTGAGCGTAAGCAAGGGCAATCTCTCCGATGATACGCCCTCCGGCGAGGATATAATGGTTCCCGATTTCTCTCTCATTCCGAAGAGGGATGCAACCACCGCTGCCGGAAATCTGACTGTTATAATCAAAGAGGTCTATTCCGACACCGTAGCCTACGGAAAATTTGTCAGTCAGTCGGTGAAGGCTGGGGATAATGTCAAATCCAGTCAGGGCGTCACCGTGACTTACTCCAAAGGCAAGCCCTATATACCGACACTGATCGGAAAGAGTGAAAACGAGCTTCCCAGAATGATCGATGAATTCAACGCTGACGGATCAAATCTGAATCTCTACACCTTCTATGTTGACAGCTCAAAGGAAAAGGGTACGGTCGTCAGAGTCGCCATAGGCGGGAGAGAGACCACCGGCGGAGAATATGTTTCCGTCAATGATACTCTTGTCGTATGGATAAGCCGCGGAAATGTTACCGATCCCGATCCTGTGGATGAGTATGTTATTGTTCCGGACTTCTCTCAGTACACCGCCGACACTGCCGCTTCCGCTATCTCCGGAGTGACGGTCAATGTCCGTGAAGTATACTCCGACAGTGTGTTTTACGGCACTGTTGTGAGCCAGACTGTTCCTGTTGGAGCCCGGATACAGAAGGGCACGAGTATAACCGTGACCTACTCCCTCGGCAGACCTTTTATGCCGGAGCTTAAGGGAAAGATGGAAAACGAGCTTCCCGAACTGTTCAGCCAATTCAACCGTAACGGTGCGTCTCTGTCCTACCGGACCGAGTATGTTGACAGCGCTGAGCCCAAGGGTACGGTTGTCGAGGCTTCCAGAAGCAGTGAATATGTCTCCCTCGAAGAGGTTATTGTCATTAAGGTCAGCCGTGGTAACGGCTGAGTTCCTCAGACAGAATGTTATAAGAAAGAACCCTGGACGGTATTTTCGTCCAGGGTTCTTTCTTTGTATCTGAAGGTGTAATACTTTGCCGGTCAGGCGTCTGCAAGCTCCGCCTGTTCTTTCTTTTCCGGTACTGCTGACGAGAATATCCGGTAGGATTTTACACCCGAAACCGTTTCTCCGTCAATCTGAAGGGGAGTGGGCCTGTCAAAGGTCACTGTGATGTCATTGCCGGAAAAAACATGAACATATTTTTCGCGTTTTATGTGCTTGCCCTGAAAAATCGAGGGGAATATCATAAGTGTCTTAAGCTTTCCGGAGCCTCCCATTACCATAAGGGAGACTTTTCTTTCCGGGTCAAGTCTGTTCTGCGACGGTGTAGGCATCATTCCTCCGCCGTAGAATCTTCCGTTCATTGTCGGGGCAAGCCAGACTCTGTCGAATCTGTATTTCCTTCCGTCTACTGTGACTGTGGCTGCGGTGGGACGGTAATGAAACAGCAGTCCCTTTATGGCGATTGAGGTGTAGTTTATTTCTTTAACAGAGTTTTTACGGAGTCTGTCTCCCTCTTCGCAGCAGTAACCGTCTATTCCGTATCCGATTCCGTTCAGTACTCTTTGTTGCCTGCCGTTGACTTCTATGCGAGGAAGGTCTTTCAGATATCTGTTGATTTTTGCCGGACGGTCGCCTTTCCGATATCCAAGGTCATGCCAGAAATCGTTCCCGCTTCCCACGGCGTAATAGTATACGTCCTCCGGCAAGGAAAGCCCGTCGGTATCATTTATGAACCGGTTCAGAGTTCCGTCACCTCCGGCGATAATGAGGGTGTCATTCTCGTCGAAAGATGTGAAGAAATCTTCATAGCTGCCGATTTTTGTCATGTCCTGAAAACAAATCGTGCCGTCGGTAAGGAGCTGTTCAAGAGCCTTTGATTCCTCCTCACCTCTGCCGTTTCCGGCGTGAGGGTTGAATAGTATCCGGTATCTTTTCATTTCAGTCAATTCCTTTCATCTATTCGTTTCAGAGGAAAAATCCCCCGGTAATATACAGAAAAGACAGTGTGAACGGGGAAACAAAAATAAGACTGTCCAACCGGTCCAGAATTCCCCCGTGTCCCGGCAAGAGGTTGCTGTAATCCTTTATGCCGGAAATGCGTTTTACCGAAGACATGGCAAGGTCTCCGAACTGTCCCGCCAGCGATGCCGAAAGCAGATATATAAGAAGATTCAGCGGCTTTACACCCAGAGTCATGAAATGAGCGTAAATATAGACCCCTGCGGCGCAGATAAATGTCCCCGATAACAGCCCTCCGACAAATCCTTCTATTGTCTTTTTAGGACTGACCGACGGCAGGAGCTTGTGTCTGCCAAATGCTTTTCCGGAAAAATAGGCAAATATATCGGTGAACATACATATGGCAATCGCCGTACAGAGACAGACAAAGCCATGATTCATCAGTCTGATCTCAGGCAGACATTTAAGAAATGCCGGGATCATGAGAATTATCGGCAGAAGTGAAGTGAAATTCCTGAAGCTGACAGTTTTGATTTTCTTCATCAGTATCGTGAAAAAAATAACAGCCAGCAGAAAAAGGATCCCGGCGAAAAAGGGATAAAAGGGCAGGGGACAGAAAACAATGACAGTTCCTATGACGCTCATCGCAATGATCTCACCGGATCCACGTATCCGGACCGCATTCATTATTTCATATATCCCCATCATGCAGAGAACGCTTATGACAGCCCGAAAAAACGGATCATTTCCGGAAAGGGCGACAGTCACCGCCCCTGCGAAGAATATAACAGCACCGGTTCTGATCCTTGTTTTCAGTTCCATTGTGAGTCCTCCGGCGTCCAGATCCAGCTTCATATCATTCGGGTAAATTATACTCTGAAAATCTGAACTGAACCTCAACACAATATCAACTTTTGTTGAAAAAGGGAATATTTTGTCGGATAATGTCGAAAACGGGAAAGGTGTCCGGAGCAGAGTCCGGATAAAAATATCCGGCACGGACATTTAAGTCCGTGCCGGGCGTATGAATGTTTTTTTAATTCTGTTGTAATGCGGATCGTCGGAAGGGATGGTCTTTTGATGGTTCAGTCGTTTGCCTTCATAGCTTCCACCATATCAACACTGCGTATTCTGCGGCGCATCACAAGGTTCACAAGCAGGGTAAATACCATTGATATTATAAGTGCATAGGCGAAGCTTTGCGGATAAATGCTTCTGCCGAACATTACCTGGTCAATCTCCACTGTCCGGACAACGAATCCGTGTAACCATATACCCACGAAAAGCCCGACAACAGAGCCAAGGAAACTCAGTGTGTCTGTTTCCCGGAATATATACCGTTCAACCTCCCGTTTGTGGAATCCGAGAACCCTTATGGTTGCCAGTTCTTTGCGCCGTTCGCAGATATTTACATTCGTGAGATTGTAAAGGACGACCATGCACAGAAGCCCGGCGGCGAGAATAAGCACAAGGATGACTCCGTCAATGCTTTTTATCGAATCATTGAAACTGTCTTTCAGGCTCCGGGCGGCATTTACATACACTACACTGTCCGCGGTCATCAGATCCGTAATTACACCGTCAATGTCCGCCCCGTCGGCAACGCGGCACAGGATCGTGGAGAATGCCGGAGTCTCACCGAAAATTTTTCTGTATGTGTTTTCGGAAATATATGCGCCTGAAGCAATGTAGTTTTCAGTGATTCCCGTGACTCTGACCTTCCCGCGAACTCCGTCGGCACTTTCAACCGTGACGGTATCTCCTACGGAAACGGAAAGGGTCTCACAAAGTTTTTCCGTCAGGACTGCGCCGTCCTCCGGGAAG
The DNA here is from genome assembly GCA_905207625.1 of uncultured Eubacteriales bacterium. Taxonomy (GTDB): domain Bacteria; phylum Bacillota; class Clostridia; order Oscillospirales; family UBA644; genus HGM12619. The sequence continues at coordinate 10,192 of CAJLLT010000025.1, read as the reverse complement.
GGGATGTTTTCTCCGGTCTTTCTGTTTGAGAGACTTATAAAACCGGGAAAAGCCGTTATGTCCGCCGGAACGTTTACAGCAACGGATTCTTCACCCTTATCCGTGATTATTTTTCCGTTTTCGGAACTGTAAACAAGACTACCGGAAATAATACTGCCATTGTTGAGAACAGACTGAAGTTTTTCGTCATCCTCGGCATTTTCCCGGCTTTCGGTCATGACAGTGAGATCATATCTGTACACCTGACCGAACTGTTTGTCAACTATGTCATTGATGGAGTCTTTCAGTCCGAACCCTGTGAGAAGCAGGGCACTGCACCCTGCGACCCCGATAATTGTCATAAAAAACCTCTTTTTGTACCGGAAAAGGTTACGGCAGGTGACTTTATGGGTAAAGGAAAGACGTTTCCATACAAAAGGTATATGTTCAAGCCATATTCTCTTACCCGCAGCGGGAGCTTTGGGTTGCATAAGCTGCGCCGGGCAGGCTCTGAATTCTCCCCAACACGCCCAAAGGGTGGCGAGAAGTATGCTGACTACCGTTACGGGAGCTACCCAAAGCGCAATGCTTAACCTGAAAGGTGTTTCCGTTGCCGGAAGTATATACATCATGCTGTAGGCAGAGCTTATCGCCTTTGGGAACAGCCTAAAGCCCACCGCGAATCCCAGGGCGCATCCGAGAGCCGAAGAAAGAAGGCTGTAAAGCATATATTCTTCGAGGATCTGTCCGTTTGAAAATCCGAGAGCCTTCAATGTTCCGATCTGTCCGCGGTTTTCCTCCACCAGACGGGTCATCGTGGTAAGGGCAACGAGAAGCGCCACCATGAAGAAGAAAACGGGGAATATTTTTGATAAAGCCGCAACTTTTCCGACGTTTCCATCGTATGACGAATACCCGGATGCATCACTGCGGGTCCGTATAAGCCAGGATCCCGTGCCGATATCAGAGACAGCTTTTTCCGCTTCCGAAATGTATTTTTCAAAAGCCTCCGCCAACTGTTTACCACGGTTCGGATCCGTATTTTTAAGAGTTTCGGTGACAGCCTCCCGGGTTTTTGTCAGTTCAGCCGCAATTTCAGGGGAAACCTCTGAGAGCAGCCGGGTAACAGCCGCAGTCTGTCCGAGTCTTATTACTGTGTCTTCACCGAGGATGGTTGCGGTTTCCGTAACGCCGGAGATCGTGTCCGCATAGTCCCGGAGAGACTGTAACTGATCCTTTGCTTCGTTTTTCAGTTCTTCAGCCCTTATTTCGGAGCGTTCTTCTCCCAAAGATCTGAGTATCTCGGTCTTTTCCGATATGAGGCTTTCATATCCGTCCGAAAATGTATTCAGATCACGGGAATCTTTAACCGTCAGGTAAATATCGGTGTAGTATTCAAAGCCGAAGTATTCCTCAGAAACATATACGTCGAGGGCTATTCTTCCGTTTCCGACTGTACTCGCTTCCGCGGATATTCCTATACACATCGGGCTTTCCGCAATACCTACTATTGTCAGAACCGTTTGTTTTACTGTTTTTTGCAAATCCGCGTAATTTGTGTTTTCGGCAGAAATTGTAAGTGTTTCCCCGATTTCTATATGTCCGTCGGAGTAACGTCCCATTGTTTCCTGAATAACGCATTCCCCGGGGGCTGAGGGCAGTCTTCCTTGGGTCAGCCTTAACCCGTTCAGAGGACTTTTTCCCGCCTCATCGAGAAAGGAGAATACTCTTCCGGTATAATTCTTTTCTCCCGGGGCGGTGAGTATCATATCCACTACTCTGGCGGGCATTACCGTGTCCGCAAATTCAAGTCCGGACACTGCAGATACGTCCGCTTCGGAGAAACCCAGGGTTGATTTTATGTCAATATCATACAGTCCGTAGTCGTCAAGGTATTTGTCCGCGGAGTCATACATATCCGGAGAAGTTGCGGCGAGTCCTGCCATGAAACCGGAACCGAGGGCAACAATAAAAAGTATCGAGAGAAATCTGTTCAGACTGCCCTTTATGTTTCTGAGCAGATTTTTTCTTCTGGTGCGTTTCATCTCTTACCATTCGATCCTTTCAACGGGGATCGGTTCAGGATTGATCTGATTGCAGGTGGCCTGGCCGTTTTTGATTTTTATAACTCTGTCCGCGATTTGTGTCAGAGCACCGTTATGAGTGATTATTATAACGGTTTTTCCCGTATTTCTGCACGTGTCCTGAAGCAATTTCAGTACCGCTTTTCCCGTGTTGTAGTCCAATGCTCCCGTGGGTTCGTCGCAGAGAATTATTTTTGGATTTTTCGCCAGCGCACGGGCAATTGACACCCTCTGCTGCTCTCCGCCCGAAAGCTGAGCTGGAAAGTTCTGCATCCTGTCCGCAAGCCCGACATCTGTAAGAACCTTTTCCGCATCAATGCTGTCCCTGCATATTTCGGAGGCAAGTTCCACATTCTCTTTGGCAGTAAGATTCTGCACGAGATTGTAGAACTGAAAAACAAACCCCACATCGGTACGCCTGTAATCCGTAAGTTCCCGGTCACTCAAAGCGCTTATTTCACGTCCCGCAAGAGTGACCCTGCCGCTGCTGACACTGTCCATGCCGCCCAAAATATTAAGCAGCGTGGTCTTGCCTGCGCCGCTGGGACCGACAATAACGCAGAGTTCGCCCTGTTCAACGGTAAGACTGATATGGTCGAGGGCAAATATTTCATGCTCACCGCTTTTATATGTTTTGCATACGTTTTCGAATTCTATATAAGCCATTTTTACCACCTCTTATTCCTTTCCTGCAGCTGCGAGCAATCTCAGATACGTTTCAGGCAAGTGCTGCCTGAGAACATATGTTTTTCCGTTTTCATCCTTTTCCGTACCTTTTCTGATCAGGTCGAAAAGCGGTGCGAAATCGCAGTCAGAGGAAAATCCTTCGGGAATCGTTATATCTGTTTTGTTTTCGCTTTCAAGAACCGTTTTTGTCATTGCCATCATCAGTTCAAAGGTCGTTATTCCGTCATCGGAAAGTCCGGGGCCGGTAAGGCTGTGCCTTTGGTCGTAATAGGCTGAAACCGAAGGTGCTATATCTGAAAGAGAATCGATCTCTTCGGCTGTTTTTTTCGCCTTGCCGGAATTCGCGGGCAGGATTATATCATTTCCGAGACGGGTGTATCCCCATTTGGTGAGGGGAACCGCGGTGACTGTGTCACATGGATTTATAACGTTGAAAATATTACCGGTATCGGTTACCGTAAAGCCGGTTCTGACCGTAGTCGGGCAGGCAAAGGTGTAGACAGAAACGTTTTTACTTCCCCAGACGGCATTTGCGAGCATTCCGAGAAGATTTGCGCAGGCCGCTCCGCGGCTGTGTCCGCATATGAGCAGCAAAGGCTCTTTTTCTTCGGCGAGGATCTGTCTGAGTCCGAGAAAAACGTCCTCTGCCGCAAAAAGGAAATTTTCCGAAAAAGAGGTGTCATCACTGTGGGAAGGGGTAAAATCAAAGTTTGAATACCATTCTCCTCCGTCTGTGCCCCTTATCGCCACAATATACATATTTCGTCGGTCAGTTCCGTGGCTTACGGTCTTTTTTCCTATCGTCCAGGCGCATGTGTGGGACGGATCATCCCCGGGCTTATCAAAATTCTGTTGGGAAATTACTGTGAATCCCGCATTTTCGAGTCTCTCGGCCTGGGTGCCTTTTTCGTGTCCGGTACAAAGGGTCAGTGCCTGCATTGCAAATTCATAACTGAAGACGTAGTTGTCTTCGGGAAATTTCAGATCCGAGGTATCAACTTCAGGCGCTTCAGGAAGATCCTCCTCCGTGTCGTCCGTGTCTTCCTCTGGAACGGTGGGCTTTTCCGTGGGCACATATATGTTTTCCGAAGGTGATTCTTCTCCGGACTTACTGCATGATACCGTAAAAAGTAAAGAGGTAAGTACGGCAAATGCCAGAAAGGCGGCGGTTATTCCTTTTTTCATATTTTTCCTTTCATATGCTGATATCTGTTAATCCGCAATTTCAGGGAGGCGGACAGTAAACCGGCAACCCGTACCGGGGAGATTTTCCACGGTTACGCTGCCTCCGCTGAGGTCTGTAATGCGTTTGACAAGGGACAGTCCGAGACCGTTTCCCTCCGTTTCGTGTGACAGATCACTCTGATAGAACTTATTGAATATCTTTTCTTTTTCCTGTTGTCCTATGCCGGGACCGTTATCGCTTATTGAGAATACGGTGAATTCACCCTCCCGTGTGAGCCTCATAACGATTTTTCCGCCTTTCGGAACAAACTTGACGGCGTTGTCGATGAGGTTTGACCAGATATGAAATGTCAATTTCTCAAACCCGGTATACTCCGTGCTGTCGAGGTCAATATCAAAATCTATATCCTTCTCGGTCCATTTGTTTTCAAGCGCAACTATTGCCTGACGTATCTGTTCGTCAAGTCTGAATGTTGATATCTGAGGTTTGATTGACTGGTTTTCAAGTTTGGACAAAAGCAGTATGTTTCCTACAAGGGCAGACAGTCTTCCTGTATTGAGCAGTATCTTTTCGACATATCCTTCCTGCTCCGGGGAAGAAGCGGAACAGCCCTGAAGCAGGGAAGCGTACCCCTCAATGGCATTTATGGGGGTTTTGAACTCGTGGGAGACACTGGAGATAAAATCCGTCTGAAGTGTTTCGGTGTCGTCAAGTTCCTTTACCATTGAATTGAAACCGTCGTAAATGTTCCTGATATCCCGAAAACGGCTTTTTGTGTGAATCGAAATCTTGAAATTGCCCTTTTCAACCTCTTTCATTGCCTGTCCCAGTTTTACCACGGGGTCGAAGAATGTCTTTGTAATATATGTGGCTATGCCCCCTCCGATAACTATACTGAAAAGTACAGCCCAGAGCAGGACCGGGATTTTAAGCTTTATTCCGAACCAGTGATCAAGCCCCAGTCCGGCGAGATACGCCAGTGCGGCGGCCGCGGCAAGTTCAAGGATACATATCAGAAAAAACTGAAATCTGAGACTTATACGCCGTTCAGTCTTCCGGTTCACGCTTTCACCACCTTGTAGCCGACTCCACGCATTGTAACTATCCGGAAATCGGGATTATTTCTGAATCTTTCCCTGAGCCTTCCGATGTGTACATCCACTGTATGTGTGTCAGTGTCTGAATCGTAGCCCCAGATTTCATCCATGAGCTGTTGTCTTGTGAATATTTTTCCGGGGAAGGAAACCATTTTGTACAGCAACATGAATTCCTTCTGCGGGAGTATCTGACTTTCCCCGCTACAGCGTACCGTAAGGGAATCGCATTCCAGAACCGTGTCCCCGATGACCTGTCTTCGTTCATTTATCATCTGGGCACGTCTGAGCAACGCTCCTACACGAAGCACCATTTCGTTGACGTTTACCGGTTTGACCATGTAGTCGTCACTTCCGGACATGAAACCCAGTCTCATGTCGTCAAAAGCGTCTTTTGCCGTTATCATCAGAACCGGGATGTTCATCCCCGAATTTCTTACGGAACTGACCAGTTCGTATCCGTCTGTTTTGGGCATCATTATATCCGATATTATCAGATCGTAGTAGCTTTCGTCGAGGGCTTTCAGGGCTTCTTCTCCGTTGGATACTCCCGTGACCGTATATCCGTTTTTGGTGAGAACGTGCTGAAAAAGCTGACGCAACTCCCGATCGTCCTCCGCTATCAGAATTCTGAACATTTCAAACCTCCCGCCGGTTGGTGGAAACAAAATTTCAATATACATCTTATCGTGGGAATTTCAACCTACTGTCAATTGAATATCAATGGTTGTTGAACGGAATCGGTGCGCTGAGATTATAATACTACATTTTTGTGAAAAAAACAATACCATATTTCCACCGAAAGACGTTAATTGAATCATTTTTTTGCAGATAGACGTCGGTATATGTATATCGGGGTTGAAAAAACGGGGGAAATGTGTTATACTTTGCTCGGCGAACCTTTCTGCGAAAGGTTCAGGGCTTCGCCCGGTGCGCAGTGCGCACGCCGAGCTTGTGACGGCGTCGCAAAAAAGCCCTTGCAAGCAAACATTTTTACTCCTGGTGGACTTTGGAGGGCGAACTTTTCTGCGAAAGGTTCAGTACTTCGCCCGGTGCGCAGTGCGCACGCCGAGCTCGTGACGGCGTCGCAAAAATGCCCTTGCAGGAATATATTTATCTTTCGGAAAACCCGGAAGGATTGTATATGAGGACGGTAAAATATTATGGTGAATGGAACGTATGATTCTCCTGTAGGAAAGATAGTTTTAAGGTTTGACGGACAGTGCCTTTCCGGACTTTGGTTTGCCGGCGGAAAATATGCCCCTGAGGTGGAAAATTACAACATGTCCTGTAGAAATACCTTTGCGGACACTTATCGTTGGCTTGATGCATATTTTGATGGAGAGGTCCCCGGTTTTCTTCCTGAACTGTCACTTTCCGGCACGGATTTTCAGCTAATGGTCTGGGGTGAACTTTTAAAGATCCCCTACGGTAAAACCGTGACCTACGGCGAGCTTGCAAAAAGAGTCGCCGGGATAATGGGCGTTGAGATGATGTCAGCGCAGGCCGTGGGCGGAGCTGTGGGAAGGAACCCCATCAGTATTATAGTCCCGTGTCATCGTGTTGTGGGAACTGACGGATCTCTGACCGGCTATGCCGGAGGACTGGACGTCAAAAGGAGACTGCTGTCTTTTGAAAAGGCCCATGTCAGGAGGTTCTGAGCAGCCTTCAGATAACTTTGTGACGGCTTCTTTGCCCATTTTCAAACAATTCTTTAATCTTGCTTCCCGGTACTTGAATTTTCGGGGTAAATCGACTATAATGTACCCGTTCGGGCGAAACTGACGTTTTGTTCCATATATTGCAACCGATTCGGAAAGAGGCTTTTGTCCATGCAGTTTGAAGTGATAAACATTCTTTTTTACTGTGCCGTAATTTTGTTTTCCACCAAGATATTCGGCATGCTTACCCGTAAGTTGGGCTTACCGCAGGTGGTGGGTATGATAATTGCTGGATTGCTCATTGGTCCCGCCATAGTAGGACGCCTGGGAATAGGTTTTGACGGGATAGTAGCACCTTCTGAGGTTGAGATGAAGGTCCTTCAGAGTTTTTCTCAGATAGGTGTAGTATTTATTCTGTTTTCAAGCGGTCTTGAAACGGATTTTGTTAAATTGAAAAAGAGCGGCGTCGCTGCTACTTTCATCGCTGCGGTCGGAGTCATTGTCCCTGTTGCACTCGGGTTTTTCGGGTCCATGCTTTTTATGGGTGGATTCGGTGAGCTCGGAAATCACGATAAAGTGATGAACGCCCTGTTTATCGGCTGTATTCTTTCTGCTACCAGCGTGGGAATAACCGTTGAGACACTCAGGGAGCTCGGCGCGTTGAACACAAAAGTGGGAACAACGGTTCTGAGTGCGGCAATAATCGACGATGTTCTCGGAATAATCGTCCTCAGTATAGTAACGGGCCTGAACGGCGGCGGTAACATATGGATAACGCTTCTGAAAGCTGTCGGATTCATTGTGTTTTCCGTTGGTGTGGGTTACCTGCTGAGGATGCTTTTCAAACGGCTTGTCCGCCGTTATCCGCATAAACGCCGCACGGGAATATTTGCCTTGGCAATGTGCTTTATTTTTGCTTATTGTGCGGAGAAATTCTTCGGTATTGCCGCTATTACCGGCGCATATATGGCAGGGCTTATGCTCAGCGGACTCAAGGATACCGAATTTGTGGACCGAAAGGTCGTTGTAAGCGGATATATGATTTTTACTCCCATATTCTTTGCTTATATCGGTATAAGTGCTGATTTCAGCCACTTCGTTCCCTCGGACCTTGTTTTTTGTCTTGTATTTGTTGCCCTTGGTATAATCGGCAAGATTGTCGGTTGCGGAGGCGTCAGCCGTCTGTTCGGATACAGGGGAAAGGAATGCGCCACAATAGGTTGCGGAATGATAGCCCGCGGAGAAGTTGCCCTTGCGGTCTATGCTTCCGGGCAAAGTCTTATATATTATAAGGACGGAGTTCTTGCCGGCATAGATCCCCTTGTTGCTACGATTTTTCTTATAGTCATATCTTCAATTGCCTGCCCGATACTCCTTAAGATCGTTCTGAAAGATCATCCGGAACTGGATTGTACTCACGATCACGGAATAACGATCGCTGCTGAGGCAATAGAAAATGTCTATTCTCCCGACAGGGAAGAGGTTCGGAAATAATAAAAAAGATCCCCGGATGTTGATTCGGGGATCTTTTGTGCTGTTTTAACCGTAATAGTAGTTTCGTTTGATTTTCGGAAGGAGGCTTTTGAGTATTTCTTCGATTTTTGCCTCGAGTTGCTGCAAGGATTCGATCCGGAGATAGTCCTTACCTTCGGTCATTGTGCCTTTTCCCCCGGATACCCCTGGTGTGTTCAGGTTATGTTCTTCCCATGGATCGTCAAGAAAACTCCCTCGGAACGGATCCCGGTCCACAGTTTTATCCGTATACCATATCGGAAACATTCCGGAACGGTACGCCGCTGTGACATCCGTGACCGCATCGTCGCCGCAGAACCATATACTGCTCGGGTCGACACCGGATTTTCTGACCGCAAGATCAAATATAAGCGGCAGGGGTTTTCTCATAAACGTGTCGGCGGAGCTTATGACAAAATCAAAAGGGTGCCGGAAGTGTTCCCGGAATACAGAGGTTATGGCTGCTCCCGAAAACGGACTGTTGCAAACCACCCCTGTATGTATATTTCTGGAATAGAGATATTCCGAGAGCTCGAGAGCGTAAGGCATACGTCTCGGCCTTGTTCCGATTTTCAGGAGTGTCCTTTCGGCTGTCAGCAACGGGCAATTCAGCATTACCCCGAAGTGTTCCGAAACTGTCTGTAAGATGTGACGCATGGGTAATTCAAGACCTTGATTGCGCCCATTTTCCGCCTGCCTGTAAAGATTTCCCACATATTCGGCTATCTCTGCTCCCGAGACGGACATAGGGTTGGATTTTGCGTGGTTTTCAAGAAGATTTTTCCAAGCCTCGGCAAAATCGACATCCGATGGGTACATTAAGGTGTGCCCCATATCAAACAGAACGACTTTCGGGTACTTGATTTGACTCAATATTCAAGTAAATTGCGGCATGCCGGATCTTATCTTTATCTGTATGCTTCTGCTCTGGATTGCCGATGATTTTTCTCCGGAAAAGAAAGGTCCCCCGGAGAATTCTCCGGGGGCAAAGGCAAATGAAACAAAAAATAATTTAAAAGAGTCAAAATGAACGAAATAGCTTAACCATATTATCGTCCTCCGATAACACCCACAGTATAGTGCAATTATGTTACAAAAAAGTGTCATTTGAATGACGCCGATGTGTTTTTTGTCGTTAAAACGGAGATTTGTGGAGCGCCAATTGGGTAAACAGGGTGGTTTTCTTGCCGGTGCACGGGTCTTTTCTGTTATGAAGTCTACTATATTATATAAATACGTTGCGCCAACGTATGGTGCGGGAAGGAAAACTTATGAATAATGAACTTGTCAGAACTCTTGATTTTATCACTTATATCGACAAATTGAAAAGCGTGTTTCGTCAGAACTATATTGCAGACGCCTCACGCCGGGAAAATGATGCTGAGCATTCATGGCATCTTGCGCTCTGCGTAATGTTGCTTTCCGATTACGCTGCGGAACCTGTTAACCGTGAAAAGACAATGCAGATGGTTCTCATTCACGATCTTGTAGAGCTCTTTGCCGGTGATACTTATTGCTATGACGATACGGCAAAGCTTGGACAATCCGAGAGGGAGCGTCAGGCTGCAATCAGGCTTGCGGGTATGCTTCCGGAGGGTAAAGGGCAGTGGTTGTTCGGACTCTGGACGGAGTTTGAAGAAATGAAAAGTCCCGAATCCCGGTTTGCAAAAGCTATGGATCGGCTCCAGCCAGTGCTTCTTAATATAGCAGGCAAGGGCAGGTCATGGGTTGAACATGGGATAGTTGCGCAGCAGGTGTGCAGGAGAAATGAACCTTTGTCTACTGTCGCCCCGGAGCTGTGGGAGTATCTCGAGCCTGCCATCAGAAACACTTTCGCAGAAATCGACAATGGACGACACGATTCTGCCATATCTGCCAAAAAATGACATAAACGACCGGTTTTCGATTCACAAAGTTGTTACAATAAAAAGTAGAAAAAGGTATTGACAAAAGCGGAGTGGTGTGATATAATATACAAGCTTCCGCAAG
>CAJLLT010000024.1 GCA_905207625.1 uncultured Eubacteriales bacterium | reverse complement strand
CCTCCGGGATCTTTGTATCTTATTATTTTCAACTGTTACCCCAAAAATACATGCCCCGGTCAGAACTGAACTATCGTTGAATGTTCATACCGCGGAGCGACCTCAATCCGGACATTCTGTCCAACCCCCAGAGCGGAAAGATACTGACGCACCGTTTTCAAAGCAATATCCGGAGTATTATTTTCGGTACTGAGATGGGCAAGGTAAATCCGTTCGGTATCCTCTCCGATAACTTTACCGAGCAGTTCCGCCGCCTGAAAATTCGACAAATGCCCGTATTGCCCGGATATTCTCTTTTTCAGGTGATACGGGTAAGGACCGCCTGCAAGCATTTCCGGGTCATGATTGGACTCAAGTATCAATACGCGACACCCTCGAAGATTTTCCTCAGCGCAGTTTCTGGGCTGTCCGCAGTCCGTCATAATCCCGATCTTGCCGCCCGGAGTGGATACGGTATATCCGACGCACTCAATGCTGTCATGGTCGGAGGCAAAGCTCCTGACCGAAAAATCCCGGCGGACAGCCTCGGATCCGGTGGACATGGGGACAAACAGGCTGTCGTTTATATCCGGATATGTATTCACTATCATGTCAAGTGTTTGCGGGTTCGCAATTACCGGGATACGGTATTTCCGGGTCAGTACAGGCAAAGCCGCAATATGATCGGAGTGTTCGTGCGTTATGAATATCCCCTCAACTTTGTCCCATCCGCTGCCCACGGCTGCAAGGGCAGCCGTCATCCGGGTGGTACTTGCGCCCACATCTATAAGTAAAGCCCGGCCATCCACCTCAATAAAAGAGGAGTTGGCACTGCTGCCGCTGAATAAAGTACAAACTCTGACCATACCGTTGTCGGGGGAGCCTTTCGGCTCCCCTTTCCTTTAACCTATTTTCTTTTCGTTTTCCGCAGCTGTATCCGGACCGTCATCTATGACTTTGATCTCAGCTCCGAGATCGTGGAATTTCTGAATAATATCTTCATAGCCCCGTTCTATCAATTCCACTCCCGAGATCTCAGTCACGCCTTCGGCGCATATCGCCGCAACAATAAGCGAGACTCCGGCTCTCAGGTCGCAGGCACGAACGGCAGCCCCCATAAGCTTATCAACACCCTCAATAACGCAAACCTTGCCGTCCACCTCCATATGAGCCCCCATGCGGCGCAGTTCGTCCACATATTTGAACCGATGGTCGTATATACCTTCGGTAACGATGCTCGTCCCTTTGGCAAGGGTAAGAAGCGTGGACATCTGAGGCTGCATATCCGTGGGAAATCCGGGATACGGGAGTGTTTTTACATTTACCTTGTTCAGAGAAGTCCCGGGCTCTCTTGAAACTATCACGTAGTCGTCGAATATCTCAATCTTTGCACCGGTCTCGGAGAGTTTTGCCGAAATAGACTCCATATGTTTCGGAATTATGTTGTGTATCTCAACCCGTCCGCCGGCGGCGGCAGCGGCAACCATGTATGTTCCCGCCTCGATCTGGTCCGGGATGATCTCATATCTGCCTCCGGTAAGCTCGTCCGTACCCTCAATTCTGATAACGTCCGTACCGGCGCCTTTTATATCCGCACCCATGGCATTGAGGAAGTTCGCGACGTCAACTATATGGGGCTCTTTTGCCGCATTTTCTATGACGGTCTTTCCCTTAGCCCTGACGGCGGCAAGCATGATATTGATCGTTGTACCGACACTTACTATATCGGGGTAGACCGAAGCTCCGGTAAGTTCCTTTGCGGACGCGACCACAACTCCGTGTTCTATATCCACCTCGGCACCGAGGGCTTTGAATCCCTTTATATGCTGATCTATCGGGCGGACGCCGAAATCGCATCCTCCGGGCAGACCTACCTGTGCCTTTCCGAAACGACCCAGGAGTGCTCCGATGAAATAATACGAGGCTCTCATACGGCGCACTTCTTCAAAGTCAGCCACATAGGTGGAAACTTCCGTACAGTCTATCTGCACCGTAGTCCTGGAGAGGTACTCGACCTTCGCTCCGAGACGGCGGAGTATAGTCATAAGCAACTTAACGTCACTTATATCCGGAACATTTTCAATTATGCACTTGCCTTTTACAAGAACTGTGGCGGGAATTATCGCAACCGCGGCATTCTTTCCGCCGCTGACGCTCACCGAACCGTTCAGAGTCACCGGTCCGCCTATTATATACTTTCTCAAACAAACACCCCTTTTTCCGGGTTTCAATTATCTTTTTCAGACGAGCTTCCCGTAAATATTCCGGGAAACAGATCATTTAATCTTAACATAAGGCTCGGGATCAAAGTACGCTTTGTCCTCTTTGTTGTACAGCGCAAAATGCAGATGGTTTCCGGTACTGTTGCCCGTACTTCCCACGTAGGCTATCACCTGTCCCTGATAGACCTTGTCGCCGACCTTGAGATCTTTGACCAGTTTACTGCAATGACCGTAGTAGGAAACGATCCCGTTTCCGTGGTCTATGGCAATATAGTTGCCCAGCCCGTTCTCCTGCCAGCCCTTCTTGTAAACGGTACCGGAATCGGCCGCATATATTTTCGTACCGTATTCCGCCGCAAGGTCAAGGGCGTTATGGAAATCCGGTTTTCCTCTCAGAGTACGCCATCCGAAATGGGAAGAAACGCGGTAAAAACCGCTTCTGTCCAGGGGGAATATGAAATACCCCGAAGGAGCTATTGTCTTGGTGCCCACAAGAATACGGCGGTTAATGGCATCCTTGACCTTTTTCTTGCCGACGACCTCACGGCTCACCTCCACACCGTTCACGGTGCGGACCTCTGCCGTGACCTCATAGCTTCCGTTGGAGCCTTTCTGCTTGGTCTGAGTGACCCCTTCATACAGGGTATCAGTTTTCACATATTTGGTCTCATAGGGAATAATCTCGCTGTAAGTAACCGTAGTCACGGTCTGGACCCGGAGTTCGTAATAAGGTTTTCCCACGTTCAGAACGGTTCCCACGGAAAGGCTGTCAAAATTCACATTCTCGTTGAGAAGTTTGAGCACGGGAACATTCAGTCCGTATTTATCCGCAATTCCGGCGGCGGTGTCGCCCTTCTTGACCTTATACTGAGTCTTGTCGGGTGACGTGGTAAAGAGAGCTTTCAGTTCATCGTAGCTGCGGTCATAGGATGAGGGATAAGCATCACGAACCGTTTCAACAGCATTGAGTACGGTATACGTCTCACCCCTGGTGCCGGTCAGATAAGGTTCCACAAGCTGGTCCACAAGGGTGTCAAAGTCGCTTCCCGACCTCGATGTGCCTATGATAACTCCATCAAGGAAAAAACCGTAAGACTGTCCCACGTAGTCCTCATAGTTCCGGCTGAGGATATCTGCTATTTCATCGGCGGAAGTAAAGGAATTCTTCGGGATCATCATCATTTGCTTGGAGGGAAGAGCTTCGGTTATATATTCGCCGCTGCCTCCGGTGAGGATCTCTGTCTGAACCTGATTCCTTATCCGGTCGAATTCCTCCTCACTGGTAACATAAACGGACTGATCGCCGATTGTTACCTTCAGTCCCACGGAATACGTGCTGACTCCCCAAACGGAAAATACGATAATCGCAACTCCCGCCATAGGAATGACCACGGGGCTGACCAACCGTATCAGTCCCCACAGGGAAAGAGCAAGAACCTTGAAGAAATGTTTCAGAGAGTACCATATACGGTACAGATAATTAGTGTGCAGCAAATGCACATTTTTAAGCTTTTTATCAATTTTCGCCTTGCCGAAAGCATAATTCCGGAATTTCTCCCAGGCTTCGGCGACACTCACCGCAACGGATTCCAGGTGAAGAGCAACTACCACTCTCTCAAAAGAGGAGGCTTTTCTTGCTTTTTTCACCGAACTTCCGGAGGAATAGGAGCGTCTGGCGTATTCTACGGCATCGTTTTTGCCCGAAATTCTGCGGGGCATGTCTACCTCCGTATCAGGATACGCACATCATGCGTACAACTTCCTGATGTACATTTTACTATATTTCATCTTTTTTTTCAATAGACAACAATGAAATGTCATAAAATATCCACTATATTATCGGCGGTTATTTACCTGATTTATCCTTATTTACCGCAAATTTCCCATAAATGTCACGTTTGCTCAGCCCGTACCGGGCAGCCAATGTTTTTGCCGCCTGAGTTCCGGACATTCCGGAGGACACCAACGATCGGAACTCACCCTCCAGACGATCATCATCCGGGGTCTCTTCTGCCTTATCGGTCGCACCTTCGAGCACCAGCACAAATTCCCCGATGGGGTCCGAGGTCCGATAATACTCTATCGCCTCGGAAATTGTACCTGTAAGTACCTCTTCATATATTTTCGATATTTCCCGGACAAGAGATATACGGCGATCCCCCAGATATTTCAGCATATCCTCAAGAGTCCCCCGGAGCTTATGGGGTGCCTCATAAAATATCAGAGTGTGGGTATCCGTCGCCAGAGACTGCAGATGCTCTCTCCGGCTGTTTTTTGCCGTTGAGAGAAATCCCTCAAAGGTAAATCTTTTTGTACTCAGCCCCGACATAGCCACAGCGCACACTAAGGCACAGGGACCGGGCACAGCACTGACCTTATATCCGGCCTCCATACACTGCCGGACGATCATTTCACCGGGATCCGATACGGCAGGCATTCCAGCGTCAGACACAAGGGCACAGGTCTGCCCCTGACCGATACGGTGGAGAATTTCCTCGCCGCGGCTTACGATATTATGCTCAAAATAACTTATCATGGGCTTTTTAATCCCGAAATGCTGAAGCAGTCGCCCGGAATTGCGGGTATCCTCAGCCGCGATAAAATCCACCGAAGACAGTATCTGAACCGCCCGGGGCGACAGATCCTCAAGATTTCCTATCGGTGTCGCAACCAGCCAGAGATCCACCTTCTGTTTCGCGTTTCCTTTCATTCCGATCCCCCGTTCTTGTCAAAACCGTATATTTCGTTAAGTATACGGGTATATTTTCCCTCCGAATCGGTGATCTCGACCTGCGGCTGTACCGATACTCCGCTTTTTCCGCCTTTTATTCCCTCGGCAAGTACAAGTACAGGAGCAGCCCCAGCTCTGGAACATACGAATCTGATTCTTTTGGGTTCAATGCCGTTATTCTTCATTGCCGAGAAAATATCGGTAAGCCTTTCGGGACGGTTGATCATACAGAGTCTGCCCGAATTCTTCAGCAAATATGCCGCGGCTTTGCAGACATCGTCCAGAGTACAGCTTATCTCTGATCTTGCCTGGGCCTTTTTTCCCTGACTGACCTTGCCCGATTCCGGGGAGAAATACGGCGGATTTACCGTCACAAGGTCGGCTTTCCCGGGGGAAAAGCGGGGGTCATCATATATCTGCCGGAGATCAGCCTGTTCCGAACGGAGCTTGTCCGAGAGCCCGTTGTATTCAAACGACTTCCGGGCAAGATCCGCCTGCTCTGGGTCAGATTCCACTCCGACAATTTTCCTGCAACAGGGACGGACCGACAGCAGCAGGGGAATGATGCCGTTACCGCCGCAAAGGTCAATTCCGGAAGAGAACTTTTTTTCCCCGGCAAACCAGGCAAGCAGTACCGCATCGGTTCCAAAGCAGAAACCGTCGGTCTGTTGGTATATTTTCAACCCGTTAAGGCACAGGTCGTCAAGTCTTATCATTATCGGTCATCCCCCTGGGAGAAATACGTCTGTCCGGAAAATGCTCATAAAAAACAAAAAACCGGAAGTTTCCTCCCGGTTTTTCTCCTGTTCGGTTATTCCTTCGGTGCGGGAGCTCCAACGGGGCAGGTCTCTGCGCAGGCACCGCAATCGATGCACAGTTCCTCGTCGATAACGAACTGACCGTCGCCCTCGGAAATAGCGTTTACGGGGCAGGCAGCCTGGCATGCGCCGCAGCTGATGCAAGCATCGGAAATCTGATGAGCCATGTTATTTATCCTCCTGACAGTAAATATATAACCTCTTGGGTACGGCTATATATTATCATGTTTCTGCGTTTTTTTCAAGGGATTACCCTATATTTCGAAAAAAATTTCAATCTTTTGCCGCATCTTTATCCTCAGAAGCGGCGGCAGGCGCGTTTTTATCCTGTTTTTTTACGACCTTAACATCCGATGCCGGGTAAGTTTTAAAGCTTACTTCCCCGTCCTTCACGGTTTTCACCCGGACCATCCCGGTCATTATGTTGGACTCCGTGACCGAACCTATACCGTCGGGGGTTTTTACGGAATTTCCCGCCTTGGGCATGGTCTTGTAGGCATCCTCGTAGGCATTCTGCTCATAATTCAGACAGCATATAAGCTTACCGCAGGTTCCTGATATTTTCTGGGGATTGGTGGAAAGGGACTGATCCTTTGCCATTCTTACCGAAACGGGAACAAACTCGCTCAGGAAGCTGGCGCAGCAGACAGGTCTGCCACAGACCCCAAGACCGCCCATAGTCTTTGTTTCGTCCCGGACACCTATCTGACGAAGCTCTATACGGGTCTTGAAAACATATGCGAGGTCCTTTACAAGTTCGCGGAAATCCACCCGTCCCTCCGCGACAAAGAAAAATATGACCTTGCTGTTGTCGAATGTGTATTCCACATCCACAAGATCCATATCCAGACCGTGTTTTTTGATCTTTTCCTTGCAAACGGCAAAGGCTTTTTTCTCTTTTTCACGGTTTTTCTCATCCACGGCAAGATCCTCCTCCGTGGCGACCCGGATTACCGGGCTGAGAGGATCAAACCGCTCGTTTTTCTTCACCATCTTGTTCGGAACGGAAACCGTACCGATCTCCTGGCCGCGGACAGTTTCCACAATGACCCTATCCCCTTCATTGAGTTTCATCTCTCCGGGATCAAAATAATATATTTTGCCGACGCTTTTGAAACGTACGCCGACTATCTGAACCATTTCTTCTTCCATTTCAGTTCCTCTCAATCTTACATTTTAAGGGCATAAGCCGCGAGACAGTCGCGGACGGTACGGGTCGACCACAAGGTCGCATTTATATTGGTCTCGGTAGCTTTCTGGATTTTTCCGAGCCGGGAGTAGAGGGATATCAGACGTTCTTCCCCCATACCTGACACCTGCTCGTCGAATGCCGCCTGCCGGTGAAGATGTATGGCGATATACCGGCGTAAAGCATATATGAAATCCGCGAGTTCATCCCGCTTTTTAAAGCAACAGATATCAAGCATCCGGACATGGTCCGATCCGATAAGTGCCTGCAGGAATTGTCCGCAAAGCTCATATTCATCTGCGGCGGATCCGAAAAGGATCTGTTCAGCCTTTCCGATATATCCGTCACAAAATGCTGTTGCTTCTCTCTTTTTTTCCTCGGAACACCCGGAGTATTTCCTGTCCGAGAGAGCCGACTGTATCTCCCGGTCCGACAACGGCTGCATCGTCAGAGTCATGCACCTGGAACGCACCGTTTCCAGCAGACTTTCGGCTGAATCGCAAAGCAATACGAACATTGCATACTCAGGAGGCTCTTCCAGAGTCTTGAGCAGGATATTCTGATTCTGAACGCTCAGTTTTTCCGCCCCGTCAATGGCAAAGCACCGTTTCTCAGCCTCATTCGGTTTATAATAAACATCCGCAAGTATCCGGCGCAACCCCTCGGTTTTTATATCGGGGCTTATATATGTCACATCAGGATGATTGCCCGAAGAAAACTTACGGCACTGCACACAATTTCCGCAGGGACGCTCCGCAGACTGGGCTGTACATACAGCCGCCTGAAGAATCAGTCGCATCAGCGTATGCCTGCCCGATCCCGTCTCCCCTTCAATGATATAGGCATGAAAAGGCTTCCGCAGGATTCTTTTTATCCGGGCATTGCCCTTGAGTAAGGAAAAATTCATATTGCACCTTTACAGCAGACCCAAAGCGGAGAAAACCGGATGTGCAGAAAAAAACCCGAAGATAAACAGAATTACCCCTATTGCAACCAGAAGTATTTTTACCCAAACAGGTCTTTTTTCTTTTTCCGGAGGCTCGTAATACTCCTTACGCCTGCGTTTTATTATCATCTTCAGTTACCTCAAGTTCAGAACCGGGACTTGTGGTAGCGGTACCGAATTCAATATAATCCTCGGTAAACAGCCTCTCCTGCCTGGGTTTCGGTTGTTCTCCGTCATCCGGGGCAGGTGTGGATGTGATAAAAGTTCCCTTTGTCAGCTGATCCATACCGGAACGTATGATACCCCGTGGACATTTACTTACACATGCCCCGCAGTTTATACATTTGCCGTAATCTATTACGGCAAGGTCGTCCCTTATGCTTATGGCACCGGAGGGACATACGTTTACACATTCGCCACAGCTTGTACAGCCAACCTTACAGATATTTCTCACCGAAGCGCCCCGACCGTGAGAACTGCATCCGACCCAGATGTCAGCGTCATAGGGAATGAGATTTATTATATTCTGCGGACAGATGGAAGCACAGGCTCCGCATCCGCGGCATTTTTCGTGCTGAACCGCGGCAACACCGTTTTCAAGCTTTATAGCTCCGAAAGGACAGGTCTTGACACAGGTTCCCAGGCCTATACATCCGTCGGAGCAATCCTTCGGGCCATTGCCGAGTTTGGCTACGGAAAGGCAGTCACGGAGACCTTCGTAATTATACTTTTTCGAAGCAAGGCGATTAGTTCCGCAGCACATGACCTGAGCTCTCATGCGCCGGGTCTTATCGGGTGCGGAACCCATTATCTTTGCTATCCTGGCGGCAGTCTTATCCCCACCCACGGTACACCTGTTGGTTTTCTCTCCCTTTTTGACCACATTGCGAGCATACTCATTGCAGGACGGATAACCGCAGGCGCCGCAGTTGGCACCGGGCAACAGCTCCCTGACCCGGTCAACCCGCTCATCCGTCCTTACATAAAAAGCTTTACCCGCAAGAGAGATGACCAGTCCGAGAACAAGTCCCAGTATAGCCATGACCAAAACGGCAAAAAGAATCTGTATCATGTCGTTTTTTCCCTTTCACATCAGAACGGAAGGCTCATACCCCTGAATCCCATAAACGCCATGCTCAGCAACGCTGCCGCAAGCAGTATTATGGGATAGCCCCGGAACGGACCGGGAATATCGGCGTAGTTGATACGTTCCCTAATCAGGGACATGAGGAATATAGCAAGCAGGAATCCGACTCCGGCGGCAAAACCGTAGACCACGGATTCAATGAAGGAATAATCCTTGGAGATATTCAGAAGGGCAACGCCCAGAACGGCACAGTTGGTTGTGATAAGAGGCAGATATATCCCCAGCGCAGAATAGATGGAAGGGATCTTTTTCTGCATAAAAAGCTCAATAAGCTGCACTATCGCCGCGATGATAAGAACAAAGACCACCGTCTTCATGTATTCCAATCCCAGTGGGACAAGTGCAAAGTGATACACAGGCCAGGTGACAGCGGAAGCCACGGTCATGGTAAATATGACCGAGACGCCCATTCCCACGGCGGAACCGGTCTTTCCGGAAACCCCGATAAATGGGCAGCAGCCAAGGAATTTCACCAGCACAAAATTTTCGGTAAGTATGGCGGCGATGGAGATAAGAATAAGGTTTATCATCTCACTTTACCTCCCGTTTCCCCATAATGGCACGGAATGCGGCAGCGGCAAAACCGAGAACAAGGAATCCTCCCGCCGGGAGGGTAAGAAGAAGCATGGGGGAAAACTTTCCACCGAGAACGGTAAAACCGAACAGGGTTCCCCGCCCGAGAAGCTCCCTTACAGCGGAAACAACAATTAGCGCACCGGTGAACCCCGCTCCGTTGGCGAGACCGTCCGCAACGGAAATCAAAGGCGTATTCTTTGAGGCAAAGGTTTCCGCCCTTCCGAGAATGACACAGTTTACAACTATAAGCGGGACGAAAATACCCAAAGATGAAGCAAGCGATGGCAAAAATGCCTGCATCAGCATTTCCACCACGGTCACAAATCCGGATATTATCACTATATATCCGGGGATCCGTATTTTCGGGGGAATATATTTCCGCAGCAGAGACACGAAAAGATTTGAGAACACAAGGACAAAGGTAAACGCAATACCCATACCGATGCCGTTGAGAACTGTAGTGGAGACCGCAAGGGCGGGGCAAAGCCCCAGCATCTGAACAAATATGGGATTTCTGTCAAGGATACCGTCCCGTAAGACTTTGGCATAAAGTCTTTTTGCCCTTTTCCGGTTCAGAGAGTCCGCAGTGTTCGCTTTTTTGATTTCATTCATACATTTCACCTGTGCTGAGTAATTCCGCGACAGCACCGAGAGCATCCGCAACACCGTCTATGACAGCCTGGGAAGTCACCGTAGCACCGGAAACAACTTCAACAGAATAAATCGAAGAGGCTGAGGCATTGACCAGGGAGCTTATCAGATTTCCGCCGGCGGACAGCGCAGACTGCCAGTTTCCGACAGTCTCGGAGCTTTCCGTCACCACAACACCGTTTACGGTAACCGAATTCGATACCCCCACAATCATGTTTATATCTCCGCCGTAACCGCTTACGGTAACGTTGACACAGTATCCTACGTTGTCAGAGGTCTCCTCTGCCCGGGCGGCATATATGGCACGGACACTCTTTGAGATGCCGGGGAGCCCGGAAATATCAAGTCTTACAAAAGAACCGGCGGTAACAAAAAGCTCGCTTCTTGCGGCATTGTCCGCCTCATTGAGATTACGGTCTATCCTGTCCTTGGTAAGGAAATGAACAAGAGAGAGAACCAGAGCCACAGACGCGGCAATTATCATCAGTCTGAAGGAGAGCTTATCGACCTCGAATCCCCGGGAAGAGCGTACGGACGGGACCAGCTCATCCGCTGTTTCACGGTCGGCGGCTATCTCCCTCTCCGTAACGGTCTCATCATCCCCACGGTCGGTTGGTTCATCCTTGTGGATATTCGCTTTCCGGATAATTCTGCCCGTATTTCTGCGGGACAGATCTCCCCTTCTGCCGGGAGATTTTTTCCCGGGTATATCTTTATCCGCAGCAGCGGATTTTCTCGTACTCACCGGAACCTCGCCCGAAACATCTGTCAGGAAACCGGAAATCGGAGCTTTTCCGTCGCCTTCTCCGTCCTCATTGCTGACAGGCGCCGTTTCCTCGGGAATTCTTCCTTCCCCCGGGGCTTCTGCGGCAACCGCCGGTGCCGGATCTCCCGTTATCGCAGGCTTCTCCACGGAATCGGAAGAGTCATTCCCATTCTTCAGCGAATCATCTGAAGAAGAGTCATCCCGGGAATACTTCTTTTCCCTCCGGTTTTTCTCAACCTTCTTTTTTCCCACAAAAAAGCTGTGATTTGAGGCTTTTCTCTTTTCCTCCAGCTCCTCTTCCTCCTCAGCTTCGAGCCGGAGTTCTTCCTCCGCTTCCGCCTTCGGGATCTCGGAAGTCTTTGCTATCGTTTCAAACTCCGCAAATTCCGCCAATTCGGACAGATCAGGCATTTGCGGAATTTCCGCCAGCTCGGAGATTTCATCCCAGTCGGTCAGGATACCTTGCTCTGATCCGGTATCATTTTTCCCGGGAGTTATTTCCTTATCATTTTCCGACATGGTATCCGCCTCCTATTCCGTAGCGTTTGGGTGCGGTGATCTTATCCAGGGAAAGGGCAAAAATATTCATCAGAAGTATGGCATATCCGACCCCTTCAGGATATCCGCCGTAATACCGTAACAGAACCGTAAGCAATCCGCAGCCGCAGCCGTATATAAGTCTGCCTTTTCCGGTCATGGGGCTCGTGGAATGATCCGTTGCCATAAAAAACGCGGCAAGCATAAGGCCTCCGCTGAACAGTTCGGCGAGCATGAAGTTTACGTCAAACGGCTTGCCGTTACGGGGGAAAACAAAAGTCAGAAGAGCAACGGTGCCGAGATAAGAAACGGGTATGTGCCAGGATATGACTCGACGGAAAAGCAGAAATACGCCGCCGAGAATAAGTACCAGAGAGCAGGTCTCCCCTATGCTTCCGGCATGGTTTCCCACAAAAAGCGACCACAGTCCCCCGGAAGGCATCACTCCGGATTTCAGACTTTCAAGCGGTGTGGCTGAGGAGATTGAATCTATGTATTCCGAAACGTCGGAGACGGAAAATACGGGGTCACTGAACACGGGAAGAGCGGTGTTGAGCATGGGTGCGGTAAACGTTGTCATCAGTGAGGGCCAGGAAAACAGAAACGCCCGTCCCGCAAGGGCAGGATTGAGGAAGTTTTTTCCCAGTCCGCCAAAAAGCATCTTCACCACGACAATGGCGAAAACATCACCGATGACCACAAGCCAGTACGGAGCCGCAACGGGAACGCAGAATGCAATAAGCATTCCGGTAACCACGCAGGAAAGGTCGGAAATAGTGTTATTTTTCTTGGCGATTGCGTTGTAGAGGGTCTCCGAAGCGATACATCCGGCTACGGATACAACAGTCATCACCAAAGCTCTCAGACCGAAAAAAACCGTGGCTGCGGCAACGGCAGGAAGCAAGGCTATTATAACGTCTCCCATCACGGTGCGGGTCGTCCATTCCGCACGGTAATGTGGAGATGAATTTACAAGAAAACGTTTCGGCATCAGCTTTACCTCATTTCAGAGTTTTCAGTCCGCGTCCTTGGGCAAATGTCCCTTTGCCATCTGCATCGCCTGAACCAAGGGAAGCTTTGCGGGACATACATAGGCACAGCAACCGCACTCGATGCAATCGGAAACATTGAGCTGTCCGCATCGGTCAAACTCGTCTTTTTCCGCGTACATATATATCATTGACGGCATAAGACGCATGGGGCAGGAACTTATGCATCTGCCGCACCGTATACACCGGTGGCTGTCGGAAAAGCTCTCTTCTCCGCCGGAAAAGGCGAGGAGCCCGGAAGTACTTTTTATGACGGGGGTATCCAGTGAATGCTGGGCCATTCCCATCATCGGACCGCCCGCTATAATCTTATACGGATCGGCACAGAATCCGCCGCAGGTCTCAAACAGATTGCGGAAAGGTGTTCCGAGGCGGACCAGGAGATTTTTCGGGTTGGCAACCGCCGACCCGGTGACGGTGCATATTCTCTTCGTCAGGGGTCTTCCCTTTATAACCGCACGGTACAGGGACGCACAGGTATCGACATTGAATATCACGCAACCGATATCCATAGGCAGCTTGTCCGGGGGAACTTCTCTGCCGGTAATGGATTTGATAAGCTGTTTTTCCCCGCCCTGAGGATATTTCGGAGGCAATTCAAAAACCGTTATGGATGTGTCGGCTACGGTGGTGGACATGGTTGCCACTGCATCGGGTTTATTCGCCTCTATAGCCACAAACGCATCCTTTTTGCCGAGGCAGCGCATTATAAGTTTTATTCCGTTGACTATAGTACGGGGGTATTCCACCATGGCACGGTGATCCGCAGTAAGCAGGGGCTCACATTCAGTGCCGTTGATTATTATAACATCAACCTTTTTGCGGCGTGCCTGAATAAGCTTTGCATGAAGAGGAAAAGCGGATCCGCCCATCCCCACTATCCCGGCTTCCCGGGCATACGCAATTATCTCTTCAGGGGTAAGACGTGACGGATCTTCACAGACGGGCAGTGTGGTATCCCGTTCCTCACTGAAATCGTTATCTATTACTACTGAGGGAACCCTGACACCCGACGGATGCCAATAATTCCCGATGTCGCGGACGATTCCGGCAACGGAAGCGTGTACCGGGCAGGACTTTTCCGGATCTCCGTCACCTATTTTCTGACCGAGAAGAACCCTTTCCCCCACGGAAACCAGGGGGCGGCACATCTCCCCCGTATGCTGGAGCATGGGAACGATGACCGTTTCCGGGGCGGAAATCTCCTCAACGGGACTGGCACCGGTACGGTCTTTGTTATATTCGGGATGCACGCCTCCTCTGAAAAAAAACGCCACGGAAAGCACCTCTCAACAAATATGCAATATTGGATTTCACATACAGACTTACAGACCCGTATATTACGGGTCTGCATACATTATACACTAAATTACGAAAAAATTCAAGTACCTTTACAAAATATTTAATAAATACAGGCTCTTTCCCACCCAGAATCTTATTTATTTTCCGATATTTTCCGGCACAGCTGTTCCACTGCACGGGGCAGGATCACCCACTCACACTGTTCCATTATCCTTCGCTGCAACGTTTCCGGAGTATCGCCCTCAAGGACCTCCGCCGCCTTCTGAGCTATTATACGGCCTCCGTCAACCTTCTGACTGACAAAATGAACCGTTGCCCCGCTGACCTTGACACCATAATCAAGAGCCATCTGATGGACTTTGATCCCGAAACACCCTTCCCCGCAGAAAGAAGGGATCAGCGAGGGATGAACATTGATTATCCTGTCCGGATAAAGGTCTATGAATTCCGGGGTAAGGATACTCATGAATCCGGCAAGAACCACAAGATCAATATCATATCCCGCAAGCAGTTCACCCAGAGCCCGGCTGTAACCGACAGCATCCGCATAATCGGATCTCGGAAGAGTTTCCGTCGCTATCCCTGCATTCTCAGCCCTTTGCAAAGCGTATGCCCCCGCTTTTCCGGAAACCACAACGGAAATATAACCGGAAGAAATGATCCCCGATGACTGAGCGTCTATAAGTGCCTGAAGATTCGTTCCGCCGCCCGAAACAAGGACGGCAATTCTCGCTTTTTTATCCATTGTCCCCCCATAAAGAAATCCGCCCGGGAAGAGAGGCCCTCCCCGGGCAATCTTTTATCACTGAATCACTACATCCTTCTCGCCCTCGTCCACGTAACCGCAGACGAAGCAGCCGTATCCGGCACCGGTGAGGATCCTGACTGCCTCGTCCGCATCCTGCTGTCCGACGGCAACGATCATTCCCACACCCATATTGAACGTGTTGAACATATCCCTCTCCGGAATATTTCCCTCTTTCTGTATAATACGGAAAAGCTCCGGAACACCGTAATCCTTCCGTATAACGGCTCTCATTCCCTCCGGAAGCATACGGGGAATGTTCTCATAGAAACCTCCGCCTGTAATATGACTTATCGCATGGACATCCACAGCTCCGGTCAGTGCGGATATACCGCGCACATATATCCTCGTCGGTTCTATCAGAGCTTCCCCCAAAGTCCTTCCGAGACCGGAATAAACCTTTTCCAGACGCTTTTCCGCCCCGGGCTCATCCAGCGAAAAGATCTTACGTACAAGAGAGAAGCCGTTGGAGTGAACACCGGACGAAGCAAGGGCGACAAGGACATCACCCTTTTTAACCTTGCTGCCGTCGATTAACTTTGCCCGATCCGCCATGCCAACGGAAAATCCCGCCAGATCATATTCATTTTCGGGGTAAAAGCCGGGCATTTCCGCGGTCTCACCGCCGACAAGAGCGGAGCCGGACTGCAGACATCCCTCGGAAACGCCTTTTACTATCTGCGCAATCTTTTCCGGAACAAGCTTCCCGGTGGCAATATAATCCAGGAAAAACAAGGGTTTTGCGCCGCAGCATATAACATCGTTGACGCACATCGCAACACAGTCTATACCCACGGTATCATGTTTGTCGAGAAGAAACGCAAGCTTAAGCTTCGTTCCGACGCCATCGGTACCGGAAACAAGCACCGGGCTTGAAACCCCGGTCATATCTGGGGCAAAAAGACCTCCGAAGCCGCCTATATCCTGAAGGACCTGGGAATTAAAAGTCTTTTTGACGTGCTGTTTCATCATCTCAACGCTCTTATAGCCTGCGGTCACATCGACCCCTGCCGATTTATAGCTCTCACTGTAACTTTTCATCTGTTCCTCCTCATTTCCCGGAAATCCCGTTTTCGAACTTGCCGGGTGTGAAATCCTCCGGTATATCTATGGGATATTTTCCGGTAAAGCATCCGTTGCAGAAATCGAGACCGCACCCCACCGGAATCTTCATCAGGTTGTCAACGCTTATAAAACCGAGACTGTCCGCACCGATCTGTTCCCGTATTTTGTCTATGGACATCTTACATGCGATCAGGTTTTCCCTTGAATCAATATCCGTACCGAAATAGCAGGGATTAAGGAACGGCGGCGCGGATATGCGCATATGAACTTCCTTTGCGCCGGCCTCCTTAAGAAGCCGGATGGTATTGGCGGTAGTAGTCCCCCTTACGATGGAATCATCCACGACCACAAGCCTTTTTCCTTCCACCGCAGCTTTCAGAACATTCAGCTTTATCTTCACCGAACGTTCCCGCTGTTTCTGGGTTGACTGAATAAAAGTGCGCCCTATATACCTGTTTTTTATGAATGCCAGACCGTACGGAATTCCGCTTTCCCGGGAAAAGCCCATGGCGGCATCAAGACCGGAATCGGGAACACCGCAGACAAGATCGGCATCTACCGGATGTTCCTTTGCAAGATACCTTCCGGCCTCCTGTCTTGCCAGATGCACCGACGCACCGTCTATGACGGAATCGGGACGGGCAAAATAAATAAATTCGAAAATGCAGAGTCCGCTCCGGCATTTTTTGTCCTTCCGGTACGATTTTATCCCCTCATCGTCGACAACAATGACCTCTCCGGGTTCCACGTCACGGACAAATTCAGCCCCCACAGCATCAAGGGCGCAGCTCTCTGAAGCAAAAATAACAGAAGAACCGAACTTACCCATGCACAAAGGTCTGAATCCGTTGGGGTCCCGTGCCGCGATCAGCTTGCGGGGACTCATAAGCACGATAGAATATGCACCCTGAAGCTTATCCATCATTTTCAGAACCGCTTCCTCCACGGAATGAGTTCCGATACGTTCCCTCGCAATCAGGTAAAGCATGACTTCCGAGTCGTTTGTAGTCTGGAATATCGCACCGTTCTGCTGCAATTCATCCCGCAAAGCCGCAGAATTCACCAGGTTTCCGTTATGGGCAAGCGCAAGGGTTCCCTTAATATACTTTGAAACCAGCGGCTGGGCATTTTCCCGGGTAGCCGACCCTGTGGTGGCGTACCGGACATGACCTATTGCCATCTGTCCACGGCTCAGGTGGTTGAGCACAAAGGGGGTAAAGACCTCCGGAACAAGTCCAACATCCTTGAAAGAAACTATCATTCCGTCATCGTTTACCGCTATACCGCAGCTCTCCTGACCCCGGTGCTGAAGTGCGAAAAGGGCCATATAAGTCTCTTCGGCAACATTTACCGAACTGTCCGGGGAGTATATGCCGAAAACGCCGCATTCTTCATGAATATTATCAAACATCCGCCCGCCTCACATGATACGTTTGAGTATCTCTTTGTACGCACCTTCGACATTTCCGAGGTCTCTTCTGAATCTGTCCTTGTCAAGTTTTTCTTTCGTTACGGAATCCCAGAAACGGCAGGTATCCGGACTTATTTCATCAGCAAGGATTATCGTACCGTCAGGAAGTCTGCCGAATTC
Organism: uncultured Eubacteriales bacterium; assembly: GCA_905207625.1. Lineage (GTDB taxonomy): Bacteria > Bacillota > Clostridia > Oscillospirales > UBA644 > HGM12619. Next base: position 14,567 of record CAJLLT010000024.1, on the reverse strand, counting down.
AAGTTTGAAATCGACCAGTTCGATATTTATATCCCTGAAGTAATCGGAAAGAATCTGATTTATCCTGAGGGAATAATCCGCGATCAGGGCAAGTTCCTGCTTTGTCGCCAGTTTGAGGGCTGCTATGTGGTATTCGTTGACCATAGGATCTCCCAGGGCATCGTCCTTATAGCAGTACTCAAGGACTGTCGTGTCAAGCTTGGTTCCTTCCGGCAATCCGAGTCTCTTGGACAGCGAACCGGCGGCAATATTTCTCACTATGACCTCAAGCGGAACGATGGATACTCTCTTTACGAGAGTCTCCCTGTCGGAAAGCTGGCGGATGAAGTGGGTGGGAATGCCGTTTTTCTCAAGAAGCTGCATCATCTTGTTCGTGACGGTGTTGTTGATGATCCCCTTATCGGCGATCGTTCCCTTTTTCAGTCCGTTGAATGCGGTGGCGTCGTCTTTGTAGTCGACAATAAGTTCCTCATAAACGTCAGTGGCGAATACCTTCTTCGCCTTTCCTTCATAAAGCTGTTCCTTTTTCATAACCGGATCTCCCTTTCTCTTGTAAGATCATTTATTAAGCATCTGATTGATTCTGTCCCCGACAGCGGCGTCTTTTTCGGCAATATCCGCAGCCATCCGGGATTTATACTCTTCAAGCTTCCCGTAAAGACCGTCGTCGGAAACCGCAAGCATCTGAACCGCAAGTAATGCTGCATTTTCCGCTCCGTCCACAGCCACGGTGGCAACAGGCACCCCTTTGGGCATCTGTACGGTGGAAAGAAGGCTGTCAAGCCCGTCAAGAGTCGAACTCTTTATAGGAATACCTATTACAGGCAAAGCGGTATGAGCCGCTATGACTCCGGCCAGATGGGCAGCTTTTCCCGCCGCACATATAATGCATCCGAAACCGTTTTTCCGGGCATTCACAGCAAATTCCGCCGCTGCCCCGGGAGTACGGTGAGCGGACATGATATGTCCCTCGTATCCGATACCGAAGCTTTTCAGGACTTTGAAAGCCGGAAGGACCGCGGGCAGATCACTGTCACTGCCGAGGATTACCGCAACCTTTTTCATCTTACGCTCCTCTCTGCCGTTTCACGGCAAAAAAAACGGGACGCTGCACTTTGGGTGCAGCATCCTTACGTTCACGTTAATATTGTATTTTTGTTTGCAGATATCCCGTCTGCGGCGGCACGACCCCGCCTGCGGACGAAACCCGTTCTCTCTCCGGCAACGGTGCTCACGGAAACCGACTTCCCTCTGCGGAAACCGGCACTTGACCCCGGAGCGAAAAGATTTCCGTTTCCGTATCGCTTCGGCATTCCGTTTTCCTCCGTGCAATCAAGAGAATGATGTGTTAATTTTACTATACTTTTTTGTTTTTTTCAAGTACCGAAAAGCTTATTTCGCATATTGTTCAAAATGTTTCTTTTTTGCAAATACACTGCGGGCTACCCGTTTCCGGCCTCTGTTCTACCCCCGGTCCGGCAAAAGCAACGAGCCCGTCTGAATAATGCTTATATACTTGTGGTATTCGCTTTTCAACCGTGAAACAAGATCCTCATAGCTATTTTCGGGTAGGCTTGCGCAGATCTTCACCGATGCTCCGAAATCCCTTGAGGTAACGTTTGCCCCGGCTTGAGCCAGAGCCCGCTCCACCGGATTATGCAGTTCATATCCGTATTCCAGGGTAAAAAGTATGTAAGACACGATCTCCGCTTTTCCTGCGGCTTCGACCGCGTCCGCCGCAGAAGAAGAATATGCCCGGACAAGACCTCCCGCCCCAAGAAGAATACCTCCGAAATACCTGGTGACGGTAATAAGGGTATCCACCAGTCCCTGCGCGGTGAGAACATGAAGTATCGGCATCCCGGCAGTCCCGGAAGGCTCCCCGTCATCAGAAAAACGTTGCATAGAAGGACTGCGCAGACTGTAGGCATAACAAACATGAGTCGCCTGCGGATGTTCATTCCTTACGCCGGCAATGGTGTCCTTCGCCTCCTGCTCGGAGGTAACAAAGAAAGCCTGCCCTATAAAAACGGACTTTTTTTCCGTAAACTCGGTCTTTGAATTGTTTTTTACCGTAACAGCCATATCAGCCTCCATAATGCGGACCTCGAGATAAAGGGATACCTGTCTGAAAGGGTACTTTGTCTTTTTCTCATGTATTTTACCATATCCCAACCTCAAAGTCAAGATTTCCGAGACCCGGGGAAAAACAAAAGAGGGGCTGAAATCCCCTCTTTGCTGTTCTTACAGATAGTTCCGCATGTCCACTGCAAGCCGTTCCTCAATATTTACCAGCCGCTTGGTGATATCTTTGGACTGTTCATCAGCCGCCTTGTACTGATTAAGGTAACGGTGAAGACTTTTTACACCCATATTGCACCCGTCAGTCATAAGATCCGCTATGGCCTGATCGGAATTATCAAAAGCCATTTTCATGTCCGTGCGGAGTTTGGACATTGTTTTTGCCATACCGCTCGGTTCCTTGCCGTCATCGTGATATCTGTCAAGAAGAGTCTTTATTTCGTCGTTTATCTTTATATGTTCCGCCCGGCTGTCACGCAAAAGTGCTGAAAATCCATCGTTTTTCACCTTGTCCTGTACATCGTCTATGGCGGAAATGCCCATTTTCACACCGGCATCGCACTCTCTGAGCAATTTTACCGTATCCTGTTCAATCATTGTATCATCCTCCTTTTTCTTATATTGTTTCTCAGAATCGGAAAATAATACTTCCGTAAAGACATTTTCAAAGCCGCAAAACAGACAAAAAAACAACTAATATCTGCGCATCCGGAAGGAAAAACATCTTTGAAAACGGAAAAAGCAGTCCTCAGACTGCTTTTATGTTCGCACTGACCGGACACCGCTTTGTGTCAATGCACAGTTCCGGATCAATGATGTCGGATTACGGACCCGTCTTTTATTTCAAACGTGATTTGACCTTCATTTACAGCGTACTTTATATTCAAAAGATAACCCGTTGCGGGATTGTTAAAGAAATAGTCATATTGCACCTCCACATTTTCATCGCTCATATTATACTCAGGCTGTTTTTTTCCGTCAGTTCCGTTTTCTGATACCGGAATAACAAAAAAATAGTACGAACCCCGATTTCCCGGCGTCGTACTACTCTCTTCTGGCGGGAATGAAGTATCCGATATTGAACTTTACGGCTACGGGAAGGAAACTAAATATGTAGTAAAGATTGAGCTTTGACTTAAAACTTACTCATTCGCAAGCAAAAAATTTTTCAGAAATTTTTATTTCCCAAAACCGAAAAACGCTTGATTTTGGGAATAAGATGTGTTATAATACAACCAAGTTATATATTCTGCGAGGTGACGTAATGAAACTGATTGAAAGAGATTTTTATCTCGACAAACTCACAAACGTAATCGGTACGCCCGATATAAAGGTTATAACCGGCGTAAGGCGTAGCGGAAAATCAAAACTGCTGGAAGCGTTCAAGCGATATGTTGCAAGCGACGTTCCGAATGCCAATGTCGTGCATATCAATTTCAACCTTGCGGAATTTGAAAATCTCAAAGACTATCACGCGCTGAACGATTATATCGAAAGCCGTTACGTTTCGGGCGCAAGCAATTTTGTTCTGATAGACGAAGTTCAGTTGTGCCAGAATTTTGAATTGACGATAAACAGTCTGCACGCACGGGAAAAGTACGATATTTACCTTACGGGTTCCAATGCTTTCCTGCTTTCGTCGGACTTAGCCACGCTTTTTACGGGCAGAACGTTTGAAATCAAGGTTTACCCCTTTTCCTTCAAGGAATATCTCGATTATTTCGGATACGAAAACGCCTACGATGCTTTTGATAATTACGTCAAAGAAGGCGGAATGTCCGGTTCTTACCTATACCGCGATTTAGAGGCGAAATACGACTATATCAAGGACGTTTTCGATACGCTTATAGTACGCGACATACGGCAGAAATACAAGATAAAAAACGTCGGGCTTATGGACAGGCTCGTTGACTTTCTGACGGATAACATATCTAACCTTACTTCCGCACGCAACGTTGCCGACACTCTCACCGCAAACAACGACAAAATAAATCATAAAACGATAGGCGCATACATTCAGTATCTTTGCAACGCTTTCGCTTTTTACAAAATACGGCGATACGACATTCACGGCAAAAAATATCTCGCGTCAAACGACAAGTATTACCTCTGTGACCACTCGTTCCGCTATGCAAAACTTGGTACGAAAAATCTCGATTACGGCAGAGTGTTTGAAAATATCGTTGCAATCGAATTGTTACGGCGCGGTTATGAAGTGTATGTCGGCGTGCTGTACAAAAAAGAAATTGATTTCGTTGCGATAAAACGAAACGAAAAGATTTATATACAGGTTTCGGACAATATCTCGGACGAAAAAACGTTTATGCTGGAGGTGACGCCGCTTTTGCAGATAAAGGACGCCTACCCCAAAATGATAATCGCCCGCACTCGTCACGAAGAATATCAATACGAAGGTATCAAAGTCATAGATATTGCCGACTGGTTGAAACGGAAATAAAAATTATTTCCCTATGTTGAAATGTCTTCAAATTTGGGAAACGGCAATATGGTAAATAAAAATATAGCCGAAAAGAAGATAAACATTTTACCCTATAAAAAGAGAAAAGGCTAAATTGGGGAAAGTAAAACAAATGAGAGGTAAACGAAATGATTAGAACGGATATGATTGCTACGGTTGGAAGAGAGTATCTTACTGCAAACATAGAAAATGACGAGTTTAGTTACGGGAACGACGGACAAGCGACCGAGCTTTTTGCAGATGATTGAGGATAGTAAGAAGAAAACATTCGATTATGTTCTCGTCTATCAGTTAGACAGATTTGCCCGTAACCGTTACGACAGCGCGAATTACAAAGCAAAGTTAAAGAAAAACGGCGTACGTGTTCTATCTGCAAAAGAAAACATAACGGAAGACGCAAGCGGAATTTTAATCGAGGGCGTGCTGGAAAGTATGGCGGAATATTATTCCGCCGAACTTTCGCAAAAGGTAAAACGCGGAATACGGGAAAGCTACGAAAAAGGTTACTTCATCGGCGGATACGGACTATTCGGCTATGACATCGTGGACAAAAAATGGACGATAAACGAAGCGGAAGCGTCGGTTGTAAGAGAAATATTCGAGCGATATCGCTACGTAGAAAAGGCAAAAAGCATTGTCGAACGATTGAATATGCTTGGTATTAAAAATAAAAGCGGAAAACCTTTTACCATCAATTCGCTTGCAAAACTTCTCCGTAACACCAAATACAAAGGCATCGTCGAATACAACGAAAGGATATTGACAAACGTAACGCCTGCTATCGTGGACGAAAAGACTTGGAACGATTGCAACAGAATTTTAGATAATCAGCGGCACAAGCAGAAATGCCTTCAAAAACATTCCGAATACGTTTTAAGTGGAAAATTATTTTGCGGAAACTGCGGAACGTTGATGACTGCCGAAGGCGGTACGAGTCAGACGGGAAAACAATATCACTACTATAAGTGTTTTAACCGCAAAAGAAACAAAGAACAGTGCAGAAAGCACAACGTAAGTAAGCAATATATAGAGGATTTAGTATTTGAAAAGACGGTAGAATATGTTTTGCGTCCGGAGATTATTGACGATATTGCCCATAGCGTAACGGACGCTTTCAATAAAAGTTTGGAAGCGTCCGCCGCCCTGACTTTGCTCGAAAAGGAACATGCAGGCGTGGAAAGTGCGATTGACGGGTTTTTATCCGCCATCGCTACAGGTGTCGTAACAAAGTCCACGAAAGAACGAATGCTCTTGCTGGAAGCGCAAAAGGAAGAATTGGAAAACAAAATCGCATTGGAAAAGCAACGCACCGTTCAGCCGTTAAAATACGAAACAGTCCGCGCCTTTCTATATTATTTTTCAAAGAAAAAGTACAAATCGGACGAGGAAAAGAACGAGTTTTTCAATTCCTTTATTTACCGTGTGGTATTGTTCGACGATTATATCTACATTTTTTACAACACTTCGCTCGAATATCCGACAAAGGTGAAGTTGGAAAAAGACGAGTTGCAGGCATTGTACACATTAAGGGATAACACCGCCGTAACAACCGATTGCGGAAAAGATAAGAAACCCGAAATGCACCCTGTTGAAAAAGACTTAGGTAACAAAAAAAGCACCCTGTTTGAACCGATAAAGTTCAAATTGGGTGCTTGTGGCGGAGGGTGTGGGATTCGAACCCACGTGAGATTGCTCTCAAACGGTTTTCAAGGCACATCAACCTGTCGGAAATTAAGGAATTTTAGAAGACGATAACGGATGATAAAAGAAGCTGAAAGCCCAGTATTTACAAGGGTTTTCGGCTCTTTTTTGTTCGAACCTCAAAAAATCCTTGCGCCATAAGGCATTGCGATTTCTAAAAATATTTCTAAAAAATTTTTAGAAATTCTTTTAGAAATGCAATCCCGTTTGTGTGGTTCCTGTTGCCGCATTTGATGCGGTCATTCACTGTCACCGCACTTCACGGTGCAAATATTTCACCGCTGTAATCAAAGAGTACCACTCCGCCAAAGCCGGATTGATAACTTGAATTTATTATAACACAAAGTAACAGAGATTGCAAGAGATAAGAATCAGCGAATTATTCCGCAAATTTAAAAATATTATTCCGAACCCTATTGAATTTATGCCGAAAATGTGATATACTTATAATGGTAAATTATAAAAATTCGAAATCTCAACGTGACGAGGTATGAATCATGGCTATGACGACCAAGCAAGCCGCCGAGAAATGGGGCATCTCCGACAGACGTGTCCGCACGCTCTGCGTGAACGGACAGATTGACGGTGCCTGGCGCGAGGGCAAACTCTGGTTTATCCCCGATAACGCCCCAAAACCTGCCGACGGACGTATTCGCGGAAAGGAAACCCTTCTCGCCCAAATTGAAAGAAATAAAAAAGAACTCGACGGTCGCAGACCGCTTACCGAAGGTGAAGTGGCGCGTCTGAACGAGGACTTCATGATCGAATATACTTACAACTCCAACGCAATCGAGGGCAATACCTTAACTTTGCGTGAAACCGATATGGTTCTGAAGGGCTTGACCATCGATCAAAAACCGCTGAAGGACCACATGGAAGCGGTCGGTCATAAAGATGCGTTCTATTTTATCTGTGACCTTGTCAAGGATCACACTCCCCTTTCTGAATCGGTCATCAAGCAGATTCACTCCCTCGTCCTTGCGGATAAACCTCTTGATCGTGGCGTATACCGCAGAGTGCCTGTTCGCATCATGGGCGCAAAGCAGGAACCTGTCCAGCCCTATCTCATTGAGCCAAAAATGAATGACCTTATGCAGCAGTACGCGACCGATGAGCGCAATATTGTGGAAAAGCTCGCCGATCTGCATATCGCGTTTGAGACCATCCATCCCTTCATCGACGGCAACGGCAGAACCGGACGCCTCATCATCAACCTTGAACTGATGAAAGCAGGATATCCCCCCATCGATATCAAGTTCACCGATAGAATGAGATATTACGACGCATTCAACCACCGTTCGGAGATGGTAAAGCTCTTCGCGGAGTATCTCAATAAGCGATTGGATCAGTATTTGGAAGTGTTGGAACATTAAGGAGAAGAACTTGGAAGCTATTATCGCAAGCGTTTTGGGCGGTTTGGTAAGCGGTCTTTTCACTTTCCTTGGCGTATGGTTAACAATTCGCCACGAAAACAAAAAAACACGCCGGGAAGAACTCAAACAGCAGAAAGAAAAAGAAGAACAGTTATTAGAGAATCGACCCCGTCTTGAAATTATGGGGTATAAGAAACTCTCAAAATACTCTGCTGCTAAAAAGGCAGATATCAGCCTTCTTCTCTGCGGAATAAAAGATTATAAAAACGAAGGGCGCGCAATGTTTTATTACGATCCCGAAGTAATTGAATACGAGAATTGGGTTTCTGTAGAATATACATTAAAAAACATAGGCCACACGGAAATCAGCCACATATATTTCTCTACCAATCTTCCCAAAAACACATCTCTTTTTGGTGTTGAGACCAGAGAAAATGAAATGTGTTACGAGAATAATTTGTTGAACTATTCTGTAATCTTGGATAAATCCGTCAAACCTAAAGAATCTATTAAACTCAAGATTTGCTACATAGACGAAAAGATCATTCTTTCCAATATTGGTAGTGCAACCATAACCATATGGATGGTTGATGAAAAGAACAATTGGTGGTCACAGCCTTTGTTTGCCCCCGAAAACAAAATATACAACTCAAAAAGATCATCTCATAAAGAATGGAAAGATTATACCGACGAATCCAAAGCAATTGAGTGCTTTAAAAATCCGATGCTTTGGTAAAATTTCGAATTAAAATTTGAGTCTATTCTATATCCTTGCCTCTGAAGTGACAATAGAGAATTTGAAGAAAATTTATAGGCAGAAAAACAGTTGAAAAATCAGTAGCATTTGAAAAGGAGCAAACGATGACCTTAATTACAGAAAATGCAAAAAATATCGCTAAAGAAATGTTAGCTGAATTAATACAAAGATATAACGCCACTACTCGATTGGTTGATCATTCAAACGTAAGTGAAGAAACCATAAGGACATGGCTTTACCACACGAGTAAACCGTATTCCAAAGGTTATATGGCATTTGCAAAAAACTATATCGTAAACTTTACGATACCAAATTTAAGTGATGCTGAAAAGCAATATTTATTATCAAATCCCCCAAAACAACAGTTAAATAGCTGGATATGGAGAAAATATGGCATAGATAATCCGCCAGCCATCGAGAAAGCATGAGAGGATCATCTTATGAAAGAACAATCAGGTGTTATATATATTCTGACAAATCCGTCCTTTCCCGAATATGTGAAAATCGGGTACGCGGATGATGTGAATGCACGGCTGAAACAACTGAACAACAGCGAGTGTATCCCTTTTGCTTTCCGTATCTACGCTACATACGAGGTGGAGGAACGCCTGACGGATTTAAAACTTCATGCGTTGATTGACCAACTCAATCCTAACTTGCGCTCTATAGACGAGGTGGACGGCAAAAAGCGTGTTCGCGAGTTTTATGCGATGTCAAAGGAACAGGCGTATTCTATCATTGAAACGATTGCTATTCTCGGTGGTCGCAAGGACAGGCTTCATCTGTATGAGCCGACCACAGAGGAGAAAAAGAGCGAGAATTTGGCACAGGAGATCGAGGAAGAACACATTGAGCGGCTTTCTCCATTTGCCTTCTCCAAGTGTAAAATTCCCGTCGGTGCAACAATTACTTTCATTCATCAGGGCAACGCCAACTCCGGCGCACAATGTACCGTGGTGGATGATAAGACGGTTGATTATCAGGGACGGCGATTATCCCTCTCCGCCCTTGCAACCGAACTTACAGGGAGCAAATGGGGCGTTGCCGGACCGCGCTATTTTAAGTATAACGGCGTGTGGCTGAATGAGCTCCGCGCAAAAGAAGAAGGCTGGAAGGTAACCTCTCGCCTTGATGACGTGTGGATCATTCCTTGCAACCCGAATTATTACGATATCGTCGCCGCGTTTGACAACCTCGATGTGATCGAATGGACTCAATCTACCAACATGACCGTGGGCGATACGGTGTACATATACGTCGGTGAAAAATATAAGTCAATCATGTTCAAATGCGAGGTTATTGCTGCCGATCAATACGGTAACCGTTCTACCGATGACTATCCTTACTACAAAGATTTGGCGAAGGATCCCGATGTGCGATATATGAAGCTTAAATTGGTTGAGAAATATCCTGTCGGGCAGTATCCGCTTAAAGAGCTTAAAGAAAACGGCCTTACAAGCGTTCAGGGACGGAGCAAAGCGACTGTGCAGCTGATGAAGTATTTGGAGAAATAAGCGGTGAAGGAGAAATATGATGCAAACACTACAGATGGACGAGTTTCTGCGTTCTTTAAAACAAAATATTGATACGCCGCATGCTCTCCTTCTTGGAGCGGGCGCATCGGTTGAATCCGGTGTTCAATCAGCCGGAGATTGTATCTGGGAGTGGAAAAAAGAAATTATTCTCTCCCAGAATCCCGGGATGATCGGCACATACGATAATGTGAAACAGGAAAACGTGCGTCGTGTAATACAGCGATGGATTGATACGCAGAATTCATATCCAACCGAGAACAGCCCAGAAGAATATTCTTTTTTCGCCGAAAAAGCATATCCCATCCCCGACGATCGCAGAAAGTATTTTCAAGGGTTGGTAACCGGTAGAGAGCCAAGTTTGGGATATCATTTGATTGCTATGCTTGCGCAGCGAAATATCGTTAAAAGCGTATGGACCACAAATTTCGATGGTCTTATGGTTAAATGCGCGCACCAATACACTCCTCTGATTCCGATAGAAATCACAGCACAAACCTCGGATAGAATATACCGAGGTGATATAGACGGTGAATTGCTGTGTGTTGATTTGCATGGTGACTATAAATATGGTGATTTGAAAAATACGGTTCAGGAACTCGACACCCAAAATGGTGAACTGGTTAAAGCGCTCCGCCACGAATTAACCAACCGTGATCTGATTGTGTTTGGTTATAGTGGTAGAGATGCCTCTTTAATGCAGGCGTTAACACAGGTGTATAGTGATCGCGGCGCGGGCAAACTATTCTGGTGCGGCTATGGATCGGATGTGCCGGTGCCTGTAGTTAATCTTATTAAGCACGCGAATGAGTATGGGCGTAGTGCGTTTTATGTCCCTACAGCAGGCTTTGATAGTGCAATGTATTCTATTGCGCGCCATTGTATGAGCGGTGACAATGCCTTTATCTCCAAAGTGGATGAGCTAAAAAGAAATCTTGCCATTGCTGTAGAGCCGCAGAGTATTGGATTTATGCTACCCGCAGAACCCATAAACAAGGTTGCAAATACAAATGCCTATCCCATTGTATTTCCGTCTCAGTGTTATCAATTTGAAGTCTCCCGTGCTCCCGATGAAAAGCCTTGGGACTATTGCCGTGAATTGTACAAGAAGAACATAATGGCTGTACCATACAGAGGTATGATTTATGCGTGGGGAGCAAAGGAGACAATCGAAGATGTTTGCTCTCGGAGGATAAAAGGAATTGTTGAACTGTGTCCGTTGACTCGCGATTTTGTTGCCAAAAACGGAGCTATGCAGGAACTGTTATTAAAAACGATTACTCGAATCATGGCGGACACTCATAATTTGGGATGTTCAAAAGATAAAATTTGGGATACGAAAGATATCGTAAAGTATCAAATTGACGATAGAACCCTAACTGCATTTAGTGGAGTCCGTCTCGCAATAGTCTTTGACAGTAAAAATACGTACTTAACGTTCGCCCCGAGTTATATGTATGCTGATAGCGATGAGTTTTCCAAACAGGAAAAGAAACAATTTGCAGACAAGTTTAGCGCGGCCGTCAACAACGGTCGCCCCAACCCTAATACAAGCACCTATATTACAAGATGGGTGCGAAGATTAATTGGCAACGATAAATTAGCTGCAAATTATCCTATGGAATCGCTTGCGCCGTTTAAATTTGTAATTGGTGCACGTAGTGCATTACTTGGCATTAATTATGGCTCTCCTTGGAATGCGACTCTTAAAACAGAACTCTCAAAAAGAATAATATTCCGTGACAAAGAATATAGAGACCCTCAATTACGGTTTTACAGCCCTGCTTCGGGAAAGTATATGGATAATTTCCATCCTATGCTGGGATTAATAAAGAACGCACCGGTTGATTATCCTATGAATAGTGGTGTATTGCGCCACTCGATTGTCACGGGTGTTATCTGCCCTATAGGGTATGAAAATATATTTTTTGGCTTTATATCCGGTATTAATCAACGGTCAGAGGCGAAGCACAATGCTGATTTTCTTGTATCATTTCCCGGATTTTTCGAAGCATTTAAAACTGGTCTCGATTTGCCGCAGTCAACTTCAAACAAGTGGAAAAGCGTTAATGCAATAAATACTTCGGTTGATTATGCAGCAGCCATGAAATTTGGAGAGGCTATTACGCGGAAAATCGATCAATTAAGTGCACAATCAGTAGATACCATTTTGATTTATATTCCAAAAGAATATGAATCTTTAACGGCATACGCTAACGAGTCTGAAAAATTCGATTTACACGATTATGTTAAAGCGTACGCAGCCCAAAGACAGGTAGCAACGCAGTTTGTTCGTCAAAAGACAATCGATAGCGAATTGCACTGTCAGATAATGTGGGCTTTGTCGCTTGCTCTGTATGTAAAATCGGGCAGGATTCCCTGGACGATTACCGGCACTCAACCCGATACGGCATTCGCTGGAATTGGGTATAGTGTAATGCGTGGAACAACTAAAAACAATGTCGTTGTTGGATGCAGCCATATTTATTCTTCTGACGGGCAAGGAATGAAATACCGTCTTTCTAAAATTCACGATGTTCAGTTTGATAGAAAGGACAACCCATATCTATCAGAAGACGAAGCATATCGGCTCGGATTAACAATTAAGGACTTGTTCCATAATTCATTTTCTGAAATACCTAAACGCGTTGTTATCCATAAACGCACTCCCTTTCGAAAAGAAGAAATCAAGGGCATGGTGGAAAGTCTTTCGAGCGCGGGTGTCAAAAGTATAGACTTGATTGAAATATCTTATGAAGATGATCTGAAGTGTTTTGCTCTTAATTCTGATCATAGCAATGTTGATGGTTATCCCGTTCGTCGCGGCATGTGCTTCCCGTTAACTGAGAATACTATGTATCTGTATACTCACGGTATTGCGCCATCTGTACGCAATCCCAATTTTAAATATTTCCAGGGTGGAAAAACAGTTCCGCTACCTTTGAAGGTTGTAAGGCATTACGGATCCAGCGATATGGCACAAATCGCAACCGAGATACTTGGCTTGTCAAAAATGAATTGGAACAGCTTTAATTTGTATTCAAAGCTTCCGTGTACGATAGAGTCGTCTAATGAAATAGCTCGCATCGGGTGGCTGTTATCGCATTGTGAAGGATCCCTTTACGACTATCGCTATTTCATGTGAAAGATGTCAGGAGGTATTCACTTGCTTAACATCAACAATCGCCCGTTGACAATAGCCGATTTCCCAGAGTTCGCTAACGAAAACGAAGGAGTCCAGTATGAATTAACGCAGGTAGTTCGCTACAATAACGTCCATAAAGGAATTATAGATGCAGAATTTATTCAGTGGGCGTTGGATAATTCTATATCATACCGCGTTGTGCGTTGGTTTGTTGCTGATTTTTCTGGTGTTGATGACGAAAAAATCATATGCTTTTTGGATGGTGTTTTCAATCACTACACTATGTACTATGATGAAAGCAATAATTGCCTAAAATTCAAATTCAAAGACGAGAACGGCGATTTGAATGTGGATTACACCGAAGACTATGTTTTAGCCGGAGTCGCTTTTGAAGGAACAGAGCCACCTGTGGATATTGATGCTGTTTTTTCAAAGTTACAATTACAAAAATCCATTACCGATATTAAACTGAAGCATCTGATCGGAAAAGTTCCCGAAGGTACCCATAAATTTCTTCATACACTGAATTCAGCAAAGGTGGAGTCAGTACTATCTGATTTACTGGCGGTAGACAATCTATTTATTCACTGGAGCGCAATCAACCTACTCTATTATGCGCTGGTAGACATAGTGGATTCCGTTCTATCCGTTATGATGTATCACAACGAAATCAAAAATGTGCTTTTTAAGTACGCGAAACGTGATGAGGATTATATTCTCCCACTTTTAGCACAATACAAGTATCCTAATATTGATCCCAGCAAAATCAAGGATTATTGTTTTGCAATGGTAGAATGGATTGAAAGTATTGTGCCAGATGATGTTGAAGATGAGTTTTTACTGGAATTCTTGCGCCAAGAACTAAAAGTTTCTGGTAAAAAGGAAAATTTACCGTTTCTCATAGACAACGAAGATCACGTGTTGATCGATGGGTTTGCGGCCGATTACATGTCAAGAATGGGAATATTTCAGGGCAGTATACATATTTTTGATGAAATCTCCGAAGTACAAGAAGTTTTAGATGAAACTCCGATAAGCGGACAGTATTTGTTTAATCGCGCGGTTTACCGCTTTGAAAAATCGCACGATTCAAAATGGTTACAGTTGTGTGATATTGTGGCAGGTATTATGGCATCATTTTTTACGTTTGCCAATCGTGTTACAGCTGAAGAATTCGTCCCGATAATAGGTATACTAAACGAGCAACAGAAACGGAATTTGGCATTGTTACATCGACTTATGAAAAAGAGCACTGACAAAAACATGTTTTTTGCTCAAAAGTCAAATGTATTTTCTCAAACAGAAGTATGTGTGCTAATAGAAAAAGTAGCAGAATATTTCTATAATCATAGTTAAAATAAGGTACGATATAAATTTTAGGGATGTCCAGCGATGACAAAACAACAATTCCTTGAATACTGCCTCAATACATACGGCACATCCCCGGACTATCCGTTTGACGAGGATTTTGAAACGGCGGTGCTCCGGCACGGTGAGA
>CAJLLT010000023.1 GCA_905207625.1 uncultured Eubacteriales bacterium | reverse complement strand
TTAGGGCTATGCCCGAAACTGAAATACCCCCCGTTTTACGGGGGGATATTTATTCGTATTCAGTTTTAAACGTTGCCGGGTAATGCGGTCACAAGACCCTGCATATGCTTGTCATAGCTTATGACCGGAAGGGAGAAACCCCCGGTATCATCTTTCCGGGCGACTGTGATTGAAGCGTTGGTTACCCACGGAAAGGAGTTTATTTCCGTCAGAGGTGTTCCCGTCAGGGTGCATCTCAGGGTTCTTATGGGGGTGGCATGACTCACGATACAAACGGTCCTGCCCTCGTTGCTGTCCGCGATTTTACGGCAAAAAGCATATACTCTTTCCGCCAGTTCCGCGATGCTCTCTCCGCCTGTGCAGCGACAGTGGGCAAGATCCTCTTTCCACCTACCGAAATCCTCGGGAAACAGATTTCCCAATTCCGCCAGGGGCAGTCCTTCCCACTGACCCGCCCATATCTCCCGGAGTTCGGGACAAGGTGTGATCTTCAGCCCATGATCTTCGGCTATGGGCTTAGCCGTTTGCATGGCTCGGGTGAGGTCACTTGAAAAAATCGCGTCAATATGCGTTGTTTTCAGATGATCAGCGGTCAGTTGTGCCTGCTTCCGTCCAAGCTCCGTGAGGGGCACATCCGTTTGCCCTGTGAAACAGGCCGTCCTGTTTCCGTCGCTCTGACCGTGCCGGATAATTATAAGTTCAGTCATTCTGTCCTCTTCTGCGGTAAGTTTACCGTTGCCCCGGAGGGGATTACGGTTATTTCATCGTTGTATTTCAGCCATACGTCCACCGCCGACGGATTTCTGCAGAACCTGTCGTCAAAGGTATAGTCCAGGCTGCGGTACGCTTCGGTGTAATTGAATATTTCTGCGGCTGTGGCGTGCCATATATCGTTTTTTCCGGATACCATGGCAAAGAGTTCTGCTACTTCCTCCCAGGCGTCAAGCTGTTGTATTTCATAACTGTGACCCCATATCCCGCCGAAGAATGCGTCGCGTTCCGGCTGTTCATTCAGAAATCTCCGGATAAGGCTTACCGCATCTCTGTCTCCGAAATGACAGGTCACGGAGAATTCCATCCAGTTCTCCGGCAGACTGAAGTCACGGTTCTCCCTTATCGTCCGTGCGTATTTTATGCCGAGACTCCCGGCGATGTCCATGGTTCGGTCGTTGTATCTTCCGTATGGGTATGCCATTCCGTGAACAGGGCAGTCCGCAATCTGCTCAAGGGCTTTCCTGTCGGAGATCAGTTCCCACAGAACGGTCTGATCAGACTCCGCGGACAATTCGCGGTGTAAAGCTCCGTGCACTGCCACCTCCATACCGTTCGGGATATACAGCTGTTTTATCTGCTGGAGGGTAAGGTTCCTGAAATGCATTCCGTCCAGCTCGAAAAAATCCCCGAACATTGCGGAATTAAGATTGAAAGTTCCCTTGATCCCGTATTCACGCATCAGCTGAACAAGACGAATATCCTCGGATGCTCCGTCATCCCAGCTTGTTGTAAAGGCTTTAGTCTTGCCTCCCGGATATCGGATGAAAACACTCATACGGATCCCTCCAGACCTGCTTTTGACTAATTATACACCGTTTTTTCATGTGTGTCAATACCGGAGACAGAATTTCCCCCGTCACATATAATATTAACGAGTACAAAAGAAAGGAACCTTCTGAAATATGGAATATTCACAGTTCAAGATAGCTATAGACATGGCCTTTGCAGCGATAGGTGCGGGCCTTACGGCTTTTTTCGGCTCCACCACAGGAATCTTTTATGCACTGTGTGCCTTTGCGGTCATAGATTATTTATCCGGTGTCGCGGTGGCTATAGTAAAAAAGAAGCTTTCGTCCCGGATAGGATTCAAGGGACTGGCAAAAAAGGCTCTGATGTTTGCCTTTGTGGGAATAGCAAATCTGATAGATGTTTATGTCCTCGGCGGCAGCGGTGCAACGCGGACGGCTGTAATATTCTTCTATATATCAAACGAAGGTATTTCGATCATGGAGAACGCCGTAATTCTCGGTCTGCCTGTACCCGAAGTACTCCGCAAGAGACTTGAGTTATCCGGAAAGACGGAAGACGCAGGGGAAAAAATTCCGGATGAAACAGAAAAGAGCCCTTCGGATATTTCTCCGGACGGAATTCCGGGCAAGGACGGCGAAGGTCACAATAAGGACTGAAGAGGAGACTTATATGAGCAGTTTTGATATTATTCCCCACACCTCCCCGAACAATGGGGCAAGGTTCGGGCACAAACCGGACATGATATGCTGTCACTGTACGGATGCTCCTATAGGGAGCGTAGTCAATTGGTTTATGAATCCGGACAGCGAGGTCAGTGCCCATTTTGCGGTGTCGAAAGCCGGAAAGATCCATTCTTTTGTCCCCCTGGAGCGGGCCGCATGGTGTAACGGAACCAATACCACCGATCCCGCTGCTCATAACCATTACAGCCGTGCCCTGTCGGAATTGGTAAGACAGAGACGCACCAATGCGAATTTTTACACGGTTTCCATAGAGTTCGAGGATTGGGAGACGGGTGACCTTACCGAAAAACAGTATCAGGCTGGGCTTTGGCTGATGAGATTTATAGCCGAAAAAATGAAGGTGCTTTTCGGAGTGGATTTTTCCGCAGACAGGGAACATATCATCGGACATTATGAGGTGAATCCATACAGCAAGGCATCCTGTCCGGGAAAAGATTTTCCCTTTGAACGGTTTATCTCGGATCTGAATTCTTCCCCGGAGGAGCCGTCGCTGCCGGAAGAGCCTCCGCAGGAGAATCCGGAAGTCCCCTCATCGGGAGAAACTTCAGAGCCTGAGGGCGGAAAGACTCCGGAAACAGACACGGGTCATGAAGACGGGCAGCAGCCTCTGCCGGAAACTCCCGGAACCCCGGATGGGGAGACCTGGGATAATCCCCAGCCGGGAGAGGAAACGGAGGACGGTGACCGGACTCCGACGGATCCTGAAATCCCCACGGAGGATGACACGACCGTCCCTCCGACAGAAGAACCGGAACAGCCGTCTATCGATATTTCCCCGGTTCCAGTGAAAAAAGAATCACTGCTGATGCGGATATTCAGCGCGGGAATCCGGGCTCTGATATCGCTTTTCCGGAAAAAATAAAATCAGCCGGTCGCCGATACCGTGCATATTGAGGCGACCGGCTGATTATTATTGTTATATATGGTTAGGGATTGTATTTTTCACAGAGACGTCGTTGATCGTCGTACTGCATTGTAAATTGGATGAAAATGCTGTAAGACAGGTGCGAACATTGTTTTACTTTGCCGATTTACCACTTTAATCTGCTTGTTTTGTTTGCTGATAATTAGCGGAAATTGCCTAATATATTATACATGTTATGTTTTTATAGGGCATAAAATATAAATTATGACAAAATTATTACAGTGAAATTCAAAGTGTTGACAAAATTGCAAAGTTATGTTATACTCTTTGCGGAACAAGGGGAGATCTGGAGACGGAGGATTTACCCCGGACCGGTTTCCGGGTTTTACGGGAGATGGTTCCCGGGCATTATTTTTTATTGTTTTGAGATATCGGCGCAAGAGGCGCAGGTATAAAATATTTAAAAAGTGAGGCTTTATCTATGAAAAAGTTCTTAGCTTTGGCACTGGCTCTGGTGCTCGTTCTGCCTATGGTGCTTTCCGGATGTACCGGAACCAAGGCGGAGAGCGAAGTGGAGAAGATCATTGCTCAGGCTCAGACCATGACCCTTGAAGAACTGGCACGGAAGGCTATTGAAGAGTCCAACGGCGCTACGTTCTACGGCGTGGGCAATTCCAGCCGCGGCAAGACCGCTCTTCCTCTGTTCATTTCCTATCTGCAGACTCTTGACGCCGGCTACACCCTCAACTACGAGTGGCAGCAGCCCAAGAACAACAAGATTTTCGATCAGCTTACCGCTGACTCCCTTAAGGATAAGGGAACCTTCTCCATGGTTCTTATCCAGGACGGTAACCAGATCGAGAGCAAGATGGTTCAGACCGGTATCCTCGACACTTTTATTCCGAAGGATTGGGCTGACGCCAACAATACCACCGCTGAAAAGCACAAGGGATATCTTGCACTTCAGACTCTCAACAAGATATTTATGTTCAACAACACCGGTTCCAAGACCTACAATAACTGCTGGGATTTCGTGTATTCCGGTGAACACGGTCTGTATATGGATATCGATTCCGAACTCGTCGGAAAGAACTTCCTGTATATGCTGACCGAAGAAACTTACGCAAAGAAACTCAAGGAAGCTTACGATGCCCTTGATTCTACAAAGAAGGCGTATTTCAAGACCACCATCGACGCTATGGAGACTGATGCCAAGAATCTGAACCTCGGAGAAAACGGCAAGTACGCTCTGGCGTGGATTAAACTCTGGGTCGAAAGCTATTCCGCTCAGACCGATGACGGTCCTATCTGCAATACCCTCGTTTCCAACTCCGCAACGGATCAGTTCGGACTGCTGGTTTATTCCAAGCTCCGTTCCGTTTCCGAGTCCGACACCGTTTCCAAGAACAATGTGACGGTTGCCGCTTATCAGGACAATTACAAGGGCTTCGGCGGATATGGCTATTGCCACTATCTGTTTGTTACCGATAACAGTCCTCTGCCTTGGACTGCATGCGCGTTCATCGCCTACATGACCTGCACCGTTGACGGTTTCTCCGCATGGGGCAAGGATATCGGCGGATATTCCTCCAATCCTGTCGTCGCAAACGGCACCGAAGAGAAATATCATCATAAGACCGGCGGAACCGATGAAAACGGTAACGTTATATTTGCTCCCCTCAACGACCACGGTTATGATTGGTGGATCAATCAGGGCGGTCTGGTTGTGGAAGATCCCGAATATTGCGCAAAGGTTGCCTTCACTGTAGGCAGCTGGATCGAAATGCTGACCAAATACTCCGGCTGACATAAACATTGACAGAAAAGGCGTCTTCGCAGACGCCTTTTCTATTTAGAGGAAAGCTTATGAAAAAAACGATGAACCAGTCCGTTCCAAGGTCGAGGATAACAGCAAACCGGATACGCACGTTTTTCAGTAAACCTCAGAATGTAATCCTTGTGCTTATGGGGCTTATATGTACTTTTACCACCTTTGCCCCCATTATAGCCATCGTTGAGGATACACTGAAAATACACGTCGGCTCCATAGATCAGTATCTGACCGGGAAAACTTCAGGGTACACATTTGTAAACTACATTGACCTCTTTACCAGTGCCCTGGCAAAGACAAATCTGTGGACGCCCCTTCTGAATACCGTTATACTGGCGACTCTTTCCTGCGCCGTCGCCATAGTTTTCGGCGGATTGTTCGCGTTCCTTGTGACGAGAACCAATCTGCCTTGCAGGAAATATCTGAGCTCCATTTTCATCTTCCCCTACATAATGCCCCAATGGACTTTGGCAATGGTCTGGAAAAACCTTTTTGACTCCAACGCCGTGACCGGAACAAAGGACGGGCTTCTGGCGGGACTTTTCGGGATAAGAATGCCTCAGTGGTGGTGTCAGGGGCTTTTCCCGAGCATAATTGTTCTGGGATTGCACTATGCCCCCTTCGCGTACATTCTCATCGGCGGAATATTCCGTAATATGGACGCAAATCTTGAAGAGGCGGCAACTATTCTCAACACTCCGAAGCATAAGATAATGACCAGGGTCACCCTGCCTCTTGTAAAGCCCGCGATACTTTCAACGATACTCCTTGTTTTCGGTTCTTCCATGGGTTCGTATCCGGTACCTCATTACCTGAAGCTTTCCACCCTGTCGACCCGCTACCTGGAAATGAATGCAAAATATGCCGGTGAGGCAAGTATCCTTGCGGTGATAATGATGGTTATGGGCGTACTTATAATGTGGCTGAATCAGCGCAGTCTCAAGAGCCGCAAGAACTACACCACTGTCACCGGAAAATCCGGACAGATCTCAAAGATCAATCTTGGAAAAATCGGTAAGGTTATACTTGCCGTCATCCTTGTTGTCATAACCTTCTTCACCAGTATATTCCCAATAATATCCTTTGCCTTTGAGACTTTCCTGCCCAATCCCGGAGATTACAGCTTCCTGTACACCTGGGACATAAAGAATCTTACAACCAAATGGTGGACCACCAGTGAGAACATTACCGAGCAGGGACTTTACGGTCAGAAGGGTATGCTTTATAATCCTACTATCTGGCGTGCTTTCGGCGGTACGATGCTTGTAAGTATAGCCTGCGCCCTTGTTGCCGGAACCCTCGGAACTCTCATCGGGTATGCGGTGTCGAAAAACCGCCGCAGCAAGCTTGCGGGATACGTCAACAGCGTGGCGTTCCTGCCGTATCTGATGCCCTCCGTGGCTGTGGGTATAGCTTTCTTCATACTGTTCTCCAACCCGTACTTCAATCTGTACAATACCTACTGGTTGCTGATAATAGTCGGTACGGTCAAGTATATACCCTTTGCCAGCCGCAGCAGTCTCAACTCCATGCTTCAGATAAGCGGAGAAATAGAGGAGGCGGCACTGATACAGTCTGTACCCTGGTATAAGAGAATGCTGAATATAGTCATACCAATTCAGAAGTCATCGATAATAAGCGGT
Source organism: uncultured Eubacteriales bacterium (assembly GCA_905207625.1). Taxonomy (GTDB): domain Bacteria; phylum Bacillota; class Clostridia; order Oscillospirales; family UBA644; genus HGM12619. The sequence continues at coordinate 25,920 of CAJLLT010000023.1, read as the reverse complement.
TACCTTCTGCCGTTCATGACCTGTCTGCGTGAGTTGAGTCTGTTTATGCTGCTTTGCGTTCAGGGATTCATTCTCTCCACGACCCTCGACTACTTCGATGAAATGGGTCTGTACGCTTTCTCCAGCGGTATAAACCTGATACTGATACTGACAATTCTCATCTGCAACGCCCTCGTCAACAAGATAACGGGCGCAAGTCTCGATAAAGGAATCGGAGGTTAAAATATGCCTAAGATAATATTGACTGATGTCACAAAACGCTGGGGTAATTTCTATGCGGTGGATCATCTGGATCTGACCATTGACGACTGTTCCTTTGTAACCCTTTTGGGACCTTCCGGTTGCGGCAAGACCACGACTTTGCGTATGATCGCTGGACTTGAGACCCCCACCTCCGGTAAGATCCAGATCGGGGATACCGTAGTCTTTGACAGTGAAAAGGGAATAAACGTTCCCGCCAATAAACGTCGCGTGGGATTCCTGTTCCAGAACTACGCACTGTGGCCGAACATGACCGTATACCGCAACATTTCCTTCGGTCTGGAAAACGTAAAAGAGGAAATGCCCAAAGTTCATTTTGAGGCGCGGAAGTGCGCCCGGATAGCGGAGATACTGGCTCATTACGGAGACATCCTGACTGTGATAGAAGATTGCCGCGACAAGAACGGAAAGGTAAACACCGACAGAGCATATGTCAAGATCATAGATGCCTTTACCGTATCGATCTATACCGCCAAAGAAATATTCGATTTCGGACTGCATAAGAGCGAGAACGCCGCGGCTAAGGCGGAACAGCTGCGTAAACAGTACCAGCAGAAGGTCGAGAATTTCCGCAAAGAAGCAGAGCTTAACGACAACTATGAATACGTTTCCGGCGGAAAAGTCGTTACCTCCGTCCGCAAATATACAAAGGAGGAGATTGATCTTACGGTTCGCCGTGTTGCCCGGATAGTAAAAATAGGAATGTTTATGGACAGATATCCCGCAGAACTTTCCGGCGGACAGCAGCAGCGTGTCGCAATTGCCCGTACGCTTGCGCCGCAGCCTTCGGTCATGTTCATGGATGAGCCGCTGTCGAATCTTGACGCAAAACTTCGTCTGGAGATGCGCTCTGAGCTTCAGAGGCTTCACCTGACTACAGGAAGCACCTTTGTTTACGTCACCCACGACCAGATGGAAGCCATGACTCTGGCTACCCGTATATGTCTTATCGAGAACGGTGTGCTTCAGCAGTATGATGCTCCTCTGGATGTGTATAACCGTCCGAACAACCTTTTTGTAGCGGACTTCGTGGGCAATCCTGCAATAAACTTCATTGAAGCCACCGGGACACAGTCCGCAGACGGAGCGATGGATTTTGAACTTCTGGGCGGACGTAAGGGACATTTCGGTTTCGAGTCCGGGCTTGATATGGCTGAGTGGAAGACGGAAGAGAAACGCCTGGCAAAGGAAGCAGAGGATGCGAAAGCCGCCGCAAAAGCGGATAAGAAGAACGTTGAGAAAGGAAATAAAGATACGGTCTTCCGTTATCATATAGCGAAGGTCGATGATGAGATAGAGGAAGATGTTCCCGCTACGGACAATGATTTCGTCATCGGTGTCAGACCTGAGGCGGTGACCATTTGCCGGGAAGGCGGGATCGAGGGCGAGGTTTACAGTGCGATGCCCACCGGTATGGAAACAACGGTCCGGATCAGGGTAGGGAATTTCCTGTTGACCGGAGTTGTGTTCGGGGGCGTTACATACACCATCGGGCAGAAGGTCCATGTCCGTTTTGACGGAAACGGAATAATGCTTTTCAGCCGCGTCAGCGGAAGGCTTGTGAGTCTCGGTTCACTCAGTATGGAATAATCACGCATACCGATCCGCTGGGAGGGGTATTGCGGTCCGGAGTTTCGTCCCGTGACAGGCGGCGCAGCTGCGGAAACCTCACCTTGCGGAATAAAGAAGATCTCCCTAACGTAAGAGACCCGGCTTCAGCCGGGTCTCTTACGTTCTGTTATGTTTTTCAGATATTGTTTTCGCAGAATACGTTAGTGCATTTCTCCACAAGGATGTTTTCTCCTGAGGCACTTTTCAGTATATTGTTGCGGATAACAAGTCCGTCTGTGTTTGAGACGTATATCGCCCTCTTTGTATCGGGACAGACTATAATGTTGGATTCTATGGTGATGTTGCTGTGGATAGGCTTCTGCGGGTCTTCCGCGTCGACCTCCACCGCTATTCCCCCCGCTTCGGAACAGCCGCGGAACCCCAGGTCATTCCTGCGTATTATTCTGTTGTTGCGTATGGTAACGTTGCGGGAATGGGTTCCTTCGTGCCAGTATCCCTCGGCGCAGATATGTATCGCGGAGGACATGTTACTGTCGAAAAGACATCCCTCCACCAGTGCGTCATGTGTTTTTATCAGGACTCCGCGGGCAAGATGGTTACGGCATTTGCAGCCGATGAATTCCAATGCAGGCTGCTGTGTCATGTCTGCCAGATATTTGTCACCTTTGTCATAATCCAGTTCAGGCAGTGATTTGTCGAGAGTAAGCCTGAAGACCCACTGTCCCAGATCTTCAACTCCGAGTACTGTGTATTCTTCGATCTTTGCCAGGTCGTCTCCCGTGGAAAGCTGTACCGTATCACCGACATCAGGGTGATCCGCCTTCTGGCTGTGCGTGCCGGTGGGGGACTGGATCGTTACGGTGCATATATTGTCCGCCGCTGTCAGAATCGTGTGATAATAGGTATGAACGTTTGTTGCGTCGTCTCCCTGTCCTTCAAAAACGCAGTCTTCAAAACGTATCAGTCCCTGACAGGAGGCAAAATGAGTGGCGTCACCGTTTGTACTCATGGCTTCTCCGGGCGCGGGAACTACCTTAAGCCTTTTCATAAGCACGTTCTTGCTTCTGTGCCCGACTACGGCCATACCTCCGTTGCAGTGAACGGTAACGTCCTGAATGGTCGTGTCTTCCGCCTGATAAACCATCATGGTGGGGCGGTAATGGTAGGTGTGCCAGACATAAAGTTCGTCTCCCACATACCCGCTCAGATCAAAGCGGTGAAAGCGCAAGGTGCCGGGGGCGATGAGTTCTTTGTCCGAGGCCCTTCCCCAGCGGTTTACAAAGCGTTGTTTTGAGGGTTGCCAGACGTAGCATCTTTCCGAGGACATTTCGGCGGTGATAAGTTCCTGCTCCGGAAAGTATATGTCCGACCAGCTGTCTTCTCCGTCTTTGCCGGCACCGATTATGAATCCCCGGCTGTAGGCCCTCCGCTCAAGGTCAAAAGTAAGATTTTTCAAGGTAACGCCCTTGCAGAACTGCACCGAAACGGTCTCCATGAATCCGTCTGTGAGTATCTCAGCCCCCGCTCCGTCAAGGGTCACGTTTTCCGCCCCCGAAAAATTCAGTCCGATGGAATACGGAAAGTCCCGGTGAAACATTATGGGTTCTGGATTGATACCGTACTTGCCGTGCATTACGTCATACTGAAGCTGATGGGCGAAATCATCGTGGATAAGATATTTTCTCGGTTCAAGAACCAGCGTGGACCCGGGATTCTCCGTAAGCCATTTTACCCCTGCACGGAGAAGAGCCGCATCGTCGGTTCCGGTAAATTCGGTTATGTGTTTCAGCATATTCTGTTGCCCTCCTCGACTACGTTTTCGCAACGGGTAACAAATATTTCTTCTCCTTTTTTCCCGGAGGAGATCTCATTGTTGCGGATAGTCAGCCCGTCCGTATCGGCTGCGTATATAGCCCTCGGAGTGTCGGGACAGACGATCTGGTTGTTTTCTATGACTATGTTTTTGTGCACCGGGCATGGGGGAACGTCCGATGCCACGTTTATACATATCCCGCCCGCATCCCACATTGCTCCGTATCTGTTGAGCGGTCCTCTGCGGATGATCCTGTTGTTGCGGACTGTTACGTTCTGCGCCGATACACCCTCGTGCCAGTATGCCTCCGCCGCTATGTGCACGGCAGAAGAAGTTCCGCAGTCAAACAGACACCCCTCCACCAATGCGTTGCGGGTCTTGATCAGCACTCCCCGGGCAATATTATTCCTTACGGAGCATCCCGTAAACTCAAGTTCGGGCATTGCCGATACATCGGCAAGGTATTTATCGTCACAGTCTTCGGGAAGGGGTCTGTCGAGGGTTATCCACCAGCTCCAGGGATCTCCCAGGGCTGACCTGGAGTTTTCATCCGGTTCCACAGCCGTCACGGTGTATTTGTCCAGATATGTGAGGGTTGCTTTTGTACAAAGCTCCATTATGTCCCCGGGTTCCGGATGATCCGGTTTCTGACAATGGGTTCCGGTGGGGGCAAGGGTGGTTATCAGGCAACGGTCGCCTGTTTTTTCAAGTATGGTGTGATAGTATGTATGAACATTTGTTGCGTCGTCCCCCTGTCCTTCGAAAATACAGTTTTCAAACCGCAGTTTCCCTCGGCAGGAGGAGAAATGTGTGGCATCGGTGTTGGTGCTCATTCCGTATCCGGGGGAGGGGATGACCATGAGTCTCCGGATGAATATGTCCCGGCTCCGGTGTCCTACAATTCCCATACCGCAGTTGTTGAATATCTTCACATCCTGCAGCACGGTGTTTTCACTTTCGTAAATCAGGATCATCGGTCTGAAATGGAAACAGTGCCAGACGTACAGTTCGTTTCCGACACTGTCTCGGTCATACGTTCCCGAAAAGAACAGTGTTTCCGGGTCTGTCTGTCTGATCTTCCCGTGTCCCACACAGTAAGTGAATCGTTCCTCGCCGGTGCTGTAAATATACATCCTGTCCGCCGGCATACGTTCGCTTATATCTGTCTGTTCCGGAAAACGCACAAACATTCCGTCCTCTTTGACCGCAAGGATCTTTCCTCTGCTGAAAGCCTTCCGTTTCAGGTCAAAGTTTACATTTTTCACCTTCACGTTGCGGCAGTTCTTCAGGCTCAGCGTTTCCATGTACCCGTCGGAAAGGATCGTTGCTCCGTTTCCGTCAAAGGTAACGTTCTCCGCCCCGGTAAGGTCCAGACCTACGGAGTATCTGAAATCACGGTTGAACAGGGCTTCTTCACAGTTCGCGCCGTATTCTCCGTTCATTACCTTCTGCTGAAGCTGAGCCGCAGCCTCGTCGCGGAGTATATATGTCCGGCTTTCGAGTTTTAGTGTTGATCCGGGATTGGAGCGGAGCCATTCCGCCGCCGCTCTGAGCTGTTCGGTGTCATTGCCGGGAAAATCCCTTATATCCTTTATCATAGATCCGTCTCTTTCCGAAATTGTCCGCAGACAAAGAGCCTGCGGACAAATATCTGTATTTTCGGTTTTACTTTGTATAGTTGTCGAAATAGCCTTTTATCCAGACTATAGGTGTTCCCTTGTCTCCGCTTCCCGAAGTCAGGTCACACAGTGAACCGATAAGGTCTGTGAGTCTTCTCGGCGTGGTTCCCTGGGATTCCATTTTTCCGTGGAGGTCCCCGTCTTTTTTGCGTATGGCATCAGAGATCGCTTCTTTCAGTTCGTCTCCGCTGAGATCCGCGAAATCATTATCCGCAAGATATTTGAGTTTGAGCTCGTTGGGCTGACCGTCAAGCCCCTCCGTATATGCCGGGCTTACGACCGGATCCGCAAGTTCCCATATTTTCCCCATGGGGTCTTTGAATGCCCCGTCTCCGTAAACGAGAACTTCCACCGTCCTTCCGGTGCGTTCGTAAAGCTGATTCTGTATATTTTCCACCACGTTTGCGCAGTTCCGGGGGAAAAGTTTTACCGTCTCCTCGGTGGCTTTATTGCTCCCGAGGAGTCCGTATTCGGCGTTGAAGCCGCTTCCGTCCACGGGGGCAGTGAGAATATCGTCCAGACCGAAGACCTTTTTCGCGCCGGCTTCGGTAAGAATCCTTTTTGTACGGCGACGGCTGTGGATATCGCAGCAGAGTACGCTGTCCGTATATCTGAGTATCTGACGGCAGTCGTTGGCAAGGATTATCTCGACCTCACAGTTTTCGTTCAGGATAAGTTCCTTGTAATATTCTATGTAGTCGATGTTTGTGAAGGGGTGTCTGACTATGCCGAAATTATCCCTGAACTCCTGCTCTGTAAGAACGTTTTCGCCGGTTATCCCTTTTTCATCAAGGCTGTCAAGGTCTATAAGATGATTTCCCACTTCATCGGAGGGAAAAGAGAGCATGAGCACTATCTTCCGGCATCCCCGGGCTATTCCCTTAAGGCATACAGCGAAGCGGTTGCGGCTGAGTATAGGGAAAATAACCCCGACAGTGTCCGACTCAAACTTACTTCTTATGTCCGATGCAATATTATCGACCGTTGCGTAATTTCCCTGGCTTCTCGCCACAACGGCTTCGGTAACGCCGACCACGTCTCTGTCGTCGATGGCAAGTCCGCAGGACTCGCTTGCGGCTATAACGCTGTCGGTCACTATCCGGCAGATGTCATCGCCCTGTCTTACGATGGGGGCGCGCACACCCACGGATATCGTTCCCGTTAATCTCTCCATGTTCAAAGTATTCCTTTCATTTCCGGATTATCTCCAACGCACATGATACCATATTTTACCCGAAAAGTCAAGGGTTTTGCCTTCATTGTAAAATTATTGAAAAAATTGCTGTTCCGGGTATGGACTTTTCCCGGCGTTTGTGATATACTTTACAATGGAACACAAGGTTCACCGGAACGAACGGTGATTTGGAACGGAAAAGGGGAAATATATGCTTTTTGATCAGAAAGACAGGATACTTTTTACCGGGGACTCCGTTACGGATGCCCGCCGTACCCGCCCGGTCGGTGAAGGTCTCGGCGACGGTGTCGGACACGGATACGTCAGATACATAGATATGCTTCTTTCCGCATTCCGTCCCTCGGAGATCTACAGACTTACGAATATGGCGATCGGGGGACAGACCTCCCGGGATCTGGTGGCTCAGTGGGATGAATGTATGGCCCTCAGCCCCGATTGGGTGTGCATTGAAATAGGAGTAAACGACGTATGGAGACAGTTTGACTGTTTCATGATGCCTGACAGTTATGTCCTTCCCGATGAATACGAAAGAAATCTCCGGACCATTCTTGAAACAACGCTTCCCAAGGTCAAGGGCGTCATACTCATGACTCCTTACTACATGGAAATAAATAAAAAAGACGCAATGCGCAGCCGTCTTGACGAGTACGGTGCAATAGTAAAGCGTCTTGCCTCCGAGTACGGGACCTTACTTGTGGATCTTCAGGCTGTGTTTGACGATTTTCTTCAGTACCGCTATCCTGCCAGTATGTCCTGGGACAGGGTGCATCCCGATGAGGTTGCCTGTACCCTTATTGCCCGTGCCTTCCTGGATGTTATAGGCCTTAAACTCAGTCTTGAACAGAAGTGATTTGTCCGAAGTCCCCGGATTCATGCGGTAAAATGAAAGGTGCCGGTATGGAAAGAAAAGCCCTCAGCCGCAGGCTGAACAGCATTTTCGCTCTGATGTGCGTAATAAAGCTGCTCTTGATATTTTTCATATTCTTTTCCCTTCCCCTGATAAGACTTATATTCGGTGACGGCGGAGAAGGTATTGTCCTCAGGCTCAGCGATTCCTCCGGTGTCCCTGGTATAGTTTACTCGGTTTTCGGGGATCTTTTATGCGTGGCTCTTCCCGTGGCTGTCTGGTATGCCGTGAATAAGTCCACGGTCAGGAAGGAAACCGTTTTTCCCGTAAAAAAGGCTGGGGCATTGCCTGTCTGCTGTACCGTTGCCGCGACATATTTCACGGGATACTGCTTTGCCTTCGGGTTCGCTTTTGTTGCACTGCTGTTTTGTGAGGCTTTCGGTATAGCTATTCCCCAGCCCTCTGTCGATGTGCCCTCCGATCTGCCGTCTTTTTTGCTTCAGATACTGTCGGTTGCCGTGCTTCCGGCGGTTTTTGAGGAGCTTGCCTGCCGGGGTGCGGTCATGGGCGGGCTCAAAAGATACGGGGCTGCGTTTGCTCTGGTCGTATCTTCAGTGTGTTTTTCAATGCTTCACAACACTCTGGGGCAGCTTCCTTTTGCTCTCGGGGCAGGGCTTGCTCTTGGATATTGTGTTCTGCGTTTCGGTTCCGCAAGAGTAGGAATTGCGGCTCATTTTGTCAATAACTTTTTATCCTGCGTGTTGCAGTATCTTGCCGCCCGATCGGGAATTTCGCAGAGTTCCTCCGGATACGGTATCACTTTGGCGGACCCTGCGGCATTTGCGGGTATGGTTGCTGTCTACGCTGTAATAGTCATATTTGTTTCTGTTTTCGGGGTGATTTTTCTGGTCAGGTATAAGATCCGCGATGTCGATGAATCCGCCGCGGAAGCCGCTGTTAATCCCGTTGGGGCGGTTTTCAGGTGTCCGATGGCATACGTGTTTTTGGCACTGTTCATCGCCTCTGTCGTGCTTTATACCCTACATCTGTTTTCATGACGAAAACCGCTGTGAAACAGTATTTTTTCTGAAAAGGAAGTAATATCTGCAGATGCTCGTACTCACTTCAAAACCTGACGATATAGCCGTTGCCTGTTCGTTGTTGCGGCAGGGGAAAGTAGTCGCTGTCCCCACGGAGACCGTATACGGACTTGCCGCCGACTGTACCGATGAAAAGGCGGTAGCCGATATTTTCCGGGCCAAGGGCAGACCTGCCGACAATCCGCTGATAATACATATTTCCGAGCTTTCCCAACTCGAAAAATACTGTACTCCGAACCCGTGGGCTGAGGCTCTGGCTGAGGCTTTCTGGCCCGGGCCTCTGACTATGATACTGCCGAAAAAGGATATCGTTCCCGGGATAGTCAGTGCAGGACTCGATACCGTTGCGGTACGTTTTCCGTCCCATCCGACTGCGAGAAGAATAATCAGCGGTTGCGGTGTGGCTCTTGCCGCCCCTTCAGCAAATATTTCGGGCTCTCCGAGCCCGACCTCCGCCGGTCATGTCATTCATGATTTCTCCGATAACGAATACGTTTCCGCCGTTGTGGACGACGGGGCGTGTGCCTGCGGACTCGAGTCTACGGTGATAGATCTTTCCCATGATGAGCCATGTCTGCTCCGTCCCGGATTCGTTACCCCGGAGATGATAGAAAATGTTCTGGGAAAAATCAAAGTTGCCCGGGCGGTTCTGGAAAAGCTTCCGGAGGACGAGAAGGCTTTGTCTCCGGGGCTGAAACACCGTCATTATGCGCCGAAAGCGGAGACCGTCGGGGTTGCAGGAAGTACTGCCGCCGCCGTGGAATATATATCGGAAAATCGGGGGAAAAACACATTCGTCATATGTTTTGACGGGGAAAATGGCGCGTTTGAACGCTTAGGCATGACCGCCTTCTGTTACGGAGATCCGGACAGGCCCGAGACTATGGGAAATGAACTCTTTGACGCGCTTCGCCGGGCGGATTCCTCCGGTGCGGATAAAATATTCATCCGTTGCAAACTCGTGGGCGGTGTGGGACTCGCGGTCTATAACAGACTTCTGCGCGCCGCGGGTTTCAATATTGTCGACGCGGATAGGGAGAAAGGCAAATGATCATCGGACTTACGGGACAGAGCGGAGCCGGGAAAAGCACCGTCGCGAAGATCTTTGCCCGGAACGGATTCCTGATCCTTGATACGGATGAAATTTCCCGCCAGCTTATTCCGGGACTGCTTTCCGAGCTTTGTCGGGTGTTCGGTGATGATATACTTGATCCGGAAGGGAAACTCGACCGGAAAAAACTTGCCCGGAAGGCTTTTTCGAATGATGAACAGACGGAAAAACTCAACGGGGTTATGCATCGCGCCATAATGACCAGTGTCTGGGACACCGTTGAGGAAAAACGCAAAGAAGGGTACGAAGATTTTCTTATTGACGGTGCCGCTCTTTACGAGGCCGGGGCGGATAAGGGCTGCGATGCGGTCATAGCGGTCATCGCAGACAAGCGTCTGCGCAGAAAGAGAGTAATGAGTAGGGACGGCATCTCCGCGCAGGATGCAGACAAACGTTTTGCACGGCAGAAAAGCAACGCCTTTTTCCGCCGGAAAGCGGATTTTGTGATAGTAAACCAGGACCTTTCATCCCTTGAGGAAAAGGTCTGCGATATAATAAAAGAACTGAAAGGAAAAAACTGAAATGTCAGAACTGGATTTTGAACTGAAAAACGCTTATGACGTAATGGACGAAGCGGAACAGAAGGCGGCTTTTGATTATTGCGAAGGCTATAAGGATTTTCTTGATAAGGGCAAGACTGACCGTCTCGCGGCAGCTTACATCGCGGCAAAGGCAAGTCAGAAAGGGTTTGTTCCCTTTGAGGACGGAAAGAAGTACAAGGCCGGCGACAAGATTATCCATGTACAGAAAAATCATTCCGTTATCCTTGCGGTTATCGGTAAAAAGAGCCCCGAAGAGGGATTTAATATCACCGCAGCCCATATAGATTCTCCCCGCCTTGACCTCAAGCCCAATCCCCTCTATGAGGACAGCGGAATGGCGTATTTCAAGACCCACTATTACGGCGGTATACTGAAGTATCAGTGGCATACCATTCCTCTTGCTCTTTGCGGCGTTGTGTGTAAGAAAGACGGCTCAAAGGTTGAAGTCAACATCGGTTCCGATGCCGGAGATCCGGTGTTCTGCATCACCGATCTTCTTCCTCACCTGGGTAAAGACATTGTTACCAAGCCCGTATCCCAGGCATTCCCCGCAGAAGGTCTTAACATTCTCCTTGCTTCCAGACCGGATGCTTCCCGGGACGGAGACAGAGTAAAGACCGCCGTTCTCAAATTTCTCAATGAAAAATACGGTATAACCGCTGAAGACTTCCACTATGCGGAACTTACCGCGGTTCCTGCCGATAATGCCCGTGACGTCGGCTTTGACCGCAGTCTTATCGCTTCCTACGGTCATGATGACAGAGTCTGCGCATACCCCTGCCTTACGGCTATATTCGAGATCGAGAATCCTGAAAAGACCTGTGTTACAGTGCTTACGGACAAGGAGGAGATAGGATCGGTGGGCATCACCGGTCTCCGTTCCGATTACCTGACGAATTTCCTGCTCGCACTCTGCGACGGCTACAACAGCAGAAAAGCTTTTGCAAATTCCGCGGCGGTTTCCGCCGATGTTGCGGCGGCATATGATCCCAATTATGCGGAGGTCTTTGATAAGAAAAACGCGGCCTTTGCCAACTGCGGTCCTGCCGTCTGCAAATACACCGGTCACGGAGGAAAGAGCGGTGCGTCCGACGCTCAGCCTGAATTCATCGCAAAGCTTGCGGGAATTTTCGATGAGGAAAAGGTAATGTATCAGTTTACCGAAATGGGCAAGGTTGACCAGGGCGGCGGCGGAACCGTTTCCCAGTTCCTTGCGGACAGAAATATCGAAGTTCTCGATATCGGTGTGGCGATGCTCTGTATGCACGCTCCCTGTGAGATTGCCGCTAAGGCGGATATTTACATGATGCACAAACTCTGCAAAGCGTTCTACAGCAAGAACTGACCTTTTTGCGTGAAAGCCCCCGCAGGCTCTGTCTGCCGGGGCTTTTTTGCGTCCATCTGAAAAAACTATGAAAAATAAATGGATTTATAATAAAATCTGTTTACTTTTGTGTCGAAATATGGTATCATATCAGGTAACTATAGCCTTATTATAACTGTTAAGCATATATTCAGAATGGAGCTGCTAAAATGAAGAAATTTTTCACTTCCGAATCCGTCACCGAAGGACATCCCGATAAAATCTGCGATCAGATATCGGATGCTATCCTTGACGAGATCCTCAGACGGGATCCCACAGCGCGTGTGGCCTGCGAGACCTGTGTTACCACCGGTATGGTGCTGGTAATGGGAGAGATCACGACCCGGGAATATGTCGAGATTCCGGACGTTGCCCGTGATGTGGTCAGACAGATCGGCTATGAACGTGCCAAATTCGGTTTTGACAGCGAGACCTGCTCCGTTCTTACCGCTATACATGAGCAATCTTCGGATATCGCAATGGGTGTAGACAGGGACGGCGCCGGGGATCAGGGAATGATGTTCGGTTTTGCCTGCAATGAGACCGATACGCTTATGCCCATGCCGATATATTACGCTCATGAACTCGCAAAACGTCTCACTGCTGTGAGAAAAGAGGGAATACTGAATTATCTCCGTCCCGACGGCAAGACCCAGGTGACGGTGGAATATGACGACAACAAACCCGTGCGCATCGATCAGATAGTCATTTCCACTCAGCACAGCCCGATGGTAAGTCAGGAAGCCATCAGGCAGGGACTGACCGAAGAGGTTATCAAAAAGGTGATCCCTGCGGATATGATGGACGATAAGACTGTTATACTCGTAAATCCCACCGGGCAGTTTATCATCGGCGGACCTCAGGGCGACAGCGGTCTCACCGGACGGAAAATAATCGTGGATACCTATGGCGGATACGCCCGTCACGGCGGCGGCGCCTTTTCCGGAAAAGATCCCACCAAGGTGGACAGAAGTGCCGCATATATGGCGCGCTACATCGCCAAGAATATCGTAGCGGCAGGTCTTGCGGACAAATGTGAACTCGAACTTGCGTATGCTATAGGTGTGGCTGAACCCGTATCCGTCCTTGTGGATACCTTCGGTACGGGAAAGGTTGACGACGAGACCCTTGCAAATGCCGTGAAGAAGGTATTTGATCTGCGTCCGAAGGCTATAATTGAGGCTCTGGATCTGAGAAAACCCATTTACAGAAAACTCGCCGCTTACGGACATATGGGAAGGGAAGATCTCGGCGTGCGCTGGGAAAATACCGATAAGGTTGACGCTATTGTTGCCGCAGTGGGCAAATAACAGAGGTGTCGGCTGTGTTCAGACAGGATTATCATCTGCATTCCCGTTTTTCTCCTGATTCCTTTGCTGAGCCGGAGCAGGTTCTGTTGCATGCGGCGGATGAAGGGCTTGATGATATAGCTCTCACCGAGCACTGCGAATGTAACGGAGCTTCCGCTATACCGGAAGGCTGCGGGAACTGGCCCGATCTTGATATCCCCGCCTATACCGGATACCTGGAAAAACTCAGGGAAAACTCCCCGATTCCTTTTGCGATAGGGATCGAACTGGGACAGGCGACTCAGAATGAGAACAGGGCAAAAGAGATACTTTCGGCTTATAACTGGGATTTCGTCATCGGCTCCCTCCATAATACCGCGGGAGATTACGATCCGTATTTCATGCGCTTTGACAAGGCCGCTCCCGAAAAAATGATGGAGAAGTACTTTGAGGAACTGTACCGGCTTGCCCGGATGGGGACATATTCTGTTTTGGGACATCTTTATTATCCTCTCAGGTATGTGACCCGGGTCAAACCTGATTTTGATATTTCCGTTTTTGATGAACAGATACGTCAGATACTCCGTACCGTTGTTGAAAAGGGAAAGGGAATAGAGCTGAATGTAAAAGGGCTGGACTCCGATCCTTGCGGAGCGGTGCCGGATATGCGACATCTGAAGATGTACCGTCAACTGGGCGGAGAGATAATAACTTTCGGCAGTGACGATCACACCGGATATCCCGGTAAAAATCTGGAAAAAGGTTATGACATGCTGCGGCAGGCGGGCTTCCGTGCCGTTGCGAAATTCAGAAGTATGAAGCCCGAATTCAAAGATATATGAGAGGTAACATCCATGAACGTTAAGGAAAGAGTACTTCTTCTTCTGGAGGAGAATTCCCGTTATACACCTGCGGATATCGCCGCTGCGCTGAATGTGGAGCAGGCGGAGGTGGAAGCCGTGATAGAGGCTTGTCAGGCGGACGGAACGCTCATGGGATACAAGGCCCTTGTTGATTGGGCAAAAACCGATCGGGAGTATGTTTCCGCTATTATAGAAATAAATGTTCATCCCGTGAAGGGGGAGGGCTTCGACAGCGTTGCCCGCACTATCTGCAGTTTTGACGAAGTGTCTTCCGTTTACCTCATGTCCGGAGGTTTTGACCTTGCGGTAATGATGGAGGGAAAGAGCATGAGAGATATAGCTCTTTTCGTCTTTGAGAAACTTGCGGTGATCGACGGGGTTTCCGGGACAGCTACTCACTTCGTGCTGAATAAATATAAAGATAAGGGCATCGTTTGCGGTACTCCCGAAAAGGACGAGAGACCCATGTCTGATGTTATCTGAGAGGGTTTATGGACTATAACAGACTTCTTTCGGAGACCGCAAAGGATATAAAGCCCTCCGGTATCCGGAAATTTTTCGATGTTGCCGCGGAGATGCCCGACTGTATTGCTCTGGGGGTCGGCGAACCTGATTTCAAGACTCCGCAGCATATCCGGCAGGTTGCCATAGATTCCCTCCGCCGCGGTGAAACAGGCTATTCCGCAAATTCCGGCCTTATGCCTCTCCGCCGTGAGATATCGGCATACATGAAACGGCGTATGGGGGTTGAATACGATCCCGTAAACCAGATTGTCGTGACCGTAGGCGGAAGTGAAGGCATAGACAATGCCATCCGTGCCATGATAAATCCGGGAGATGAGGTGCTCGTTCCGGAACCGAGTTTTGTATGCTACTCACCTCTGACGCGTCTTGCGGGCGGTGTCCCCGTGGCTCTTCCCACATACGAAAAAGACGGGTTCAGGCTGACTGCCGAAAACCTGAAAAAAGCAATAACACCGAAAACCAAGCTTCTTATACTTCCTTTCCCCAATAATCCCACCGGTGCGGTTATGACCCGGGAGGATTATGAGGCGATAGCGGAGGTCCTGGCTGGTACGGACGTTCTTGTTCTTGCGGATGAGATATATATTGAACTCAACTATACCGGCGCCGCTCCCGTAAGTTTTTCCTCAATAAAGGGAATGTATGACCGGACGGTCGTGGTGAACGGGTTCTCCAAGACTTACGCCATGACCGGTTGGCGTATCGGCTGGCTCTGCGGTCCGAAGGAGATCGTAGCCGCTGCCCTTAAGGTTCATCAGTACGCCATAATGTGCGCACCCACAACGAGCCAGCATGCTGCCATTGAGGCTTTGCGCAACGGGGACGAGGATATAGAGTACATGCGGTCGCATTACAATATGCGCCGGCGCTTTCTGTTGGAGAATTTCCGGAGACTGGGTATACCATGTTTTGAACCTCACGGGGCGTTTTATGTCTTTCCGAATATTTCCGGTTTCGGAATGAACAGTGATGATTTCTGCAACGATTTTCTGAAAAAAGCTCACGTTGCGGTGGTCCCCGGAACAGCCTTCGGAGACAGCGGAGAGGGCTTTGTACGTATTTCATATGCCTACTCCATGGAGCATCTTAAAAAAGCCGTAGAGCGACTTGAAAAATATATGTCCGGCAAATAACCTGTTAAGGAGCAATACCGTTATGCAGTTCAAGGCTAACGCCTACGCAAAGATCAACCTGACCCTGGACGTGTTGGGAAAAAGGGCGGACGGGTATCACGAAATAGAAAGTGTGATGCAGACCGTCGATCTTTATGATACCCTGACCGTCACTGCCGAAAAAAGCGATGGGGGAAGGATCAATATTTTCTGCGACAAGCAGGACCAGCTTTGCCGGGAAGAGGAAAATATATGTTACCGTGCCTGTAATGAGTTCCTCACGGTAAACGGCATAACGGGTTATACTGTTGACATTGAAATAAGCAAAAGGATCCCCATTGCCGCCGGTCTTGGCGGGGGGAGCAGTGACGGCGCGGAGACTCTTAAGGCTCTCAATTCCATCTTCTCCGTGGGCGCAACCGACGAGATGCTTCAGAGCATGGCGGCACGTGTAGGTGCCGATGTTCCTTTTTTCATCCGCGGCGGGACCCAGCTTGCGGGAGGAATAGGAGATATTCTTACACCCATACCTGCGCCGAATATAGGTTGTATGGTAGTGGCGAAACCGGCGCTCAGCCTTTTTTCCGGAAATGTCTATTCCCTTTTCGACAGTCTTTCACCGGAGTTTACGGAGCCGGTAATGAGTCCGGATTTTCTGACTGCCGCCGACGGGGGAAGACCTGTAGCTCCGTATACAAACAATATGCTTTTCCGTGCGGTGTCCGCTCAACCCGGAGCGGAGGCAATAGAGGCGCTTCGCCGCTTTTTGCTTGACTGTGGTGCGGATTGTGCGAATATGACCGGGAGCGGTCCCACCGTTTACGGGATTTTTTCGGACTATGCCCGAGCGTGCGTAACCGCTGAAATGATCAGGAAAGAGATCCCCGACACCGAATTCTGCCGGGTCTGCAATATACATAACGTCAACTGATATTAGGGTTTCCCCGTGACCCACACCGATATAAAACGATTTTTACGGGGAGAAAGAAACGGTAATCCGATATGCAGTACATGGGACTTAACGAGATCAGAGAAAAGTACCTGTCCTTTTTTGAAAGCAAAGGACACCTCAGACTTGAATCCTTTCCTCTGGTCCCTCAGAACGATAAGAGTATTCTTCTGATAAATGCGGGCATGACCCCGCTCAAACCCTATTTCACCGGGCAGCAGAAGCCTCCGAGGACCAGGGTGACGACCTGCCAGAAATGTATCCGTACTCCGGATATAGAAAGAGTGGGTCATACCTCACGTCACGGAACTTTCTTTGAAATGCTGGGAAACTTCTCCTTTGGCGATTACTTCAAGAGAGAAGCCACTGCCTGGGCGTGGGAATTCGTTACAAAAGTCATGCAGCTGCCTGTGGACAAGATATATGTTACGGTCTATCAGGATGATGACGAAGCGTACGATATATGGACCAAAGAGGTCGGGGTCGATCCGTCCCATGTTTCCCGTCTGGGAAAAGAGGACAACTTCTGGGAACACGGGGAAGGTCCCTGCGGTCCCTGCTCCGAGATATATTTTGACCGTGGCGTGGAACGTGGCTGCGGCAAACCCGGATGCGCTCCCGGCTGTGACTGTGATCGGTTCGTGGAATTCTGGAACCTGGTATTCACCCAGTTTAACAATGACGGTAAGGGCAACTATACCCGCCTTGAAAAGTGCAATATAGATACCGGAATGGGACTGGAGCGTCTTGCCTGCATAATGCAGGGAGTTGATTCCCTGTTTGATGTTGACACCATAAAGAACATCACCGCACGCCTTTCCGAACTTTCCGCAAAAAAATACGGGGAAAGCCATGAGACAGATGTTTCTCTCCGGGTTGTCACCGATCATATCAGAAGCACTACCTTCATGGTCTGCGACGGGGTTCTGCCCTCAAATGAAGGAAGAGGCTATGTTCTCCGCCGTCTTCTCAGACGTGCGGCAAGACACGGAAAGCTTCTCGGTATAAAGAGCGAACATTTTCTGTCCGAACTGGTGGACGTTGTTGTCCGTGAGAGCGGCACAGCATATCCCGAACTTATAGAAAAAGCTGACTATATAAAGAAAATAATTGATCTTGAGGAAACCCGGTTCAATCAGACTCTGGACAGCGGACTCGGGATCCTTTCCGATATAACCGGCAAGGCGAAGGCTGAGAGAAAGACTGTTATCGACGGTGCTGACGCCTTCAGACTTTACGATACCTTCGGCTTCCCCATAGATCTGACCAGAGAGATCGTCGCTGAGAGCGGAATGACTGTGGACGAGGACGGCTTCAACGATCTGATGAAGCAGCAGAAAGCCCGTGCCCGCGCCGCCTATGAGGCAACCGATGCCACCGCATGGAAGGGTAAGGAGGATCTTGAGGGCATTCCTGCCACCGAGTTTACCGGATATACCGAACTTTGTTCCGATGCGAATATAATTGCTGTGCTTTCCGACGGCAAGCCCGCCGACAGCGTTGGTGCCGGCGACGAGGTCCAGCTGATCCTTGACCGCACTCCCTTCTACGGCGAAAGCGGCGGTCAGGTAGGGGATAAGGGCGTTATAAAAACATCCGACGGACAGGCTGAGGTTACCGACTGCAAGAAGGTCGGAGGAATATACCTGCATTATACAAAAGTTACCGACGGAGTTATCACAGTCGGGGATAAGGTCTGTGCTCATGTGGATGAGGACAACCGCCGTGCCGTGATGAGAAATCACTCTGCGGCACATCTGCTGCAGTCAGCACTCCGTAAAGTTCTCGGAAGCCATATTGCTCAGGCGGGTTCCCATGTGGATGAACACCGTATGCGTTTTGACTTCTCACACTTTGAGCCCATGACCGCGGAACAGATAGAAGCTGTGGAGACAGAGGTCAACAAAAATATTCTTGCGGCTCTTCCCGTCACAATGACCGAAATGAGTCTGGAAGAGGCTAAAAAACAGGGCGCAATAGCTCTCTTCGGCGAAAAGTACGGAGACAGGGTACGTGTTGTGAGAATGGGTGACGTTTCCGTTGAGTTCTGCGGAGGTACCCATGTAAGCAATACGGGAAACCTCGGCGCTTTCCGTATCCTTTCCGAACAGGGTGTTGCTGCCGGTGTCCGCCGTATAGAGGCCATTACCGGACTGAATACCCTTCAGTATATAAGAAACGCCGATATGCAGCAGGCAAAGGTTGCCGCTGTGCTTAAATGCGGTATTGCCGATACGGCAGAAAAAGCTGAGCAGCTTACGGCGGAACTGAAGGCGGCAAATAAACAGATCGTGGCTCTTAAGACCGAAGCGTCCGAAGGCAAACTCGAACAGATACTTGCAAAGGGTGAAGAGATAAACGGAAAGTTCTTTGTCTGCGGCAGGATAGATGTTGATACGGATATGCTCCGGACTCTGTGCGATAAGATCAAGGACAAACATTCCAATGCCGTTGCGATACTTGCCGGAGTCGACTCCGAAAGCGGAAAAGTCGGTCTTGCGGCAGCATGCGGTGCAGATGCCGTGAAGGCCGGTGCGCACGCCGGTAAGCTTATAAAGATAGCCGCAACCGTATGCGGAGGCGGCGGAGGCGGAAGACCCGACAGCGCTACCGCAGGAGGCAAGGATGCTTCCGTACTCGAAAAGGCATTCGCTGAAGTGAGAAAAAGTTTGTAAGATTGATTAAAAGCTCTTCCAAGGGCAATAATCGGAATGAGAGGAAACGAAAATGCAGGACTGCTTATTCTGTAAAATAGTTGCGGGACAGATACCCTCTTCCAAAGTTTATGAGGATGAGACCGTGTATGCGTTCCGGGACATAAACCCCCAGGCACCGGTGCATATACTTGTCCTACCAAAGAAACATGTTCTTTCTGCCATCTCCGGCTACAATGAGACCGAGAACGGAGCGCTTATTGCCCATATTTTCGGTGTCATAACAAAAATAGCCGAACAGCAGGGACTGACGAACGGTTACCGCGTTATCACCAACTGCGGGGATGACGGGGCCCAGTCGGTGAAGCATCTGCATTTCCACCTGTTGGGCGGAAAACAGCTCAGCGGGACAATGTGCTGAGAGGAGACGGAACATGGAAGAAAAGGTCCTGACCCCGAATGAGGGTAAAAATGTTTTGCGTACCGTGGACGGGGTTAATTATGAAAGATATGCCCTTAAGACCCGGTTTGTAAATATCGGCGACGATTATATAGACGTGCTCCGTGAATACGCTCTTCCTTATTACAGGGAGGGGGATATGATCTCCATAAGCGAAAAGATAATTGCCCTGTGCCAGAAGAGAATAGTTTACCGTAAGGACATTCATCCCGGGTTCTGGGCAAAACTGCTTTGTCGGTTTGTCCACGTGACCCCAGCCGGTCCCGGTGCCGGTACTCCGTACAAAATGCAACTGATAATAGATATCTGCGGTCTTCCCCGGGTTCTGTGGGCTGCCTTTTGCTCCGGCGTGACGAAGATATTCGGTAAAAAAGGGGTTTTTTACGATGTCTGCGGTCATGAAGTGGACGGAATAGACGGACTTATTGATTATGATATATCCTATAAGGAGTACTACGACTACGGCATACTTAATCCCGTAAATCCCTCCGGCGTCTGCAATGAGATCTACAATACCCTGGGAATAAAATGCATGATAGTCGATGCCTGCGATATTTCCGTGAAGGTTCTCGGCAAGTGTGACGCAGTTACCGACAGCGATGAGCATCTTGCGGAAATTGTAAGAGATAACCCTGCGGGTCAGGACGATCAGTGTACGCCTCTGATTCTTGTAAGGAAGGTTCAGGACTGATATTTTTATCGGAAAGGACGGAAAATGACCGGAAAAAAACTTGTCTCTGTCACAGTCAGAATTCTGTTTTTAACTCTGGCTTGTCTCCTTGCTTTCTGCGGTTGTGCCACAGATATGGCAGCACCCGCGGCAGTTGAGGTGCGGTTGGATACTTCCGAATATAAATTTACCGATAAGCAGCAGACTTTGTCGCTTTCCGCCGCCGTTTATCCTCTTGAAACAGAGGATAAAACGGTGATGTGGATGAGTTCCGACCCGTCTGTGGCGACGGTGGATGCGGCGGGAAATGTTACCCCTGTGTCCAACGGCTACGCCATGATCACGGCACGGGCAGGAAACGGCGGCGCAGTCGGCTGCTGCGTTATTGAGGTTGCTCTTCCTCCGGAATATGTTTCCGTAGAGGGCATACTTCTGACGGACAACACTCTTTCCTTTACCGAAAGGGGACAGACCGCGCTTCTTTCCGCTTATGTCTGGCCTGAAAATGCCACTGATAAAAGTATTATATGGTCTTCCTCCGACCCCGAGGTCGCACAGGTGGATACCGAGGGTAATGTCACCGCTCTTGCGCCGGGTCGTGCCGATATCGTTGCGACTACCGCGGACGGTTCATTTTCCGCGATATGCTCCGTGACCTGCGATATTTTTGTCGCGATGAAGGATGTTAATTTCTCAAGGACTTCTTTCACCTTCCGGAACTCGGATGATGAACTGATCCTTACCCCTGTCTGGGAACCTCTGAATACTACGGAACGGGGTCTGATATGGGCTTCGACAAATGAAAAGGTTGCCACAGTTGACCCCGAAACCGGAGTTGTGACACCCCATAAAAACGGAACCGCTACCATATATGCCGTTTCCGAAAACAGAAAGAAGCAGGCGTATTGCAAAGTTACGGTCAACTTCACGATTTCCGCTGAGGGAATAACCCTTCCCGATCATGAAATATCTCTGGGGGAGGAAAATGCGACGTATGTCATAAAACCATCCGTCCGACCCTCCGATGCAAGTAATAAAAATGTTTTCTATACCTCCTCCGACGATTCCGTAGCGACCGTGTCAGCAAACGGAACAGTGACCGCCGTCGGCAACGGTGTGGCGGTGATAACGGTAACGACCGAGGACGGGGGCTTTTCCGAGACCCTTCTCGTCAATGTTCAGATGAGGATCCATCCGGAAAGCGTCAGATTTTCCCTGTATTCCCACAGTTTCTCCCGTAAAGGTGAAAAGATTAAGGTCCAGGTGACGGTCTATCCCGAAAACGCGTATGACAAGAGTTATACTCTTACCTCAGCCGATGAGAGTGTTGCGACGGTTTCCCAGGACGGTACCATTACAGCCGTCGGATACGGATATACTTCGATATATGTCAAGACCAATGACGGAGGAATAGCCGATACATTTTTTGTCATTTTCAACGCCCCCAAGGGCGATACCGAGCCCGATCCGGGGGAGAGCCCTGTCGTGCGCAAAGAAAAGCTTAAAGGAGTCTGGGTCGGTACGGTATCAAATCTTGACTTTCCGTCCAGACAGGGGCTTAGCGCAGACAAACTGAAGGAAGAACTTGATGCTATTGTCACTACCTGCAAGGATGCCGGACTCAACGCGATATTCTTCCAGGTAAGACCCACATCGGACGCTTTCTATAAATCCTCCATATTCCCGTCCTCCACTTACCTGACCGGAAAACAGGGATCGGAGATCCAGCTTGACTGCCTTGAATATCTTATACAGAAGGCTCATGCGGCTAACATAGAGGTTCATGCCTGGATAAATCCCTACCGCATAGCTTTCGGTCATGATCTGACCGCTCTGTCCGAGGAGAATCCTGCAAGAAAGAACCCCGAATGGGTGGTTTTCTTCAAGGATAAGTCCGGAAACAAATCCATGTGGTACGATCCCGGTATTCCCGCCGTGAGACAGCTTATAACCGACGGAGTAATGGAGATAGTAAATAACTATTCCGTTGACGGTATCCACTTTGACGATTATTTCTATCCGTATGATACCAATGCTGCCGGTTTCAGCGATGATATTTCCTTTGCCCTGTATAATCCCGCCAATATGAGCCGTGCCGACTGGAGACGCAACAACAACGACAGTCTTATCCTTTCCATTCACAATGCCATAGAAAAGTCCGGAAGGAAAGTTGCTTTCGGAGTGGCTCCCTTCGGCGTGTGGGCAAAGAAATCATCCAACAGCCTCGGTACGGATATCCCGAATTCAAACGAATCCTACTACGCCATTTATGCCGATACCCGTAAATGGGTGCTCAGCGGCTGGCTTGACTATATCTGTCCCCAGGTATACTGGGAAACAACACACACCACGGCACCCTTCTGCCCCGTAGTGGACTGGTGGAATGAGCTTGTTTCCACCACGAAGGTGGAACTGTATATAGGAATGCAGATGGATTCGACCCAGAATAAATCCAAGCAGCCATATAAGACTTACGAGGAGCTGAAGCTTCAGGCTGATTATATTTCCTCCAAGAGCAATGTCAGCGGAGGTGTTTATTTCAGCTACAGGGATATAGCCGCAAACCGCTCAAACTGTGTCAAGGTGACCAAGGGTCTCTTTTCCGGCAGTTCTTCTACCGTGAAAAAAGCTTCTGATACACTGTTTCTTGCGGCAGATTCCCTGTCCGTTTCAAATGACACCCGGACTGCTTTTGTCCTGGGGGTCTCGGATCCGGAGTATCCGCTGTACGTTAATGGTGAACCTGTTACGACCCGTTCGACGACGGGGTACTTCTCGTACTATGCCACGGGGCTGAGTGTGGGTGACAATGTGTTCACCTTTACGCATAAAGGTGTGACAAAGATCTGGACCGTTACCCGGGCAAAGGCTTCGGTGTCCTCCGATACCATGAAATCTTTCGGTTTCGTGTCGGGTTCTTTTTCACCTCAGTATGATTATGCCAACGTTTCCGGAACAAAGTTGACCTTCTACTGTACTGCTCCGGCAGGAAGCACGGTGTACGCAAAAGTAGGGGATTATACTGTAAAAATGACCACCTCAGCAAAAGCACCTTCGGACGGAAGTTTTGTAAAAGCTTATTATGAAGGAACTTTCGTGTTGCCTGAGATCAGCGGCAATGCGGTGATCGGGACTCCGGTGTTCTATGCCGAGATGAAGGGACAGACGACCGCTGTAAAGGTAATGACCAATACGGTGGAAGTCATAAATGATCCCCGTTCGTATATCGTACGTATGAACTCCGACGGCTGCGACCTTGCCCCCACCAATGTGGCGAATACGGAAGATGAGTACAGAAAAACCTCTGCCGGCACCTGGGATACAGTTGTGAGCAAGGCCCGGGGCTTCGCCCTTCTGGGAAGTGGGCTGTATGTCAAGAACGGAACATATACAAGGGACGAAACTAAATCATACGCCCTTTCAGCCATATCAAACATAACCTTTACCCAGTCCGGAGACGGTAAAAAAACGGTTATGACACTTATCGGAACGGATAAGAATCTTTATTCCGTATGGGCGGAAAGGGATACGACCACGATAATGCTGTATAATGTCGGATACTGTCCCGAGCTTAAACAGATAGCATCAAACCCGCTGTTTTCCGGAATATCGGTCAAAGAGGTATCAAATACTTCGGTCCAGATAACTCTGACGCATAAGAAGTCCGACTTTACCTTCGGTTACAGTGCCGAACTGACGGATACATCCCTGATACTCAGCTTCCGCAATCCTATATCGATTTCTTCCGGATCCAAACCTCTTAAAGGGATCAAAATTATCGTTGACCCCGGACACAGCGATTCCACCGGATCGGTAAGCTTCTGGGCTGCGACCAATTATACCGAGGCTTATATTAATCTCACCATAAGCCGCCTCGTGAAAGCCAAACTGGAAGCCCTCGGTGCGACGGTTAGCCTCAGTCATAACGGGGAACAGAAGTATTCTCTTGATGAACTTATTTCCCAGATGAGAATGTCCGATCCTGATATGACCATTTCCCTTCATATGGACCATCCCGGACAAGGTAACGGGGTGAATCCCGTGAACAATAAAGGAGCAACCTCCTATTACTGTTACGGTGCGGGGAAACTGCTTTCGGACACGATGATAAAAACGTACGCTTCGAAAACAGGATTGAACATGAGGGGAAGCAAGGTCGGACGTTACAAGGTTGCCCGGCATATGCAATATCCTGCGGTTCTGTTTGAGATGGGCTTTATAAGCAATATATATGACTTTGAATGGTTTGTTGCCGATGGTGGCTTTGACGCTGCCGCACAGGCTGTAACAGACGGTATTCTCGCATATTACAAGGCCCAGAGCTGAAAAGAATAAATCATTATTTCCCGACGGAGCGGCTCAGATCCTCCGCCGGGAAATTTTATTATTGCCGATTTATCGCAATAAAAAGAACATACCGCACCTTTTTCTCAGGCTATATCCGCGGGCAGGCCGAGATTATCCCGGGTACGGAATTTCAAAGGCGGTTTTCCCGGTAACACAATCCGGGGTCTGTCATAATATGGGTAGTGAGGGCGGCGAAAACCGCAGCCCCGGAAGTGGGAAAACGGCTCTGCCGTATACTTACCAAAGGAGGATCTATCCATGGGCAATAACTATATTTTCTGGACTCTGCTCATTGCTGCTGTTATCGTTTACAGTGTAGCCGCTAATAATTGCTGCGGTTGCGAGAATAACGGATGCGGTTGCAACAACGGCTGCGGCTGCAACTGAACGTAAAAGTTAAGGTTCGAAATATCCGTGATCCGTCTCCGTGACGGTACGGGTCATAAAGGTGCGGAACTTTACAGATGTTCCCGCATTGGACGAAGGGGGAAGCGTGTGCTTCCCCCTTAAGGCTGCATTTTATTCCGTATCCGTGCATATATTTTCATGACAAAGGATCAGGCACGGAAAGGATTGTGATATATAATGACAGATTTCAGACCGGAAGGTTTTTATCCTCCCGCTCCGTATTCAATGGCTGCGGTACAAAGGGCTATGACAGATGGAAGAACTCTCGAAGGAAAGGTGAAACTGTGTGACGGGGAGCATAATCTGATAGTTGATCTGGGTATTCCGCATCTGAGAGCCGTTATACCCAGGCAGGAAGCCGCTCTCGGAATAGCCGACGGGTCTGTGCGGGATATAGCAGTATTGAGCCGGGTAAACAAGACCTGTTGTTTTTCAGTTAAAAGTATTTCCCATACAAGGGACGGGGATGTGGCGATCCTGAGCCGTGTCGATGTGCAGAAAAAGGCTTTGGAGTATATGCTGAACAATTTGCGCCGTGGAGATGTGGTTGACGCAAAGGTGACTCATATGGAGCCTTTCGGAGCTTTTGTTGATATAGGTTGCGGTATTGTGGGTCTGATGAGTATAGAAAATATTTCTGTTTCCCGGATCAGTCATCCTTCGGACAGATTCAGTGTGGGGCAGAACATCCGCGCAGTGATAAAGGATATAGACCCTTCCGCCGGAAGATTTACCCTTTCCCATAAAGAACTCTTGGGAACGTGGGAACAGAATGTGTCATCCTTCAGTGCAGGGCAGACCGTTTGCGGGTGGGTCCGCAGCATAGAAGATTATGGGGTTTTCATTGAGCTTACGCCTAATCTTGCGGGGCTTGCTGAGTTGAGGGAGGGGCTTCCGGAGATGGTTGACGGAATGAGAGCAACGGTCTATGTAAAAAGCATTATCCCGGAAAAGATGAAAATAAAGCTGAATCTTGTGGATGTTTTCCCTTCGGACGGGGAAAAGGCGGAGTTCCGGTATTTTGAAAAAAGAGATCATATAAAGGGTTTTACATATTCCCCGGGATGTTGTCCGAAAATCATTCAGACTGTTTTTTCCTGACTGTATTCGGAATCAGATGTATTTCCCCGGCGCCGGCAGCGGACGGTCCGTATGGACCG
>CAJLLT010000022.1 GCA_905207625.1 uncultured Eubacteriales bacterium | reverse complement strand
TTTTGCCGCTATCGCTATCACACCTCATTATTCAACCGCCCCGGTGTACAGAGACTGCTGGAGGATGCCAAGAACGGCAGAATCAATGTGATCATCGTCAAAGACCTCAGCCGCTTTGGCAGAAACTATATTGAGGTGGGGCAATACACGGATTATCTGTTCCCGACCTACAATATCCGGTTCATTGCCGTCGGCGACAATGTGGATTCGGCTGTTACCGAAAACACGGGAATGGACATGACGCCGATCATGAATGTATTCAACGAATGGCATGCCGCCAACACATCAAAGAAGATCCGCGCGGTCATTGAAGCCAATGCCAGGGAAGGTATCTACCGTAGCAATCAAGCACCTTACGGCTATATCAAGGGTGACGACGATAAACGGCTTCCCATCGTTGACAGTGAAGCGGCGGCTTATGTGCGGAGAATGTTTGAAATGCGGGCGTCCGGTGTCAGTCCCAACCATATTGCACAGACCTACAACAATGAGGGCATCCTTCCGCCGAGAGACTATAAGGAGCAAAAACTCGGTATTCCGAACACACGCAAGTCTCACCATTTATGGTCAAGTGCCACAGTGAAGCAGGTTTTGACTAACCCAATTTACCTCGGGCATATGGTTCAGCTGAAAACGACCAACGTATCCTACAAGAACAAAAAGCAGATCAAGCGTGATCCCGAGGATATGGTATGGGTTTACAATACGCATGAAGCCATTGTGACACAGGAATTGTGGGACAAATGCCGTGAGATGGAAGCGTCGGTCAGCCAAGGCAAAAAGAACAAAACGGGGTATGTCAATCCGCTGTCCGGACTCGTCTTTTGCGCCGATTGCGGGAACAAGATGTATATCAAATGGAATAACACCCGACACAAGAGAACAGACCCTCGTACCTATCACCGTGAGAACTTCACCTGCGGTGCGTATTCCAAATTCGGGGAGAGAGCTTGTACAAGCCACTATATTCAGATCAAGATTTTGAACCAACTTGTTCTTGCGGACGTTCGCTCCAAGATGAGTCTTGTACTTGCCGATGAAAAGCGTGCAAGAGAGGAATTCCTCAGCCGTAACGAACAGCAGAACACTGCCGAAGCCAACGCCGACAAAAGGAAGCTGACGCAATCCGCGCGCAGGCTTGCCGAACTTGATAAGTTGATCGGTTCGGTTTACGAGGACAAGGTGCTGGGCAAGATTCCCGAAGAAGTCTGTATCCACCTGCTGGAAAAATACCAGAGCGAAAAGAAATCTCTCACTGAAACAGTCACCGCGCTGGAGCAGAAGGCGCAGACCGTCCGTGACGAGGCGGCGAACGCCGATGAATTCATCCGCAGGCTGAAAGCCTACCTGGAGGTTCCGGAGCTGACACGTGAGATGTGCCTGGAACTGATTGAATTCATCACCGTCGACGAGTGCCCCGGTAAGTACAGCAAGGCACCCAGAGAGATTCATATCTACTACAAATTGATTGATAAAAAATTCTCCGCAGAGCAAATCGCCGCGTGGGGAGCAAATGGAAATGAAAAAGTGTGACGATATTTGATGTTCACTACGGCAAATATCTATGCGCACCTGGACAAGAGCGGAAAAGACATCAGTGCGGAAACCATCAGCGCGCTGTTCGATGATCGGCATCACGACTAATCGTGGTGCCGATTTCTGATAGGTGGTGAGCGCATGGAACAGATCATCAGTGCGGACGCAGCGAGAGCGTACCTGCATATATCCAAACGAAAATTCCTGTTTATGCTGCAAAACGGCTATATCCGCTACGAGGACAACGGCAACAAAACGCATCGGTACTCCTTGCGTATGTGTGATGTGGAAGCCCTGCGGAAGGAAATGACAAATCATCCCGAACGCTTTGCCGACCTGAACGGGCGGTTTACGGCGCAAAGGAACAAACCGCCGATACCGACCGTCATACTGTCACAGGACGAGGCAAAGATACTGCGCGAATACATAGCAAAATGTTGGAGCAAACATCCCGATGCCTTGCCGAGCAAGCTGGCGGCGGAGCTGACCGGCTTGACCGTGGGAACGCTCAACCGCCATGTGGCAAGAGGCAACATCTTCGGCGCGGTAGTCGGTGGAAAGGTGCTCATCAGCAAACAAAGTCTGATCGGACATCTCTCCTCGCCGGAGACGGTGTGCAAGGTCGGGACAGAACAACTGAAAAAACTGATTGAAGGATATAAAAGGTCGGAAAAATAAAGGGCAAAGAAATGGCCTTGAGATGTTCTCAGGGTTGTTCCTTTGCTTTTTGTAAAGAAAAAGGCACCTGATTCCAAGTGCCTTTCAAATGTAAAAATTCAATTTATATCAGATAAACCTTCCCGTGACGCTCTCTGTACAGCCACGGATATCGTCCTGTGAACCGCAGGCGACGATCCTGCCGCCGTCTTCGCCACCCTCTGGTCCCATATCGATGAGATAGTCGGCGCTGCGGATGACGTCCAAATCATGCTCTATAACAATGACCGTCGCACCGTTGCCGATCAGGGTATCGAACACCTTAAGAAGTGTTTCCACATCCTTTGGGTGCAGACCGATAGTCGGCTCGTCGAACACAAAAACAGAATCCGTTTGCTTTCTGCCCATCTCGTTTGCCAGCTTCAGTCGCTGTGCCTCGCCGCCGGAGAGAGAAGGCGTTTCCTCTCCCAGTGTCAGATAACCAAGCCCCAGATCGCGCAGGATTTCCAGCTTCGGTCTGACCGAACTCATGTGACGGCAGTAATGCAGCGCGGTGTTTACATCCATGTTCATCAGCTCCGGCAGGGAACGTTCCTCGCCGTCCTTGTTGGCATAACGGAGCAGATTTGCCTGTTTTCCATAGCGCGACCCACGGCACTCCGGGCAGGGAATGTCCACATCGGGGAGAAACTGAACATCAAGAGAGATTGTTCCCGTTCCGTCGCAGACCGGGCAACGAAGACTGCCTGTGTTGTAGGAAAAATCCCCCGCCTTGCAGCCAAGTCGCTTTGCTTCCGCCGTTCTGCCGTATATCTTTCGCAGCTCGTCATGCACATTCGCATAGGTAGCGACCGTGGAGCGCACATTTACGCCGATGGGCGTTGCGTCGATCAGCTTGACCTGATGGATGTCATTCGCTTCGATCTTTCTGACATGGTCTGGCATCCTCTTGTCATAGCAGAGGGCTTCCAGCGCGGGAACAAGGCTTTCCAGCACCATGGTGGTTTTCCCGGAACCGGACACACCGGTGATCACGGTCAGCCGATGCTTGGGAATATCCACCGTCAGCGGCTTTACTGTATGAATGGAGCCGGTTTCCATGTGGATAGCGCCATCGGAAAAGTCAGGCTTTCGCTCCGGTTTGCTTCTGCCGACGGCTGCGCCGGACAGATACGGTCCGATTACAGAGCCCTTGTTTTCCGCAACATCATGTATTGTTCCCTCGGCAATCACCGCACCGCCGTCCGCTCCCGCGCCACGCCCCATTTCGATGAGCCAGTCGGATTCTTTCAATATCTGCGTATCGTGATCAACCAGAATAACGGAGTTGCCGTCCCGGATAAGATCGTGCATCACACCGTTTAGTCCCACGATGTTCGCCGGGTGCAAACCGATGGAAGGCTCGTCCAGAACATACAAAACGCCGGTCGTCCGGTTGCGCACCGCTCTTGCAAGCTGCATCCGCTGCCGCTCGCCGGTGGAGAGCGTGGAGGACGCTCTGTCCAGCGTCAGATAGCCCAGCCCCAAATCCATCAGTCTCGCCGCAACCTCCAGATAGGACTCGCAGATATTTCTCGCCATGTTCCGCATTTCTTCCGGCAGAGACTCCGGCACGTGCTTCACCCATACGATGGAGTCTTTCAGAGTCATCCGGCAGGCGTCCGCCAGCGAAATCCCCATCAGCCTCGGCGCTCTGGCTTCCTCCGAAAGCCGTGTGCCATGACACTCCGGGCAGACAACCTCTTTCAGAAACTTCTCGACCCGCTTCATGCCCTTTTCGTCCTTCACTTTCGCAAGGGCGTTTTCTACGGTATAGACGGCATTGAAATAGGTAAAATCCAGTTCTCCCGCTTGATTAGAGCCTTTGGGATGATAAAAAATATGCTTTTTCTCCGCGGGACCGTGATAAACAATTTCTTTTTCGCGCTCGGTCAGATCACGGAACGGTACATCGGTACGCACCCCCATCGCACGGCAGACCTCGGTCATCAATGACCACATCAGGCTGTTCCATGGGGCGACTGCACCCTCATCAATGGTAAGCGAATCATTGGGAACAAGGGAATCCATATCAACCGTCCGGACTATTCCCGTACCGCCGCAGCACTTACAAGCTCCGGTGGAATTAAACGCAAGATCCTCCGCTCCCGGCGCATAGAAATGCTCACCGCACTCCGGGCAGATCAGTTCACCGTTCATTGCCGCTACATTGATACTCGGTTTTACATAGTGTCCGTTTGGACAGCGATGGCTGGACAGGCGGGAGAACATCAGCCGAAGACTATTCAGCAGCTCCGTCCCCGTTCCGAAGGTGGAGCGAATACCGGGAACGGCAGGGCGTTGGTGCAGGGCAAGGGCGGCGGGAACATACAGTACCTCGTCCACATCGGCACGCGACGCCTGTGTCATGCGCCGCCTTGTGTATGTGGACAGGGATTCCAGATACCGCCGCGACCCTTCGGCGTACAGTACGCCAAGCGCAAGCGAGCTTTTCCCGGAGCCGGACACGCCCGCAATGCCGACGATCCCATTTAAGGGAATATCCACATCAATGTTTTTCAGGTTGTGGACTCTGGCTCCTCTGACTTCAATTTTTGCTGGTTTATCTTTCAAATTCATGCCACTACCTCCGCCTTGCAATTTGAAAAACAGACAAGGCATACTGAGAGAAAATACATTTCAAAAGGGTAATATCGTTCATAACAGTGCTTGCATACGGGGCGGGCATCCCTCTGAAAAAACTTACTCTTCGGGGATACAAGAAGTTTGACTGCCTCTTAGCCTAAAAGCAAAAACCGCAAGGAAATCCTTGCGGCTTTTGCTGCGGCTTAACCGCGCTTTGGCGGAGAGGAAGGGATTCGAACCCTTGTGCGCTTTCGCGCAAACTGATTTCGAGTCAGCCCCGTTATGACCACTTCGATACCTCTCCGTATATGTTCACCCTCAAAAATGAGGGAAACAATCAATATTCAATTTTTTAGAAAACCCGTTAGATAAGCCGGTGAGAAAAATCATCAACCACGCGAAAATCCAATGAAATCAAGGCTTTTCGGCGGTTTTCGGTGGCACAACTACTCAAATGCGTACATGATTTCGAGTCAGCCCCGTTATGACCACTTCGATACCTCTCCTTAGGTATTTAGCCTAAATATTATAACAAAAAAGGGCTTTGATGTCAAGCAAAATACGTATCAAAAGTTAAATTTCAAACTGATTTCACAATTTAATACAGCCAAGCGTGATGCAATGCCGTGATAAAAACCGTCATCACCCGAAAGATGTAAACGGGCAGGTCTGTATTCCGGCGGTCCATTCTTTGTTAATCTGCGGAGTCGGTCTCCCCCGGGTAAAGCTTTTTGCCGTTTATGATGTTTGACAGGGTCTGATGAGCCTGATTGAAATGCTTCACACTTGATTTCTGGATCGAAGAAACCGTTCCGTTATACAGTCTCAGACCAAAATACAGTTCCGAATCCCAATCTTCAAAAAGTTCATTTTTGAAAAACTCCGTGCCGTTTGCAAGCCAGAGTCTCCCGTCTGAATCAAGGGAAGATTCTTCTGCAATATCCGTAAGCGACTCAAGCACGCCTGCCCCGGAATTCTCAGCAAGGAGGAACTCCGAACCGACCCTGTCGGCAACAAAAAACATACATGTCCCGGACCACATGATAGTGCGGAGCTCGTTTTTATTATTCTCAACCGCTGTTGCGGAATAGTTCTGCCCTATATAAAAATTCTTAATCTGCAACACGATCTTGCCGTCTCCGTTAGAATCCGGAACATACGGTGCTATTGTTTTTTTGAGGGCCTCTGTCTTCTCGCGGTAAACCGCCGGATCCTCGGTTACGTATATTATATACATATCGACGGGATCTTTTCTGACCGTATCCGCAATCACTATAGAAAGAAGCACAACAACGGCGAGGACTCCTATGATCACCCATTTATAGTGATACCATATATGCTGATACCACTTGTCCCGGACATATCTGTCAGCTTCTCGCTCTATCTTTTCAGCCATTTCAAACCTCCGTAACACAGTCAGTCGTGAAGGACTGTCCCGATAAGTCCAACATCTCTGAAATCGCTCATATTATGGCGTATTATGTAATCAATATAGGAAGAGATCATTTTTGCGGTGAGACAATACCCCATAGGGTTCAGATGACCGCGCATATAAAAGCTTTTTTTGAATTCAGCATCATAAACCGGAGCATACTGATTCAGATCAATTACATAAGTTCTGTCAAAACTGTCTGCAAAATCGTACATCAATCGCCGGTGTTCAGCACTTACGCTGTCGTTTTCAGACAATTCACGGGGCATCGTAACAAGGAAAAATTTTGCCCTGGGCTGAATCATTTTATATCTCTGAATTATCGTGGCATAGCATCCGGCAAAAGTCTCAAGATTATTCTTATCCGGATCTTCAAAATTCACATCACCGATCGTACCCACGGGTTGCTTTACGTCCAGAAGGTCATTTACGCCGAGGGCTATGACATAAGCCTGTGAAGCAAACTTTTCGTCCCAGAAACCGCTGTTTGATGCAAAATGCTCTATGTACTCCTTTGCGGTCATTCCCCCTCGGGACATATTGTAAACCTTGCAGCCGCATATACGCGCAAGGAATTGCCCCCAGGAATACTCAAACATATCGTGACAGGCACCTGTACCGTTTTCCTTCAAACCTTCGAACGCACCGGAAGAAAGACTGTCTCCGATACATGCAATAGTGCGGAAGATAGAAGTATAACCGCCATTATCGGCAATACTGTCAAGAGGTTTCTCGTTCAGAGGAGTCAGTTCAAGTTTCATTGATGCTCTCCTGTTAATTCTAAATTCATTGTATGGTCATTTTCCGATTCACAAGACCGGTAATTCCGGAATACATCATTACCAGTCCCGAACTCAGGATAATTCCCCCGATGATATCCGTAATCCAATGCACACCGGAAACAAGTCTTCCCGCAACCATTAAAACGGCAAACACCGTCAAGATACATATAACGGTCTTTCTGAATATTTTTGTCCTGATCCTGCTCTCAAGCTGAATAATTGCCGTCAGGATCACACACATAACAAGAAGTGTCGTGGATGAGGGGTATGAAGCTTCAAGAAATCCGTTTATCAATACCGGACGATAATTTACCGTATGGGATTCGAAAAACAGATATGCTGCCATTACAACAATGTAAAACACTCCGAGTATAAGTATGTCCGGATCCACTTTCAGAAGGTTTTTCCGTTTTATCAGCTGAACCAGCCCCAGTATTGCGAAACCGACAATAAATCCCATGGGTACAAGACCGAGCCAATCGGTAATTACATATAAGGTCATATTGACACCGGTCAGTCTGTGAACAGCTCCGTTCAGTGCCGCAAAGCCGACTTGCGAACCCTCCGGGCCAATCGGTCTTACGTCAACATAACTGATCAGCACCGTCCATAAGACGAATACCGCAACCGTAGCAAGTCCCGCAATCAGAATTCTCAGATCTCTCATTTTTCTCATTTCCAATCCATCCTTTATTACTGTATTTGAGCTTTTTGCCCTGTACAGTAGTATAAATCAACGGAATCAAAATGAAAAGAATCTTACCGTCACACAGGCGACACGTTTCGTATCATTGCCGCTTTATCAGCATAAGCGATTTGATTGCGAGGAAGAAGAATGTAAAAGTTGCGGCATATGGCTGAAGGGTCATAATGAAGCATGCGGTTGCTATGGCACTTAACCCGACGGGAATGCCGCATCTGTATTTTTCCCAGAAAACCGAAGTACTGTTTTGCAAAGCAAGGGTAAGAATTCCCATAAGAACGATCATGGTCACGACGACTATGTACAAAATCCTGATATACGGAGAAATGCCTGTAAGCGAAAGTAAAGATACTTCCCTGACCGCTCCATCGCCGCGTTGTCCGAAAAAAGGCAGAAACAGAAACATGACAAGGCTGCAATCAAGCAACCCGAAGATCATATCCCTGGTATGGATCTGTTTTCGCCTGTTGTCTTCATCCGCAATTGTCAGGATCTCCTCACCGGAAAGAAGCTCATCGATTGAAACCGAAAAATACTTAGAAATAGTTTTCAATGATTCAATATTCGGCACTCCCCTGCCGGATTCCCATTTGGAAACAGCCGTGCGGGATACATACAGAGCACCCGCAAGTTCTTCCTGAGTAATGCCTCTGCGCTTTCTCAGTTCCTGTAATTTCTCATTAAACTCCATATCCGTCGGTTTCCCCGCATTTTTTAAAACTGAATCTTTACAGCAAATGGGCAATCCCGCACGAGACTGCCCATTGAACTTTTAAAACTGCATGAATGTGATTTTCAGACCCGGAAGCCCAGAATCAGTACAGCTTAGCGCCGGCGGGAATACTGTCATCAACCATAAGCAGATGAAGCTTTTCCGCTCCCTCCTCTTTATGAACAGCGCTCAGGAGCATACCGCAGGAATCTATGCCCATCATGGCTCTCGGAGGAAGATTCGTGATTGCTATCAGGGTCTTTCCGATAAGTTGTTCAGGCTCATAATATGCATGAATTCCGCTCAGGATAACGCGATCTGTGCCCGTTCCGTCATCGAGGGTGAACTGCAACAGTTTTTTAGACTTTGCAACAGTGGCACACTCTTTTACCTTTACCGCACGGAAGTCACATTTGCTGAACGTCTCGAAATCGACCATATCCTTGAACATAGGTTCAATTTCAACTTTGGAAAAATCAATTGCTTCTTTAACTGAAATTTCCCCGGCGACTGAACCCGACTTGCAGACTTCTTCATTGGGGCATGTGGCGCACGCACAGCCCGCTCCGGTTTCAGCTTTGGCAGTTTTCTTTTCGGGCTCAAGGGATTTCATTGTCGGGAAAAGAAGAACATCTCGGATAGCGGCTGAATCGGTAAGAAGCATACACATACGGTCTATACCGTAGCCTATACCGCCGGTGGGAGGCATACCGATCTCAAGAGCGTTGAGGAAGTCTTCATCAGTGTGATTGGCTTCTTCATCGCCCTGGGCAAGCTGTTCCTCCTGAGCGGCAAAACGAGCCCGCTGATCTATAGGATCGTTAAGTTCGGAATAGGCATTTGCCATCTCCCATCCGTTCATAAAGAACTCAAAACGTTCAACATATTCGGGATTCTCGGGCTTTCTCTTGGTCAGCGGAGATATCTCTACCGGATGGTCCATTACAAAAGTCGGTTGCAGCAGGTGCTCCTCGACAAAAGCCTCAAAGAAAAGATTCAGAATATCCCCTTTCTTATGACGCTTTTCATAAGCCACATTATGAGCATCAGCCGCAGCCCTGGCCTCTTCAAGGGTATGTATCTGGGTAAAATCGACACCGGAATACTTTTTGACGGCATCCACCATTGTAATACGCTCAAAAGGCTTTCCGAGGTCCATTTCAATTCCGTTATATACGATTTTTGTAGTACCGAGAACATCCTGAGCCACATGTCTGTACATGTCCTCAGTAAGATCCATCATGCCGTGATAATCGGTATAAGCCTGATACAGCTCCATGAGAGTAAACTCCGGATTATGACGGGTATCAAGACCTTCGTTACGGAATACTCTGCCTATTTCATAAACCCGCTCAAGTCCGCCGACAATGAGTCTCTTGAGGTAAAGCTCAAGAGAAATGCGGAGTCTGAGATCCTCATCAAGAGCATTGAAGTGAGTCTCAAAGGGACGCGCTGCAGCGCCTCCGGCATTGGCAACAAGCATAGGCGTTTCAACTTCCATAAAGCCGCGGGAATCAAGAAAACGGCGGATGCTGCTTATGATTCTGGAACGCTTGATAAAAGTATCTTTACTGTCGGAGTTAGTTATAAGGTCAACATAGCGCTGACGGTAACGCGTATCGATATTTGTTAGTCCGTGGAACTTGTCCGGCAATGGACGGAGACTCTTGGAAAGGAGCTTTACTTCCGTGGCGTGTACGGAAACCTCCCCTGTTTTTGTTTTGAAAACAGTTCCCACGACTCCGATGATATCTCCGAGATCGAGTTTCTTGAAAGTCGCATAGTCTTCCTCTCCGATGGAGTCTCTGGCAACATAGCACTGAATAGTGCCCTGAAGATCCTGAACGTTGCAGAAAGAAGCCTTGCCCATAATACGCTTTGTCATCAGCCGTCCGGCAACGGAAACAGACTGACCCTCAAGAGAATCAAAGTTTTCTCTGATCTCGGAACTGTGATGCGTAACGCTGTACTTTGTTATCTGATAAGGATCAGCACCTGCATCCTGAAGATTTCTGAGCTTTTCGCGGCGGATCCGCATCTGCTCGTTCAGATCCTCTCCAGGCGCCGCCTGAACCGGGTTTATATTCTCATTATCCATGTTTTTCTCCATTGAAATTATTCGGGCAGACGAATGTCTATTATCTCATAAGTAAACTCTCCGCCGGGGGCGCTGACAACTACTTTGGAGCCTTTTTTCTTGCCGATAAGAGCCTTTCCGACGGGGCACTGATCGGAAATCTTATTCTCCGCGGGATTTGATTCCGTCTTACCGACGATCATGTATTCTACGGGCTCGTCCTCAGGGAACTCACAGTCAAGTACCTTAACGAGAGATCCGACGGAAACATAGTCGGTATTAATCTCATTTTCATCGAGAACAGTAGTATGCTTAAGCTGCTCTTCAATGTCTCTGATCCTTGCTTCGGTAATTGCAAGTTCATTTTGCGCAGCATCATATTCACTGTTTTCCGAAAGGTCACCAAAATCTCTCGCTTCTTTGATTTTTTCCGCGATCTCGGCACGTCTGGTTCCCTTCAGATATGCAAGTTCCTCTTTCAGTTTGTTGTAACCTTCGCTGGTAAGCACTATTTGAGCACTCATTTTATTACCTCACAATATATTTAGAAAATTGTTCACTTGTTGATAGCGTCCGAAAGAACCTGCAGAGCCTTCTGCATCTGAGGGTCATCTTTATGGTCAACCACATAGAAACCGTACAACTGCTGCTCCGTGGACTTAACTTCAAAATCCGGGACAAGTCCGACGCCGTTATAATCCGTGCGGCTCTTTGTAAAATAGCGGAATGTGGTAAATTTCAGACCGGATCCGTCACCGAGACTGAAAGTGGTCTGACCTATCCCCTTACCGTAAGTGGTCTCACCTACAAGCGGAACGGAAAGAATATCACGCAGACAGGAGGAGAACAGTTCACTTGCGCTTGCGGATCCCCCGTTTACAAGAACTGCCATCGGAAGCCCCTCAATAACGGGATCTTTCTTGGCTTTGGTTATCTCCTCTTCCTGTTTATACTCTATAATTATAATCGGCTCACCCTTGGGGACAAGCATATCCAGCATATCCGTGACCGTATTGAGTTCTCCGCCCGGATTGTTTCTCAGATCAAAAAGCAGTCCTTTGACACCGGCATTTTTAAGATCCTTGAGCGCCTCGGAGAACTGAGGCTTCGCGGCTTCGGAGAATCCGTGTATACGGATAAACCCGATTTCATCTATGATCTCATAGTCAACGTACCGCTGAACAAAAGATTTCCTGGTAACGCTGAAAGAAAGATTTTCCCCGTCACGGTCTACCGTCAGTTCGGCAACGGTCCCCTCAACGTCAAGCATCATATCCACCGCATCATCGTAACTCATACCAACAAGGGATATGCCGTTGACGGAGGTAATTATGTCCCCTGCTTTCAGTCCCTGTTCCTCAGCCGGAGAATTTCCCAAAACCCGGTAAAGGAAAAGACCTTTTTCGAGAATATCGGATTGTTTGACAACGTTTACACCTACTCCGATAAAATTACCCTTCGTGGAAGAGTTGAATTCTTCCATTTCTTCTTCGTTGAAATAATAAGCGTATGCATCATCTTTCAATCCAAGAAGATAATATTTCAATGCGGAATCCTCCGCGGTCTCTTCATCGAAATCATATATAGCGTAGTAGTCAAGATACTGCTTTATCAGGGATGTCTTTTCGTACATATCGATGTCTCTTTCAAGCTCGATATTTCTGAAAAGCAGGCACCCGGAAAGACAAACAAGACCAATCGCTGCAACCAGAACAAGGCTAACAAGAATTTTTAAAGATTTCTTCATTACAAACCTTCTCCATATTTCTCTCGGGAAAAATTATATTCAAAAAGCTGTGTTTTATGCCAGTCCCATCATTTCTTTAAGCTGAGAAACGGCACTCTGAAGCTGATCATCCTCTTCGTCGGTCAATTCATCGAACCGGTCAGCCTTGGAGGAATCAAGGTTGACACGGAAATCAGGAACTATGCCAGTACCGTTGAACCTGACTCCCGAAGGTGTAACATATTCGGCGGTGGAAAGACGCACCGCAGTTCCGTCGGAAAGTGAGATATCGGTCTGCGCAAGTCCGTTTCCGGCAGTCGTCGTGCCGACTATCGTCACGGTATCCATATCCTGCAGAGCAGCCGAAAAGACCTCAGCCACACCATTGGTATGTTCGTTCTGAATAACAACAATTGGAGCGGTGATTGATTTCACATCCGAGAAATAGGATTTCGTGTTGGAACTGTCCTTGGCACGCACTGTAACGATCGTTCCGGCAGGTTTGATAACATCAACAACTCCGACAGCGGCATCAAGTTTACCGCTCGAATTGAAACGGACGTCAATGACAAAACCTTTAGCTCCCTTGGAAGAAAGGTCAGAATATGCGGCATTGAAGTCTTCAAGGGTAGTATCACCGAATTCGTTGATGAATATATAACCGATGTTGTTCTGTACCAGTCTGTACTCAACAGTCTGAGGCTGGAAACGGCGACGTACGATATCAACCGTAATAATATCCGGTTCACCGGAGCGGAGTACTGTAAGGGTTACGGTGGAGTTCTCCTGACCGGAAAGTCTCTGAACAGAGCGCCGGTAGCCGTCCTCGGTAACATTGACCCCTCCGACGGAAAGGATAATATCACCCTTTTTCATTCCTGCAAGTTTTGCGGAGGAACCGACTCGGACGAAGTCGACTTCGATACCACCGGTTTCTTTATCGTATGAGGGAACTATTCCGATATCGACAGAAGCTGAATCAGAGGTAACAGATGCGGTCCTGTAATTCTTTTCATTCAGATAGTAGGAATACTCATCCCCGAGCCCGTTGACGTAACCGGAGGAGATACCATCGATAATGTCATCATAGCCGTTGGCTATGTCAACGGAAAGGACATAATAGTTTGAAACTATCTGGTTGAGTATATCCAGTTTCTGGTACATCTGCTGATTATGGCTGAGGTTGTTGACAGTGTTGCTGACGTAATAGTATGTTCCAACGCAGGAAACAAACGCAGTGGCAACGATCAGGAAAAACAATGTACCGAGCCTGACACCCTTTTTCTTCATTTAAAGCACCGCCTCCGACATCAAGAGAGATTTTCCGTTAGTTAATAGTCTTTTTCGGCTTGGAACCGTCTGTTGTCACATAATCCATGGGGTTGCAATTTTTACCGTTGATCACTACCATGAAATGCAGATGGTTTCCCGTGGCATATCCGGTCATGCCGACATATCCTATAACATCGCCTTTTTTGACCTCATCGCCAACGGACAGGCCCTTTGCAAATGCGGACATATGGTAGTATTTTGTGACAACGGAGGACCCATGGTCTATGGCACAGGTATTACTTCCCGTGGAATCTTTTTTGTAGTATATGATCTTACCGTCGGCAGCAGCATAAATGGGAGTTCCCTTTGATGCCGCAATATCGACACCGGAATGGACGTCATGATAACGTTTACCGTTCAGCATGAAATTACGCTCAACACCGAAAGGGGACGTAATTCTCGTGCAATTGGAGGGCAGAGGCCACATGAAATCCCCGCCGGAATACTTGCGCTGTTTATCAACAAGAGCCTCTATCTGTTTGTCAAGCTCCTTAGCGGCTTTTTCAAACTCTATCTCCATAGCCTCAAGAGCCTCTTCATCCTGCTCCAGATCCTTTATGGAAGCAGACAGAGCCTTCTGCTGGGAAAGCAGGTCGGCTTTTGCCGTTTCAAGCTGAGCAAGGGCTTCTTCCTGAGCCTTTTTCTTTGTTTCTATGTCATTTTTCGCAGACTCGGTTTTGTCTTTGAGAGCACGGAGCTCATCCAGGTTCTTTTTGTCGTTCTGCATTATATCATTTATGATATCCATCCGGGAAAGCAATTCGGCAAAATTGTCTGAAGAAAAAATTACTTCCAGGTAAGAAATATTTCCCTCTTCATAAGTTTCTCTGGCGCGGGCCTTGAACTTTTCCAGAAGATCGTTATACAGAGCTTCAGCCTCGGAAAGTTCAACGGTCTTTTCCTGAAGACGAACTTCCAGATCCTCAATGACCCACTCAAGCGTCTGTATTTCCGTATCAGTTGCGGACAACTGCTGTTCAAGCAGGGTCTTTCTCTTTATCTTATTGTTTTTTTCGGAAGAAAGACTCTTCAGCTGTTTTTCTATATCCTTCTTATTCTTGTTAATCTCGTCCAGCTCAGCCATTGCCGCATCATATTCATTTTTATCGTTTTCGTCATGCCAGGTGACAGCACCGGAACAGACAAAGCCGCTGAATATGCCGACAAAAAGAACCAAGCAAAGCGCAAGAACGGAAATTTTGAATTTAGTTTTCATCTTCAAGCCCTCATGTTACACGTTAAGATACTTCTTAACGGGGAAAACGGATCCGAGCATACCGACAGCACCACCGACAATTACAAAGAACAGAGTATAAGCCGCAGCAACGGAAGAAAACGGAACGGGAGTAAAGAAACCGATTTCAGCCAAAGTGGGAGAAAGCAGTCTTGTATAGGTAAACGACAGCAGTACAGTGGAAAGTATTCCGGAAAATACGCCTATAATTATTCCTTCCAGGAAATACGGCAACTGCACGAATATGTCTGTCGCGCCCACATATTTCATGATGTTCAGTTCGTGTTTGCGGGAATAAACGGAAACCTTGACGGAGTTAGTGATTACCAGGACGGAAACAACAACAAGCAGGAGTATTATCCAGAACGAGAAAAACATCACAATGCCGCGAACCCGCTGTATTGATTCCACAATGTCACGTCGCTCCCTTATGCGCGCTATGCCCTCGATCTTCTCCACGGCATACATCGTCTGCTCAAACTTACTGAGATCTTCGACCTCAAAAACAAACGAAGCCCGGAGAACATCATCCGTCAGATCCTCAGAAAGCCATGAAGAATCGTCACCCAGAAGTGATTTGTATTCCTCCAGAGACTCAGCTTTGCTTTTAAAATAGACGTTTTTAATATTTCCTATTCCACGAAGCTCAGATTCAATCTGCCCTATTCTTTCGGCATTCGAATTGGCGTCAAGATCTTCATCAAGAAAGAGAACGACCTGATTTTCATTACCTATTTCATCTATAAAAACGTTTACGTTCTTTACGCTCAGCATTGAAATGCCTAAAAACACGAGACAAACGCACAGAACCGTAACTGACGCAAGTGTCAGAAGCCAATTCTGAAAAATGCTCTTCAAGGCCCTCTTGATGAGGAAGCACAAACTGTCAAAACTCATTGTTCTTCCTCCTCGCTTTTACTGTACCGTCTTCCCTTCCTGACGGGCCCGGACCGGTCCGCGTCCGCAACCGGATCAGAAGACTGATAGGCAGAGGATTCAGATTCATCCTTTTGAGAAGAATCAAAAACAATATGTCCCTGCTCAATACGTATCTCACGTTTGCTGAAGCGTTTGACCAGCGCCTGCTCATGAGTAACAACCAGGACGCAGATACCGAGAGAGTTTATCTTCATCAGAAGCTTCATTATTTCAACGGACATCAACGGATCAACATTGCCGGTGGGTTCGTCGGCGATAATAAGTCCGGGGTTGTTTACGATAGCCCTGGCAAGAGCGACACGCTGCTGCTCACCGCCTGACAACTGTTCCGGATAGGCTTTGAGCTTGTGGGAAAGCCCGACGATCTCAAGAACTTTCTTGACCCGCTGACGCACACGGCTGTGACTGCTTCCGACAACTCTCATCGCGAAAGCCACGTTATCAAAAACATTCAAATCGTTTATCAGTCTGAAATCCTGAAAAACGACTCCGATCTTTCTTCTGTAGTACGGTATTTGCCTTCGGGACAGTTTTTTCAAATCGACCCCATCCACAAGGACTTCCCCTTCTGTGGCAACATCCTCACAGGTAAGAAGGTGAATCATCGTACTTTTGCCGGCACCAGAACGTCCGGTTATGAAGACAAATTCACCGTCATCGATGGTCATACTCACATGATCCAAGGCCTTCGGTCCCTTTTTATACACCTTGGTCACATTACTAAACTCGATCAAGTGCAGTACCTCTCACTTTGTTAAAGGAGCATCAGAACTTAGCGGGGTTCGATGCAAGATATTTCCTGACCATAAGCGCAACTTTGAATACTATCGCATCTTCGAATTCTTTCAGATCGAGACCGGTAAGTCTGCGTATCTTTTCCAGGCGGTAGACAAGGGTGTTTCTGTGTACAAACAATTTTCTTGAGGTTTCGGAAACGTTAAGATTGTTTTCAAAGAATTTCTGAATGGTAAAAAGTGTTTCGTGATCAAGGGAATCAATTGATCCCTTCTTGAAAACTTCCTCCAGAAACGTATTGCAGAGTGTTGTGGGTAAATAGTAGATAAGACGGCCGATACCGAGATTATTGTAGCTTACGATAACCTTTTCGACCTCAAAGACTTTGCCGACCTCTATAGCTATCTGAGCCTCTTTATAGGACCGGGAAAGGTTCTTGAAGGAGGTCACTATCGTACCTATGCCGATAACCGCGCGGGTATAGAACTCGCTGTTTAAAGTATCGACAATGGAACGGGCAAGTTTTTCGAGATCCTTTATTTCGGTGGTAGGACGGACTTCCTTGACCAGAACGATATCGTTTTCACCGATACTGATAACGAAATCCTTGGTCTTGTCCGGAAACAGGCTCTGAATTATGTCATAGGCGAAAATTTCGGTACGGTCCAGCAGGCGGATAAGTATAACCACCCTGGGAACATCGTTCGCGAAATGCAGTTCTTTGCTCTTGAGATAAATATCTCCGGGCAGAATATTTTCAAGCATTACGTTTTTGACGAAGTTGAGTTTATCGTTCTTTTCGTCGTTGAATTCCTTCAGGGTATTCAGAGAAACGGCGAGAATTCCCGCAATAGTCTCAGCGTTGGCATCCGTCCCCTTGACAAATACGGCATTCTCGAATTTGACCCGGGAACCTATAGTCCGGTAGGTATATCCGTTGATAACGCTGACATCGGACATGGACATGGCCTCAAGGACATTTCCGCCCAAAGCCTGTCCTATCAGACTCAGGTCGTTGCAGGCGATTATGACCGCCTTTTCATCAATGACACCGATGGTCTTATCGACACAGTCCTTCATTTGCTGAACTACACTTTGAAACAATCTGCCTGACATACTCCGCACCTATCCTGTCGAAATTTAGTTCGGGGATGATTCCGCCCAAAAATAAAAGTACAATAATTGTAATCGTACTACAATTATTGTACTACTTTTTTGTGCAAAATGCAATAGGTTAATCGCAAAATTTATCTTTTTTGTCATATATTATTGTTAATTTTGCATAATTTTAACTATTCTGCGTTATTTTTCGGGGTACTTCTGTCGTACAAAGTCACAATCGGCGGAAATCTGGGCGGCAAGTGCCGCCATACTGTCAAATCTGCGCTCGTCGCGGATACGCTCCAGGAACATAATGCGGGCATTTTCCCCGTACAGATCCTCCTTCGTGTCGAGCAAAAATGTCTCAACGGAAACCTCCGGATAAACCGAAAAATCAACCGTAGGGCGAACCCCTACGTTGGTCAGTCCGGTATAGAATCTGCCCCCGCATTCAACTTTTGTCGCATATACACCAAAGGCAAGGAGTGCGGACTGCTCCGAAGGCTGAGTATTTACCGTGGGAAAGCCTATTGAAGTGCCGATATGTTTACCGTGAACGACCTTACCGCAGACAGAAAAAGGTCTGCCGAGCATCTGCCAGGCTGATCTGACATTCCCTTTTCCCAGCGCAAGTCTTATTTTTGTGGAGGAAGATTCCTCCATCTTAACGGCAATAACGTCAATACCGAAATGCGTCGCAACTTCCCTGAGGATTTTCACATCATACCGGCCCTCACTGCCGAACCTGAAGTTTTCCCCGCAGACTACTGCTTTACAGTTATAACATGTTTTGAGTTCTTCGAGAAACTGCGTTGCCGTTTTTGCCGCGAAGTCGGCATCAAACGGATGAAAAACCACCTCATCCGCACCCGCGGACAGAAGTAGGCTTTTCTTTTCCTCATCTGAGGTGATCCGGAACGGTCCCGAGATTTTCCCGAAAAAC
The DNA here is from genome assembly GCA_905207625.1 of uncultured Eubacteriales bacterium. GTDB lineage: Bacteria > Bacillota > Clostridia > Oscillospirales > UBA644 > HGM12619. Next base: position 16,214 of record CAJLLT010000022.1, on the reverse strand, counting down.
ACACGGGGGTGCGGAGTAAAAGTCATGGCAACCGTTCTGCATGAATGTTCCGAAGCGTATTCCGCAGCCGTTTTTATAACACGCACATGACCGATATGTACACCGTCAAAATTACCTACGGCAACAACCGTATTTACAGATTTTCTTTCCAAATGCCGCAAACCTTTCCCTCTTCGTTCAGCCCAGCCAGTCCCAAAAACCGCTGATCTCCGTCATAAGCTCTGAACCTTTCCCCAACGGGAAGAGCTCCGAATCTTCCTTTTTCAATGCCCCCGCCGTTCAGATAATAGACCTTGCCGCTATCGGGAATACTGATTGCGGGGAGAAAAGAAAACACCTCTTCACAGCGGAACCCGACCTTGCCTATATTTCCTTCAGAAGCAATACGGATCACATCTTCAAGGTTCAGTGCCTGTCCTATGTCAAAGCCATTGGCTCGGGTGCGGCGAAGTGCCTGCATACACCCGCAGACTCCAAGTTCAACCGCCATATCCTCGCAGAGAGTCCGTATGTATGTGCCGGAAGAGCAGCTTACGGTGAAGGAAAAGCTGTTTTTTCCGGTTTTCTCAATGTCATCTATGGAATATATCGTTACCGTCCGGTGTTGACGTTCAACCTCAACACCTTCCCGGGCGAGCTTATACAGCGGGACTCCGTTTTTCTTGACAGCGGAATACATGGGCGGCAACTGGCTTATATTCCCGGTAAACTTATCGGCAACAGACGAAAACTCCGCTTCGGAAACGTCACAATCACAAGTTTCTATAACAGTGCCTGTTACATCCTGGGTATCGGTACGGATCCCGAAAAGTATTGAAGCCCTGTAAGTTTTATCCGAAGGCAGAATATCAGATAAACGGGTATAGTTTTCCGTAAGCACAGTCAGAACGCCTGTGCACATAGGATCAAGCGTCCCCGTGTGCCCGATTTTGATTTTTCCCGGCACCGCGTGCTTTATCCGGGCGACAACGTCATGTGAGGTATAGCCCGAAGGTTTATCTACCGGAATTATCATTGTACCTGTTCCAGTCCTCCACTATAGCTTCAGCCACCATTTTTTCCGCCTGCTCCGGAGTCGCCTTGATTATACAGCCCGCAGCCCGTAAATGGCCGCCGCCGCCAAACCGTGCGGCAACCGCGGACACATCGAAGTTTTCATTCGAACGCAAGGAAACTTTCATTCCCTCATCCGTCTGTTTCAATGTAGCACTTGCAGCAGTTCCGGCAACACGCCTGGTCAGTGAGGAAAGTCCTTCGGCGTCACGTTCATCAAGTCCGCTTTCGGCTATCATTTCTTTGGTCACGGTCAGTATGGCTATTTTTCCGTCAGCAAGCATTCTGATCTTATTTACGGCATTGGCTTCAAGCCGGAGCTGCTCAATAGGCGCGTAATCAAACAGATCCGCGTTTATCGTAGCGGCATCGAATCCGAAGCCGAGAAGTTCGGCGGCTGCAAGATGGGTTTCGGCGCCGGCATTTGAATACTTGAAACAACCGGTGTCGAAAGAAATGGCTGTATATAACATCCGGGCAAGAAATTCATCAAGAGATATACCCGCATCCCTGATAAGGCTGTACAGAACCTCACCCGCCGAAGACGCATGAGGCATGACTATCGTTTTTTCGGCATAGGCGGTGTTGGATATATGATGATCAATACAGTAATTGACCTTCCCGTTTATCATTCCGGAAACCTTCCCGCCTATCAGATCCGGAGCAGCCACATCGACACAAACGGTATAATCCGGAGTAAAGTCAGCTTCAAGATTCTCCGTTCCGCCGGTGATGAAGCGAAGTCTGCGGCTGACAGGGTCACTGCATACAATTGCCGATTTTTTACCCAGACGTGTAAATATATGCTTCAAAGCCTCGGCGGATGCCAGCGCATCTCCGTCGGGGCTTTTATGGGGAATTATCCAGATATTATCACAGTCCAGAAGCTGTCTGAATATCTCTTTTTGTTCAGCGGTAACGGTCATATCTGTTCGTCCTTATTTTCCTGATCCGCGGATATCTGTTTCAATATCCGATCGATCCTTGCCCCTGTCTCCGCGGAATGATCAATAATAAAAGTAATTTTAGGAACGGCACGCAAACGGAGTCTTTCCCCGAGTTGTTTGCGAACATATCCGGAAGAGGCTTTCAGCCCCGCTTTTATCTCTTTTTCATCAGATTTCTGAAAAAAACTGATATATATTTTCGCCTCATCCAGGTCACCGGTAACATCGGCGGAAACAACCGTGGGCATGGACGGAATACGGGGATCTTTCACTGTTTTAAGGATCTCCGCAACTTCTCTGCGTACCTCTTCGTTTATCCTGTCGCGTTTATACTTATTGGGCATTTTTACACCTCATTGAAAAACGGGTCTTCCCGGGTTTGACCCGATGAAGACCCGTACTGTTAATTCTTGATTTCTTCGTCGATATAAGCTTCTATTATATCGCCGTCCTTGACGTCGTTGAATTTATCAAGACCTATACCGCATTCATAGCCTTCAGCTACTTCTTTGGCATCATCCTTGAAACGTTTTAGGGAGTCGATCTGTCCCTCATAGACAACAATGCTGTCCCTGATAAGTCTGACTTTTGCAGAGCGCAGAATCTTACCGTTCTTGACATAGCAACCGGCAATGGTTCCCACACCGGAGACCTTGAAGGTCTGTCTGACTTCCGCCGTTCCGAGGGAGACCTCCCTGAACTTGGGCGCAAGCATACCCTTCATTGCATCCTCGATTTCACGGGTGCAGTCATATATGATACGGTAAAGTCTCATATCGACCTTATCCTTTTCAGCCATGGTACGGGCATTGGGATCGGGTCTGACATTGAAACCTACGATTATAGCCTTTGAAGCAGACGCAAGCATGACATCGGACTCAGTTATTCCGCCGACGGCACAATGTATGACTTTGACACGTACCTCTTCGTTGGAAAGCTTCTCCAGAGAGCTCTTGACCGCCTCTGCGGAACCCTGGACATCTGCTTTGACGATTATATTGAGTTCCTTGACATTACCCTGCTGTATCTGTGAGAACAGATCATCAAGGGACATACCGGACCTGTCGGTATTGAGAGCGTCTTTCTGTTCCTGTTTCCTCTGTTCGACAAGTTCTCTTGCCATTCTTTCATCGTCGACCACATAGAACAGGTCTCCGGCGGAGGGAACCTCTGAAAATCCGGTAATTTCAACAGGCGTGGAAGGAGCGGCTTCGGTAATACGCTTACCTTTGTCGTCCATCATTATCCTTACTTTTGCAACGGAAGTACCGGCAACAAGGAGATCTCCCGTATGAAGGGTTCCGTTCTGTACAAGTACGGTTGCGACCGGGCCTCTGCCCTTGTCAAGTTTGGCCTCGATAACGGTACCTTTGGCCTTTCTGTTTGGATTAGCCTTAAGATCAGCCATATCAGCAACGAGCTGAACCATTTCGAGAAGATTTTCGATACCCTCGTGCTTGACCGCGGAAACGGGAACGCAGATTACGTCGCCGCCCCACTGCTCGGGAACAAGTTCATGCTCAGTAAGCGCCTGAAGCACACGATCAAAGTTAGCCTCGGGTTTATCCATTTTATTGACGGCGACTATAATCGGCACATTTGCCGCTTTAGCGTGATTTATAGCTTCAACAGTCTGGGGCATGATACCGTCATCGCCAGCAACAACGAGGATGGCAATATCGGTCACCTGGGCACCACGGGCACGCATGGAGGTAAATGCGGCATGACCGGGGGTGTCAAGGAAGGTTATATTTCTGCCGTTAATCTTTACGGTATACGCACCTATGTGCTGTGTTATACCGCCAGCCTCACCTGCGGCAACATTAGTGTTTTTGATGGCATCCAGAAGAGATGTCTTACCGTGGTCAACGTGACCCATAACGACGACAACCGGGCTTCTGGGTTCAAGATCTTCCTGTTTATCCTCGGTATCGTCAATAAGTTTATCTTCAATTGTTACAACGACCTGTTTGGAAACTGTCGCACCGAGTTCCTCTGCAACAAGAGACGCTGTGTCATAATCTATTATCTGTGAAGAAGACGCCATTATACCGAGTCCCATGAGTTTTTTGACGACTTCGGCATTGGTTGTATGAAGACTGGAAGCAAGTTCATTGACGGAGATTTCTTCCGGAAGAACTATATTGCTCAGATGCTTCTTCTTGTCTTTTTCGTACTGCTCAAGTCTCTTGAGTTTTGCCAGCTCATCTTCACGTTTACTGTTGTAATTGTTGGGACGTCTGTTTTTATTGCTCTTGATCTTCTGCTTGCTCTTGCCGTAATCGCGCTTGTCATGCTCACCGGCAATATCGCTGAGTCTTTCGTCATACTTTGAAAGATTAACATTGGTCTGCTTCCTTGTATCAACGACCTTGACATATTTTGCGTTGATGTCGGGGGATTTTTCATCCCGTTCGATGACGGTAACGGGAGAGGTCTGTTCTATGCCCTTGCCCACAGGGACGACACGGGTCTTAAACTCGTCTCTCTTCTTTTCCTTCTGTGCGTTTTTCTTCTGAGCTGCGGCTTTTGCGGCAGCGGCCTCGGCAGCGGCGGCAGCCTGAGCTTTTTTCTTCTCTTCTTCGGCAGCTTTTCTGGCTTCCTGCTCCGCTTTCAGTTTTGCGGCAGCAGCTTCGGCAGCTTTTCTTTCCGCTTCTTTTCTGGCGGCTTCCTCAGCCGCTTTCTTTGTAGCCTCCTGCTCCGCCTTTTTCTTTTCTCTGTCCTCTTCGGTGGGCATACTTGCGAAATACTCCGCCAAAGATTTCAGCGCACCGTTTTTCTGAGAAAAATGATCAAAAATAACGTCCAGCTGCTCAGGAGTGAGGACCGTCATATTATTCAGTTTCGAGTTTTCACCGAAAAAACCGGTAATAACGGCAAGAACTTCCTCCGTGGAAACGTTGAAATCCTTACTTACTTCGTGAACTCTGTACTTATCGTGTAAACCCATTAAAAAAACTCCCCTGCGATTGAATTATTGTTAAGAATTTCCCTCGAAACTCCCGAAAGCCTCAGTTACAAGACCTGCAAGTCCCTTTTCGGTAACGGCAAAGACCGCAACCTTTCCCGCACCGAGCAACGAGCCGAGACGTTCCATGGTCAGGTCAGTCTGAAAGACCTTTCCACCGTCAGCGGTAAAAGCCGCGGAATGGGACTTGGTACGTTCGGACGCATCCGATGCAAGAACAATGAGCTCCGCCCGGACTCTGCCCGATTTTATTCTGTCATAACCTATTACAAGTTTGCCGGCACGCCGACAAAGAGACAGTATACTTTCCAGTTTATTCATGACGGTTACTCTCCGTAGCAGACATCAGACTGACGTAGACATCCGAGGAAACATTTCTCCGCAGAGTTCTGGAAAGTCTGCGGTTTTTCTCGGCTGCGGCTATACAGCCGGGGTCAGCACAGACATACCCGCCCCGGCCACCGGATCTTCCGGACGGATCAAATACCGCCATACCGTCTTTTACGGACACCCGAAGCATCTGACGTTTATCGTGATGAGTCCCGCAACCGGCGCAGATGCGCATAAAAGCACCTTTACCGTCTTTGCTTTTTACAGCGGACATATTATTCCGCCATTATATCTATGCGGTACCCGGTAAGTCGTGCCGCAAGACGGACATTCTGACCGGTTTTACCGATAGCAAGAGACAACTGATCTGCGGGAACAACGACTTTGCAACTTTTCGACTCCTCATTCAGCTCAACCAGACGTCCGGTTGCGGGAGAAAGAGAAGCTATTACGTACTCACCGATATCCTCGCTGTATTTGATAAGATCGATACGCTCATTACCGATGTTGGAGAGGATCGCACCTATTCTGGACTGCTTGGGTCCGATGCAGGAGCCTATCGCGTCAACATTGGGATCGGTAGACCAGACCGCAACCTTGGAACGGGAACCTGCCTCACGGGAAATGCCCTTGATCTCAACGGTACCGTCTGCGATTTCGGGAACCTCAAGTTCAAACAGCGAACGGAGGAACTCGGTTGAAGTACGGGAAATTCGGATTTCCTGACTCTTCGAACCCTTTCTGATCTCCGTTACGCAGACCTTCACAAGGTCTCCGTCGGAAAACTTATCTCCGGGGATCAGATCTCTTTCGCTGAAGGGAATCTCATACCCGAGAACTTCCAGATAAAGAGTTTTAGTCTTTTCGTCCACACGGCTAACCTTACCGGTAACGATCTTTCCGCGGACTCTTTCGAATTCCTGGATTATAGAGCCGTTGACAGCTTCGTTGATAGCCTGAACGATAACGTTTTTGCCGACCTTTGCCGCAATTCTTCCCACATCGGAGGGATCAACGTCAAACTCGACGGTATCGCCGATGTCATAGCGTTTCTTGAGTTTCCTGGCTTCGGCAAGTTCAATTTCAATGGCGGGATTTGTAACTTCCTCCACCACGGTTTTCTTTATAAAAGCGCGGACCTTTCTTTTCTCTTCGTTAAACTCCACGTCCACGTTGTCCGCGGGAATCTGCTTATCCCTCTTGATCGTAGCGGCAATGGCAGCCTTGATCTTTTCGTACATATACTCCTTGGGTATACCCTTTTCTTTTTCGAGCCCGTCAAGAGCTTCGTAAAATGCAGCGTTTGAGTTCATCGGAATAATCCTTTCAGCAGAGTTGATACTGTTTTTATGTTTTTATACAAGGTCAACCACGATTTTGGAAACATCTTTTCTGTTGACCGAAAAGTCTTTGTCCTGAACGGAGATTGAAAGAGTCTCATCATCCGCGTCCTTTATGACGGCGGAAAACCTTTTTGATTTGCTTATTTCGGGTACGGGCTTATAGAGACTGACCTCCGCGGTGTAGCCGATAAATTTCTTTATATGACCGGTTTTCCGGAGTTCGCGTACCAATCCGGCAGAGCTTACCTCAAGATTATAACTCTGTTCGATCGGATCGGCTTCATCAAGCAACGGATCTATGGCACGGGATACGGCTTCGCAGTCGTTTATCCCCACACCGCCCTCTCGATCGATATATATGCGCAGAAAGTACTCTGAACCCTCTTTTTTGAACTCAACATCCCAAAGTTCAAGTCCCAGACTCTTCACTATCGGAGTAACCATTTCTGTAACCGTTGATACTACGGACATATTTTCCCTTTCACGCCGAAAAGCGATTAGACAACTTCAAAGGGCGGTGTTTCCGACCGCCCTCGCAGTGAGTATAACATATAACAAAGGGAATTGCAAGTGTTTTGTAAAAAAATTTACAATAAATTCTGTTTTTTCCGTGCCGGAACGGGATTTAACGAATTTTTTATTAAATATGCCGACACAGACTTTATTTTTCAGACAATATATGTTATAATGATAGACAAAATCCGATTACGGAGGACAGAGAGATGGGAAAAACAAAAGTTACGATCGACGTAAATCGTTGCAAGGGCTGCGGGCTGTGCGTTGCTGCCTGTCCGAAAAAGATACTTGCCATAGACGAAAGCCGTCTGAACGAGAAGGGATACAGTCCTGCGACCATGACTGATCAGGAAAAATGTATCGCCTGTGCGTTCTGCGCAAGGATGTGCCCCGATTGCGTCATCACGGTAGAAAAATTCTGACAAGAAATCAAGAAAGGATTACAGTCGGTTTTATCCGACCGGTGTTTTACAATGAGTAAGATGCTTATGAAAGGCAATGAAGCTCTTGCAGAAGCCGCTATGCGCGCGGGATGCAAGCACTTTTTCGGCTACCCTATCACACCTCAGACCGAAGTTGCCGCTTATTTTTCAAAAAAAATGCCCAAAATCGGGGGAACATTCCTCCAGGCGGAGAGTGAAATCGCCGCTATAAACATGGTGCTCGGCGCCGCTTCCGCCGGTGTACGCGCAATGACAAGTTCCTCTTCCCCCGGTATTTCACTCAAATCCGAGGGTATTTCATACATAGCGGGTTCGGATCTGCCGTGTCTGATAATCAATGTGCAGAGGGGCGGCCCCGGTCTCGGCGGCATTCAGCCCTCCCAGTCCGACTACAATCAGGCTACAAAGGCTCCCGGACACGGCGATCTCCATCTGATAGTATACGCACCGGAAAGCGTACAGGAGATCGTCTCATATGTATTTACGGCATTCGACAAGGCTGAACAGTACCGTATGCCCGCAATGCTTCTGCTGGACGGTATACTGGGACAGATGATGGAGCCGGTTTCTTTTGACGATCTGCCGACCCCTGTTCCCCATGAAAAACCGTGGGCGACAAACGGTCATAAGAACGCCAGACCCCATAACATAGTCAATTCCCTGTATCTCAAACCCGAAGAGCTTGAGAAGAAGAATTTTGAGAGATTTGAAAGATACCATCTTCTTGAGCAGAACGAACAGAGATGGGAAAATTATATGACCGATGACGCGGAGATAATTCTTACCGCCGTAGGCGTTTCCGCGAGAGTTGCAAAATCGGCTATAAACATGGCACGGGCCGAAGGTATAAAAGTCGGACTTATAAGGCCTATTTCCCTGTACCCCTTCCCGGTTAAGGCTTTTGAACCCGTAAAGGATGATCCGAAGATTCGTCAGGTTCTGACCGTAGAGATGAACATGGGACAGATGATAAACGATGTAAAGCTCGCCCTGGAATGCAGAAAACCCGTCACTTTACTTAACCATACCGGCGGCATTGTACCTTCTCCCAGAGAAGTATACGAGCGCATCGTCAAGCTTGACCAGACACGGTAATTGCAGGGAGGTAGAATTGAAATGGCTGTTGTATTTGAAAAGACAAAAGGTCTGACCAATGTTCAGACTCACTATTGCCCCGGCTGTCCCCACGGCATAGTCCACCGTCTGGTAGGCGAATGCCTGGAGGAACTCGATGTGCTGGGAAACACCGTCGGAGTTGCCCCCGTCGGTTGCTCGGTTATGGCATACGATTACTTCTCCTGTGACATGGTGGAAGCTCCTCACGGAAGAGCGCCTGCCGTTGCCACCGGTCTGAAAAGAGCACTTCCCGATAATGTTATTTTTACTTATCAGGGCGACGGCGATCTTGCGGCAATCGGAACGGCTGAGACCGTTCACATTGCGACAAGAGGCGAAAATGTTACTATAATCTTCATAAACAATGCAATTTACGGCATGACCGGCGGGCAGATGGCACCCACGACCCTTCCCGGCCAGGTTACCCAGACAACACCCTACGGCAGAGATGTAAAAACCGCGGGCTATCCCATCAGAGTATGCGAAATGCTCTCAACTCTTGACGGCGTAGCCTATGCTGCCCGTGTTGCGGTCAACAATGTCAAAAACGTTATGGCCGCGAAAGCTGCGATTAAAAAAGGTTTTGAAACGCAGATAGCAAAGAAAGGTTTTTCCATAATCGAAGTTATCAGCGCATGCCCCACAAACTGGGGAATGACACCCATAGACGCACTGAAATGGGTCGAAGATAAAATGATCCCCTACTACCCTCTCGGTGTTTACAAAGACAAGACCGCGGAAGAAAAGGAGGATAAATAATATGTCCTGCAACATTTTATTTGCCGGATTCGGCGGACAGGGAATCCTCTTTGCTGCAAAGGTGGCAGCCTATGCCGGAATGATGGCTGAAAAAGAAATATCCTGGCTTCCCAGCTACGGACCTGAAATGAGAGGCGGCACGTCTAACTGCGCCGTCTGCATTGACGACGCTCCGATAGCTTCCCCCATAGTCAATGAACCTTCAGTATTCATGGCTCTCAATGAACCTTCTTTTGTTAAATTCATAGACAAGGTTGTTGCCGGAGGCACCGTAGTATTCGACTCCTTCCTTATATCTTCGAGAACTGAAAGAACAGATATAAAGGCTTATGGTATACCCGCCACAAAAATGGCAAAGGACGAAGGCCTGGACGGTCTTGCGAACATAATTGCGCTGGGACTGATGGCAAAAAAGACGGAATTTCTCCCTCTTGAAACCCTGAAACAGGCTATAAATAAAGTGGTCCCCGCATCAAAACAGGCTATGATAGAAAAAAATATCAAAGCCCTTGAACTCGGATACAATTACCAGGAGTGACTTACCGTCACCGAAAGGACGTGATACTGTGGCAATAAAGAATTCCGAAATAGCTGAAAGACTCCGCGCAATTCGATTATTGTCCGACGTCTCCGCAGAAGAGATGGCGGAGGTCACAGGTCTTTCTCTGGAAGAATACAAAGACCTGGAAAACAATAAATCTCTTATACCTGTCAGCGTTTTGCTGGATGCTTGCGACCATCTCAAAATCAGCATGACGGAACTGCTGACGGGTGAAACCGCAAAGCTGCACATTTACGCCCATGTTAAAAACGGGAAAGGGCTGGCGGTGGAACGGACAAAGGCATATAAATATGAAAACCTTGCCTTTAATTTCGCCGACAGAAAAGTAGAACCCCTCCTGGTCACCGTTGAATCCAATGAGGATAAGGATTTTCACCTCAACTCACATTCCGGACAGGAATTTCACTACTGTCTGGAGGGAAGGTTTATTCTGAAAATCGATAAATACGAGGTCACGGTCGAACAGGGAGATTCGGTTTACTTCAACTCCCTCTATCCCCACGGCATGAAGGCCCTTGACGGTAAAAGTGCAAAGATCCTTGTGGTTACAATATAATTAACCGTTGCGAGGGGAAATACATAAAATGAATCTTGTTAACAGATATGCAAAAACAGATTTCGAATCATATGAGGATTTCATTCAGAATTTCAAAATAAATATACCGGAAAATTTCAACTTCGGCTTTGATATTGTTGATGAAATGGGACGTCTTGCCCCGGATCAGAGAGCTTTGATGTGGTGCAATGACAAAGGACAAGAGCGGACTTTCACTTTCGGGGAGATATCCGACCTTTCAAATAAAGCGGTTACGGTTCTGACAAAACTCGGCATAAAGAAGGGTGATACCGTAATGCTCATGCTGAAAAGAAGGTATCATTTCTGGTTTATTATGCCTGCCCTGCACAAAATCGGCGCGATAGCGATCCCTTCGACCCATATGCTCACGGATCAGGATATTGATTACCGCGTAAAAACGGCAGGTATCAGAACTATAATCTGCGCTGCCGATCCGATAATCTACGATCATGTAGTCAAGAGCAAAGCTTTGAATCCGGAGCTGGTTCTTGTTTCCGTTGATGGAAAAGAAGACGGATTCGTGGATTTTGACGAAGAAATGAGCAAGGCTGAACCCGCCCATCCGGAACGGGTAACGGAAAATGAAGACACAATGCTTGTGTACTTTACCTCCGGAACGACCTCACATCCGAAAATGGTGCGTCATGTCTTCACTTATCCTCTGGGACATATCATAACCGCCGGATTCTGGCAGAACCTGACAGACAAAGATGTTCATTTCACCATGGCCGATACCGGCTGGGCGAAATGCGCATGGGGAAAGCTGTATGGACAGTGGATAATGGGAGCCTGCGTTTTCGTTTATGACTACGAAGCCAAATTCCCGCCGGCAGAGGTGCTGAAGATGCTGTCTACGAAATGTATCACGACATTCTGCGCTCCGCCTACAATATACCGTTTTCTCATAAAAGAAAATCTTGAGGATTATAAACTGACCCTCAGAGCTTGTTATATAGCGGGAGAACCTCTTAACGCCGAGGTATACCGTCAGTGGCTGGACAAGACCGGAATAGAACTCCGGGAGGGATTCGGACAGTCAGAAACTCCGGCAATACTCGCAGTGTTCCCGTGGCTTACCCCGAAGCCGGGATCTACGGGCAAGCCCTCCCCCACCTTCGGAATCAAACTGCTTGATGAAAACGATGAAGAGTGCTCCGTTGGTTATGAGGGCGAGATATGCATTGATGTCAGAAACGGTATTCCCGCCGGGGTATGCAGGGGATATATGGCGGATGAGGAAGCTACCGCAAATGTCATGCGCAACGGCTACTATCATACCGGAGACATGGCATGGAAGGACGAAGACGGATACTTCTGGTTTATAGGCAGAGGCGATGACGTTATAAAGTCCAGCGGATACAGGATCGGTCCCTTTGAGGTGGAATCTGCGTTGCTTGAACATAAAGCAGTGCTTGAAGCCGCAATAACTGCGGTACCTGATCCCGAAAGAGGTCAGATAGTCAAAGCGACTGTCGTTCTTGCAAAAGGATATACTCCCGGCCCCGAACTTACCAAGGAATTGCAGAATCACGTCAAAAAGACCACTGCGCCCTATAAGTATCCCCGGATCATCGAATACGTTGACGAACTGCCCAAAACCATATCGGGCAAAATAAAGCGCAAACACATAAGAATGGAAGACGAGGCTCAGCATAAAGAGCCGGAAAACAAAGGCTGAACGCCGGAAAACGGAGAATACTGTTTTGAGAATTCAGAAATTCATTGCAGACTGCGGCTACTGCTCCCGTAGAGCTGCCGAAGAATTGGTACGCCAGGGAAAAGTTATCGTAAACAACAAACCCGCCGCAATAGGTCAGGATATTGATCCCGAAAAGGACAGAGTGACCTGCGAAGGAAAACGTCTGCACCTGAAAAACTGTGAAAAACAGTATTTTCTGTTTTACAAGCCCCGAGGTGTCATAACGACTATGAAAGCCCAGGACGACAGAAGCGTCCTTGCCGACCTTATCGGAGGCATAAAGGGCAGGGTCTACCCCGTGGGACGACTGGACAGAGACAGCGAAGGACTGCTGATCCTTACCGATGACGGAGAGCTTGCAAACAGGGCAATGCACCCCCGTTATCATCTGGATAAAACATACAGAGTTACGGTCAAAGGAAAGGTCGGAGACGACGTTCTTGACAAGTTCCGTAAAGGTATAATGCTCGAGGACGGAATGACAAAACCTGCCCTCGCGGTAATACATTCACGCATCGACCGCAACGGCGACATAATAGAGGATATAACCGAAACAAAAGACGGCTTTGAAGACAATGAAATAAAAATAGCAAAGACAGTTCTGCATATAACTATTTCAGAGGGCAAAAACAGACAGATCCGAAGGATGTGCGAAGCTGTGGGCCTCGAAATATTACTGCTCAAAAGAATCGCCATCGGACAACTTTCCGTAGGCAGGCTGTCCGCGGGACAGTACAGGCCCATGACAACGAAGGAAAAGGCTTATCTGCTTGAGGCTGTGGGACTGAAAAAAGAGGCTAAGGCAATGACAAAAAACGCTTCGAAAAGGGCTGTCCGCAACGATGAAAAGATCAAGCATAAGGCATACAGAAGCAGAAAAACCGATGACAGATCTGTAAATGAGAAGAAATTCAGAAAACAGGTAAAAGTTGAAGCTTTGCGGGAGGCTAAATATGCGAAGACGAAGGAGAAGAAGACTCAACGTTAAAAATCTGATCATCCTTATCATCATTGTAATTATTGCAGCAGCAGCGCTTGGAGGCCTTATATACCTCGGTCGCTACTGGAACATACTCCCCAAAAAGGCTTACACCGCCGAACATTTCGGCATTGAGACCGTTCTCAGCGGCAAGGACAAAGACAGGGACGGCATAGACGACCTTACGGACATAATGCTCGGCGCCAGAGCTTATGTTGAAACAAAACCCATGTACGACGGCACATATTACGCCGGAGGTTACCCGCCGGATGACAGAGGGGTTTGTACCGATGTTATCTGGAAGGCGTTCAAGGCTGCGGGTTACGATCTAAAGGCAATGGTGGATGAAGATATCGCAAATAACAATTCCTGCTACCCCGCCGCGAAGAATCCCGACCCGAATATCGACTTCCGCCGTGTCCGGAATCTTAAGGTATTTTTTGACAGACACGCCATCTCCCTGACCGTCGATACGTCCGATGTCGCCGCCTGGCAGCCCGGAGACATAGTCGTTTACGATGGGCATATCGGTATAGTTTCCGATAAACGTAACAGCAAAGGTTTGCCGTGGCTGATACACAATGCGGGGCAGCCCCGGTTGGAAGAGGACTCATTGGCAAGAGAAATCCCGATAGCTCACTATCGGTGGATACAAAATTAAGAAAGAGATGATTACTTTGACTAAGATCGACATTTTTTCCGGTTTCCTCGGTGCAGGAAAAACAACTCTTATCAAAAAACTCATAAAAGAAGCCTACAAAGGTGAACAGCTTGTACTCATTGAGAATGAATTCGGTGATATCGGTATCGATGGCGGTTTTATGAAAGAATCCGGCATAGAGATCACTGAAATGAACTCCGGTTGCATTTGTTGCAGCCTTGTGGGAGACTTTGCAAAGGCTCTCAAGGAAGTTCTTGAAAAGTTCCATCCGGACAGAATAATCATAGAACCCTCAGGGGTAGGCAAGCTTAGCGACGTTATAACCGCAGTTCAGAACGCTACGGATGATAAAGTCGTTCTCAACGGCTTCACCACTGTCGTCGATGCAACTAAATGCAGACTGTATATGAAAAACTTCGGAGAATTTTTCAACAATCAGGTTGAAAATGCAAGTTGCATAATTCTCAGCCGCACAAAGAATATGAGCGAACAGAAGCTCGAAGAGTGCGTTTCCATGCTCCGTGAACATAATAAGACTGCTTCTATCGTTACAACGGACTGGGATCTTATTGACGGTAAGACGATTCTCAATACCATGGAGAAAAAGAATACTCTTCAGGCGGAGTTGGATCACCTTAAGGAAGAGGCGGAACACGAACATCACCATCATCACCATGACGATGATCACGACTGCTGCTGCCATGATCACGAGCATGAACATCATCATGACCACGATGACGATGATGACGACTGCTGCTGCCACGATCACGAACATGAACATCATCACGACGATGACGATGATGACGACTGTTGCTGCCACGATCACGAGCATGAACATCATCACGATGATGATGACGATGACGACTGCTGTTGCCACGATCACGAACATGAACATCATCACGATGACGATGATCACGACTGCTGCTGCCATGGTCATGACCATCACCACCACCATGCGGATGAGGTATTTGTAAGCTGGGGACTTGAAACTCCCCATAAGTTTACTGAACAGGAACTCAAAGACAAGCTTGAGCAGCTTGAAGATGAGAAAAAATACGGTTCGGTTCTGAGAGCAAAGGGGATAGTCGCCGCAACGGAAGGCAACTGGATTCATTTCGACTATGTTCCCGGAGAAACCGATATCCGCAGAGGAAGTGCCGAGACTATAGGCAGACTGTGCGTTATCGGATCAAAACTGAATGAAGATGCGCTTAAATCACTTTTCGGTGTGTAAGAGGTAGCTGACTATGGCTGTGGAAATACCTGTATACATGTTCACCGGTTTCCTGGACTCCGGAAAAACCACTTTTATACAGTCAACCCTGGAAGACAAAACTTTCAATGCGGGCGAAAGAACTCTGGTGTTGCTGTGCGAAGAGGGTGAAACCGAACTTGATCCCTCAAAGTTCTGCAATCCGAATGTGTTTATAAAAACAATCGAAAGTGAAGATCAGCTTACTACCGGAAAACTGTCCGATCTGCAACGTCAGACAAAAGCGGAACGGGTACTTGTGGAGTACAACGGAATGTGGATGCTTTCGTCGCTGTATTCCAATTTGCCGAAAAACTGGCTTGTTTATCAGGAATTTCTGCTTATAGATACAAGAACTTTCCGGATATATAACGCGAACATGCGTTCGCTGATGGTTGATAAACTTGCCAGCTGCAATATGACCGTTTTCAAACATTATACCGCCGATATTGACAAAATGGATCTCCATAAGGAAGTCCGGGCAATCAGCAGAAAAACAGATATTGCATACGAATACGATAACGGTGACGCGGATTTTGATGAGATTGAGGATCCACTTCCCTACGATATTGAGGCTCCCGTAATTGAGATTGATGACAGAGACTATGCGATCTTTTACCGTGATATAGCCGAAGAAATGGATAAATATCAGGGAAAAACAGTGCGTTTCAAAGGCTATGTTTACCGTGACGCCAAATTCCCGGAGAATGCATATGCTTTCGGACGAAAAGTCATGACCTGCTGCGTTGAGGATATCAATTATCAGAGTTTTCTCTGTATCACCCCGGATGCTCAGGAATACAAACGCAACAGATGGGGAATTCTTACCGGGAAAGTTGATATCCGGTTCCACCGCATGTACGGACAGAAAGGTCCGGTCATTACGCCGATAAGTTTTGAGGATTGCCCGGCACTTGAGGGCAATGACGCAGTCGCCACATTTTTTTAGATGATAAATAAATATCCCCCCGTAAAACGGGGGGTATTTCAGTTTCGGGCATAGCCCTAA
>CAJLLT010000021.1 GCA_905207625.1 uncultured Eubacteriales bacterium | reverse complement strand
GCAGCTTTTGTCGCGGCAGGCGTTCCAGTGGTAATTCTCATCGAAATACCATTTGTCGGTATCGGCTTCGTGGCTGTGAGGTTCTTCCGAAGGATCCTTTTCACTCTTTTTGATAACGGTGTTTTCGTTCCGCTTCTTTCCGCAGACGGTGCACTCCTCGTGACTGATACCGTCCTCGGTATCCGTTGCGGGTTTGTCTGTTATCCAAACAAAGCTGTGTTCTTCTCTGTTCAGATACTCGGAGCAGCTTTTGTCGCGGCAGGCGTTCCAGTGGTAATTCTCATCGAAATACCATTTGCCGGTATCGGCTTCGTGACTGTGAGGTCTTTCGGCATCCCTGTACTCCGCCGAAAGCTTCACCGCGCCCTCCGGCATTGTGAAGGTGACGGTTGTCGCCGACGCATCCTCAAGAGTGATCCCCTCCGCAGCCCATCCGGCGAAGACCTTGCCTTCGGGAGCGGGGTCGGCTGTCACCGTTATGCTCTCGCCGGCAGTGGCTCTTGCAAGCGTATTTCCGGCGGAATCGACAGCCTTGCCTCCGGCAACGCTTATCTCGTAGTCGGTAATTGCGGGCTCGACGTCGGTTTTCATTACCTTGCCGCAGTCATAGCACTCGGTGTGCATCCTGCCCTCAACTCCGACACCCGCCTCGACATCGATTATCCACGGGCTTTCGGTATGCTCTGCATACTCGCTGTTCCCGCAGACCGTGCATTTATGAACGTGCTTGCCCTTTGAATCGTCGTTCGTCCATGCGCCGTAGGTGTGCTCCTCTGTTTCAAGCATACCGCAGGAGCAGACGCGCTGATGGTTCAGCGAACCCATATTGGAAGGCGTCCACTTTCCGAAGTTGTGGTCGTTGACAGTCACCGTACAGGTGCCGACAAGCGAGCTGTCGTTGTTGGCTTTGGCGGTTATCGTCGCACTGCCCTTTCCGACGGCGGTAATGAAGCCTGTGTTTTCATCGACCTTCACGACCTTGGGATTGCTACTGCTGTACTTTATGGTGAAGGTACCGACAGCGTCAACGGGCGCTATTGCCGCATTCAGCTTCCAGCCGCCTCCGACGTGCATCGAGAGCGACTTTGTGCTGACGGTAACGCCGGTCGGCTTTACGACGGGAGTTTCCCTGACGGTCAGCATGAACTGAGCGCGGTAGGCAGCGGAAGGTTTCTCGCCGGGCTTGAGAATACAGAGCACCACCGCGACAGGGTCTGTGGTCTTCTTCTTCGCGATAAGCTTTCCGTCCTCTATCTTGGCGTATTCGTTCTCAAAATCGTAAATATATGTGGTATAGCCGAGGTTATCCTTGGCCTTCTTTCCGACTCCCCATACCAGCGAATATCCCTGGACATCGCGCGGAAGGATCGACGGAAGGTCGGTCGGAAGGGTATACGCCTCGCCCTCTTCAAGAGTAACATCGCCAAAATCCGGCTTATAGCTCAGAATGGGAGAGCTTGGTCCCATGTCCGTGGGCGTATATACAACGACCTGCGCACCGCCGTAGGTGTTCTGCATAGGACCTGAAGGTCCGGGATAGTACAGCGCGAACGACCCGTAGCCCACCTTCTTTCCCTTGATGGTTATGGTGGTAAAGCCGTTGAGATCCGTCACCTTGTTCTTCGGAGAAACGATCTCGAAAAACTGAGCGTCGTACGACGACGGTATCTTGATATCAAAATAACTGAATTCGTTTGCCGTGGCAGGGTTCAGCTTCACCCTGAGATTAATGGTCTGACCGGGTTTTATAAACACCGTGCCGTTTTCAACCCCGTCAAAGGAGATACCTCCCAGCCGCACTATTTCGTCAATCAGAAGCTCCCGGGAATGGATAATGAAGCCCGGTTTCTTCACATCGGTTTCGGCAAGACGGTAGTAGAAGTACAGCCTGTCGCCGGTATAGTACCCGTTTCCCGTCGCCGAGGTCAGCTTCTTACTCCAGTCGATCTTGCTGAAGTCAGTGTAATTGGTTTTGCTTACAACGTAATCGTACTTCGTGCTGTCGAAGTTTGTGATGCTGTATCCGTCGTAATAGTCTTTTGACTTTGTCGCAACAACGTCAAGCGGTGCGGGTGTTCCGGGATTGTAAGCCTTTTTGACGAAGAACGACTTTCCGTGAATAGCACCGTAGTACTTGGTGCCGTCCTTGCCGTAAACCGACAGGTACACGTACTTATTGACGTATTCAGTCTTGTTCAGCTTGATCGACGGACCGTTTTCGCCTTTGATATCCTTGCCGACGCCGGTTTCAGGATCGTTATACTTCCACTGATACACAACTCCGTTCAGGTCGGTAACGTTCGGCAGTGTAGCCGTGATGGTGTCTCCGTAGAACGCGTCGGTCTTGGAATACTCGACCGGTCCTTTGAGCAGAACGCCCTCCTCAAGCGTAACCGTTGTCAGCGTCTTGGTTATGCAGCTGAGTTCGTCCCAATAGATCGTGATTCCGGGGTTCCTGTAGTACCACTCGACAAAGAGCGTGTATGTCCCCGTCTTCGGCACCTTGAAGGTATTGTTGCCCCTGGATTCGTATAGCAGCTTGGTTCCGTCGTATACGTATATCATGAAATTCTGCTTGACCCGTCCCTCTTTTTCAAGCTGGAGGAACCAGTCGGGAAGCGGGACACTGACGCTGAAGGAATACGGCTTGCCGGCATAGAGCGGAACCATTCCGTCGCTGCTTATCTCGGCACCGTTTATCTTGATGTCCATATCTTTTTTGCTTGGCATGGAGCCTCTTCGCGACATCCTGATCGTATACGGACTGTCTTTGGAACTTCGTGCCGAATAAAACGTATCCACGAGCCATGCCTTATGAATCTTGCCGTATACGTTCATCTCCGTCCACAATAACCGTGCTTCCTTGGTGGGGTGTGTACCGAATTCGCCCCACAGCTCATGCCTTTCGAACTGAACCTGCAGATACCTCGCGTTCAGAAGGCGGAGTCTTTCCCTGTTGACGCTCCAGGAATACGCGACGGTTTTGGTATTGAAGACCTTGATGTCTATATAACCCATCGTATCAAACGTCAGGTCGCTTGACAGCATCACATGGGAGACCTCTTTCTTCTTGTTCCCCATCCGCATTTCGATGTTGCTCCATTCGCCGATGGTTATCGTTTTGGCATAAAGTCCGTAGGTTGCACCGTCCTTGCCGGATCCGGTCGTATCGACACGGAGAGTGCCGTATCCGATAACGTTCAGGTTTCCGCTTTCCGATGAGGTCGTGTTGGGTTTTGAAAGGTCAACCGCCGCTCCTGCCGCTCCTATGTACTTATAATTCGAGCCGAGCGTAAGCGTCAGCGTATTCTTCGAGCCGGTATCAATGGTCAGGTCCACTCCGGGCGCATATATCGCACCCATTTTGACATCGCCCGACTCGATACTCAGGGTCAGCTTTTGTCCCTCAAGCCCGCCGAGGTTAAGAACCTTTTTCTCGTCTTTCGTCCAGTAGTAAAGTGTCCCCTCGTAATAGCCCATGATCTCTTTTGCCTTGGGATACTTTTCCATATAGTACTGCAGCGAATAGAGCTCTTTTACTTCTATGTATTCCGTCGGAAGGTTTTCGAAAACGACTTTGACCTCTCCGCTCTTAATATCGGCAACTCCGCGCGGATAACTTGGTGCCGCCAGAGAGTTTACCGCAAAAAACACCGCGGCTGCCGTCAGCATAATCAGAAGCACCCCTCCGATTATCAGATTTCTTTTCTTCATCCGAGTTTCCTCCTTTTTGTCCGGTTACTTTTTCTTCCTGAATACCGCCGTGGCTAACGCAATACAGCTTCCGAGAAGCACTCCGCAGACGGCTGCAAGCACGAATATAACCGTTCCTCTGCTGCCGCCTATTTCTCCCGGCACACTGTCGGTTCCGGTATGTCCGCCGGAGCCTGCGGGTGATGTTTCACTGCCTGCCGGCAGTGTTGCCGCCGGTCCCGATGTACCGTCAGGGACGGATGTCGCCTGAGGGTCGGTCACATCCGAGCCCCCCGACGGCGGCTGGGTGACAACCGTCTTTTCGGTAACGGTCACCGGAATCACGCTTGAAAATGCCACACCGCCGAGCTTTGTCATCACATAGCAGACATAATACCTGGTCCCGGGAGTTGACGTGTCACAGACAAGCACCGGGTCCTCCTCCGGCTGACCGCCGGAGGATCCCATGGCAACAATGTCCTTGAGCTGTCCCGTGGGAGTCTCAAACCATGCGTATGAGCTGACGCTGTCATCTCCGGACGTCTCAGCTTCGCAGAACAGCTTCACAACCGTCTCCTGCTCCACCGTGACCGAGGCGGGCACGTTCAGCTGAGGCGGAGATTTCTTTCCGTTGACCGAGATATACGCCGACTCGGAGGTCACGCTCCCGGCTTCGTTTGACACGACGCAATAGATTAGCGCGCCGTCAAGTGCGCTTCCGATGCCTTCGACAAAGAAGGTATCCCCGGTTTCGTTGGAACCGTATCCCGACCCGGTAACGCCGTTGAGCCATGGGTGGTTCTCCGCGAACGCGTCCGCGGTACGGTAGGCTGTACCGTTGTAAACAATATACCAGTCATACGAGAGATTTTCTCCCGTTGCTCCGACACTCCAGAGAGCGGAAGCAAACTCCGGATAAACGGAGTTCTGCGGCTGAAGCGTTATGACCGGCTTATCGGCTGCCGACACCGGTACAAGCATTGCCGCCGCAAGAAGTGTTATTATCAGGAACGCAGTAAATATCTTCATGGCTGCCTCTTTTCTTTTTTATTTTTCCGGAAACACCGATCAGAATTTTCCGCCGCCGCCGCCGTGAGTGGAGCCCGAGGAGGAGGTGTGGGTGCTGCTTCCTCCGGAGCTTTCTTTTTTCGGCTTGGCGGTGCGGGAAACCGTCCTGTACAGGAACAGATCGCGTTTTTCGGTAATATTCAGACTTTCCTTCTTCATGTAGCTGCCCGCCGCAGACTGAAAGCGAACCGTTTTCAGCTTGTTTTTCATCTTTTTGACCGTGCCGGTCGCCAGAAGCAGTCCTATCACAAGCGAAATGGGTATCCAGATCCACGAAATGGGTTCCTTCGGAAGATTGAACGAATTATAGGGCGTTTCGTTTCTTGCCTGAGAGACAAAATCGTCGCAAAGCTCCGCAAAGGCATCAAACGCGCCGGCAAAATCCCCGCCGGAAAGGTAGGGCTTCAGCTTTTTGCCGATATAGCTTATACCGTCATCGGTAAAGGCATATATCGCGTAGCCGTGGGTGGATATGTACCAGTCGTTTTCCTCAGTACTGATGAGAAGGAGCAGACCGTCCCTTTTCATGCCGTATCCGTACGAGTTATAGTCAAAGTAATCGTCGGCATACTCCCACGTCTTCGCGCCGTCAAGAGTTGCTGTCGTCAGGACAACGATATCCAGCTTCTGCCGGACACGGATCTCATCGATCTTCCGGTTCAAATCGGATTTCTGACTGTCGGTTAGAAGCCCCGCATTGTCGATAACTCTGTCGCCGCTGTTCCGGAAGTCCTGAACCTCTCCTTCCGCAAAGGCGGAAAACGCAGTCCCGAGACAGAGAACAATGACAGCCAGAATCGTCAGTATTGTCTTTTTCATTCGCTCAGCCCCCCTCAGACCAGTCCTATCAGGCGCAGAAGCCACACGATGCCGTAAGAGGCAAGCCCGTATATCGTCGTAAGCAGCAGTGTCCACCGGGTCGCCGCCGATTTGTCAACCGGCAGATCACCGACGAATTTCCCGGTCTGCCCGTTCATGGCGAACGTGTACTTGTTTCCGTTCCAGGTAGTGTTGAGGAGCCACACGGGATAAAGCGCATACTTTGCCTTGCCTCCGCGAAACTGAACGCTGCTGTTTTCGGTGCGCACGGTGGTATAGTCCTTGACGGTCTGGGCAAATGTCTCTTCCGTGGAGCGTTTGACACGCTCGTTCGCCCTGTCGATGCTCTGCTCCGCCGTAACGTCGTATTTGTCAGCCAGAAAACCGGCAAGATATGCCGTCTGAAAGTCAACCGCATCGTCGAAGTTATAAGGCTCTATCGATTCCATAAGATCGTCCGCCATTTTGGACGACCCGTCAACCGGGACGTGTTCAAAACCTACGCTTCCGCCCCTGTGTACCATGTAATAACTGGTCTCGGTATAGTTGTAATCGCTGTCGCTCCATGAATTCACTCTTGTTGCACGGTAGCGCACCTGCGCATCAACATCTGTATCGTAGAGCCAGAACGGGACATAAACCCCCTTGATCTCGTCGATGTGATTCTGGTCTCTGAAAACCTTCGGAAGCAGCCGCTTGCCGGTCAGATGCTTCATCAGCCCGGCTTTTGCCGCCTTTTTGTCCATCCTGAACGGAATAACAAGATCCGGTCTGAGCGCGCCGGAGAACTGACCCATCATCACCACGGGGTTGTCGCAGAAGGGGCAGGTGGTGGCTGCCGTGTTGGCATCGCTGACTATCTCGCCGCCGCAGGACTTGCATACATAGGAGCGCAGTCCATCTGTCTCGCCCTCCGTCCACTCGCTTCCCGCCGAGGTCTCCCAATCCATTTCATCGGTTTTGTCTCCCTGAAGCTCGCTGTCATAGCTCTTCAGAGTCTCCATCTCGAATTCCGTTTCGCAATAGGGACACTTCATTTTCTGGAGCTGGCTGTCAAAGGATATCGCCCCGCCGCAGCAGGGGCATTTGTATTCCTGAAGATTTGCCATCAAATTTCTCCTGTTCTGTTTTGTTTTGAATCGGTTGCCGGATACCGCAGGCGTTTTGCCGACTTTTTCTTATCCGTTCGTTCCGGCTGCCATCTGCCGGCTCTCTGCCGCCTCGTAATACCTGTCGGCAAGCTCACGGAGATATTCGATCGCCCTGCTACCGAGCGCCGTTTCCTTCTCCACCCTGTTTCCGTCAGAGAAGGTCATTCCGGAGCTACGCGCAGGTGCATCCGACCTGTTAAAAATCCGCATCGGATTACGGTATCTGAAAAGCCTCTCTGTCTCGCCGTCCTCGCGGATGATCCGAAGGAAGCCCTCCGCATCCTCTGCCGTTACCGGGAAGGAGCCGAACGAGGTGTAATGATCCTTCTGACTCCCCACAAGACAGTCTGCAGAGAACAACCAGCCGTCATTTTCCTTTTTCAGGGCGAAGGAATACACAGGGTTCATTTCCGTGCCGTAATAAACCGTATTTATTAAAACGATGTCATCGGCGGTGTACTTTTTGCTTCCGCCGCAGCCGAAAAGCCCGAAAACCGGCAGGAGAGCAAGCACGGCAGCCGAAACCATGCACACGGTATGCTTCATGGCTTTACCGAAGCGGTCTGCCGCATTCCGGGCAGAATTTCGGCATACTCTGTCCGGCAGCGGGCGCCCAGCCGCAATTATCACAGGCGGAGCGCACGGCGGGCTTCTCGGGACGGCTGTCTGTCTGTTTCATCATACCGTCGCCGTCCCAGACTCTGTATCGATCGTCCCGGCGCATCAGAATATCCGCAAGCTCATGCATTTTCCGCTCATATTCGCGGTACAGCTCGGTATAGCGGCTGTCGGGACGGTTGCCGTCGCTCAGCTCAAGCTCTATCTCGTCAAACCACGGTGAATCCACCCGTATCGTCACATTGAACTCATAGTCACAGGCGTAACGGGGCGGAGCATAGCTCTTCCTGTTTCCGTCGGAATCCTCGTAATAAATTTCTTCCTTGTTTTCTCTGATATCCGTTTCCACCCCGCAAACCTGCGAAAAAGCAATAAGGTCGGGGTTGGCACTGCGCCAGTTGGAAACCCCGGTAACGACGAACCGTTCCCTCATGGGATCGATATATACCTTCTTGCTCCCGTCAAAGGTGAGCGACGGGAAAAAAGCGGCAAGCTGCTTTTCGTTTTCCTCGCGGTAGGCAAGCTGTCGCCTGATGTCCTCCACCGTCGAGTTCCGGCGTTCGCTGAAAAACGGTGAGAGTTTTTTTGCACAGTCATTGCAGAGATTTCCGTTCTCCAGCTTGCGGTTTCCGAAAAATCCGATTTTCTGACCGCATATGTCGCAATATTTTTTGTCAAACAGTCCCATAATAATGGTCCTCCGTTATTTTTTCTCCTGCATAATCCGTTTTGCTCCGTTGCTCCGTAACCCGGAACCGCAGGCAAAGCCGATATGGAATATATTTCGGATTATTCCGGTTTTTCGGTTGGAAAGCCTGCCCTACTGCCTCAGAAACAGCTTCAGTAGCCCGAGAAGCTCTTTTTCACCCCTGCCACTGTATCTGACCGGAACGGTGCTGACGTCCGGCAATCTCCAGCCCGCACACAGCATCCCGGAGACCCCGTCATAAACTCCCTCTTCCGGTTCACGTTCGCCGCAGACCTGGAAGCCGCCGCTTTTCAGGCAGCCTTCAATGCTTTTCAGCTGCCCGTCGTCAAGTAGCACAGCCTCAGCGTCTGTCCTCCCGCCGCTCTCCGGATCGACAAACCATCCGGAGATCCTACAGGAGTTTCCGTCTCTGTTCAGATCAAAAGCAAAGCATTCATATTCGTTCGACGAGCTCTGGCACCAGTTGAGACTAATAAGCCACGCACCGTCGGGAATTCTTCGCGGCTCGGCACTGACCGCCGGGATGTGTTTTTCCTTACCGCTCCGTCCCGTCCTCCGGCGTCCAGAAAAATGCTGGCGCAGCACCGAAAAGAAGGTGCCTGTCACAGCCGAAACCGTGATCATGAGCGCGATAACGGTCAGCGCCCTCGCCGCATGACTCATTTTATGTCCTTGTCGTCAAATATGTCCCCGCACTCCGGGCAGAATTTCGGAGGATTCTTCGGGTCAGCCGGCTCCCAGCCGCACTTGTCGCAGCGGTAGAGCGGTGCGCCCTCGGGCTTTTTGCCGCCGCATTTCTGGCAGAATTTCCCCTTGTTCACCGTTCCGCCCGAGCAGGTCCAGCCGGCTTCGTCCGCAGGCTTGGGTGCGCCGCACTCCGGACAGAACTTTCCGCTTGCCGTCGCGCCGCAGCTGCACTTCCATGCGCCTGCCGCGGGCTGAGGCTCCGGCTTCTTCGCTCCGCAGTTCGGGCAGAAGTTTCCGTTCACGCTCGCTCCGCACGCGCAGGTCCAGCCGCCCGGCGCAGGTGCCGCCTGCTGCTGTTGCTGCTGTCCCATGGCAAACAGGTTCTGTGCGTTCATGCCGCCGCCGGCATTCATGGCCATGCCCATGCCCATAAAGCCGGTCATAGCGCCTGCCTGATTGCCTGCCGCCGTCTTCATGGCATCTGCCTGCGCACCTACAAGCGTTGCCGCCGCCATGGTGGGATCACGCATGATCGCCGCACGCTGTGCCTGCTTGATCATATCCGCATCCTCGTCCGGCAGTGTGACCGAACCGAGAGCGATGCTGACGACCTTCAGCCCCCTCAGCTCTCCCCATTTTTCGGAGAGCGCCGTGTTCATGGCGTTTTCAAGATCGGTATTGTGTGTCACAATCTGGTTGGGACGCAGCTCAAGCTCGGACAAACGTCCGAATGCCGGCTGCAGTGCGCTGACAAACTCTGTTTTCAGCTGGCTGTCAAGCTCATCCCGGGTATATTCCTTCTCCACGTTGCCGCAGACGTTCGTATAGAACAGCAGCGGGTCAGCAATCCTGTACGAATACACGCCCGAGCACCGCACCGATACGTCCAGATCCAGCCCAATCTTGGAATCCACCACACGGAAGGGAATGGGGTTAGGGGTGCCGAATTTGTTGTCGATAAGCTCCTTGGTGTTGAAATAATACACCCTCTGATCCTTGCCGGTATCACCGCCGTAGGTGAAACGCTTACCGATGGTCCTGAAGGTCTCCTTGATGCTCTCGCCGAGCTTGCCCGAGAAAAGGGACGGCTCGGTTGAGGTATCATATGTAAATTCGCCGGGTTCGGCGCAAACCTCTACTACCTTTCCCTGTTCCACGATGATCATGCACTGACCGTCGGCAACGGCAATGCCGGAACCGTTGGAGATGATATTATCGCTGCCCTTTGTGTTGGAGGAACGGCTGCCTACACGCTTTTGACCCTTGGTGACGAGCACCTCCTTGGGCATGGATTCGCAGTAGAAAAACTCCTTCCACTGATCGGCAAGAGTGCCTCCCAACGCACCGATACCTGCTTTGAAAAGACCCATAAAAATTACTCCTTTCCAATTGTAAGAATAATCAATATATATTTCCCGGCAGAAGCCGGAAGATTACTGATTCTTTTCCGCATTCCCGACGGAATACGGGTTTTTGTTTGTTTTCGGCAAATCGCGCTCCGAACTGCATCTGCCCGCCCAGCCGATAAAGGACACCCACATAATCAGATACAAAACCCATGCGATGAATGCACCGACCGACCACCACACAGATATTTTCAGCCAAAAATGTAGCACCAATAAAACCGCAGCCGGCAGCAGTCCTCCGATATTCATAAGAATATTGATGAAGAGACAAGGAAAAAAACTGCCGCATCGTTTTGAATTACGCATTAATTTTCCTCCTTTTGTGTGTTTCGCCACGCGACCGTGTCACATTGCGTAGATCTGATCCATCAGATATTCGGCGGACATCGAGCCGTAGAAAAACTGGTCGATAATACCGTTCTTCTTTGCGTCCCTGATATCCTTCGCCGCCTGTTTTTCGGTGTTGGAATCGACGATGAGAGCAATCTTGCAATCGGGACATACAGCCTTGACCTCGTCCCGGAGCTTCAGCCTCTCACACAGCATCCACGGAGTGTATCCCGTAACTTCCATCACAAGAACAAACGGCTTATACACCCGGCACAGTTCGACTGTATCTTTCGGGGATTCCGTCCGAACCGCGTCGATATCATAGTCCGAATTTCTGAAAGCGGTCGCTATGGAATCGCCGAACAGATAATTCTGCATATCGACCACAATTTTTTTCATCGAACCATCCCGCCTTTTCTTTCTTGATATATCTGATGAATCCGCTTCATCCTGCTATCCGGTATTATTATATCAGAAAAAAACGGCTCCGTCTGTCCTCAAAAAAGAGGACAAATGCCGGCCTGATTGTGAATATTTTGTGAACTCACGCCCTTTTCCCTCCGGACAGTGGAAAAGGGACTGTTAAAAACCCGGTGTTCTTAACAGTCCCTCAAAAATGCCGCAATGCATAGAGCCGTCATTTTTCTGCATATTTATCGTTTTTCTTCATGCTCATCAAGCCAGCATCCGGGCACGACCATCCGTTTGCCGACGGCTGCAATCATCAGACGGTTGCGGTTTGTATAACCCGTTTTTTCCAGCATGCGGTTAATATAGGTCCGCACCGAGGATTCCGCCACGTTCAGTTCCGCGGCGATCTCGGTATTGGTTTTTCCCTCACAGAGCAGGCGCAGAGTCTCCATCTCGCGGTCGGATAGTTCACAGGAAAGCGTTTTGCCGAGCCGGACAGTCGGAACACCGTCAGGCCAAAAGCGTTTACCAGAAAGAGTGCCTTCAATCACGCTCAAAAGGTCACCGGAAGGGGAATCCTTATACCAGAAGCTGTCGGCGCCGATCTTTTTTGCCCGGTCAAGAAATCGTCCCTCCAACATAGATGTCACTATAACGATCTTTATCATGGGATAGAACTTCTTAATCGATTCGGCAGCAGTCAGACCGTCCGAGTCACTTTCGGTGCATATATCCATGAGAATCAGGTCGATGTGATCCTCGCCGCACCGGTAAAGCGCCGCATCGGCTTTCGACAGCGTTCCCGCGACCTCACAATCCCTGCACTTTTCCACGCAGGAGCACAGATAGGTTCTCGCCAGTGCCTGATCTTCAACAATCAGTATTTTTCTTACAGCCATAGGTTATCCCCCCCCGCATTCCGACTTTGGGTATCTCGATCACAAGAGAAAACTCCGGCATGCTCTGTACCGTCATCCTCCCACCCGAAATTTCGACCCGGTGGCGCAGATTGGAAAGACCGCCGCCCTCCGTGATCTTTTTCTCCGGCGGCTTGCCGTTGTTGCGTATCATAACCGTGTAGCCGCCCTCGCTTTCCCAGATGTTTACGGAGATCACGGTGGCTCCGGCATACCGGATGGCGTTGTCCAGACAGACCTGCATGGCGGTGTACATCAGCTCCGCCTCGGCGTCCGTCGGCTCTTCGCCCCTGATTCTCACGGTCACGCCGCTGGTCTTTGCGCTGTCAAACAGCTTTTTCTTTGCCGGCAGACGGATCGAATCCCGAAAGTCAATGGCTTTCTCCCATTCGTGACAAACGGTATCCGCATCAATACCGTCGAAATCTCCCGTTATATACTGCTTTGTCAGCGTAATGCAGGCGGCAAGGCTGTCGTGCATGGAGGATTTTGCGGCAAGCAGCTCCTTTTCCCGCGCCAATGCCCCCACATTGTCGGAAAGCTGCTTCAGCTTTTCCGAATCCTCCTCCAGCTTTCTGCTGTCGTCGGCAAGCTGTACAAGAGCACGCTGAAGCTCTGTAACGTCGGCGGCGGTAAGCTGTATATAGCTCCTCCCGTACCGGTCGGTAACCCAGGTTTTTTCGAATCTCCACACGGTTTTGTCCGGAAACCGATAGGTATTCTCCACATCCGGCACCCGGACAATGCCGCAGGGAAGATCAGACAGCGCCTCCTCGACCTCTCCGAGATACTGCATATCGCTGTCAAGCAGATACCGGCTCAGCTGATACATCTGCCGGTTGCAGAGAACTATGCTTCCCGCGCTGTCAAAAAAGCACGCAGCGGTGGGAAGCCGGTCAAAGCTCTCCTTGATCGAATTGAAGCCCAGCTGTTTCGGTTTACGCATCGTCACAACCTCCTATCAGCGTGCGGACGAGCCACAGACCGTCCTCCCGCCTGACCGTTATATCCGGAGAAGCAAGGAAGGACAGATCGGCGGTGCATTCCACCGACAGGTCCATCTCGCCGTCGGACACGGAAATAAACAGGGACTGCAGCCCGTTTACCGTCATTTCCGCAACCGTTTTAAGAAGATCAAACAGCCGCATCACCTCCGTCGAGCGCATGGGCTTCGTCGTATGGTAGACCACACTGCACTCCGTGCCGCAGACGGTCATGACCCTCACCGCCTCGTCAACGGTCAGCCGGAGCTCCTGCTGGGGCAGAAGCTCGTATTCCATGCCGAGAAAATAAAGATTGGCGCCGCGCTTGATGTAGGTTCCCAGCAGAAGAATCCTTTTCAGCAGGTTCCGCACCTCTGCAGGTTCCGCATCCTCACATTGCTTCAAAAGCTGCCCGATCCTGTTTATCTGCTTTCCGTACCTTGCCTCCAGCTCATCGTAAATACGGTTTTTTTCGGTCAGCTCGTACAGCTTCTTCTGTATGAGATAAGCCTCCTGCAGCTTTTCCTTGTTGTTTTTGATTATGGCTTTGTTCCCGCTCAGCTTTGCCCGCAGCTCGGTCAGCGGACGCACATTGTCCTGCCAGACGGCATATCCGCCGCTTATCGGTGCCGACGAGATTCGTATTCCGTCGGGACGGAAGACCTGAGTCCCCTCCTCCGGACAGGCAATGTCATCACAGGCGGCATGGGAGCGGAGAACGATGTTTCCGCTGCTGTCCGCAATACAGGCAGCCAGCGTCGTTGCCTCGAAAAGCTCGACATATCCCGTGTTGGACTGTATCATCCGACAGCGTATGCAGCTTTCGTAAATCGCGGCAAACAACAGGCAAAACATCACATTCATATCGCCGAACCACCAGCGTACAGCCGGCAGTCCCGACAGATAAAGAAACCCGTAAAGAACCGTTATGCAGCCTGTAACAAACGGCGCAAGCTTCCTTTTTCCGCTGCCCGGTATGCGGCTTTTGTTCAGGAGCCTGACAAGCGCAAAAACCATGCAGGCGACCATCCAGCCGAAACAGGCATAATACAGCGGACGGTGAGAAAACGAAGAGTTGTCCTGTCCCCCCGGCACTCCGCCGCTGAACGCAAACACCTGCTGGTGCAGGTCGTTGGTGATCACCGACAGAAAAAGCACAGCCGGAACAATCGCCAGACAGCCGGTCCTTCCGTTCAGACGGATTTCCTGCGGTTTTCCGAGAGACAGTGCAATATACACCCCGAGCAGCGGTATAAAAAGCATGGGTAAATAGTAAAGATACCAGATGTACCGCGCCGCCGTCGGATCGGTGACGACCTCGTATTTCAGAGTGCGCAAAACAAGCCACACAAGCATCAGGGCAGCCGTCAGGCGCAGGCAGTGCAGAGTCTGCGGCTGTATAATGCGTCGGTCAAGGGAATAACCCCAAAGGGAAAACAGAAGTAAATAAAGCGCGGCGCGGATATAGTTCACATAAACCCCGCCGATGTCGAATTTGGCAAGCATCCTGCAGGAATAAGCCGCGGCAATGAGGGCAAAAACAACGATCAGGGGAATCAGCTGTCTTGTGTTCCGTTTCATAGGGGAAATCTCTCGCTTTCTGTTGCAGGCAGGGGATTCCCCCTTGGCGTTGTTTATGTGTTTCCGACAGGTCATTCCGGACGTGCGTTTCCGCAAACGGCACGCTCGGGCCAACCCGCCAGCATCGGACGGATTCCCGAACCGTCAGCCCTGTTCCGGTCAGGCATTGCTCCGGAAACGGAAACCGCCGTATCTGACTGTCGGTAATATGATAACACATTTCCCGGAAAAACGCAAGAGGTTACAACACTCAGCGTTTATTTTTTGTGTATTTTTCAAACCTTCACCGGAACTCCGCAAAGTCATAACCACCGTAGGGGCCTTTATCCTCTCCATGCCGGAGCGTCCGGAAGTCGGTCCGCTTACGGAATACTATGCCGGGGCCATGATGACAAAGCCCATGAAATGGTTCTGCCGGAAGAGCGGAAAATCAAAGTTCACCGAAAAGGACATTGCCGGTATGAAGGCGACGGCAAAGCTCAAAGCCGCAGACCGCAACCCTTATTCATGGAATATGGATTATTACGAGTATCCCGACGGCAGCGGATATGAGGGGCGTTTTACCAGATGCGGTATCTGTGTACTGATGAAAAAGCTGGGGTTATATGATCTGACACCTGCTCTTTGCCACCTCGACTACACCATGAGCCAGGCAGGCGACGTGACGGATTTTGTGAGGGAATATACCCTTGCCTCCGGCGGTCCGTACTGTGACTGCGGATACAAGAGGAAAAATAAATGACGGACTTTAACGATATCGGAATTTCGCGGCAACTTGATATGCCGCGTATAAAAAAGCTTCTCACCATAGGGCTTCTGGCATCGGTACTTCACTTTGTCGGAGATATGATACTGGGTTGGGGGGCAGAGGATGAGAGCCTTACCGGGCTTGCCCGGATGCTCTCGGCGTATACCGGAACCTCTGACGGCGGAATATTTGCAGCGGCGTTGTCGGGGCTGTTCGGCATTACGCTGGAAGGACTTTGTTACTTCGGTGTTTACCGCCTGATCGCGGCAAACTCCCCGGGTTATGCACATTGCTACCGTTCGGGAATACTCGGCTACGTGATCTTCGGCGGATGCGGCTTTCATGTGCCTGTCTGTGCAATGGTCTTTCTTTTAAAACACGGACTTGAGACGGAACTGGTGTGGAAATACGGGGCGTATTTTGCGTTGCCTGCTTTTATCCTTTTCTGGATATTCTTCCTTGTACTTGCTGTCACTCAGATTATGGCTTTTTCAAAGGGCCTGACACCTTATCCGAAATGGTGCTGGATATTTTCCCTGCCGGTCGGAATGGCTGCGGCAATGCTTCTGAATGTGTTTGGAAATCATCCGTGGGTCAATGCTGTTTCCTGCGCATGGATCAGTGTGGGAAATCTGTGGATGTTCGGCGGATTGCTTGACGCAATGAGAAAAATTCCGCATAAAGAATGATAGAGACATCCTTATGACAGAGTTATCCCGGAATATTTTCTCCGGGGGAGATATGTGACGGTTCACCCGGTCTGAGGTCAGGCGGAGGGAAGTCCGGGCAGGATATCTTTCCGGAACCGGTACCGCCGTTGACACAGAAGATAAAAATATGCTGTTTCGGAATGATATGGACACTTTTACCGGAATATTTCTGTCCGGCTCTTTACAAACACCGGCAATTGTGCTATACTGTCAACCGGAATATATTTACTATCGGAAATATAAAAGAAAATACATAAGGAGGATTCCATTTATGGTTCAGTTTCGTGATGGCTTTTATGCCGATGTCCGGACCGAAGACAGGAGTCGTACCACAATATCCTACAGAGCGGGTGTTCTGGAGGAAATGAAGACCCGCACCGAGCAGAGAGCCTTTCTCCGGGTCTATGACGGAAAACTCTGGTACTATGCCTCGGTGACCGATCTTTCCAATCTTCAGCAGACCCTGGACGGGCTCTATGCTTCCGCTACGGAAAATCCCGATATTCTTGAGGACCCCATAGTCCGTCGGTTTGAACGGAATAAAGATACTGTGATGAGTTTTGCCGATCACTCCGTCCGTGACATACCTGTCAAACAGAAGCAGGAACTGTTGTTGTCATATCTTCCCCTTTTGTCCGAGGAATCCTGCATTACCATGCCTCAGGGTTCGTATCTGGACAGAAACAGCGTCTTCCGCTTCCGCTCAAGTCTCGGTGCGGATATCACATACGATTATCAGACCTGCGGTCTTGCCTTATCCTGCAGCATGGCGGAAGGGGAAAAGAAATTTTCCGGACACTGGCAGAAGGGGGATACCCGGTTTGAAAAACTTCAGGGGCTGGAGTCCGAGATCCGTGCTGCGGTTGCGGAGCAGGTCTCATTCATGCGTAACTCTGTTCCCGTGACTGCGGGGAAATATCCCGTGGTACTGTCTCCCGAGGCGGCAGGAGTTTTTGCCCATGAGTCCTTCGGGCATAAGTCCGAGTCCGATTTCATGCTTTCCGATGAATCCATGCGTCTGGAATGGCAGCTGGGAAAAACCGTAGGGTCGCCTATTCTGTCCATTGCCGAATGCGGTTCCGTTCCCGGTTCAGGATATGTTCCCTATGACGACGAGGGAACGAAGGCCAAGAAAAACTATCTGATCAAAAACGGAGTTCTTGCGGGACGCCTTCATAACGCGCAGACTGCGGCGGCTCTGGACGAAGGTATCACGGGTAACGCGCGGGCTATTGACTGTACCTTTGAACCCATTGTCCGTATGACAAACACTTATATCGAGGGCGGAGACCTGGATTTTGACCAGCTGATTGCTCCGATAAAAAAAGGATACTACATTAAAACCATCCGTCACGGCAGCGGAATGAGTACATTTACCATTGCTCCGAGTCTGGCATACGAGATCGTTGACGGAAAGCTCGGACGTCCGGTACAGATAAGCGTTCTGACCGGTTCTGTTTTCGAGACGCTCGGACTTATCGACGGACTGACAAAAGACGTGGAACTGCTGTCCTTCGTCACGGGCGGATGCGGAAAAATGGAGCAGGTAGGCTTGCCTGTAGGTTTCGGCGGACCTTATGTCCGTGTGTCATCCATGAACGTACAGTGAGGTGAGTGAAATGGAAAAAGAATTTCTTACAGAAACCAGCCGTTCCGTGACGCTTAACGTCACCGGCGGCAAGATAGACAGCTTCCGTGAGCAGGAGGAGACCACCGGTACCGTCCGTGTTTATGACAAGGGATGTATCGGCATTGCCGGTTGTCTGGGGACTCCGGATGAGGAGAGCCTTACCGCAAAAGCCGCAGAGGCTCTGGAGGTCGGGATACCATATCCCTGCAAACTCGGGGAGGCATTGGACAGGGACGAGCTTCACGATGAGGAAATAATTCCCGTCCCCGAATTTATTCCGAGGATGCAGTCCTTCCTTGACCGGCTGGGACAGGCTTGCCCCAATTTTGCCTTCTCCAATAAAATAAGCCTGAAATACAAAAAGGCGGAATACCGCAACTCCCTGGGAAGACATCTTTTCAGTTCAGGCAGAAAGTTTTCCCTTAGTCTTGCCGTTCAGAACAGGGGCTCCGGAAATCTTTTTGATACCGTTTTCGGTTTCTCCGGGGATCATTTCGATGAGGATGCGCTTCTGGCTCAGTTCAAAGAACAGTATGACGCATACTATATCCCCGCGGACATCGGGTTCGGAAACTACCCCGTTGTTCTTGAGGCATCGGATCTGTTCGGTACGTTTTTGCAGCATTTTGTCGCCGAAATGTACGTTTCAGGCGCTTCTCTTCTCAGCGGAAAGTTCGGCCAGAAGGTCTTTTCGGACAAACTGACACTCCGGGACGACATGAATCCCACCACAAACCACGGGGTATGCTTCTTTGACTCTGAGGGATGTGTTGCCCCCGACCTTCGTCCTGCCCTTATAGAAAAAGGCGTACTCTCCGGGCTTCTCACCACAAAAAAATCCGCGGAACAGTTCTCCTTGCCTGATCTCGGAACCGCCGCGGCGTCTTACGACGGCGTGCCGAGTCTCGGTTTCCACAGTTTTTATCCCGAACCTACTGCCGCAGACCTGAAAGCTCTCGTTCCCGGTAAGGCGGTGTTTGTTGTTATGGCATCCGGCGGAGATACCACTCCTGACGGGCATTTTGCCACTCCTGTGCAGATGGCTTATCTTCTGGAAGACGGAAAACTTGCGGGCCGTTTACCGGAACTGAATATCAGCGGCAACTTCTACGATCTGCTGGGCAAGGACTATATCGGTTCCGTTCACGGGGCTATACAGCAGGGAAGTACCCTTTGCGCCGTGAATATGAATGTGACCGGATCCTGAATGATCCATTGAACATGACGGGATACGTTCGTGTTCCGGGGTTGAAGATATCTGTTTTCGGAAAAGGCACCCGCAACGCGGGTGCCTTTTGCTTATTCTGAGGATGACCCGCCGGATACGCTGTTGACAGTTTCCGCGGCAGGTGATACTTATTGCATTTCAAAAGTGAGAATAACATTTCCGGTATTGTCCGGGCTGAAGGTCAGAGACATGTATTGCTCTGGAACGGAATATTCATCGGCAAGTGGCTGTCTGCTGATGATATATTTCCCGTATCTGTAAAAATTCCCCGGTTTAAGGGAAAAGATATACTTTTCAAGAGTGATCCTGTTTCCGTGTATGATCTCGCTGTGAGGAAGCCCCACAAACCTTATGTGCCAGGGTTCATATGAGAAACCCGTTGAAGATTTTCCGTAATAAGGATATCTTATGATAAAGCCGAAACTGTCCGCCTCGGAATTGACCCACTGTCCCGCTTTCGATTTCAGAAAACCTGCTCCTGCGTAGTATTTTACATAAATATCCGCCGCAAGTCCTGTCTGATGTTCGCTGTGCCCTTCTTCCGCCGCCCAATCTCCCCGTTGGTCGGCAATCACCGCCTGTGACTGCGCGGAACGGAAAGAGCTCATGACGAACAGTTTCTGCCCGAATCGGTCCGATATCTCTTTGCTCAGGTTCCGGAAGGCCTCCGTCATTTCCCGGTGAAGATATACCCCTTCCGAGTACTCAATTACGTGCCCCTCGTCAAAACTGTCCGGCAGTCCGTATTCCGAGTTGACCAGAAGCAGGCTGTCCGAAATTTTCGTCCTCAGGTCGCCAAGCAGTGTTTCGGAGTCTACGGCAACGGTTTTCGTGTCAACAGTCTCCGTTTTCGCCCCGTCAAACAGCCCTTTTATATAATCTGCGGCAATAAACCTGTAATATCCGAAGGATTCGGAGAATATCACAAAACACGCGACTGCCGCCACGGCCAGAACAAGTATTACCGCCAGGGTTCTTTTTGTCGCTTTTTTCATCTGCACACCTTCTTCCTACGATATTATACTCTGCGGCGGTTTAAAAAACAAGGGAGAAAATATTAAGTTTTGATTAAACTGCATAGAACTTTCTGCCGCTGTATGGGGCAGGTTATTGACAAAAATTCGATATTGTGTTATCATTACCGTGTATTAATCTGTATCGGAAAGGGCTGCGTCACGTAATCGACTTGAGGCTGTTTCCGACTCTTTACAATTGAAAACAAGGAGGTTGTATAAATGGCATTTTCAGCATATTTGAACGGAAAACGCTCCGAATGCCGTGCTCTTGTGGCGGAACTGAGAAAGACTTTTGAATATGTAAGTATTCTCGGTACCGATGTCAGGGCTACTGTGTACCGTACCGACCGCCGTTCTTCCGCTATACGGGACGGGGAAGGGGAGTGCGGGTTCGTTGTAAAAATGTGCAACGGCAGATCATTTTTCGAGTATTCCATGAGTGATCTGTCCGGAGATCCTGCAGTTCTTGCGGAAAAAATACTTTCCCGGGTGAAGGCTGATCCCTCTTTGAGCGGAAAGATGATATCCGTGGGACAGATAAAGGACGAGCCTCTGAAAAAAGATTTTGTGCGGGATTCTGATTTTGATGAGTATGATGACGGTAAAGTCCTGGAATTCTGTTCCGGGCTCAGAGACGAGATACTCAAAAAGGACGGAAGATTCCTCAATGCGGTAGTTGTGGTCCAGCCCTTCACTGTTTCCAAGCTGTTCGTTTCCCAGAACCGTGAGCTTTCCCAGAATTACGGCTGGGTCAACGGAATGCTTATGGCTATTTGCCAGGACGGAAAAATGGTTCAGGCCAGGGAGGGGGTAAGCTCTCATCTGATGGCTGATGTTATGCGGGATATGCCGATGCTTGTGGATAAGCTTGCGGATAAAGCCCTGCATCTGACCAAAGCAACCCCCATCGAGCCCGGTATATATGACGTTATCACCGACAGTTCCATAACCGGACTTATTGCTCATGAGGCTTTCGGCCACGGGGTTGAAATGGATCAGTTCGTAAAGGACAGAGCCATGGCGAAATACTGTGTGGGACAGTATGTGGCGTCCCCCATAGCCAATATGCATGACGGTGCGGCGGCAACGCTCAGTGCCGCATCTTACTTCTTCGACGATGACGGAGTTCTTGCCCGGGATACCCAGATAATAAAGGACGGGATTCTTGTTTCGGGACTTTCCGACCTTGCCTCCGCGGCACAGCTTGACAAAGAGCCCACCGGAAACGGGCGCAGACAGTCCTATCTGCGCAAGGCGTATTCCCGGATGACGAATACCTTCTTTGAGCCCGGCAAGGATAAACTTGAGGATATGATCCGTTCTGTGAAGCACGGATATATGCTTTTCGAAACAAATAACGGCATGGAGGACCCGAAGAACTGGCAGATACAGTGTACCGCCGAATACGGTATCGAGATCGTGGACGGCAAGCTTACCGACCATTACGTTTCCCCCGTGGTTATGAGCGGCTTTGTGCCGGATCTGCTCAAATCCATTTCCATGGTGTCCGACGGCTTCGAGGTTATCGGCGCGGGGTACTGTGGCAAGGGATATAAAGAATGGGTGAGGGTCTCCGACGGCGGACCGAATCTGAAAGTGAAGGTGAAACTCGGATGATTGATATAGTAAAACTTCTCGGGGAGAGCAAAGATACCGACGGTTACCGTGTTATCTGCTCCAAGAGTGAATCATATGAACTGTTTTTTGTCCATCGGGAGCTTGAAACAGTCCGTGCCACAGACACTACGCAGCTGAGTGTAACGGTGTATGTGGATCATGACGGAAAAAAGGGAGACTCAACCTTTGCTGTCTACGAGTCCATGTCCGAGGACGAGGTCCGTTCCAAAATAAAGCAGGCAGCGGACAGGGCAAGGCTTGTGTTCAACGAGCCCTATGACCTGGTCGAAGGCGGAACACTGCAGGCGGAACTTGAGTCCAACCTTAAGGAGGAAGAGCCCCGAATCCTCGCGGCAAAAATAGCGGATGCCGTATTTTCTGCGGACTGCGGCAAGGGCGGCTCGATAAATGCAACGGAAATATTCCTGTACAGGGATACCGTCCGTGTCATAAACAGCCGTGGCGTGGATAAGACTCAGATAAAGTACAGAGGAATGATAGAGGCTATTCCCACTTACACCGATGAAAACGGGTCCGTGGAACTTTACGAAGCGTATCGGTTTACGGAATTTGACCCGGAAAAGATAAAAAAGGAAATTTCCGGGAAGATGAAGGAAGTGTCCCTGCGCCATAGTGCCGTAAAGCCGGAAACGCCGCTAAAGGCTGACGTGATACTCCGGGAAGGGGAAATAGAGACCCTTATGTCGGAGTTGTCCGGAGATCTTAACTATGCCGGAGTGTATTCCCGGGCAAACCTGCACCATAAAGGGGATGAACTGCAGCCGGAGGGGTGTGACAGTCTCAATCTGACCATGTCCGGAAGAATACGCGGAAGCGGAAGTTCCGCATTTTTCGACGGCGACGGGTCCGCGCTGACGGACACTCAGATTCTCCGTGACGGAAAAGTGGTAAGCTATTACGGTGCCCACCGTTTTGCGTCATATCTCGGAGAGCCTGAAACGGGGGACCTTCACTGTATGAAACTTTCTCCGGGAACCCTTACGGAAACGGAACTTGAGAAAAGCGTTTATATAGAATGTGTTTCTCTGTCCGGGCTTCAGGTGGATCTGTATAACGACTATATCGGCGGAGAGATCCGTCTGGCGTATCTTCATGAAAACGGAAAGGTCAGACCGGTTACTGGTATTACCATGAGCGCAAAGCTCTCGGATATCCTTGGTTCGCTTCGTCTTTCCGACACCGAGACCGTTCATGACAACTATGCCGGACCGGATAAACTAATGATGCGTAACGTCACTTTAATGTAGGAAAGAAACCGATTTTGCCCTATGGGAAAGTTAAGTTCAGTGTGACTTGTTAAAGAGTTTGACTGTGATCAGACCAGGAGAAAGATGCGTATTCGTAGTACCATTTTTCAACCCTTCTGTTCCTGGCATTCTGTTTCATACCGAAAACGAAGACATCCGAACTCTGAAAAAGTTCGGATGTCTTCGTTATGGTGGAGCATAGGGGATTCGAACCCCTGACCCCAACACTGCCAGTGTTGTGCGCTCCCAGCTGCGCTAATGCCCCGGGTATGTTGTTTTAAGTTCCGGTTCCGAGATAATCCCGCAGAACGGAACAGGGTTGCGGTCGTTGTGGTGCCGGTGGCGGGGGTCGAACCCGCACGGTGTTGCCACCGACGGATTTTGAGTCCGTTACGTCTGCCAATTCCATCACACCGGCGGATGAATTTAACGTAGACATTATAACATATCCTCTGTGGATTTTCAATACTGTAATTGCAACAAAAAACGCAAATTTCCCTGAGGGTGTTACCGCCTGTTTCTTCCTTTCCAACCTCTGCCGCCGGTATCTGTCCGGTGATACATGAAACGGTCTTTCAGGGGGAATGCAAGGTGCCATACTGCTTTTTTGAGGAGTCCTGCCGGTTGCGAAAACGAGCCGGAAAGCCCCGAAATACGGGACTTTCCGCAATATTGGTAAACAAACTGCAACGGAAAGTGGTTATTTTATTGGAGAGAAAACGACTTTTTTGGGGCAACGGGCTTTTATCCTTGACACTGTACATAAAATTTGCTATAATGAATTGATTTGAAGTGGGCAAGAGCCTTGAAAGGAGAGTATCCCGTATTTTTCGGGGAGAAATAGAGATGAAACACAATCTTGCGGTTATCGGTTACGGCGGAATGGGGGGCTGGCACACCCGTGCGGCACTGAAAAGCGATGTCGTGAATCTTGCGGGCATATACGATACGGATCCTGCCCGTGCGAAGGTTGCGGAAGCCAACGGAATAAAGGCTTTCGGCAGCTATGAAGAGGTCCTTGCGGATAAGAGTATTGACTTCCTTACGGTTGCGATTCCGAACGATCAGCATGAAGAGGTCGTTATAAAGGCTCTCAATGCCGGCAAAAACGTGCTCTGTGAGAAACCCGTTACCCTCAGTTGCGAATCTCTGCAGAGAATGTTTGACGCGGCGGATAAAAATCATGTGGTTTTCAGCGTGCATCAGAACAGACGTTGGGACGTGGATTTTCTCGCCATGAAGCAGATATATCAGAGCGGAGAGATCGGAAAAGTATTCAATGTGGAATCCCGTATACACGGTTCCCGCGGCATCCCCAGCGACTGGCGCGGTATCAAGAAGTACGGCGGCGGAATGCTCCTTGACTGGGGTGTGCATCTTATAGATCAGATTCTTCAGATCTACACCGACCTGACCGTAAAAAGCATATATTGCCGTTTTGACCATATCACAAATAAAGAGGTTGATGACGGTTTCAAACTGGATATGATATTTGAAAACGGCGCGAGAGCATATGTTGAAGTCGGAACCTATAACTTCATCGCTCTTCCCCGGTTTTATATGCAGGCGGAACACGGAACCGCTCTTATCGAGGACTGGAGAGAAAAGACAAAGGTCGTCAAATGCACTCACTGGCACGAGAGCGAGGTCCTTCCCGTTCAGACTGCCGCCGGTCTCACCAAGACCATGGCACCCAGGGATGAGGTAACGACTCAAACCTATGAGCTTGATATCCCCAAGTCCG
Organism: uncultured Eubacteriales bacterium; assembly: GCA_905207625.1. Lineage (GTDB taxonomy): Bacteria > Bacillota > Clostridia > Oscillospirales > UBA644 > HGM12619. Next base: position 13,314 of record CAJLLT010000021.1, on the reverse strand, counting down.
ACGTTCACGATTACTACCGCAATTTCTGTGCGGCTATCGAGGGCAGGGAAGAGCTTATCGTTACACACCCGCAGATGATGCGTGTACTTAAACTTATGGAAGCCTGCTTCCGTTCCGTAGACGAGGATCAGCGCATTGACGTCAATATCTGACCGGGAACTGCGGATCCGGCAGATCCGGAAGGCTTTTCCGGGTGTCCGAATTTAATATGAACCGTTATGTGCCGGAAGGGGTTTCCCCGACCGGCACTTTTGATATGTTATGATATGCAAGCGGTCTCAAAGCCGGAATAGGTAAATTCGGAAAGGCATGTCCCGAAGGTACATCATGTCATGATATCTTTGTTTTTCATATTCATTTACGTTTGAAAACAACAATTCTAAGGAAAGACCTTCAGGATCGATATTCAACCGGTCGACAAAACCGTACTTGATCCGGACGATTCCGACAGTAGCGCCACGCTGACGGTCGTTGCACGCAATGCGGAGCATTATCAGTAGCAGGTATCCGGCAATAAATATACATTTGTGGACATCCCCGGTGCAAACGGAGCAAGCTGTACCATCAATCGCACAGATGTGAATAACAACATAAAACTACATCTGCCGATGTGTTGTCGGCAATGATGTCAATGAGATCAGTACAGACGAGGTGCAGTTTGACTTCCACTACAGTCTGTATATTTCACGGCAGCAGGAATCAAACATCATCACCCTGAATGACGAGGGGCAGGGCTCGTTCTCTGCCGTGCATGATTCCGGTTATGCCGGCGGAACGGCGACCTGCACAGGAAAGGTTGCCTGATCAGTAAGGGGAAAAGATATAAACACGGCTGAAACGATGTAAAAAGAGCGTCTGCACTCCGTTTTTTGGCAGATACATACGTCAGTGGCGGAAAACAGCGGAACAGTCACCGGAGAAAAATCAACGATGACTGTTCCGCGTATACGGATTTCCGTATCAGTATTTCAAGTCCGGGATCACGTGTTTTTACTCACGGTTTTTTCAGCTTGCAAAGGGGGATTGCTGAGGGGTTTTTTCCGGACGGAAGTCGTAAAGAGTCCCGAAATTGTACCCCTGATCCCGCCAGGAGTCTATGAGCTGACCGAGAATTTCCGCATTTGTCGCCGAGGTTGAGTGCAGAAGTATGACCGCACCGTCATGTATTCTTCCGTTCAGCTTTTCCATAGCTACCTGGGGTGACGGCTGATTGTTTACGTTCCAGTCCACGTAGGCGAGACTCCAGAATACCGTGGTATATCCGAGCTGTTTTGCGTGCTCAAGGTTCAGTTTACTGAACTGTCCCCTTGGCGGACGGTAAAACATGGGCATATCCTTTCCCGTACATTCCCTGTAAAGCTGCTGAACGGGCTCAAGTTCTGCCTTCAGTGCGTCAATTGACGTGAGCGTGCTCATATCCGGGTGAGTTTTGGTGTGATTTGCTACTATATGTCCCTCTTCCGCCATACGCCGGACAAGCTCGGGTTCTGTTTTTATGTAATGAGATACCAGAAAAAACGCCGCCGGAACCTGCTTTTCTTTCAGAACATCCAGGATTTTCGCGGTGTATCCGTTTTCATAGCCCGCGTCAAAGGTAAGATATATGGTTTTGCTTTCCCCTCCGATGAAATAAGCGTCATACTTTTCCAGTTCCTGCTCGGAAAGGTTTCCTCTCGGACGGGTGTTCGCTTTTCCGAAGCCCAGTCCCCAGTCGCTGACCGCTCCCGAGGCTGAAAGTGACATGGTGCGGAGGTTACTGAAAACAAGCACCTGCATGATGACGGCGGTGACAACGCAGATACCTACGGCCACAAACGCATATTTGCTTATAAAAGAGGATAGGTTGTCGGAAAATTTTTTCATCGTATACCTCCGAAATATTTGCCGAGTTTTACTGTCTGCTCAAAATATGTTTTACTGTCCGTTCCCGCCGGGCGCAACCATCTGTGCATGGTATACAGACTTTCCGGATCGGTTGAGATAACGGTTATTTTTTCTTCACAGGTGAAGGAGGCAATAAATCCCATCTGCCTTATAAGCTCTTCCGCTTCCGCACATACCGCACCGTAGGGGTAGGTGAACGCTGTCGGAGTGTAGCCTGTCATCTCCTTGACCCGCTGTTGCATTTTTTCCACGTCCGCAGTGAAAACTTCGGTGTACTGCTGTTTTGTTTCACTGTCCCTTTTACGGCTTCCGTGCCGGGATGAGCCGTAGGAATGCATATTATATGAATGATTCTGGATCTCCACGAGACCTGATTCCATCATTTCGTTTATTTCGTCCCATGTGCAGTGGGAATAGTATGCGTTTTCGTCCTTTGTTTCCGAAAACTGATCGGAATATGTTCCGACCACGGAAAGAACCATTTTGCAGTTGTATTTCTTCATCAGCGGAAAGGCGTAGAGATAGTTGTTGTAATAGCCGTCGTCAAATGTAAGCATGACCGGTTTTTCCGGCAGTTCCTTACCGCGGAAAACATAGTCCGCGAGATCGGAAACGGTCACGGTGGTGTAGCCGTTTTCCGTCAGGTATTTCAGATCCGCCTCAAGTACCGCCGGGGACACAACATATTTGCCCTGGCGGGCAGAGTCCTTTAGAATGCTGTGGTACATTATAATCGCTACTTTTCTGCTGTCCTGCTGCGCTGATGCCAGCCTTGCCGCGGCGCCGGAACCGGACGCAATAAGAACTATAATTGCCGCAAGTAAGGGGAAGACAGCATAACGCATTGCTTTTTTCATATTCACCAGAATATACATCCTATCACTCCTCCGGAAAAATATCCCATTGAAAATATATCGTCCGGACAAAAAAATATTCCCACGGTAACATTTTTTCTCCGATGGGAATAGTATATTAGTGAAGCTGCGGCTCGGGAAGTAAAAAACCTGAAAAGTTTCCTCTTTGATATAGATAGAAGGCGGTCGGAATTCCGACCGCCTTTAATGCTGTTATTCTTTGTTCGGTTATTCTCCGAAAGCCTGAGCTGTAATTTCTTCCGGAAGTTTTTTTGTTACCGCGCTGACCAACGGAACGATAACGAAGGACACCGCCATGGCTATGGTTCCGAACAGGGGAGAGTTTGCTCCGGCAGCGGAAAATGCCGCCATGAACCCGTTTTCGATTTCGGGACCGGTGAACATGGAATAAAGCGTCAGTCCCGCTACGGTCACTATTCCGCTTATCATTCCCGCCCAGGCTCCGGCACGGGTGGTTTTCTTCGAGTACAGCGCCCAGAAATACGGACCGATGAAACAGCCCGATATTATGCCCCAGGAATATGACATTATGGAAACTATTATGGCAAACCTGAAGGTCGCGAATATGAACGAGAGAACTATGAACAGCAGACACAGTATCCTTGTGGAGAGCATCTGCCTTCGCTGATCCCACTTTACTCCGCAGACCTGAGCCAGATCCACCGTAATGGAGGAGCTTGATGTAAGAACGACCGATGTCAGGGTCGAAATGGAGGCAGAGAGAACACACAGGAGTATGAGGCTCAGCAGAATATTACCGCCGAAAGAGGATCCGAATGCTTTGTTCAGCATTTCCGGAACCACATTATCGTAGCCGACAGCGGGCGCACCGGAGGCATCGGCAGCGATAAAGAACCGTCCCAATGAGCCGGCAAAATATGCGCCGCAGCCTATAACCAAGGCAAATACCGTGGCGATCACGGCACCCTGGCGTATGCTTTTTTCATCCTTTATTGCGTAGTACTTATGTATCATCTGCGGCAGTCCCCATACGCCGAAGCTCGTAAGGGCAATATTTGTCAGCAAGAACGACGCATTGCTTCCTCCGGAAAGATCAACGAGGGACGGATCTGTCTGCCGGAGTCCTTCCATTGCTGCGGTAAAGCCCCCGACCTCGGGTCTGTTGACCAGTGCCACACACATTATAACGACGCTTGCAAGCATTATTATTCCCTGGATAAGATTGTTTATTGCCGTGGCAAAATATCCGCCCAGAACCAGGTATACCGCCGCAAGAAGAGCGACAATTGCCATGCAGGCGGTTTCCGGGGACATTCCGAGGATATCGTTGGGGAATATCGAGCCGAAGAGAGAACCCAGCCCCTTATATACCGAGGCGGCGTAGGGTACAAGAAAAATGAATATTATAAGCGCCGAATACACCTTCATTTTTTTGTCGCCGTAGCGTGCGGCGAAAAATTCCGGCATCGTGCGGGCGGAAAGTGCGTGGGTCATCCGGCGTGTTTTTTTTGCGAGCATTATCCAGGCAAGAGCCGAACCCAGCACAGCGTTTCCCACACCTATCCAAAGGGACGCCATACCTATATCCCATCCGTGCTTGCCGGCATATCCGATGAAAATAACGGCGGAAAAATATGTTGTGCCGTAAGACAGTGCCGACAGCCACGGTCCTATATTCCGTCCGCCCAATAAAAAACCGTCCAGGGTCTTGGCTTTCCCGGACGTTATGACCCCGATTGCTATAAGGATGGCTGAAAAAACCGCCAATGCGATCAGGGCAATTATCTGTGTCATTATGCTTTCCTACCTTTCCTACTTCAACTACAGCATCGTACCGGCTTTTCCGATTCCGGGGGCAAACCGCCGCTGACTTCCTGGAAGCCGCATGGCAGTTCATGCCTGAGGTCAAAAACCGATTACTTATTTATGATACCACATAATTTATCATTTGTAAACCCCGGAAAATGACAAAATACCGAAACATATGCGGAAAGGAGCATATTACGGAAGTAGTCCGCATATGCTCCTTTTCTGTATATTCAATCCCGTGTCCGGTTACAGAAACCGTTTTCTTAACTCGTTTTCATCAAGACCAATCAGGTATGACGGGGGAACGTCAAACACGGTTTTACACCCCCGTATCCCTTCCGTGTACATTCTGTAAAGGGCCTCGGCATAGGCAACTATGACACTTCCGGTAAATTCCGGGTTGGAATCCAGAGACAGGCTGAAACTTACGGTATGCCTGTTGCCGTTCCCTGTTTTCCCTGTTCTGATAACAGTCCCTCCGTGGGGCAGACCGGAGTGTTTCGTTTCCATTTCCTCTCCGGAAATAAAGTTTACGGCGGTTTCATATCCCTCGAAATAATCCGGCATGGATCTTATTTTTTTCTCTATCCGGGATTTATCCGCGCCGGGAGCCGCCACGACGTAGCATTGCCTGGTGTGCATCTGTTCCGGAGTAAGGTCGGGTGTTTGCCCGTTTCTGATTTTTTCCAGGACTCCGTCAACCGGTACGGTATACTGCCGGGCGTCTTTTACGCCTTCGATACGGCGGATAGCATCGGAGTGTCCCTGGCTGACACCTTTGCCCCAGAATGTATAGCTTCTGCCGTCAGGCAGAAACGCATCTCCGAACAGTCTGCTCAGAGAAAAGAGTCCCGGGTCCCAGCCTACGGATATCATTGCGGCATGGCCGCCTGCCCGTGCCGCGGCATCCACGGCGGCGAAATGTCCGGGAATTGCCGCATGGGTGTCAAAACTGTCTATAACGTTGAATTTCTCCGCCAGAACCGGTGTCATTTTCGGCAGATCAGTTGCACTTCCGCCGCAGACCGCAACGACATCTATATCATCGACAAATCTTGTCAGATCCTCCGCCGCAAATACCGCGGCTGCCGTGGAGGAATGTATCCGGGATGGCTGTCTTCGGGTAAAAATCCCCGTCAGAGATATATTTTTGTTCCTCTTTGCCGCAAGTTCCACGCCCCTGCCGAGGTTTCCGTAACCGTAAATTGCAAGCTTCATGTGTCAATATCTCCTTTTATTCTGCAACTGAGCCACAAGATCGTCCATCCCGTACAGCCCGGGTCTTCTGCCCGCAAGAAAACATGCTGCCGTCAATGCGCCCTCTGCGAAGAGGGTTCGGCTGTGGGCTTCGTGACGAAGTGTTACCGTTTCGCTTTTTGTTCCGATCATCACCGTGTGTGTACCTATGACATCTCCTATGCGCACGGAATGTATTCCGATCTGATCCTTATCTCTTTTTCCGTGTCCGCTTCTGCCCGCCTCTATATAGGCGCAGGGGCGGGAACGCATAAGCTGATCCGCTATGGCGAGGGCTGTTCCGCTGGGAGCATCGGTCTTTCTGTCATGATGCACCTCTATTATTTCTATTTCCGCCTCCGGCATCATTTCCGCCGCCTGCCTTGCAAACTGTGTGATCAGTGCCATGCCCAGGGAGTAATTTGCGGAAAGGAAAAGGGGTATTCTCTCTGAAGCCTGAAGGATCCGGCTCTTTTCCGCATCGGTCTGCCCGGTGGTGGCAAGAACCAGAGGCAGAGAGTTTTCCGTAACGAATTCCAGAAGAGCCTCCGTTGCGCTGTGGTGTGAAAAATCAACCACGCAGTCAACATTCCTGCATGCCGCTGAAAAGCTCTTCGCCGTGGGAACAGGTTCTGATCCCGATGCCCGGATGTCAACCCCTGCCGCCAATGTTATCCCGGCGAATCCGCCTGCCGCCAATGCCGCGGCTTCCTTTCCCATATGTCCGCATATCCCGCTTATAAGCAACTTCATTTTTTATCCTCCCTCTGCCGTATTTTAACATTCCCGGTTATTCCGGTCAAGGGGAAATTTGTCGGAGCCTTCGGGGATGAATGACAATATCCCCGGACTAACAAAAAGTATTCGGTCTGCCCCGGGTTTATTACACATTGAGGCTATTTCGGAGACTTTTTCTTCCGGCAGCAAAAAAGCGAACCCCATTCCGATGGGGTTCGCTTTTCATATCCGATGACTGATATTTCAGTCCGGAATAACCTGTGTTACCTGTTGAAGGTCACGGTGCAGGTCTTCATTACTCCGCCGCAGATACATTTTACGGTGAAGGTGGAAGGTGCCTGTGCCGCATCAACTCCGTCTTTCAGGGATACGGTTACGGGATAGGTTCCTGCTCCGTTTACGCTGAAGTTGGGAGTGTCTATCTTAAAGAAGTTTGCTGCGTTACCGGATATGGTGAACTCAACGTTGCCGACTGTATTTGTCGTAAGGTTAAGGATTACATCCGCACCGGATGTCGGCGTAACGCTGCCTGCCACAGACAGTGTATATCCGCTGGTAACGGTGGAGTTGTTGTTGACTTTAATGGTCAGCAGTACGGTCTGGCTTCCTGCCTGGAAGGTGATCGTTGCGGTACCTGCTGCCTTGGGGGTGAGCAGGCAGTCTGTGGTGGTTCCGTTGGTGAAGGGTGAGACGCTGACAACGGAGGGATTGCTGGATACAAAGGATCTGTTTTCCGTCGGGTAATTCTTCATTGCCGCCCATTTGCTGCTCAACGCAACGCTGCCCTGAGCCAACTCGAGGGTAATGTTCGCTACGGATACGGGGGATGCCTTTTCCGTAACGTTGACGGTGATTCTCATGTAGGTAATGCCGTCGTATTCCACGGTAACGACTGCGGTTCCCTTCTTGAGCGCTTCAAAGCTTCCTATGGAGCTGACGTACAGTACGTCGGATTTGCTGGAGGAGAAGTCTACTCTTGAATCATATACGATACCGAGGTCGGAGAAGTATCCGCTGTCACCTACGACAACGTTCACATCGCGGACGGAGGATGCATTGAATCTGGAGGTTGCGGCTCTCTGGGCAACAATTCTGTATTCCTTTGTCACGGGTCTGCCTGTATTATCTACAAAGGTCAGATAGAACGTAGCCGTATCACCGAGCACTGCGGAACTGCTTACAGTAACAACTCCGGTGTTGGAGAAGCTTATGCCGCCCTTATCTGCGGAGGAGGGTACACGGGTAACGTTGATCAGAGTGCCGAGGCTGCTGTCAAATTTTACAGTGTAATTGGTCCCGACGGGGACATATATCATATCGCCCCTGACCGTTACGGGATCGGTTACCGTTACTCTTACGGAAGCGGAGACGGTCCTTAAGGAAGTCTTGCCTGCGGCAGAAACAGTGATCGTTGCCGTTCCTGCACCTACAGCCGTTACGATACCGGTGTAGGGATCAACCTCTGCAACGGTGCTGTCGGAGGAGGTGAAGATTATCTTATCATCGCTCTTTGCGGGATTTACTCTGTATCCGAGAACTCTTTCTTCTCCGGTTATCATTGTGAAGCTGGAGGAAGGATAGATGTTAAGGGAGGTTGCGGGCAGGGATATAGAGGAATCCGGAGAAAGAACGTTGATGGTTGTGCTGGTGTATTCGAAGGTTATATAATCCAGACCGGTTACTTCGGGCGTAAGGGTTGCCGAACCGAACTCGGAGCATATATCAAGGTTGAATGTATATTCTCCGCGCATGGGCAGATCGGGGTATACAACGTCGGTGCTGGAAGAATTGATCTGGAATATGAGCTGAGAAATTTCAGACTGAGTCAGTGCGGGGGAGAAGGTGAGAGTAGCCGTAAGATTGTTGTCTTCGTAGTAGTCATATCTGGAAGCGGTCTTGCTGAGGAGAATTCCTACCTTGACGGTCTTCTTCTGCGCCGTAGCCGTGACGGTCACTTCGCAGGTTGCGGAGCAGACGGTGGCGCCGGTGTTTGTGTCCGCACCTATAAGGGTTATAACAGCCTTGCCTTCCGCGAGAGCAACAACAAGACCGGAGTCTGCGTTGACGGTGGCAACAGCGGGATTGCTGGAGCTGTATTTCCATACCAGAGAGGTTGCATACGCTGCGGGATTAACTACCTTGGTCAGGGTGGTGCTGTCACCGATGACAAGGTTCAGGGCGGTGTCGCTGAGAGATACCGTAGCCTGGACCTTTTCGCTTACCAGAACAACTATCTGTTTGGTAATGCTTCCGGCTTTGACCGTAACTATGGTGGTACCTGCTTTCACGCCGGTGATGACGCCGTTTGCAACGGTTGCAACGGTAGCGTCGCTGGTGGTCCAGGTGATGCTGTCGGTGCTGTTGGAGGGAAGCAGGGTCGCGGAAACGGTTACACGGTCGCCTACGCTGACGGAAACCTGCTTATCGGGGTTAAGAACTATGCTTGTAGCAGGAACGTCGACTTTGTTTACAAGAGTTACAACGCAGGAATCGCTGTGGGATCCGGCTGTTGCCGTGATCACCACAATCTTGGAGCCTTCGACCTTATCCCAGACAGGGGTAAGGTTACCTTTGGAATCGACCTTGAGGATTTCCGGGCTGTCGGAGGACCATTTAACGGTGTCGGTAGTGTTGGAGGGTTTTACCGTAGCGGTAAGCTTCCAGGAAGTGCCTTCACCCTTCTTTATGGAATATGTGGAGGGAAGATCAATGGAGGTAGCCTTTACGGTCGCAGGAGTCGTTGAGGGTTCTTTTACGGTTACTTTGCAGGTAGCAGTCTTGTCCTTTACCTTGTCGTGCAGTGTGGCGGTGATGGTTGCAGTGCCGGCCTTTATTGCGGTAACCGTACCGTTGCTGTCGACCTCGGCAACACTGGGGTTGGAGGAGGTCCAGGTTATGTTTGCTCCCTCGCTGTCGGGGGTAACGGTGGTTCTTATGGTATAGGTCTTGCCTATTTCAAGCGTCTTGGTGGAAGCGCTGAGGCTGAGTTTGGTGAACTGATCGGTGGGAGACTCAACCGTAACTATGCAGGATGCGGAAGCGTTGCCCGCAGTAGCGGTGATGACCGCGGTTCCCGGGGCGATAGCGCTGACCTGTCCGCCGACTACAGCGGCAACTGAGGGATCGTTGGAGGTCCACACAACGGTTTTGTCAGTGGCATTGGAGGGAGAGATGACGGCAGTTATGACCTTGGTCTGTCCCACATCCATAGTCAGAGCGCTCTGGGTTAGATAAATGCTTTCGACATTTATCACGGTGTTCTCAACAGTAACGTTGCAGGTCAGGTCGAAGGGGTCATATCCGTCTACGGTGACCGTAGCGGTGATAACCGCAGTACCCTGTCCCTGAGCGGTGATAACACCGTTGGAGACCGTAGCAACGGCGGCATCGGAGGACTTCCATGCCGTTGTATACTTTTTCTCACTGTAGGAATCGTCCACTATCGTGAGCGAACCTATTTTCTCATCGGAGAGGTTAAGAGTTATTGATTTCTGAGAAAGTCTGTAGTTTTCCGAGATGTTTTTCTTTTTCCCGTTTTGGCAGGCGCCAAGCAACGCTGCGCACATACACACGGAAAGAAGAAGAGCCAGGATTTTTGCGAATTTGGTTCTGTTCATTTTCAGACCGCCTTTCAACGATTTCGGGTCAAATCCGTTTTGCCGTTCCCACGGCATTTCGATGTTTAAATTATATATTATAAATCCGGCAAAGTCAAGAGGAAAATCTGAAATTATAGGTTTTCTCCGTAAAATGTTTAAATTTTAATTGATTTTTGGGGGCTTTCCTTGACAAAACCGGACGTATCGGTTATAATGGTATCCAGAGAGATTTCCGGAGGTATATTATAATGAATGTTACACAGAAACTGATCAAAGCGCACCTTGTTACCGGCGAAATGATCCCGGGTCAGGAAATATCTGTAAAAATAGACCAGACTCTGACTCAGGATGCCACGGGAACCATGGCTTATCTGCAACTTGAAGCGATGGGAATAGATAAGGTCCGTACGGAACGCAGTGTTGCGTATGTTGATCATAATACCCTTCAGTCGGGGTTCGAAAACGCCGACGACCATATGTACATACAGACCTGCTGTGCAAAACACGGGATATATTTTTCACGTCCCGGCAACGGCATCTGTCATCAGGTCCATCTTGAACGTTTCGGTAAACCCGGCAAGACCCTTCTCGGTTCGGATTCCCATACCCCCACCGGCGGCGGCATAGGAATGCTTGCCATGGGCGCGGGCGGACTGGATGTTGCCGTGGCTATGGGCGGCGGCGCGTTTTATCTTGTCATGCCTAAGGTTGTAAAAGTCGAACTCACCGGCAGACTCAGACCCATGGTCTCCGCCAAGGACGTTATTCTCCGTCTTCTGCAGATGCTTTCCGTCAAGGGCGGCGTGGGCAAAGTCATTGAATACACCGGGGAGGGTGTAAAGACCCTTTCCGTTCCCGAGAGAGCAACGATAACGAATATGGGTGCGGAACTCGGTGCCACCACCAGCGTGTTTCCCTCCGACGAGGTCACAAGGGCGTTTCTCAAAGCCCAGGGCAGGGAAGAGGACTACATTCCCCTTGAAGCGGATGCTGACGCCGAATACGACGAAACGGTCACAATAGATCTTTCGTCCCTTCAGCCGCTTGCCGCCTGTCCCCATAGCCCCGACAACGTAAAGACCGTTGCCGAACTGGGCAAAATGAAGATAGATCAGGTATGTATCGGCTCCTGTACCAACTCCTCTTACGCCGACCTTATGAAGGTCGCCGCTATTCTGAAAGGAAAAACGGTTGCGGACAATGTAAGCCTGTCCATAGCCCCGGGAAGCAAACAGGTGTTCAATATGCTTGCCGCAAACGGAGCTCTCGCGGATATAATCGCCGCCGGGGCAAGGGTTCTTGAGTGCGCCTGCGGTCCCTGCATCGGCATGGGACAGTCTCCGAACAGCGCAGGTATATCCCTGAGAACGTTCAACCGTAACTTTGAAGGAAGAAGCGGAACGGCGGACGGAAAGATATATCTGGTCAGCCCCGAGGTCGCTGCATTTTCCGCTATAAACGGGTATCTTACCGATCCCACCTCTGAGGCTTTCACCGGTATAGACGTCAGAATGCCGGAAAAGTTCCTCATAAACGACAATATGGTAATAGTTCCCCCTGCCGACGGATCTTCCGTACAGGTCAGACGGGGCCCCAACATCAAGCCGTTCCCCGTAAACGATCCTCTCCCGGAGAGCATCAGAGCAGACGTTCTGCTCAAAGTCGGGGACAACATAACTACGGATCATATAATGCCCGCGGGTTCCAAGATCCTTCCGTACCGTTCGAATATTCCGTATCTTTCCCAGTTCTGCTTCGGTGTCTGCGATAAAACCTTCCCGGAGAGGGCAAAGGCTGCGGGGAAAAGCTTCATTGTCGGCGGATCGAACTACGGTCAGGGTTCCTCCAGAGAGCATGCGGCACTTGTTCCCCTGTACCTCGGAGTAAAGGCGGTAATAGCCAAGAGTTTCGCCAGAATACACCGGGCAAACCTGATCAACTCCGGAATTCTGCCCCTTACATTCAAAAATGAGGCGGATTACGACCGCATATCCCTGTCGGATACCCTCGAGCTTCCCGATATACTCCGTTGCGTGAACGAAAACAGACCTATATTTATTATAAACCATACCACCGGCGACCGCATAGAACTTGAAATGCCCCTTTCGGAGCGTCAGGCAAAGATAGTTGCGGCGGGCGGTCTTCTCAATTTTACCAGAGGTTAAAGGGTTAATGAAGATAATTGCTCAGAACAGAAAAGCCTACCACGATTACTTCGTGGAAGAAAAATACGAGGCGGGTATTTCCCTTGCGGGTACGGAAGTCAAAAGTCTCCGTCTCGGGCAGGTGAATCTGAAAGATGCCTACTGCCGCACCGACGGCAGGGAAATATTCGTTACCGGTATGCGCATAAGCCCGTACGAAAAGGGCAATATCTTCAACCGTGATCCTCTCCGCGAGCGAAAACTGCTGATGCACAAAAAAGAGATCCTGAAACTGTTCATGCAGGTGAAAAAGGACGGTTATTCCCTCATACCGCTCTCTCTTTACTTCAAGGATTCAAGGGTAAAGGTAGAGGTCGGGCTGTGCCGCGGCAAGAAGCTTTACGATAAGCGCGAAGCCATAGCAAAGAAAGACGAACAACGAGATATGGAACGCCGCGCCGCATCCCGTTATGAGGACTGACCGATGATAATCATGGGCTTAGACCCCGGTGTCGCCACCGTCGGTTACGGAGTGGTAGAGTATTCCGGGGGGAAGTTTATCAGGAGCGACTATGGGGTGATTCTCACCCCGGCAAAGACCCTGCTTGAAGACAGACTTGAGCAGATATACGATGAATCCCGGCAGCTTCTCGAATATTACAAAGTTGAAGTCGCCGCGATGGAAAAACTGTATTTCAATACAAATATCACCACAGGCATCGCCGTTGCCGAAGCCCGGGGAGTGCTGATGCTTGCTACGGTCAAACAGAGGATTCCCTGTTACGAGTATACTCCGTTGCAGGTCAAGCAGGCTGTTACCGGATACGGAAGGGCAGAAAAGCAACAGGTAATGGCAATGGTCAAAATGATACTTAACCTCGATAAGATACCCCGTCCCGATGATGCCGCGGACGGCCTTGCTCTTGCGGTGTGTCAGGCTCACTGTATGAGAGGTTTGTGAAAAATAAAAGCCGCAGCGACCGTTTCGGACCGTTGCGGCTTTTTGTATAACAAAAACCACGCGATAGTCGCGTGGTTAAATAGAGGTTAACCGGTGAGCAGAAATCC
>CAJLLT010000020.1 GCA_905207625.1 uncultured Eubacteriales bacterium | reverse complement strand
GCACTTGTGCGCAGCCAGTAGTATTAGGGCTATGCCCGAAACTGAAATACCCCCCCGTTTTACGGGGGGATATTTATTTGCTGTGTTCCCTGGGAAAAGCTGTTTGACGGAAATGTGCTCAGTGAATAATTTGTATATTTATTCATTAAAGGTTTTTCGGGGTAAAGGTTAAATAATGCTTACAAATCGGCGAAACAACATCGTTTTATCAGAGTAAACAGGAAACGTAAAATAAAATTTACAAAAAAATGCAACATTTTATGAACATCGCTATTGACACCGTTACAAATTTGTGATATAATTAGCCATAAATAATGTGTCAATCTAACCGAAACGGTTCTGAGGGGCGTCGTCGAACCTCTTTCTGGTCCGATTTGATTGGGTGGCGCATTACGAACCAAAATTTATATTATAATTAGGGAGAAGTAATTATGAAAAGACTTCTTACATGTGGTATTGCTCTCCTGCTTGCTGTAGTTATGGTGCTCGGTATGGCATCATGCACTACGCCCGGAGAAACACCCACTGAGCCGGCTACTGATCCGGCTACCGAACCTTCTACTCGTGAAGTAGTGGTTTTCAAAGGCGATTACACCTATAAGGACTCTGTTTCCAAGTTGGCTTCCAACTGGAACCCCCACACCTATCAGACTTCCGACGATGCTTATCCCGCAGAATTCATCAGAACCGGTCTGTACGGAATGTATTTCAACGATGAACTCCATCCTGTTGAGGGTAAGGAGCCTTTCGGCGGTTATGTGGTTATGCCCGAAATGGCTGCTGAAATGCCTATCGACGTTACCGAAGAGGTAAAGGCATCTCATCCCAATTTCAATATTCCCGAATCCGCAACCAAGGGTTACGCTTACAAGATTAAGCTCAATCCCGATGCGAAGTGGGAAGACGGCACTCCTATCAATGCCGATACTTATATTTACTCCATGAAGGAGCTTCTCAATCCTCAGCTGCTCAACTACAGAGCTTCCGACTACTATGCTTCCGACCTTTGCATAGCAGGTGCTGAGAATTACGCAAACCAGGGTCGTTCCTATTGGGACTTCACCGCTCTCGGTATGACCGCGGAAGCGTTCCTTGCACAGGGACACACTGTTGATGAGATCATCGTGGATATGTCCTTCTGGGGCGTCAATGCCGCAGACGGCACCAAGTATGCTCTCGCTACCGATGATACCATGGTCCGTGACACCGCTGTTGCAGAGGATGATCCCGAGGCCTATGTTTCCGCTAAGTATCTTTATGATAACTACCTCGGACCCAATGGTCCCTACGCTGCTTACGGCGCACAGTATCTCGGATCCGGTCCCCGTAAGAGCTATCCCGAGACCTTCAGCTTTGAAGATGTCGGATGCTACAAGACCGGCGATTATGAGATCGTTCTGGTATTCGGCAAATCCCTTGCCGGATTCAACCTTTACTACAATCTGACCAGCAACTGGATCGTTAATGAGGCTCTCTACGAAGCCGGTAAGAAACAGGTCGGAGATTCCTGGGTCAGCACCTACAACACCGACGTTGCTTCCACTCTCTCTTACGGTCCTTACAAACTGGTTTCCTTCCAGTCCGACAAATCCATGAGATTTGAGAAAAACGAGAACTGGTTCGGTTATACCGACGGCAAGCACACCTATGTTGATCCTTCCGACAACAAGGTTTATCCCATGTATCAGACCACCGTTATCGACTGCCAGGTCGTTGAAGAGGCTGATACCCGCAAGATGATGTTCCTTAACGGTGAGCTCATGGGGTACGGCCTGCAAGCCGCTGACTTCGATCAGTACAGAAGCAGCGAATACTGCCATGCTACTCCCAGTGAGACCATCTTCTTCCTCATTCTGAACGGTCATATAGAAGCTATCAACAGCCGTGAAGCAAATGAAAGCTTTGATACCTCCAAGTATGATATTCAGTGCATGTCCCTCAAGTCCTTCAAGAAGGCTATGTCCGTTGTTTACGACAAAGATCTTTTTGCCGCTACTATTTCTCCTTCCCGTTCCGGTGCTTTCGGTGTTATCGGCTCCTCTTACGTCTATGACGTAGATACCGGTGCTCTTTACCGCGATACCGATCAGGCAAAGAAGGCTCTCTGCTCCTTCTACGGTGTTGATCCCGCTGACTTCGGCGGCGACCTGGATAAGGCTGTTGATTCCATCACCGGTTACGATCCCGAGAAGGCAAAGGTTTACTTCAAAGAGGCGTTTGACGAGGCTATCAAAGCCGGCTATATCACCGATGCCGACAATGACGGCAAGTCTGACCAGACCGTCCGCATCGAGTATGCGCTCAGTGCAGACAGCGACTTCATGACCAAGACCATCAACTACCTCAATGAAAAGGTTAACGAAGTAACCGTAGGTACTCCTTTCGAGGGCAAAATCGAATTCTACAAGTCCGCAATTTACGGTAATGACTGGTCCGATAAGATCAAACAGGGTCAGTCCGACACTTCTCTTGCCGGCTGGCAGGGCTCTGTTCTCAACCCCTTCAGCCTTACCGACCTCTACTGCAATCCCAGCAAGTCCTACAGCGCTAAGTGGTTCGATGCCAATAACGTAAACGTTACCATCAACATCAACGGCAAAGACGTTACCCTGACTCTGTATCAGTGGTCCGATGCCCTCAACGGTGCTACCGTTAAGGATGCGGACGGTGTTGAGTATTGCTTCGGTGACGGTATTGCCGATATCGACACAAGACTTGATATCCTTGCCAAGTTCGAGGAAACCATTCTGACCACCTATGACTACATTCCTCTGCTTCAGGACGGCAGCATGTCTCTGCTTTCCATGCAGGTATACTATGTAGTTGAAGAATACAACCCCATCATCGGTCGTGGTGGTATTGCTTACCTCAAGTATAACTACAACGATGCTGACTGGACTGCCTTCGTGGCTTCTCAGGGCGGTACTTTGGCATACTAATACCGGAAAGATCGGAACTTCGCTTCTGACTCGGATAGGATATTGCGGGGCTCCTGCCCCGCAATATCCGTTTTTCGGATATCCGGCAGGTTAATTCAATAGATTTCCGGACTGTCCGGAAAGGTCATGTTCCACTTTTGGATATGCCAAACGGCGGAGTCTGGCATATCCAAGAGTGAGAAAAAACAGGAGGCTGAAATGGTAAAATATGCTGCGCAGAGGCTTTTGCTGATGCTGATGACATTGCTCATCATCACCTGCATCTGCTTCGTACTTATCCGGATGCTCCCACCCGTGGAACTTCCTCCGGAGGACATACACTATCAGGTTGTTGCTGCCCGCCGCGAGGCTGCGGGATACAATAAGCCATACATGGTTCAGTTCGGAATATTCCTCAGAGACGTCTTCACCCGCTGGGACTGGGGCGTCAGCGATAAGCTCTATTTCGGACAGGATGTTGCGGCGATATTCGCTCAGAAGATCCCCGCTACCGTCATAGTAAACCTTTATTCCATTATCTTCAGTATACCCATAGGTATAATGCTTGGTATATGGGCGGCTCTCAAGAAAAACACACTTGTGGATCATACCATATCCACTCTTACGATGGTGTGTATTTCCGTGCCGAGTTTCGTGTATGCGTTCCTTGTGCAGTATTTCTTATCATATAAGCTTCACCTGTTTCCCTTCCTGATGAAGGGCGGAACGGACTGGTTCAGCTGGAGTATGTTTGTTTCCATGCTTCCCGCGGTGCTGTCCCTGTCCTTCCCGGTTATCGCCTCCTTCACCCGTACCACCCGTGCGGAGCTTACGGAGGTTCTTACAAGTGAGTTTATGCTCCTTGCCCGCACCAAGGGCCTTACGAGGACTCAGGCAACGGTCCGCCATGCCATGAAAAACTGCATGGTCGTTATTCTTCCCGCTATTTTCGGTGAATTCATCGGCGTTATGTCCGGTTCGCTCATTATAGAAAAGATATTCGGTGTTCCCGGTGTAGGCGGTCTTTATCTTAACTCCATCAACGGAAGAGACTATCCCATATTCATGATGCTTACCGTTTTCTACACCACCATCGGCCTTGTGGCAAGCATAGTCATCGATATAAGCTACGGCTTCATCGATCCCCGTATCCGTATGGGCTCCAAAAAATAAGGAGCGCTGGTCACAACATTAAATTTTAAAGAAAGGCGATGGAAAAATGCAGAATACAAATTATGAGCATATTCCCCAGGAAAAGTTCGAGTTTGCTCAGCTTGATGAGAAACTCCACGATACAAAACTGAAAACGAAATCGCGCAGTTATTTCGCGGACGCGCTTATACGCTTCCGGAAGAATAAATCCTCCGTTGTCGCGGCTGTTATTATCGGTCTTCTTGTACTGTTTTCGATAATTTCACCTATAGTCTCCCCCTATACGATTAATGACAGGGACAGACTGTATGTCAATACCGCGCCCTTTATCGAATCCATAGCTAATAAAAAGCTCGGTATTTTTGACGGATCCATTTCACTTTCCAGCCAGAACGATACCCAGATGCTGAAATGGCATGCCATCGGCATGGAGACCGGCTACGACCCGTACATAAAGACCACAGGTGTCACGGAGATTCACTCCCTCTGGAAAGGTCAGGACAAAATCACAAAGACCTACAGCATAAAGATCAACAAGTACTATTCGATCGGGTGCGTGTACCGGACCTTCACCTATGATGAATTCCGGAACATAATGAAATGGCAGGATGAAAACAATGTTCAGGTCATCTATCCTTATGTCGATATCAAGGATATAAAACATATAACCGACCCCAACTCCTGCTCCAATATATGGTACAAGATCAGTGATGCCAAGGGAACTCCAGTTCTCGATTCCGACGGCAATCTTATTCCCATATACAGCACGGATAAGGCTTCCGAGGGGGTAGAATACACCTCCATGCGAGTCGCCGGCGATGACGGCAGTTACATTTACAGCACAAAAAAATCCGGTGCGGTACAGTGCCGTGTCAGCTACTACAATTATTATAAGTACCTCAACGGACATGAACCCATGTATGTTTTCGGTACGAATGCCATGGGACAGAGCCTGTTTATGGCTATAGGCGTTGGCGCCCGTTTCTCCCTGATCTTTGCTATTCTTGTTTCCGCCATCAACCTGACCATAGGTGCCATTTACGGTTCTATTCAGGGCTATTACGGCGGTATAGTTGACCTGATCATGGACCGTATCAGCGATATTCTTTCCGGTATACCCTTCATTGTCGTTACGACTCTGTTCCAGTTGCATCTGGCACAGAAAGTGGGCATTGTGCCCTCATTCCTGTTTGCGTTTGTGCTGACGGGATGGATCGGAATGGCAGCGCTTACCAGAAAGCAGTTCTACCGCTTCAAGAGCCAGGAATATGTCTTTGCCGCCCGCACCCTCGGTGCCTCCGACGCAAGACTTATGTTCAAGCACATCTTCCCCAATTCCCTGGGTACTATTGTTACAAGCTGCGCGCTTATAATCCCCGGTGTCATCAGTTCCGAAACAAACCTGACTTACCTGGGAATAGTTGACCTTCAGTCATTTGTCGGTACCTCTATCGGTACTCTTATGGCACAGGGTCAGCAGGCGATGACCTCTTCACCCCATGCGATGTTTTTCCCGGCGTTGTTCTTCTCGTTGCTGATGATATCTTTCAACCTCTTCGGCAACGGTCTGCGCGATGCCTTCAACCCGTCAACGAGAGGAGTGGAAGACTGATATGGAAAAGAAACTCAAAGTAAGAAATCTGACTATATCCTTCCGGACCTCCAACGGTAAGGTCCAGGCTGTCAGAGGAATAAACTTCGACCTGGACAAGGGGGAGACTCTTGCGATAGTCGGCGAATCCGGTTCCGGTAAGTCCGTTACCAGTAAAGCCATTCTCGGTATTCTTGCCGGCAACTCCATTGTTGAGGGCGGCGAGATAATTTACGACGGCAAAGACCTTCTCAAAATATCCGAAGAGGATTTCCATAAGATCCGCGGCGACAAGATCGCTATGATATTCCAGGATCCCATGTCCAGCCTTAACCCCATTGTCCGGATAGGCAAGCAGCTTACCGAGGCAATGATACTCAAAGGAAAGGCAAGGCAGAAGGAGAGCCGGAACAATTTCAACACGCACCTTCGTCTGCTCAACGAGAGCATGGTTGCCGCCTCCGCCGGCGGAGACCAGGCAAAGGCAGCGTCCCTTACGGAAAAATGCCGCAATTTCGATAAATTCGAGTACAAGCATATTGAACTTGAGTCCGCCTACAATGTAGCTCATGAAGCCGCAGAGGAGGCCTCCGAAAACATAGCCGCTCTTGCTTTTGAGCTTAAGAAGAACGCTGCAAAGGACGTCAACTACCGTATTTCCAGGATAGTTCACCTTGCCGGGCTTGCGGTGCAGGACTACGTTGTCAAAGACAGGGCTGCCGAACTGAAGACGCTTATAAAATCTCTTTCCGGCGAAGCCAAAAAAGCCAAAAAGTCCGGGGACAATGCTGCCCTGATAGCAAAACTGAACGGTACCAAACAGATCCTCGATGAGGCAATTGCTTTTACCGCGCCCAACTTCTTTGCCCTCGGCTATTTCAAGACCTTCGCAAAAGAACCCCTTCCCGAGATGCCCGTGGATGAACTTAACGTGTTCCTCAGAAAGTACCTTGATGACAACTTTATGCTTGACTTCATTGCGGAAGCCAAGAAGGGACTTATCTATTCCGCACAGGCTTCCTACAAGGAAAAAAGCGAAGCCATAGACGTTCTCAGAAAATACCGTAATGTTTACGAAAAACAGAATCCGGACAGGAAGGAATGGGAGAAAACCCTTGAAATTCTGACCAAGGAGGTCATGGAGGCTGTCGATAAGCAGGAACTTGTCAAGGACAGTCTCATCTATACCTTCGGCTCCGGTATGAAGACCGATATCGACAAGTATTTCAACGGTATCGTAAAGAACAAAAAAGAGACCGAACGTTACACCAGACAGCAGGCGAAATATGAAAAGCTTGTTGCTGCCGGAAAAGAACCCGACGGTAAGGTAATACCTGCCGCATTGACGGATCTTGAACTTGTCAGAGGAGATATTCTGTCCCAGATCGACAGACTTGCCAGTCATTTGCAGCATTCTATCGACCGTAAGGACAGCCGGGACTACGAGGCTGAAACCGTTGCGATGATAGATTATCTGAAAGCCAATGCCTCCGGTGTGGTAAACAAGGTCACCAAGCATATTGCCAAGGATAAGGCAATAAAACTCATGGAGGAGGTCGGTATCCTCGAACCCCGCAAGAGATACAATCAGTATCCCTTTGAGTTCTCCGGCGGTATGAGGCAGCGTATAGTTATCGCTATCGCCCTTGCCGCAAACCCGGATATACTTATCTGCGACGAGCCTACCACAGCTCTTGACGTTACTATTCAGTCCCAGATCCTTGAGCTTATCAATAAGCTTAAAGAAGAAAGAAAACTTTCCATAATCTTTATAACCCACGACCTCGGCGTCGTTGCCAATATGGCGGACAGAATTGCCGTAATGTATGCGGGAAAGATTGTGGAATACGGCACTGCCGACGACATATTCTACGATTCACGTCATCCCTATACCTGGGCACTGCTTTCCTCAATGCCCGATCTTGACACAGAGGATAAGCTTGAGGCGATTCCCGGAACGCCTCCGAATATGATCTATCCTCCTCAGGGAGATGCGTTTGCCGAAAGAAACAAATATGCCATGAAGATCGACTTCGAGCGCCAGCCGCCGATGTTCAGGGTCAGCGATACACATTACGCCGCGACCTGGCTGCTGCATCCCGATGCTCCGAAGGTCGATCCCCCGAAGATAGTTACCGACCGTATAGCAAGAATGAAGGCAAAGGAGGCAACGCAGAATGCAGAATAATGAAGAAGTTTTGCTGAGAGTTGAGCATCTTTGCCAGTATTTCAAAACCGGCAGCTACGAGAATAAAGCCGTTGACGATGTTTCGTTCACCGTCAA
Source organism: uncultured Eubacteriales bacterium (assembly GCA_905207625.1). Taxonomy (GTDB): domain Bacteria; phylum Bacillota; class Clostridia; order Oscillospirales; family UBA644; genus HGM12619. The sequence continues at coordinate 30,415 of CAJLLT010000020.1, read as the reverse complement.
AAAAGGTGAGGTCTTCGGGCTTGTCGGCGAATCCGGCTGCGGCAAGACCACTACCGGAAGATCCATTATCAAGCTCTATGATATCACCGGCGGCAATATATACTTCAAAGGAATACGCATAGGCGCGGGAAAGCGGTATTATGCGGATTCGATAGCCAGCGCAAAGGAGCAGTATAAAGCGGATAAAGCAAAACTGGACGAGGATCTCAAAAACGGTGTTATTGACTCCGCGGCTCATGATACGAGAGCTTCGGAACTTAAAAATACGCTGGATGCCTCTGTTGCTGAGAACAAAAAAGAGATGAAGGCTGCGAAGTATGACCAGAAAAACTGTGATAAGGAATACGCCGATGAACAGGTCGCAAAGGTAAAGGCAAAATACACCGAACTGCTGGCGAAAGCAAGCGGCGAGGAGAAAAAAGCCCTCACCGAGGAGTATAAAAACGAGCTCCGTAAAGCGAAGAAAACCAAACTTGTTACCCAGATCCAGATGATCTTCCAGGATCCCATCGCATCCCTTGACCCCCGTATGACTGTCCGCGAAATAATTGCCGAGGGGCTGCGGATCCAGGGGGAGAGAAACCAGAAGGTCATAAACGAAAAAGTTTATGAGATGCTGGAGCTTGTCGGTCTGGTCCGTGAACATGCTTCCAGATATCCCCACGAATTCTCCGGCGGTCAGAGACAGAGAATAGGCGTTGCCCGTTCAGTTATAATGAAACCTGAGCTGATAATTGCCGATGAACCGGTATCCGCACTTGACGTGTCGGTTCAGGCACAGGTAATAAATCTGCTCAATGAGCTTCGTGACAAGTTGGGCCTGACAATAATCTTTATTGCCCATGATCTTAGCGTCGTAAAATATTTTTCCGACCGTATCGGAGTTATGTATTTCGGAAAAATGGTGGAACTTGCGTCCTCCGATGAGCTTTTTGCCCATCCTTTGCATCCGTATACAAAGTCTCTGCTGTCTGCTATTCCTCTGCCCGATCCTCATACCGAGAAAAAGCGTAAGAGAATAGTGTACAACGCCCTTGCCGAGCATGATTACAGCGTCAGCAAACCCTCCATGCGCGAGGTCAGCCCGGACCATTTCGTTTATTGCAACGATGAGGAGGAAGCTGCCTACAAGAAGGAACTGGGGCTGTGAACGGGAAACTCAGAAACGGGATCATCAAGTATTCCGTATCCGTGGTTTCTGCGGGTGCCGTCACCGTGTATATGCTTGCCAGCCGCGGGTACGGTGAAGTGACAGTAGCAGCGGAAAAATACAGGCTTCTCTGCGATGCCTTTTCCGTTCCGGGAGTGCTTATGATCCTTATAGGTGCGCTTATATGGCTGGATAACCTCGGAGCGAATGACGGGGTGCTCTTTTACTTCTTTTCGCGGGTAAAAAATTTCTTTTTCCCCGTGCAGGAGAGAAAAAAAGAAACGTACCTGCAATATGTACAGCGACGCCGTGAGAGGGAAAAGACAAAGGGTTTCTCCTTTCTTTTCATAGTCGGCGGTGTGTTCTGTGCCGTTGCGACGGTGTTTCTTGTACTGTTCAACAAAACTTACTGCTGAAAAAATAAAGCGGAGTCCTGACGGATTCCGCTTTATTTTTTTATGCTGTGCTTTGTTCCTGTCTGATACGGAAAACCGAGAAAACCGTCCGGCCTTATCCCGGCGTGAGGTTTTCCCAGAGAATCCGATGGGATTGCCCTGTTCAGGGAGAAAATCATGCAAGCTGTTCTTTTCTGAACTGGAGACTGTACAGCTCCGCGTAGACTCCGTTTTTCCGCATAAGTTCCTCATGCGTTCCATGTTCCACAACTTTTCCCCGGTCAATAACGGCGATCTCATCAGCGTTCTTTATTGTGGAGAGACGGTGGGCGACTACAATTGTGGTCCTTCCCTTGCAAAGTTCGTCAAGAGCTTGCTGTATAAGGATTTCAGTGGTATTGTCCAAAGCCGACGTAGCCTCGTCGAGAATCAGTATCGGCGGATTTTTCAGAAATACCCGGGCAATGCTGAGCCTCTGTTTCTGTCCTCCGGACAGCCGCACGCCCCGTTCCCCGATCTGGGTGTCATATCCCTGGGGCATTGTCATTATGTAATCGTGGATGTTTGCCCTTTTTGCCGCCTCAATTACTTCCTGCTCCGTGGCATCGAGTCTGCCGTAGAGAATGTTGTCCCTTATGCTTGCGTTGAAAAGATATATATCCTGTTGGACTATTCCGATATTTCGACGCAGCGATTGCATTGTCACCGAATGTATCTCCCGGTCATCAATGTAGATTTTTCCCTCCGAAACGTCATAGAAATGGGGTATGAGGTGACAGATGGTCGTTTTTCCGCCGCCGGAGGGTCCTACGAGGGCAAACTTTGTACCCACCGGAATGTCGAGGTCAATGTGGTCCAGTACGTCTTTGCCTCCGTCATAGGCATAGCTTACATCGCAGAACCTGATATGCCCCTTTACCTTGCCTATATCCTCCGCTCCCGGGGAGTCTTTTTCCGGCTCTGTATCCATTATTTCGGTAAATCTCTGGAATCCCGTCACGCCGTTCTGATACTGTTCCATGAAATTGATCATGGTCATTACCGGATTTATAAACATGTTTACCGAGACAATGAATGCGGAGTAATCCGCAAAATCTATTCTGCCGCTGTACATGAACAGTCCGCCCGCAATGAGGATTATAACATTGAATACATCCGTGACAAAAGTAGTTCCGGAATGGAATTTCCCCATGGCGTTGTAGGCGTCTCTGCGTGCCCGGACAAATTCTCCGTTTCCCTCCTCAAATTTTTCTTCCTCTTTTTGCGCATTGTTGAAGGCTTTTGTTACACGGATACCCGATATACTGCTTTCAAGCGAGGCATTGATGCGGGCTATCGACGTCCTGCTGTCCATGAAAGCCTGCCGCATTTTCTTCCTCAGCATTCCGGCAATAAGAAGCAGAAACGGCACACAGGCGAATATTATCAGCGTCAGCCATATATTTATTGAGCTGAGATATATAAACGATGCCGCCACGGAAATTGTTGAAATAAGGACATTTTCCGGACCGTGATGAGCAAGTTCGCTTATGTCCATAAGATCGTTTGTCATTCTGGACATTATTTTTCCTGTCTCATGACTGTCATAGAAGCCGTAGGGAAGCTGCTGCAGATGGTTGAACATGTCGCTCCGCATCTGCGCCTGCATCCGGACACCCATCATGTGCCCGTAGTACTGTATAAAATAATTCAGCATCATTTTGGCTATATACAGTCCAAGAACGGTCACCCCCGCAACGATTATCATCGTATAGTTTTTTTCGGGAATAAGAGTGTTCAGCATCTTCCTGGTAACGATAGGATAAGCTATGCCTATAAGCGAAACCGTCAGCGATGCGAGCATATCAAGAGCGAACAGCTTTTTGTGAGGCTTGTAATAAGATAAAAAACGTTTGAGCATGGTTTTCTCCTTTCCGACCGAATTATTCTAACATCAATTTTTGAAAATTCGGTGAAGAAAGATTTTTTGTATGCAAATTGTTCACAGAAAAGGGAAGTGGACGGGACATAATCCGGTGTTACGTTTCGGAAAACGGAATTATATGTGAATTTTCGGAAAATTTCATTGACACCTGCGACCTTTTGTGGTTTAATATTTAATGTAGGAATTAAGCGAAAAGGTGTACATGTGCCGGGTTTCGGCTCTTTGTCCGCAATGTATCGCAACAGGAGAGTGCAAGTAATGAATGAAGACCGTAAAGGCTCGGAGATAGATATCATGCAACTGCTTTCGGCGCTTTTGTCGAAGTGGTACGTTATTCTTGTCGGTGCCGTTCTCGGCGGGTTGATTCTTTTCGGATATACCTCGGTTTTTGTAACCCCGATATATAAAGCCAGCGCAATGATGTATGTCAACAACTCCACTCTCTCCGTCGGAAGCGCCAAGGTCAATATTTCCTCCGGAGACATCACTGCATCAAAGAGCCTGGTTGATTCTTACCGCGTTATTCTCGGTACAAGACTTACCCTTGAGGATGTAATAGCCAAGTCCGGGGTCAGTTATTCCTACGGTCAGCTGAAAAAAATGGTTTCCGCAGCGTCTGTCAACGACACTGAGATTTTCTCCATTACCGTTTCGAGTCCCGATCCGGAGGAAGCGTGCAAGATCGCGAATACAATAGTTTCCGTTCTTCCCACAAAGATTTCCGGAATAATCGACGGTGCGTCTGTCCGTACGGTGGATCTCGCGGTGGTTCCCACCTCTCCGTCGTCTCCGAGCTATACCAAAAATGTGGCTATCGGTGTTCTGCTCGGGATTATCGTTGGTGCGGGCTATGTGTTGCTCATTGAATTCTTTGACGATAATGTCAAGACTGAGGACTGGCTGACCACCACCTTCGGCGAGGAGATTCCTCTGCTTGCCGTAGTCCCCGACGTTGATCAGAAAAACTCCGACAAAAATAATAAATACGGCCGTTATTACACCAGTCAGTATTCCTCGACACGGACAAAGAGCAAAAAGTAAGGAGGACGGATAATGAGAAAAAAAGAGAAAGATTCTGTCCAGGATAAGAAGCCCCGCAAACTCGGTCCGGAACTGGACTTCGCGTCCGCCGAAGCGTATAATCTTCTCCGTACAAACGTATGCTTTTCAATGCCCGCCAAAAAAGGCGGAAAGATAATCGGAACGACTTCACCCTGCGCACAGGAGGGAAAAAGTTTCACCACTATAAATCTGGCGTATTCTCTTGCAGAAGCCGGTAACAAGGTCATTCTTATAGACGGGGATATGCGGAGACCTTCCGTTTCTTCCTATCTCGGGAAACCTGTTTCCCCGGGACTTTCCAATCTTCTGGTAGAAAATGTTCTGAATCTGCATCAGGGTATTCTTCATCCGAACCTGACGGTACTTACCGCAGGAGATACCCCTCCGAATCCTTCTGAACTGATCGGCTCTGAGCGTATGAGATCTGTTCTGGAGTCTTTTTCGCAGAAGTTTGATTACGTTCTTGTTGACCTGCCGCCCGTTACGGCGGTGTCCGACGCTCTTGCGGTCTCAAAATACCTTGACGGGATAGTCGTGGTGGTGCGCCACGGACGTACCAGACGCAGCGATATTTCGGAGACCATCAGGAGACTCCGTTTTGTTCAGGTGCATATCCTCGGATTTGTTTACAACGCTTACAGTAAAAGCGGCGGAAAGTATTACAAGTACCATTCGGATAAATACAGTCGCTATTATTCGAGCGACTATTACAAGGAAAAGAAGGTTCCTGAATCTTCAGATTCCTGATTTATTATGCTGTCACAGTCTTATTCTGAGACTTTAAATTTAAATTAAATGGGACAAATACCTAAGAAAGGGAAATGAAATCATGAAAAAAGTATTGGCAGTTATTTTCGCAGCTGTTTTCGCTTGTAGTCTGCTTCTTGTCACTGCTGCGGAGACAAACTTTACTCCCAGCGTAACCGCAAAGCCTGCTCCGGAAGTTGTTGCACCCGCATCCGAAGACGATAATGTCGTCGCAACCATTCTGATCAACAATGGTGAGTCTGATCCCGACCGTCTTGAAAACGTTACGGTTGAGCAGCTTTCCGTTACCCCTCTTGTAAACGCCGAGGAAGCTCCCGAGCATGTTAAAGCGGCTCTGGAAAAGGCGTATAAGGATCTCGCTGAGGTTGAGAACGTAGGTCAGCTGAATGAAGAACTCAACAAGAAGCTTGATGAAATAGTCAAGAAGATCGACAAGGATCTTACGGTCAGCGATCTTATCGCCCGTGACCTGTTCGATATCGATCTTTCCGAAGAAAGCATGAATGCGCTTAATTCCTCCGAGGATGCTTTCCTCAGGGTTATATTCAATATTGATATAAAACCCGATGTGGTCTGCCCTGTAGTCATTTATCGCTACTCTGAGGACAGCGAGTGGAAAGCCGTTGAGCCCGAGCATGTAAAGAATAACGGAAACGGAACCATAACCGTTGATTTCTATGAGCTTTGCCCTGTTGTATTCCTGACCACGAGTGAAGAGTATAACGCACCCGTTGTCGATCCCGATGTTCCGGGAACTGCCGCAGGTAACACTGCTGTCTACGCTGTAGTAGCTGTAGTTGCGGTCGCCGCAGTCGCCGTCGCTGTCGTTTCCAAAAAACGCAACCCTGCCGACTGATCTTGTAAAAAACAAATTCAAAACAAGACTGCATCGGAGGATTCTCCCTCCGATGCAGCTCTGCCGTTTTACAGCTTTACATCCTGAGAGGTAAAAATGTCCGGAAACAAGAGAAGAGTTGCCATTGTCTGCATTTGCCTGATCCTGATAGTAACTGTGGTTTTTGCTGTTACCTCAGTCGAACGTGGGTATATTGCCTCCGGGAAGACCGACCCGACGGGCAAGGGTGCCATTGACGCCTGGATAGAGATGAACAAGGTCACCGTCAACGGCGAAGACTACCTTCCCAGAGAAGGAGTTACAAATTTTCTTGTTATCGGTCTGGATCAACCCGGGAAAATGGTCAGCAGCGGCTCTTACAACAACACCGTTCAGGCGGATTTTCTTCTTCTGGTCTCCTTCGATGACAGCAATAAAAGCTACTCCCTGCTTCAGATCAATCGGGATACTATGACCGAATTTGACGTGCTCGGACTCTTCGGAACAAAAGCCGGTACCCGTGTGGCTCAGATCGCCCTTTCCCATACGTACGGAGACGGGCTCAAGGTCAGTTGCAACAACACCGTTTCCGCTGTCAGCCGCCTTCTTTACGGGACGAGAATAGACGGGTATGTTTCCCTTACCATGGACGCTGTCGGGATACTTACCGATTACATCGGCGGTGTGCAGATAACCTTTGATGAAGATTACACGGAAATAAACGATTCTTACCGGAAGGGTGAGACTGTTCTGCTCAGGGGCGACGATGCCCTGGGGTTTACCCGGGCGAGGGGATCACTCTCCGACAGCAGTAACCTTTACCGTATGCGCCGTCAGAAACTTTTCCTTAATGCACTTGTCGATACTTTGGCGCGGCAAAAGCACGACTCGGACTATTTTCTCAATGCCTGCCAGGAAATTTCAGACTATATGGTCACCGAAAGCAGTATAACGGAGATACAGGAGCTGTTTGAGCATTTTTCTGATTACAGAATGTCGGAATTCGTTTCTCCGAAGGGGGAAGCCCGGGTCGGGGATAAATTTATGGAGTTTTACATCGACACCGGTGATCTGGAGTCAATTGTTACACGGCTTTATTTTGACAGGTTGGAAAGATGATAGATTTTCATACACATATTCTTCCGGGTATAGATGACGGCAGCAGGAGCATAGAAAAAAGTCTCGAAATGCTGAGAACAGCCCGGGACAGCGGAATAGATACTGTCGTTGCGACTCCCCATTTTTACCCGGAAAGGGAAAATCCGGAATCTTTTCTTTCCAGAAGGGAAGAAGCTATCCGGAAGCTTCAGGTTGCTCTTACGCCTGACCTGCCGCAGATCTGCATAGGAGCGGAGGTTGCTTTTTTTGATGGAATAAGCCGGAGTGACCGTATTCTCGGACTGGGAATAGAAGGCACAGGGCTGATACTGGTAGAGATGCCTTTTATGCGCTGGTCCGCGTCGGATATAGAGGAGATATGTTCTGTTTATCCCCGTCTCGGACTTACTCCGATAATCGCGCATATTGAGCGGTATATGGATTATCAGCATGCCGGTACGCTTCCGTATCTGATCAAAAACGGGATACTGATCCAATCAAACGGTGAGTTTTTCCTGGACAAACGTACACAGTCCAGAGCCTGCCGTATGCTTAAAAATAATATGGTGCACCTGTTGGGTTCCGACTGCCATGACCCTGAGGCAAGACCCGAAAATCTCGGTGTAGCCATGGAATACATACTGAAGAGAAAAGGAACCGACGATCTCAGACGTGTTGCGGCTCTCGGCGAAAAAATCATGAGCGCCGCCGAAACGATCGCAGTACCCGCCGTCGGGGTTAAGGAGTAATTTATTCAATGAAAAACGCACGGTTGATGTTTTTGTGTCTGATAGACCTCTTTATATTGACTTTCTGTTATGTGGCTACCTCCCTCTGTGCTTATTATTTCAGCCCGGTAACGGTCAACCCCGGTCTGATACTTCCGGCACTGGGGATACTTATTGCCAGCTATTGTCTTGTTTTCGGACTCTTCCGGATAAATCACGTTATCTGGCGTACTTCAAACGAAATCGAGTATCTGAAGGTCTTTCTTGCGTCTCTGGGTGTTGGTGAAATATTCTTTGTCGCAGTGGATCTTCTCGGGGTGATAAAGACCAATGTAATGTATTATGTTCTTGCCACTTTGCTGGGCGGAGCGATGATATGCCTGTCCAGAATCGTGTATAAAGCCGGATACATTTTCCGTATGGAACGGGATACCGAAAACCCGGAGGAAAAGGAAAATCTTCTTATCGTGGGTGCCGGATATGCCGGAACAGCGATTCTTAACGATATTCTTGTAAACAAACATACAAGCCTGATTCCTGTGGGCTTTGTGGATGATGACGTTCAGAAGCAGGGCAGATCCATTCAGGGGGCAAAGATCTTCGGTGGAGTAGAGGATATTCCGCAGATCTGCCGTGAACATAATGTCAGCAAAATATATATTGCCATACCCACCGCATCAAACAGCCAGAGATCAAGGATCCTCAATGAGTGCGCAAAAACTTCCTGCTCCGTAAAAATCCTTCCCCCGTATTCGGAAATAGAGACAGCGGATGACAATAAACTTGTGAACCTTGTCCGTGATATAACCCCGGAGGAGCTTTTGGGAAGAGAACCCATTAACGTCGCCGATGAGAATATTTATCAGTTCGTAGGTAACAAGACCGTTCTCATTACCGGAGGCGGCGGCAGTATAGGCAGTGAGCTTTGCCGTCAGATCGCCGAGCACAGTCCGAAAAGACTGGTTATTATCGATATTTATGAAAACAATGCCTATGCAATACAGCAGGAGCTGAAAAACAAGTACGGCAACAGCCTTGACCTTATGGTATATATCGCTTCCGTCAGGGATGCGAAGAAGCTGAATTATCTTTTCAGCATCGAAAAGCCTGATATTGTTTTCCACGCTGCCGCTCACAAACATGTGCCCCTCATGGAGGATTCTCCCGATGAGGCTATAAAGAATAATATTTTCGGTACATTCAATTCCGCGATGGCGGCAAAGAACAACGGAGTAAAACGTTTCGTACTGATTTCAACGGATAAAGCCGTGAATCCCACAAATATAATGGGCGCATCGAAACGTATGTGTGAAATGGTCATTCAGTATTTTGACCATATTTCCGAAAACACTACCTATGCGGCGGTTCGCTTCGGCAACGTCCTCGGCAGCAACGGCTCCGTTATCCCTCTTTTCAAGGAACAGATTGCGGCACGGCACGACATAACCGTTACCGATCCCCGTATAATACGTTACTTTATGACCATACCTGAGGCGAGCCAGCTGGTCCTTACCGCCGGCGCTATGGCACAGGGCGGGGAAATATTCGTCCTTGATATGGGTGAGCCGGTAAAGATCGACGATCTTGCAAGAAAAATGATAAGTCTTTCCGGACTTACAATAGGTGTCGATATAAACATTAAGTACATAGGACTCCGTCCCGGAGAGAAGCTTTACGAGGAACTTCTCATGAGTGAGGAGGGGCTTAAGAGCACCCTGAACAAGAAGATATTCATAAGCAGCATTCTCCCTGTGGATTTCAATGTTCTTCAGGAAAATCTTGATCTTATGCATGAACTCGTAAGCCATGACAGGGTAACTCCGGAAGAAGTTGAAAAACTTATGATGAAGGCCGTCCCCACGTTCAAACGATTCGTTCCCGATGAAACAGTGGGTGAGTCCGGGAAAGAAAAAGAAGTTGCTTCCAAGGTTGTCGGAGTTGCCGGCTAATGAGAAAGATCCGGGTTTTTGCCGTTGTTTCTGCCCTTACGGTGGTATTTATATGGGGTAATTCAATTCTTCCTGCCTCAGTTTCCGGCAGTATAAGTCACTTTTTTGCCGATATATTTCACGGTATATCGGGATCCGGAGCAAATTCGGATGAAATTATCCGCAAAGTCGCCCATTTTGCCGAATTCGCAGTTCTCGGGGTCTGGCTGACCACTCTTTTCTCACTTCTGAAAATAGATAAGGCTATCCGGGTAATGAGCGTTGTCTGCTGCGGAATGTTTTTCCCTTTGCTGGATGAAACAATTCAGATGTTCAACGACAGGGGACCTTCGGTCCGGGATATCTGGATAGATATAGCGGGGTATACCCTTGGAAGTCTGATCGTTGCGCTGATTGTTGTGATTACCCGAAAAATGAAAAAAGAACAGAAAGAACCGTGTCCGTAAAGGACACGGCTTTTTGCTGATCTGCGATTTTTCAGAACCTGGTTACATCCGGGATATTCCGGATCCGAAAGTGATATGTCACTCTTCCTCCGCGGGTTGCTCCGGCTGCTGCGGAGCGATCGGACAGACTATTGCGGATTCGATCTGGTGCTCATGGACCTTTGTTACTTTGATATGAAGACCGTTTGTCTCCGTCTCAAAGTCCGATCCATCTTCGGGAATAGCCCCGAGGGCGTTGAAAACGAGCCCGTTGAAGGTTTCATATTCGTCTGTGGGGAGGGGGACATTAAGAGCTTCCGCCACCTCTTCCAGGGGCGCCTGACCGCTTATCTTCCATGTTCCGGAGTCGAGTTTTTCGATATCCGGCGGCTCGGCGGTGGTAGTTTCGTCATCATTGAGCTCACCTACAAGCTGTTCCATAAGGTCGGTCACTGTAACTATACCGGAAACTCCGCCGTATTCGTCCATGACCACGGCAAGCTTGTTCCGGGTTTTTCTCATATTTCTGAACAGAACGTCCGCCTTGACACTTTCCGGAACAAAATATGCGGGGCGAACAGCGTTTTTCAGCACGTTTTCACGGCTTCTGTCATCAAGTCGGAAATAGTCCTTTGCGTTCAGTATTCCCACCACGTTGTCAGCCGTTTCGGAGCAAACGGGGTAAAGAGTATGCCTGCTGGAGCAGATCGTTTCATGCCACTGCTGTTCGGATTCCTCCAGCCAGAGAAGGGCAACGTCCGTGCGGTGGGTCGCTATCTGACCCGCTGTCATATCGTCGAATTCAAATACGTTTCTGATAAATTCCTTTTCCTGAACGTCGATGGTGCCTTTTTCGCTTCCTGCATCCACCATCATTCTTATATCCTCTTCATCAACATGTTCCTCTTCCGCATTGGGGTCGATTCCCATAAGTTTGAGAACAAAGTTTGTGGATACCGTGAGAAGCCAGACGAGAGGCGCAAAGAGTTTGGATATTCCCGTCACAAGGGGGGAAATGCCCAGGGCAAGAGCCTCGGCTTTCCTCATGGCAACCCTCTTCGGGACAAGTTCGCCGAATATAAGGGTAAAATAAGAAAGAATGAGAGTAATAAGTATAACCGCGATGGCGTTGAGGGTGCTTTCGGGGATATTTACCCCGAGTCCGACAAGCCACTTTACCAGACCGTCCGAAAAGTTATCTGCTGCAAACGCACTTCCCAAAAATCCGGACAGGGTTATTGCAACCTGAATCGTGGCAAGAAAACGGGCAGGCTGGGACGTGAGTTTTTTGAGGCTCTTCGCCCTTTTGTTGCCCTGCTCAGCCATTTTATCAAGTTTAATTTCATTTACACTCAGCACGGCTATTTCCGCACTGGCAAAAACCGCATTCAATGCTATAAGGACTGCCTGCAATAAAAGCATCAGCCATACAGAATCTTTCAAAACAAACCTCCGTAGAATAGTTCACATCATATCATTTTGCCGCTTTTTCCGTGTTTTTATCCGAAAAAAGCAAAAAGAACACAACCTATGGCTTTCACTCACGCAAGCATAGGCTATGTCCGCTCAGATTCTTGATATGACATGAAGGAGGTCGGTCGCCGCAAGAGTCGCTTCCTTCGCACATATAGCTCTTTCATCTCCCTTCGTAAGCTGATAAATTCGTCCGGTCAGATCCGGAAATGCTGAATCGGATCTCCGGGTATCACGCACCGTAAAGGCATCCCTTAAGGTCGCAGATCCCGTCTGTGACAGAGACAGCACCGTTAGTGTATTATAACACATAAAACCGGATAAGTCAAGGGGTAACGGCAAATACAATAATTTTATATGAAAATTTCAAAGATTCTTGACATAGGGTGCTGTTTATGGTAATGTAAAAATAAGGTTTGATCTGTTTACGGCGCCGTGCATCTTTCGCGGAATCCGAAATTTTTATCGGGAGGAGTAAAAATGCGAAAAGGAATATCTTTGTTTTTGGTCCTTGGTCTGGCATTTATCCTTGTCTCCGGCTGTAACCGGGAACAAAACGTTAGTGTAGTGAGTCTTCCCACAGATGTGAACGGGATATATACGGCTTTTTCCGACCTCCCGGAATACTCGCTGGAAGAAGCCGTTGACGCGGGGATCTTTGTGACAGTGGCCGGAGCCCGGGAGGGGCACGGCTATGAGCAGGAGGAATATAATACCGACAGGTGGGAAAAGTTTCTGCGCCATACCGAGGACGGGAAAGACGATCTTTTCCGGAGTGCGCTTTTTTACAACGGAAATCTCTCTTTTACGGACATAGTTCATATTGACGGAAAGTTTTACAGTATCAACAGTGAACGATGCGAGATCCGCGGTCCGTTCAGATATCTCCGGAGGCTTTCCTGCGAGACCAGAGACGGGAAAGAGCATGTATCCTATGTTCTTACTGATTCTCTTTCACTTACCGCTGACGAGCTTCACTCTGCGTTTCTGTCGTCTGATCTGAGTTCCTGGAACAAAGTTCCCCCATTTGTGCTGGGTATAACAGAGCCTGAAGGACTTGATGTTTCCGGAATATACCGGGATCTGAAGGAAAGGATCTCTGTTTTGCTCAATGATATATGCGGCGGAACCGATACCGACAGTGACCCCTGCGTATGTATGGAAAGAAACAGAACCGCCTTTGATTCCCTCGTGGCTCTGGGGCAACATGGGGCGGAGGAAATGATAAACCTTATACGGGACGGTAAAAACGGGTCACGTGAGTATGTGGCTGCTGCGGCCTGTGCAGAAATAACCGGATTCGGAACCGGAAAGAACAAAACCTGGCAAACCGCATCGGAGTGGCTTGACGGGTACGAAAAATCTTTTATCAGGGAAAACGCGGTGTCTTTCTCCGAGGGCTTTACGCTTTCCGTGGACATTGAGCCCGAAACCTGCTATGTAAAGTGATGGTATAAAAACATAAAGGATATGCCCTTCAGGGCATATCCTTTAATATTTTTACTGTCTTATTCTGCTTCAAAGGCGTCTTTGCCGAGTCCGCAAACGGGGCAGAGGAAGTCTTCGGGGACATCCTCCCATTTCGTTCCGGGGGCGATACCGTTTTCCGGATCGCCGATCGCCTCGTCATAGACATATCCGCAGGGGCAAGCGTATTTCATGGGTTTTCTTCCTTATCTGTTCGTCATTATTACGGATATTGCATCCGTGATCCTGTTGCGACAGCCTTCGCATCCGCGGGGCATTGTAATCTTCCCCACTTTTTCGGAGCTTCTATTCTCATGCAGAAAACTTTCCGTGTCGAAACAGGTCATTTTTTACGGCAACAAAAGACCCTGTTTTCCGTCTTATTTGCCGAAATATCTGTTCAGCAGGCCTTCAAAGGCTTTTCCATGCCGCGCCTCATCCCTTGCCATCTCATGGACGGTATCGTGAATGGCATCGAGATTAAGGGCTTTTGCTCTTTTCGCCAGGTCAAATTTACCTTCGGTCGCACCGTTCTCCGCAGCAACCCTCATTTCAAGGTTCTTCTTGGTGCTGTCGGTGACGACTTCTCCGAGAAGTTCAGCAAATTTCGCAGCGTGTTCCGCCTCTTCGTAAGCCGCTTTTTCCCAGTACAGACCGATTTCGGGGTAGCCTTCTCTGTGGGCGACTCTTGCCATGGCAAGATACATACCTACTTCGCAGCATTCTCCGTTGAAGTTTGCGCGGAGATCATTCATAATGTCTTCGGGGGAACCCTGTGCCACACCGACTACATGTTCGGCAGCCCAGGTCCTGCCTTCCTGCACTTTGAATTTCTCCTTGGGAGCCTTACATACGGGGCACTGCTCGGGAGCCTCATTACCTTCATGGACATAACCGCATACGGAACATACAAATTTCATTTCAGAATCCTCCTGTAATCAATTGTTTTTATATGAGTCTGCTCAGTTTTTCAAAGGTGAAATCCTTAAGCAAACCTACTATATCTTCGTTAAGTATCGCCATTGCCCGTTTGATGTAGCAGGACCCATGACGGCGCACCACATCCGGGCGGTTGCATTCGTAAGAGCCCGAAAGACAGGCATTTATAAACAGTTCATCTCCGTTCATAGCTTTGAATACGTCGTACAGAGAGGTGTTTGCCGGGGTCCTTCCTTCCGCCAGGGCATATCCGCCATTGGCACCTTTTTTGGAACTGACTATGCCTGCAGCAGACAGCTTCCGCATGATTTTCTGGGTGAAAAGCGGAGTAACACCGGTCAGTTCGGAAAGTGTTCCCACGTCCAGACGTTCCGCCTCAGTAAGGCAAAGTTCATTTATTATGCGTATCGCATAATCCTGTTCACGGGTAAGCTGCAATTTCTGCCGCCTCATTTCATACTGTTTTGGTATGATTTAATTATAGCACAGGAAAGTCCTTCTGTCAATATGTTATCGCAGGATAATTTTGAACTTTTTCGTAACCCGGGATGTGTCGACGGGTTTCGACGGGTTTTTCCCGCCGCCCGGTGTATCATATAGGGGAACGGAGGTGCCCGAAATGATAGGATATTCCATGAATGAAGATACCATGACTCTTATGCTGAGCGGCGAGGTTGACCATCACTCTGCCGCAGCGATGCGAAAGGAAGCGGACGAGCTGATAAAGAATTACCGTCCTAAAAAGCTGATAATGAATTTCCGAGGTGTTAACTTTTGCGACAGCAGCGGTATAGCCCTTGTTCTCGGAAGGTACAAACTTGTCAACGAGATGGGAGGGACTGTATCTGTTGTCGGGGCAAGTAAGCCCACGGAAAGAATATTTACCATGGCAAATATGGAACGGTTCGTAAATATCGAACGGTAGAAAGGCGGAAAAATGAAAGCAGAAAATGAAATGGAAATCAAATTCCCGGGCAAGAGTGTGAACGAAGGATTCGCCCGGGTCAGCGTGGCGGCTTTTGTCAGTCAGCTCGACCCTACTCTGGAAGAGTTAACGGAGATAAAGACCGCTGTTTCAGAAGCGGTGACAAACTGCATCGTCCACGGGTACGGCGACCGTATCGGGACGGTACATATCAAGGTAAAGCTGATCGGGAACAAGGTACGCATAACAGTCCGGGACAGCGGTGCCGGAATTGAAAATGTCGAACAGGCCATGCAGCCCTGTTTCACCACCGGTACGGAGGAACGGGCCGGAATGGGCTTTACCATCATGCAGAGTTTTTCGGACAAGCTGTCAGTACGCAGTACTGTCGGAAAGGGAACCTCCGTTACGATGGAAAAAACCATCGTCCGCAGAGTATGACTTATACCGGAAACGAAGAACTCATGAACCGCTATGCTCTCGGGGAAAAGTGGCTGGAGTCGGAAATTGTGCAGAAGAATACCGGACTGGTGCGTTCTGCCGCCCATCGCTTTTCACGTTCCGGTGCGGCGGCTTATTGCGGTGCGGATTTTGACGATCTGATGCAGATCGGTTCGATCGGTCTGCTTAAAGCCATACGGAATTTTGACCCCTCCAGAGGTCTTATGTTCTCCACATACGCAGTCCCGGTAATAATCGGAGAGATAAGACGGTTTCTGAGGGATGACGGTCCGGTCAAGGTCAGCCGGAGCATAAAGGAACAGTATGCCCTTGTCCGAAAAGCCCAGGAAAAACTGAGTAATTCCTTGATGAGAGAGCCTACCCTGTCCGAACTTGCACAGGAAACGGGTCTGACCCGTGAGGAAGTGGTTTTTGCCTCTGAGGCGGCAGGTCGTCCGGCGTCAATAGATGAGACTCTTTCCGAAGACGGGGATGTCACATTCGCGGACCGGCTCACCCAGGAGGATCCTGTGGACGGGATAGACATTATTGCTCTGAAAGAGGGTATTTCAACCCTATGCAACGATGACCGGAAACTTCTTGGACTCAGGTATTTTATGGCGAAAACTCAGCAGGAAACGGCAGATATAATGGGAATGACACAGGTCCAGGTTTCAAGAAAGGAGAAAAAAATAATGCAACTGCTGAGGGAACGTATCAGTTAGATGGGATATTTCAATTACCACGGTACCGCCAAGAGACTTATTGCAGAGGGCAGGCTGACAGGGTATTACTATACCTCGGAATATCACGGAATAAGACCTGCCCTTGTTCTTTTTTTCGATGACCTCAGGCACCCGGTAATGCCTGTACGGCAATATCGGTGGGACGAGTATGCTTCTCTGCTTGATCCGGAAAAAGAACTGCCCGGGAAACCGAATTTTTTGTAAATCCGGGTATCACTTTCGGCATAAGCCTTGACAAAATACAACTTTTGTTATATAATCTTCGGTGTAACCGTGTTGTTTTTGTATATGTCAGGTCTATTCCGGAGTATTCGGTGCTCGGAAAGGTATTCTGCCGGAACAGACGGATGCAAAGATTTCCGTATACAGTTGGAAGGTACGGAGGGTTATCGAAGCGGTCATAACGAGGCGGTCTTGAAACCTCCTTGCCATAGCGGAAGTAACCCGCGAAAAAGCCCTGTATTTGTGAGGAACACGCGCATTTTTCGGACAGCAAAGTTTTTTCTTCTAATGTTTTTTCTAATACAATTTCATAGTTCCGTTTATACGGAGGGATATCGAAGTGGTCATAACGAGGCGGTCTTGAAAACCGTTTGAGAGCAATCTCACAAGGGTTCGAATCCCTTTCCCTCCGCCAAAGAAGCCGAGTCATACCCCGTGTATGGCTCGGCTTCTTCATCGTAAGGATTCGAACGGGTCAGTCATTTCACAAAGTATACCTTGTCTTCGCATACCATTCGACCACGACCTCTTTCGGAATATGGTACCTCCCGCCAAATCTGACGGCAAAGAGTTCTCCCGTTTGCAGCCAACGTAGAATTCTTTTCTCGCAAATTCCCGTCAGGCTGACCACCTGTGCGACACTGAGATCGTCCGGCAGGACCGCCCATTCTTCTTCCAAACACAGCATATAATCATCTGTTTCTTCCTCCCGCAGTTCTCTCTGCGGGAGGTTTTCACATTTTCTATGGTTCTTGACCGAGTGTGCGTTAAACTGTCCGGTCGGAAGTTCGCGTTGCCGCTCCGCGTCGGGACGGGCGAGGTAAATGCGCACATCCTCCATCCGGATGAGATAGGTATGCGTTTTTGTACCGCGGTTCTGACATGGAATGATGCCCTCATCCAGCATCCACTTTGCTTTGCGCTTGGAGATATGGAGCAGTTTATAAAGTTGTTCCTTGGTGATGATCTCGGGATCCATTTTCCTTTTCCTCCGCTTTGTTTTTTCCGAGTAACGATGCCATGGTTTCTCCAAGTTCAACTTTGGCGGAATCATCCAGGTGCCCATAGGTATCCATTGTAGTTGTGATGCTGCTATGCCCCATCCACATCTGTACCTGCTTCATACCCGCTTTGTGTGCAATCAGCATGGAGGCGCAGGAATGGCGCAGGTCGTGGAAGCGGATGCGCGGCAATCCGTTCTTCTTCAGCATTTTCGGGAAGCGTTCGCTGATATAGTTGGGACGGATGAGATTGCCGAGCGGATCGACGCAGACCATGTCGAGGTATTCCTTTGCGTAATCCCGACGGTAAAGGCGGCGGTAAGTATCCTGCAGTTCCCGGTGTTCCCGCAGGATGTTTTCCACCTCCGGCAGGAGCGGAAGCGCACGCTTGGAGGATTCGGTTTTCATTTCATCGGTGATAACGGTCTGTAATTTTCCGTTTTCCTTGACTTCACTTGCCTTGTTGCGGATATAAATCCGCTTATTTTCAAAATCAATGTTGCTCCACCTCAGCCCCACAACCTCGCTTCGCCGCAAACCGTAATAAGCGGCAAGGATGACCGGGAGGAAGAGACGCTCGCCTTTGGCGGCTTCCATCAGCAGTTGCACCTGCTCCGGGGTGTAGTAGCAGGCACTGTATTTTTTCGGCTTGGGACGATCCACCTTGTCAAACGGATTGGATAATAAGATCTCCTGCCGCACCGCCCATCCGCAGGCATCGTGCAGGAGATTGTGATACTCCAGCACCGTCTTTTCCTTGCACCCGTCAGCGCGGATGGAGGCGTAAAATTCCTGAATCCGCACCGGAGTGATGTCCTTTAGCGTCAGCTTGTCTCCGAAAAAGGTGCGTATCCGCCGTTCGATCAGCTCCTCATAGCCGTCGTAGGTCGATTTCTGCACATTCGGTTTCTTGACATTGACAAGCCAGCTCTGCAGAAATTCAAGGAAGGGACAATCCTCGGGGGAAAGGATGCCGCGACATTCCTTTTCGTATTGCTCCGTAAAGGCGGCAATCGCATCCCGCAGTGCCGCCTTCACGACGGATTTTTTCGCATCCGGTGTGAGATTCAACCCGATCCACTTGTATTTCCTCTTCTTTGTGATCGGATCCCCGTACCCGATCACGGCGTAAAGTTTTCCGTTCTTCTCCTGCACGCTGCCTGAGAGCGCCGTTTCTTTTTTCATTCAGCATACCTCCTTTGCTTTGGCATAACACAACATATCACTTTTCTTGTCACAAGTCCAGCCCTTAGGGTTCGAAGTTACAGAACCAACACACTTTTTGTAACCGCCGGGCGTGCGTCGATCCATAATATATTCCATTACGGTGGTTTTGGCAACGCGGTATTCGCGCCCGACCTTTATCCCGTAAATACTGCCCTCCCGCACAAGGCGGGAGGCAAGCTTTGTACTGATGCCGAGGGCGTTTGCCACATCGCGCAGTGTCATGGAGTCAGGATAGTTCGCAAAAATATTTTTGTTTCCGGTCATTCAGCATCCTCTCTTTCTTACATAAACAGCCCAAAGGTGTTTTCTTCGCTTTCCGTTTCGTCGGAATTCTCGTCGCAGTCGGGATCAAGTGCAGATAAAATACCGATGACGGAGCCAACGACCGCACCGATCGCGTTGCCGTTCTCTCGGGCTTCCCGTTCGCGTTTTTCTTCTTCACTTTCCTCGGAATCACCGTTGTTCAGAATCGAAACAGTGGAAGCAATCCCTGCAAGATCACCAATACCAGAATGAGCAGGCTTGGCAGGGCGAACAGAATGTTGAGCGCCCATCGGGTAATGAGATCCCGGCGATTGAATTTTTCTATCTGCAAAAAAGTCCGGTCGAGCAGATTCCCAACCTGTTGTTCTTTGTCGCGGAGCAGTATTTTCATCTCCTTCTGCAAATTTTCTATCGTCTGCCAATCCTTCCGGTGCCGGACTTCCATCTCTTTGAGTGTCTCCTGTATCTGTGCTGCCCGCCGGGCGAGTGCCGAAGCCGTAGCCTGCATCTGCAAAATCGTTTCCCGCAGGCTGTCGATCTGCTCGTTCCCGGGGACCGTTTCTTCCGGAAGCGGCACCGGCATATTCCGTTTCATCAGCTCTTCGGGCGAAAGCCTTGCGCAGGTTCTGTCGGACGATGAATTCATATTCCATGTTCTCCTTTAAGAATTTTTCGTCGTGTAATTTGTTGTCACGACATTTGCGGTAACTGCCATCCTTGCATTTTCCGTCACGGTAACAGGTGTAGGTAATCTGTTTTCTGCCGTCCTCCCACCGCACGCCGTAGCCCTGCAGATGCATGGCCTCGACAAAATCTTCGCGTGACAGACTGCGCGCCATGGCAAGTGTGATCGCACCGCAGAGACGAAACTTCCAGCTCTCCCCTTGAATTGCTTTGCGATATTCCCCGTTGCCGATGCCGTGAACCTTGGTTTTTCGATAGGGCGGCAGCGTGGCGATTCCGTGGGAGCGGCAGATTTCGTCGCTGATAGCGCGGAGCTTTTTCAGATTGTCCGGAGATTCATGCAGCTTCTTTCCCGTGTCCGGATGCACCGTGTTCACGATCATATGCGAGTGAATGTGCGCCCGGTCGACATGGGTGGCAATCAGAACTTCATAGCCCGTCCAGGCTTTTGCGGCAAACACTCCGGCAATTTCGTTTGCCTGCAGCGGAGTAATATTTTCGTCCGGCGAAAAGGATTGCACATAGTGGCGGAAAAGAAGTCCGTCCGTTTTTCCCCATGACGCCTTGGTTGCCATAAACTGATTGTAGGCGATTGAGGGAACGCAGTTCTGACCCGTGACAGAAAAAATCTCTTCTCGAATCTTGGTTTTGGATGGCTGCAGGCAATATCCTATGACATTGCGCATGACGGACGGGCGAAAATCGGTGCCGCTTTTATACCGGATCAGCTTCAGAATCGGCAATGGCATTCTCCTTTCGATGCAGGGCGATTCGCATCAGTGCCACATGAGTCTCGCCCAGTGCCTCGGTGAGCTCCTGCAGTCCGACCACACGAACGGCACCTGCGTTTGCGAGTTTTGTGAGTTGGTTGACATTGTTTCCGATCCGGCGCAGTTCGGTAAGGATCGGCTTCAGATCTTCCATCAGCGTAATTTCCTTACCGAGTGCGGCAGTAACCAAAAAATCCGTGCGGGAAAGTTTTGCTTTTGCCGCCTTGCGATCGATGATTTCAAGTTCCTTTTCCGTTACACGGATGGGAATATTTTTGTTTCGGATTCTCAAAGAATCACTCCTCTCCTGCTGTTTTTTGATAGGGGTGCGGGCTTAGCCCGCATAAAATGTGCGGGCGGAAAGCCACGCGCTCTGCTCGCCACGGCAAAAGCCGTGAAAATACGGAAAGCCGTTCATGTGTCAGGGACGCAAGGGACGGAAGGAACGCAGGTTTCACACACCGTGTTTTGTGCGTCACTTACGGCACTTTGCGTCACATCGGGTAATGCGGAAGGAAGGTACTGTACGAATAAGTAGCGTTGTCCGTTGCTTCGTTTGCTCTGAAACTTCACACCGTGCTCGGCAAGGAGGCGCTGGCTGCGATTCATCATCTGCTTGAGCGCCTTTGGGGACAGATGGGTTCCGGCGTAGGCGTTGTAGCGTTCGGCAAACTCCGAGTTGTCGCCACGGTATTCTTTTTCTGCCCTCATAAATTCCGACAGCAAAGAAAGTTCGGGCGGGAGCAGAATCTCCGGCGCGTCAAGGCTGTCCTTCATCAACGACCAGATGCAGGTCTTGGAATCGAAATGCAGTTCGATCCTTCGCGAAGGGATGTCCCTCCCCGTGCATTCCAGAACGCCGTCGGCTTGTCCCCTCTGCGCATGATCCAAAACAAACACTGCGTCCGCCGCACCCGAAATGCCCGTTGAACCGGAGATCTTGTTCAGCGGATCGCTGTCTCCCATTTTGCGCAGATGGTGAATCAGCAGAATCGTAAGATTCAACTCGTCGGCAAGGCGCTTGACCTGTCGTACTTCCTCGTAGTCGCTTGCATACGAGGTATCGTTTCCCGGCTTGCGGATGATCTGAAAGGTGTCGATGATAATAAGCGCAAGGTCGGGGTGTTCTTTTTTGAAGTTCATCAGTTGCGGAATCAGCCCGTCATTCAACGAATCGGCTTCAAAGGACAGAAAAAGATTTCCCGCGCCCTCGTCGGTGATGGCGTTCAGGCGGTCGTGGATGCGTCCGTTGCCGTCTTCCAGACAGAGATAGAGAACTGTGCCCGGATGGACTTTCAGCCCCCACAGCGCCTCTCCTTTGGCGACATGCAGGGCAAGGTCGAGTGCCATCCACGACTTGCCGATCTTTGGTGCCCCGGCTAACATACACAACCCCTGCGGGAGCAGCGTTTCCACGCAGAATCTGCGCTCCCTGAATTCGGAATTCATTAAGGTTTCGCTGTCGATGACAGCAAGAGCTTTTACATTTTTCATGTTTTTCCTTTCGTTTTTCACCGTTGGTACCATTTTGATACCAACGGTGAATCTGGTTTTCTTACCGCTGTTCTCATTTTGAGAACAACGGTAGCGGTTCTCTTTTTTGCGTACCGCGGAGTATCTTGTAGGATCATTCGGGCGGACCGGGTAGTTCCCTCGGCAGTACGCTATTCGGTTGTCAAAAGCGCGATGCCAAGCGTTGTTTTTCGTTGCCCTTCACTTAATAGCCACAGGAAAAGCAAAAGTGCACCCCCTCACTTCTACTGGCAAAAAAATTGGTGTTTCCACAACCGTTTTGAAATTTTCTTCGAAAAACTTTTCTCTACACTCCTGTAGCCAAGAAAATCGGCGCTTTGATTACCGGTTTCGAAAAGTCCCGTGAATTTCCCCCTCACCCTGTATTCCACACTTTTTTCGCGTTTGAGTGTACCAAAAACGCATTGTTTTCAAATTCGTTACAATTGGGCATCTCTCAGATTGCAGAGGGCAAAAAGAAAAGCGCCCAACCGGGATTGGTTGAGCGCAAATTGCTTATGATACTTGTATTTTGTCAAGTTAATATGTACTTACGACTCCGCTACCACGGACATTTTCAAGAATCCCGCTTTGAAAGCATCCGGGAAAATGAATGTTTTTTCTCCGGCATTAAAGTTTACACGGATGTGTTTCCCTGTCTTGTCGATCCATGTGATGGTTCCTGTTCCGAAAATCTTATGCACAACAACATCCCCTTTATGAACATCCAGAGCGACATATGGTTCTTCTTTCAGCGCTTGCGACGGTATCGGCTTCACGACAGGCTTTTCCACAGGCTTCACTTCGTATTGCTCGGTGACAAGGGACGGCGTTTTCCTTACAGCGGCAAAAGACACGGGTGCAGCGGGAGATGGATCTTTCTCCGGTTCGCTATCATCCGGCAGCGTTTCCGGCGGACGGTCATTTTCCATCGTCGCCTGCTGATTGTAGAACAGCTTTGCATATTCTTCGCGGCGGATAACAGTATCCCAGCCGCCGATGTTCTCGTCCCGGTGCTTGTCAATCCCGGTATAGGACAGGCTGGAATCCTCATATCGCTTGAATTTGAAAATCGCATCATTCATCAGACTTGCATTGAAAACGCCGAGCGAACAGAGCAGTTCAAAGTCTTTGACATCCAACCCGGTTACCTTTTTGAAAAGCCCTGGTTCCAGTTGCGTGATTACATCGCGGAGCGACCGTTCTCTGTAATCCGTCAGATACATAAATACAGGTACGCGCGTTGCGAATTTGATGAGTTTTTCCTGAATCTGCTTGCGCATGGATTTGTATTCTTTTTCTTCGGCGGAAATTTCCTTCTTTTCCTTCGGCGTGAGTTTTTCCTCGCCTTCTTTTTTTGCCTTTTTCACCGCTTCGGATTTGTTGATGATGGTCTGAATATCGCTGTTCAGGGAGCGGAAGCCCTCTATGTTCATCAGCGCATCAAGTGCCTCTTTGCTTGCCAGAAGGCGGCTCAGCGTGCCGTTGTCCACATTGACAAGCAGTGCAGACTCCCAACGCTTGGCAAGCAGCGTTGCACTGGTACCCGCCATTGCGATATCCAACACATCCTGCGCGTTGATCTGCCGCATGGTGCTGCCGTCGTAGGCAAGAACAGGCAGGAAACCGATGAATTCCGCCACCTTCTTTTCGGGATTGGATTCATTGACATCCAATCGGCAAGAGTAATCGGAAATCTGACGGAGCGCACGGTCAAGCGCAAAGTCAAAAATGTAGCACTCCTGCTTCATAATGGTTTTGTTGCCCGTCTCGTCGGTGATTTCCCATGGGGACTGCACACGGAATGCGGTCTGAAAATAGGTTTCGGGGGATTTGAGATTGCGGAGCATGAAAACGCCCGTCCACGGCTTGACCGTGACCCCTGTCGTCAGTTTTCCGCAGGAGAGTGTGATGGTTTTGGTCTTCAGCGGATCACCCATCGACTTCAGCACAGGTGCAAGCGCATCCAATCCGATCCCCGCGCGTGTTCCGGCGCAGACATTGATCCTGTAATCGTGATAAAATGCGTTCTGCTTCTGCATGAGCAGATTGTACATAGCAAAACAGGCGGCAACATTCGGCAAAAACCACAGCGTGTGCGACAGAACATTCAAAAGGCGCGTATCGGAATACGGCATTGGCGGACGCCGATCCTGACCAAGCTTCATATCGTCTACATTGGAAGGCAGGTAGGATCCTCGAATGAGATCCAACCACTTCTGCACCTCGTTTTCGTAAACAAACCGTGCGTCTTCCCCCTTGCCTTTGGCGGAAAAGAAAACATTCAGGTCAAATTCATTGAATTCCCCCTGCATGGCAATCTGACGGATGCTGTCGGGGATGCGGTAGGTCAGCATGACCATGCGCGGCAGGGACAGATACGGATTGCCCGAATCTACCCAATTTTCCTTGGCGCGTTGCTCGTCGGAATAAGTCCAGTTGAAGATCTGATCTTCGATGAATTCGCCCGAATTGATGGCGCGGAAAGGCGTACCCGAGAGAAACAGATAATAGCTTGTTGTAATGGGCAAAAAGGTTTCATTGTAGGCGTTTCCCGCTTCTTCCATACTGTATTTTTCGGCATCGAAATCGGCAGACTCCTCTTCGTCCGGATTTTCAAAGAGTTTCCTTGCATTCTCACGCCACGCGCCGAAATGATACTCGTCAAAAATCACCAGATCCCAATTGGTGGTATGGATGAATTCGTTTTTTGCCTTGATACCGCCCGCTTCATTCGTCCCGAGCAGATCCTGAAAAGAGCCGAATACCACAATAGGACGGGACTTGTCCGCCATTTCATATTGACGGTCTATGTTCATGTCGCCCATATGTGCGTCCTTGTTGGAGACAAACTGCCAACCGTCAAAGTCTACATGGGTCACCAGATCCTCGCGCCATGCCGACTCAACTGCAGGTTTGAAGGTCAGCACAAGGATTCTGGAGAGTCCCATTTTCTTTGCCAGCTCGTAGGAAGCAAATGTCTTGCCAAAACGCATTTTGGCATTCCAGAGAAATTTCGGGACTCGCCCCGGCTCGTCCGACTTGGCTTTTCTGAAATAATCCGCAGTGCGCTCCACGGCACGCACCTGTTCGGGGCGCATACGGAAGGTCGCCGTGCGCTCGCCGTCTGACCGGATGCCGGTTTTCAACTCGGTTATCGCCGCTTTGACATCCTCAACCTTGCAGTTGAACCACTCGTTGCGGTCACTTCCTGCGTTCAGCCGACGGAATCCGCGGCGCTCCAGAATACGGTGGATATCGTGATCGGTAAAACAGGAACCGTCTGGACACATGGAAGACTCACGCAGGAGAATCTGCGCCTTTACACCGCTCGTGTGCGTCTGCTCATAAATGCGTTTTTCAACATCCCGTTCGGTATATCCAACCTTAATGTAACCGGTGTGAGACGCAACTCCGGGAAGCGTGTAAACATAAATTGTTGGGGTAACAGCGGGGCGTTGGATGAAGAAATCAGTTGACATGGTCGTCCTCCCGCGGGATCAGCTCCCAACCGCGCACGCCCTTTGAAGTATCCAAACGATATTTTTTGCTACAAGCATCGCAAGCAATGTACACATCGTGATCCCGAAATCCCGGGATATTGTCGTGTTCCTCAATGATCTTTCCTTTGCCACAGGGACATTCATATTCATATCGTTCAGTATCACCACTCCCGGCGCCATAGCCGATATGATCTTCTTGACTTGAACAGATTAACTTGGTGCGCATGATCAGTCCTCCTTGATGTTCGTAGAATCCATTGGTTTTATCATGGATTCGATAAAATCAATTTCTTCCTGTGTCAGGTTATATTTTGCATAAAGCTCGGCATCGGTCCATGGTTTGGAGAAATCTTGCATGGGGACAAACTTATAAACATGTTTTGCTCCAGCTTGCGTTATTTTCACTATCGACACCATAAAGTGAAAAAATTTTGTGTTTATATAGCTCAATACATTTTCAGCTTCCACTCTTGTATCAAATGGACCTATTACTGAATATGTTTCAGTGCAAAGTGTATTTGGTTCTGCTATAATAGCATTTAGTCTATCAGAACCGGGGTCTCCACTCCCCCAAGCTCGAGGAATTAGTAACTTCCATTTGTCAATATATTGCTGGCCTTTTTTTGCCGTAGAACGATCAATATATCCGATGCCTTCGTTTCTCCACCCAAAATAGTAGAATTTTGCGGCCCCGTCAAAAGGTTTCAGCTTGAATTGAGGTTTTATTCGCAAGTAACTATTTTCGACTCGCACATCATATCCAAAAGGATCGTTTGCGCTCATAATATTGTAAAATAGAGATTCATTTTTGCTTTGTACTTTATGAAGTATGTTTATTTTATTACTATCCCGTATAAATATATCCAAACCATTTTCCAGCAAGGGACGCGTAGATGATGTAATTACTGTACCATGATGTGTAATTATTCTACAATCTCCGCTACTGTTTTTCTCCCAAAGAAAGAATGAAACGCCCCCCTTTATTTCAACCCCTGGGAAACAATCAGATGCGTCTGGAAAATCGTGAATAATCCTAATCTGTTCGTCATGGAGCATTTTATTTCGAAACTCTTCAAGTCCGCGCCCACCGGTAAACCATCGAGAAGGAGTAATCAT
Organism: uncultured Eubacteriales bacterium; assembly: GCA_905207625.1. Lineage (GTDB taxonomy): Bacteria > Bacillota > Clostridia > Oscillospirales > UBA644 > HGM12619. The sequence goes on along the minus strand of CAJLLT010000020.1, from coordinate 3,791 downwards.
GATTAAATATCTTGGCATCAACTTCTTGGATTGTTCTATAAATTTTTGATAAATCGGTATAGCACTTGCTCCATGCCCCCCATCGCTCAACTGATACGGCGGGTTGCCTATAATGACATCGAATTTCATTTTGAAAAGTTCCTCCGGATTTTGCGTATGAATCCATTCGTATGCGTGTGTTTCCAGTTCTGACGAACGGTCGTATTCGCTCTTAGACGCGCCGCACCAAATACAAGACGCTTTCGGCTTTCCGTTGCTGTCATAAGTCGTTTTTCCCCATGTATGCGGAATGCGTTTATAGCGGATATTCCCCTGTGCATCGTCAAAGCGGCTCACCGAGAACTCGCTGTTCGGGTATTTGGAGCAGTACACGCCGCGACGGGAAAGCAGGCTTGTCAACTCGGTAATGGCAATACCATACAGTTGTTTTTGAAAAATATGATCGACGCGTTCCTGCAAATCGGGAATCTGCGGCTCCAACCCGATGATCAGCCGTTTGGCAATCTCCCGGAGAAAAACGCCGGTTTTGCACGCAGGATCCAAAAAGGTCGTATCGGGATTGCGAAACAGTTCCTGCGGCAGCATGTCCAGCATTTTGTTGACCACATCCGGCGGGGTGAAAACCTCATCATTGGAAAGGTTTGCAAGGCAGGACAGCACATCGGGATTGTAGACATTTTCAAACAGCGCATTACTCATGGTCGGCAAGCCTCCTATAATTTGTGATATACTGCTTCAGAAATTTTCCTTCTTCGTCAGGTCGCACCGTCTCTCCGAGCAATGACAGTTGCCCGTCCTCTGGGGTTGTTTCCTTTTCGTCTTTTGCATTGACCAATTCGTCAAAGGTGTAGTCCTTGCGCTGAATGCGCCCGTCATTGAACGGGAAAGTCCATTCCGAAAATACAATCGGTTCGGGGGTGTCCTTGCCGTTTTCGTCTACGCACATAAGGGACAAAGCGTTGCCACAGACAATATTGCGGGAGAGAATGAATCTTACCGCCGCCCGTGTATCGTCGTTGCACTCCTTTTTGCAGACCTTATGGTATTCCTCCTCCCACAGTCCGTACAGCCGCTCACGGCAGGCTTCGCAATTGTCCGCGAGGATATCCACCCCATACAGACTGCCGAGAGCGAGCAGTGAGTTGCGCTCCCAATCGTAGCTGCTTTTACGGTACTTTCTTATTTGCTCACCGGCAAGCTTACGGGTAAGAATCTCGGCAAGAAAGTTGCCGTCCCCGCAGGCAGGCTCCAAAAAGCGGGAATCGATGCGTTCGGTTTCGGGTTTGACAAGATCGCACATCGCCTTGACCTCCCGCTCGGCGGTAAAGACCTCGCCGTGTGCGGCGACCCGCTCCCGGGATTTGACCTGTTTTTTCTCCATCCGACGCTCCTTTCTGCACCGAATATAACATTCGATGCAGAAAAGATAAGAAAAAAGGACGCATCCGTGTCAAAATTTGACAAGATGCGTCCGAAAAGTGCTTTCTCGGGGTTGAAAAGTGCCTTGCGGTGTGTTATAATAAAGTATATAAGTATGTTATTATGTACCGAATGTTATAATCGATGCAGTTTTTTGCTCAAAAAAGCTTTTCCAATTTGTTCATGGCGGCAATTTTCGTGTCCATCATGCTGTGCGCATAACGGTTGAGCGTGATGGTTGCGTTTTTATGCCCCATCAGTTCCGAAAGGGTTTTGATATCCATTCCGCATTCCAGTGCGCGGGTTGCAAATGTGTGTCGCAAAGCGTGAAAGTTCAGTTTTCGCACTCCCGCCTTTTCGGTCAGGCGTTCAAACAGATATTGATACGAGCGGATCGACATTCGCTCGGCTTTTTTGTTTTCTATCACAAACTCGCTCCGCGCGCCTCTTCTATAGATGCGTAAATCCTCTGCAAGATAGCCCGGCAAAGGAACCATGCGCTCGGATGCGGCTGTTTTCGGTCGATCCACAAATAACTGCCACTCGCCCTCGGCGTTCTTTTCGCGGTAGACCGTCTTTTGGATGTGCAGAATTCCTTTTTCCATGTCAACATCCTGCCACTCCAATCCAAGCAATTCCCCGATTCGCAATCCGGTATAAAGGCAGAGCCGGATGCCGAACAACCGCCTGTCTTCCCATGCCGCAATGGCTCCTTCCAATCGCCGCTGTTCCTCTCGTGTAAACGCTTCCACCCGCGACGGCGGACCGGGTACACGCCGGATACGGTCACAGGGATTTGCCGGAAGTAATTCCATATCGCACGCATAGGTGAATGCGGCGTTCAGAACGGTCAGCATCAGATTGGTACTGGTCGCCGAAAGTGCCTCGCCGCGCAGGTTCCCGTCCGCCTGATGTGCGGTCAGAAATTCGGAAATCTGCCGCCGGCCGAGATCGTCAATCTGCGTGTCGCCAAGTTCGGGCAGGATGTGCTGAACGATCAATCCCTTATACCGGCTGTATGTCCGCGGCTTGACCCTTTCCCGTTCGCATCGGTCCAGCCACGCTGTCATCAATTCATTTGTCGTCATTTTTTCAACGCTCCTTTTTGCCTTATTATAGCCTCTTCCGGCGTTTTTATGAATATCTCAAGGGAACGAAAGAGCGACACCCTCCGATAATCCGGAAAAGTATCGCTCTTTTAAAATGCGGCGTATATTGAACAGTGTATCGTTGCATTTTCATGCTCTTGCCCCCTTCTGTACCTGTAAGTACAATACCATACCACAGAAGGTCGGAGAAGTCCAGCGAAAATCCAAAGAAAAAAGATGTGTCGGAACAAATTTGCGGCAGGTTTATGGATTGCCCCAAAATCAGCTGAAACATTCACTCTCATACCGAAATCATTCTATTGAATTTCAAAAAATGTGTTTTTTGCTCGCGGATTTCAAAGAAAAATGTGTTGAATTGCTCTTGCAAAACTTCGAAAAATGTGTTATACTATATCAGACGGAAAAAGGAGGGATCGTATGAAGCGAAAAGCGATTGAAGATCTGAAAAAATGGCGTGATGACCCGGAACGCAAACCGATGGTATTGCGCGGTGCCAGACAGGTCGGAAAAACCTGGCTGATGAAGGAATTCGGTCGGGTGTATTATGAAAACTGTGTATATTTCAACTTCGACGAAGAAGATGAGCTGAAATCAATCTTTGAAGTTAACAAAAATCCGGCACGGATTGTCGAGCTTCTCTCCATGATCGCCGGAAGCAAAATTCAACCGGGTAAAACGCTGATAATTTTTGATGAAATACAGGAGTGTCCGGAAGCCCTGAATACGCTGAAGTATTTCAGAGAAAAAGCCAATGAATACCATGTGATTGCCGCGGGAAGCCTGCTCGGCACACTGCTTGCCCAGCCCAAATCCTACCCGGTCGGCATGGTAAACCTGCTTGATATTGCCCCACTGACTTTTGACGAATTTCTTGATGCGACCGATCCCGTTCTTTTTTCATACTATGACAGCATTGAGAAAGAGCAGATCATTGAGGAAATCTTTCACAACCGCCTGACCGAGGCATATAATTACTACCTGATTATCGGCGGAATGCCCGAATGCGTGGCATCATGGATCAAATATAAAGATCCGGAAAGGATCTCCTCAATTCAGCGTGAGCTGATCGAAATCTACGAAAACGACTTTTCAAAGCATAACGGGAAGATCAACAGCGGTCGGATTCTGATGGTTTTCCGCAGCATCGTTTCTCAGCTTGCAAAACCGAACGAAAAATTTATGTACGGCGCTGTCCGTGAAGGCGGCAGAGCACGGGATTTTGAAGAAGCAATCGAATGGCTGGTCTCTGCCGGTATGCTGAAT
>CAJLLT010000019.1 GCA_905207625.1 uncultured Eubacteriales bacterium | reverse complement strand
CGGTTAACCTCTATTTAACCACGCGACTATCGCGTGGTTTTCGTTATACAAAAAGCGGCACCCGATGTCTTTCAGACACCGGGCGCTTTTTTATTACTAAGATAACATGAATCAGGAAAGTTTCATATACCCTTTTTTGATAAGTCCGGACTTGCGCATGGCAGCTGCCACAAGCCAGGAGATAATGGCAGGAAGCACAAAACAGATAAGCACAAGACCTATCCAGTCAAATGCGGTAACCGCATCCGGATATCCGTTTGCCGGATCTATCCAGCCGAGGACCACACCTATGGGACCGAGAAGTCCGCAGGTTCCCATACCGGAATTTATAGGTTCACTGTACATGCGCATACGGAAAACGCAGGTCGCAAGAGGTCCGGTAATCGCCGACGCCACTACCGGAGGTATCCACAGCTGCGGATGACGGTTTATGTTCGGCATCTGGAGCATGGAGGTTCCGAGCCCCTGACTGAGAAGCCCCCCGAAACCGTTGTCCTTGAAAGAAGCCACGGCAAAACCCACCATATGCGCACAGCAACCGGCAACTGCCGCACCGCCGGCAATGGCAAGCCCCACACTGCTTCCCGAGACCGCCGCACTGCCTGTAAGCACAAGACCGGCACAGATAGCGGCGCTGGAAATGGGGAGAGTAAGAACTATTCCCATAATAACGGATACAACTATACCCGTAATCAGCGGAGACTGAACCGCAGCCCAGTCAATAGCTGAGCTTATATACCCCACAGCCTTGCCTATGTAGGGGGCAACGTAAACGGAGAGCAGCCCGCCGGTAAGAATAGTCACGAAAGGAGTTACGATTATATCTATCTTTGTTTTTTTGGAAACAAGCAAACCGATCTCCACCGCCGCAATAACGATGAAGAATACTGCCAGCGGACCTCCGGCACCGCCGAGCTTATTTGCGGCAAAACCCACTGCCGCCGCAGAGAATACTACCAGAGCCGAACCGCCCATTGAATAAGCTATGGCTACACCCATTGCCGGTCCGGCAACAGTCTGGGCATATCCGCCTATCTCCGCAAGAATGCCGAGTCCCGGGATCATGCCCAAAGCCTTGAAAATAGTACCGATGAGCAGTGACGCAAACAGACCCTGAGCCATGGAACCCATGGCATCGATAAACCATCGCTTGAAAAGCTTTTTAATCATTTCTCCACCCCGATTTATTTCCATTATTGTTATTATATAATAACAGAATTCCGAAGGTATTTCAATAGAAACGGAGAGTATTTCGGTTTTTTGTATAAATTCGGAAATATTTCACAAAATAAAAAGAAAAAAAACGGAGCGGAAAAAATGAATATCAAGAATATCAGAACGGATCTTGCCGCGGAAATACAGCAGATACAGAATCTCGGTCCGGATGACGGAGTACAGGATGAAGAGGACTGCGTCCGGGGCATTCCGGTACACCGCACAAAGATTCTTTCAGCCGAGGCCGCGGAAAGATTCGGAAAGCCTGAGGGACAGTATACCGCGGTGGACTTTTCCGGAGCGTTCCGGGATGACGACGTGTACACAGCCTCAATACAGACCGTCGCGGATGAAATAGAATCCTTTATAGGCTCGGACATGACAGGGGCAGTGCTTGTGGTGGGATTGGGAAACGCCGCCATGACCTCGGACTCTGTAGGAACAAAGACCGCGGACGGACTGATAGTTACACGGCATATAAAAAACAATCTTCCCCGGTTATTCTCCTCCCTGCCTCTGCGGGATGTTTCCGTAATAAAACCCGGAGTTCTGGGAAAGACCGGGATAGAAAGCTCCGACGTCATAAATTCAGTGGTCAGGAGCACTCACCCGTCGGCAGTGGTAGTCATAGATTCCCTTTCCGCAAGGAATCCGAAAAGGATATGCTCCACGGTACAGATGTCCGACAGCGGTATATGTCCCGGCTCGGGCGTGGGTAATACCAGAGCGGAGATAAGCCGCCGGACACTGGGTGTGCCTGTACTGGCGCTGGGAGTCCCTACGGTGGTATCGGCGGTAACGCTTTCGGCGGATATGATGCAGAGGCTTACCGACAATCTCCGCAACGCCCGGACTTCCGCGGACAAAAAACTCTCCGCCGCACTGGAAGATCTGCACGACGGAGATTTTTACGAACTTCTGTTACCTCTTGTATCTCCATCGGAAAGCACCATGACGGTAACTCCGGGAGATGTGGACGCACTGACGGCAAAGGTTGCAAGACTGTTGTCCACGGCAATAAACAAGGCTCTTCACGGGGATCTTTCTCAGGAACAGATAAACGCACTGCTCAACGTATAAAAGCGTTTTTCAGCACCCTGCATACATCGTCAACACCGCTGACGGTGAAGTCCGGGTCGGAAATATAAACAAGAACTATGAACCCGGCAAAAAGCACTGTAAATATCCAGAAAAGAGAGCTTCTCGCGAGCCCGGCAAGGACTTCTCTGCCGCTGAGAATACAGCCTTCTTCGGCGTATCTGAGTTCATGACGCCGGATTTTTCCTCCGGACAGAAACACCGACACAGTCAGAACGACTGCCGCAATACCGCAGAGAACACAGTATACCGTCCCGGGCAGTCCGAAGCATTCCGCAACAGATATCACCGTAAAGCCGGCAAACCACACCGGGAAGGTCCGGACACCGGAAAGAGTCTTTCCGTAAACAGCGGAGGCTATTATCCCAACGGCGAAGACCGCAGGAGCCCATCGGGCGGAAACAACCGTGACACAGGCAAGGTATGCGGAGAGTACTACCGATGCGGAGACATTGAACCGTCCGAGTTTATCGCAGACGATCATGTCAAAAATCACAGTATAGGAAAAGGAATAAATAAGCGACGGAACGATCATGAAAAAAAGCTTCTGTACAATGTTCGTTCCGGTATCGGATGATGCCGAAGTGATGACATATCCGTCGGAAATGAGCAGATCTTTTGCCGTCTGCACAAGAAAAAGGGCGAATACGGAAGCGGCCCCCGCCGCCAAAGCTCCCGTAACCGGGAGAAAGGCGGGCGCAGAAACGGCTTTTCTTCCCCTTAAGGGTTTTCCCTGCCTTTTGCTGTATACCGCAAAAGCCCCGAAGACCGCCGCGCACCGACATGCCGGAACAAGAAATGAGGTCAGATAAAACCGGAGTGATTCGTCCGGAATACGGGTAAGGGACTCAAGGATATATTTCAGAATGAAAATAAAAACAAGTCCGAATATTCCGGCTGCAAATATTCCGTTGAAGAGCAGGGACGTATCCTCCCTGCGCTTCTGCTGTTCAAAGGTCATGTTTTCCTCATTCATTTCCTGAAACTCCTTTCAGATGTCCCTGCCGGGAAAGCGACCGGAAGCCGCTCTGACGTAAAGCCTCATACACAATTATCGCAACAGAATTGGAAAGATTCAGACTCCGGACACTCTCTTTCATGGGTATTCTTATACATTTATCGTAATTGTCACGGAGAAGTTCCTCCGGAAGTCCCTTGGTCTCCTTGCCGAAAAGAATTATGCACCCGTCGGGATATTCGACATCAGAGTATGTCCTTGCCGACTTGGTGCTGGCAAAAAGCAGCGGACGTTCCTCCTTTCCTGCCCACTCCAGAAACGATTCCAGATTTTCATGTATATGAAGGTCAAGTTCATTCCAGTAATCAAGTCCCGCACGGCGCAGATGCGCGTCATCGATGGAAAAGCCCAAAGGTTTGACAAGATGCAGCTGAACTCCGGTACAGGCGCAGGTTCGGGAAATATTCCCGGTATTCTGGGGTATTTCGGGTTCTATAAGGGCAACGGCTAAATTCTTCATTCTTTTATTTCCTCTTTATCGGACAGTTACAGACAGTACAAGCGCAAAACAAAACCTGTCATGAACTAAGTATACCATTTTCCCGCCCGTTTTTCAAGTCTGCGTGCCTTATGTTTGAAATTCGGTCAAAGAAATTTTCCCCATTAACCGAAATTATATCTCCCCGACCGATACGGTTTGAGCGGAAGCGACAGTGTGCGACGTGTTTTTTCTGTCGAACCGAAAAAACGGTCGATGTGTTTTTCTTGACTTCCCCGGAAAGCTGAGCTATAATGGCTTCAGAAACGGAGGCGAAAGCTTTGAGCTGCGGATTGCTGGAAAACTACACCAGAAGACTTATGGAGCTGCCCACGGAAAGTATTGTTCCCAATTTTGCCCAGCCCAGGACCGAATTTGACACTGCGGCATTGGACGAGTTGGCTGAAAGCATCAGGAACGTCGGAATCATTCAGCCACTTACGGTACGATACCGGGGCGAAGGCATGTACGAGCTCATCGCCGGGGAAAGAAGACTCCGGGCGGCGAAACAAAACGGACTTCGTCACGTTCCCTGCGTCATAACCGATATCGACGACTCATCCTCCGCCCTGATCGCACTGGTGGAGAATCTGCAACGGAGAGATCTTGATTTCTTCGAACAGGCGCGTGGACTGGAAAAACTCATTTCCCTGACGGGAATGACCCAGGCACAGGCGGCAGAGCAGACGGGCAAGACCCAGTCTGCGGTGGCAAACAAGCTTCGTCTTCTGAAACTGCCGGAAAGCGTACGGAAAGCCGTTGCGGAAGCCTCCCTTACGGAGAGACACGCCCGGGCGCTGCTGACACTGAAAGACGAAAAAAACATGCTCAGGGCAGTGGAACACGCGAAAAAAACCGGATGTACCGTTTCCCAGTTTGAGCACTACATAATAAAACTCGAATGTCCTCCGAAACGCAAACCGGTGCGCATGGGCTTCTGCCGTGATCTGCGTCTGTACAGCAACAGCTTCGCGAAAACCGTGAGGATGATGAACGACTCCGGATTCTCCGCCTGTATCAGAACAGACACCCAGGAGGACAAAGTCACCTACACCATAACCGTCCGCAGGACGGCTGAATAAGCGTTCTTGCTCATCATATATTTTCTTCTGTTTTTCTCCTTTTTTCCATTCCTGTCCGAAAGAGCCGCCGAAAGCGGCTCTTTCGGTTTTACAAAAAGTATTGACATTCCGGAAAAATTGTGTTAGTATATACATGGAAGGAGGTTCACTGAAGTAAATAATTCCGGCAAAATACCGTATTGCCGCAGATAAAAGATGAAAAACTGTCTGTACAGGAACAGTTTTCAGAGAAACAACAGTCCCAAAAGACTGTCCATTTTAACAGAGGTCTATATATGAAAAAAACAGTTGTTTGCACTATAATCTGCTGTATTCTTTTTTCCCTGTGTTGCTGCACGCCGGCACTGACCGGAAAAAATGAGCCGGAGCTTGTCCAGAAGCCCCGTATGGGTGTTCAGTTCATGATAACCCAGGAGCAGTTCCCCGTCATAGGAGCCACGGGAAACGCGTACGGTCTTGCGGAGGATTTTTTCAATTCCATATTCCAGTCCGACGGAACGTATGACATAAAACAGCATCCCCTTTATCCCAAGAAATACGAAAACGAGCAGGAGCTTATTAAAGCTCTGAAGAATAAAACGATCTCCGTTGCCTTTACCGAAAAACCGCGAAGTGTCCGAGAGAACTGGGACGGTATGACTGCTGTGAAACTTACCACGGAGGCACTGGTGTTCCTTACCTCTGCGGATAATCCGGTAAAAACGCTCACCGGAAACCAGCTCAAGGATATTTTCTCCGGGAAAGTAACCGACTGGTCCGAAGTAGGGTCAGTCAAGGGAAAGATCTCTTTCCTCGGAAAAGATTCCGTTTACACCTCAGCGGAAAGACTGATGCAGCTTTCCCTTCTGCCGGAATACAAGGCATCCGGGACAAACTCTGAAGCTGTCACCTGGGCTGAACGGAATATGTCGGCTCGTTGCGAATATCACAACGGCTCTGACTTCATTCTTGAGCCGGCGGCTTTCAGCCAATACTATCTGAATCTTACCATAAGCGGAAATCCCGATGGAATAATCGCCGTTGACGGAAAAACCGTCACCACGGAATCGATAATTTCCGGAGAGTACCCCTTCGTGATAGACACATATATGCTTATTACGGACAGCGGATACTCTCAGTTCTGTCATGAACTGCGTAAATGGGCGGAAACAGACACGGAACTTACCGTAGTTTCAGGCAGAGGCGCCGTGGAATATCCCATAGGAAGACTCGGCAGCTTTGAAAGCTTCCAGTACGGCGAATAAAACATATGCACCCATATGAATATAACACTCCGCCGGAACCTTCACAGGTTCCGGCGGTTTATCTTTTTTCTTTATAAGAGAGATATCGATTAAAAAAAACGCCTGAAGGCATCACGTCTTCAGGCGTTTTTGTCCGGAGATCCGGAAATTATTTACTCTTGGTAATGTCGTTGAGAAGCTTCAGGAAGCTGTCGTCATCGTCATCATCGGGCTCCTCACGGGTAACCTGTGCGGCAGGTTTGCGTATATGCCTTTCCGCAGCGGGCTTTGCGGCAGGAGCAGAAGCGGAGGAAGTCGCACGGGTGGGTCTGGAAACGATGGTGTCGGAGAAATCATCAACGCTCTTGGGCTCATCGTTATGGGTGATCTGAGGAGCGGGTTTGGTGATATTTATGCCGGGCAGTTTGAACTGAGGGACGACAGGCTGTTCCTTTTTCTCGTCAAAACCGGAAGCGATAACGGAAATACGAAGCTCATCCTCCATATTCTCGTCAAGCACAACACCCCAGATGATATCAGCATCGGGATTTGCTTCCTCTTTAATAATATCGGCGGCTCTGTAAATATCTTCAAGAACGATGTTCGCATCGGCAGTAAAGTTGAGCAGTATCTTGTGTGCGCCGGTAATGGAGGTCTCCAGCAGCGGGCTTGTGATCGCAAGTCTCGCGACATTTTCAGCCTTGTCCTTCCCCTTGGCGGAAGCCACGCAGAGATGAGCGTATCCGGCGTTCTTCATGTTCGCGGAAACGTCGGCGAAGTCAAGGTTTATCAGACCGTGACCCTTGATAAGGTCGGTAACACTCTGAACACCCTGTTTGAGTATGCTGTCAGCCATTTCAAAGGCGTTGAGCAGGGTTATCTTATTGTCCGCAACAAGCTTGAGACGCTCGTTGGGAATAACAATAAGGGAGTCAACGTTCTTGAGCATTTCCTCAACACCCTTGTCCGCCTGCTCCATTTTGCGGGAGCCTTCAAAAGCGAAGGGCTTGGTCACTATACCAACGGTGAGAATACCCATTTCCTTAGCGACCTGAGCAACATAAGGAGCGGCTCCGGTTCCCGTGCCGCCGCCCATTCCGGCGGTGATAAATACCATCTCGGTGCCCTTGAAGACATCTTCAATGGCGGACTTGCTTTCTTCCGCGGACTTTCTGCCTATCTCGGGATTTGCTCCGGCGCCGCGACCGTGGGTCACGCCTTCGCCTATAAGGATTTTATGAGTTGCCTGAGAGTGGTCCAGCGCCTGTTTATCGGTATTTACGGCAATAAACTCAACACCGCGGACTTCCTCCCGGATCATTCTGTTGACTGCGTTACAACCGCCGCCGCCTACGCCGACGACTTTTATTGTTACCAACTGTTCCTGTTCCTCTACGCTTCTGAAAGCCATTTTCAGCCCATCCTTTCAAAGGTCAAAACGGCCAATGCCGTTCAAAATTTCAAGATCTATACATCCGATAATCCGGCAGTTTTCACTGCGGAATACACGTTTAGTCTATTTTACCATACTATCTCTAACATAATAGCACATTTTCTATCGTTCGTCAACAGTTTTTTTCTACTTTTTCGTAAAATCGTCAAATAAATCTCAATTCTCGGGCTTATATCTTCCCTTTTCATAATCGTGAACGTCCACAGTAGCTTTGCGGAGAACGGGATTGGAGTCAAGTATCTGCCGGGCGAGATTGATTTTAAGGTCCAGATCGGCACTGTTTCCCACTTCAACAGAGATAAGATTATCAAGAATTATCCGGTAATTATACTTTTTAGTCATATCTATTTCCGTTATACGGGAGCCGAGGCCGACGCCGTCCATAAGCTCCTTTATGCGGCAAAGGGTCGTACACTCCAGATTGATATTTCTGTCAAGACGACTTCCCACCTTATATGTGCTGACGGTCATTCCACGGACAAGGACGGTTCCCGTACGGCTGAGTCCTGACTGCTCCAGCACCTTAAGATCGCCGTCAAGGTACAGATATTCGCCGTCGGCGACAAGAAGACTGTACACAGGCTCGCTTGAAGTTACCGAAATATGTATTTCATGCGGAAAAACCGTCTTCACCTTTATGGTTTTGAGGTACGGAAACGCGGATCTCAGTTTCTGCACGGCAGAATCGCTGTCAAACAGGACCAGACTCGTTCCGTAAGAGTCAGATATCCGGGACACCAGAGCCTCGTCGGAATACGGAGAGGAATTGGACACGGTGATATCCTGAACCCGGCACAGAATACACAGTGCGGCAAAGGCGATCACGGCCATGACAAGGACCGCGGACACTATCCGGACGATAAGGCGCAGACGCTTGCGGAATAACCGGCGGTTAAGCCGTTCCATATCGCTTTCGGGCAGGTTCAAGTTTCTCTTTATCTTTCTTTTCATGGTTTTCCCTTCTGTTTGCACCGGTAACTGTCTCGGCTAAAATTTTACCATACCTTATCGGTGTTGTCAAGACCGTTACACAAAAAAGCCGCTGATTTGACAACAAAATTACGTTGATTACAGAATTGATATATGGTACAATGAAGCCGCATACAGAATATTTGAGGGGGAATCCAAAATGCAGAAACGTGTTGCCACGATACAGGATATTTCATGTTTCGGAAGATGCTCACTTACGGTGGCACTTCCCATAATCTCCGTTGCGGGCATAACAGCCTGCGGAATTCCTTCCGCAGTGCTCAGCACACACACCGGAGGCTTTACCGGATATACTTTTCACGACCTGACGGCGGACATTGAGCCCATAGCCGGACACTGGAAGGATTTAGGTCTGGACTTTGACGCAATATACACCGGATACCTCGGATCACCGGAGCAGATAAATATTGTCGGAAGATTCATAGACACCTTCCGCAGACCCGGAACGCTGGTGATAGTTGATCCCGCCATGGCAGACATGGGAAAGCTTTATCCGGGATTCAGACCCGACTTTCCATCCCTGATGGCTGAACTCTGCGGGAAAGCGGACGTGGTTGTGCCGAATATAACGGAAGCGGCAATGATGCTCGGTAAAGAATACATGGGCGAAGGGTACGACAGCAGATATATAGAGTCCCTCTGCCACGGACTTATAAAACTGGGAGCAAAGAATGCGGTCCTTACAGGCGTCAGTTTCCGGGAAAACGAACTCGGGGCGGCATGCTGCGGTGATGACAGAAAGGTTGAATACGTCAGCACTGAGCGGATGCCGGGTATGTATCACGGAACGGGAGACGTATACGCTTCCGCCCTTACTGCCGCGCTGGTCAAAGGATTTTCCCTGAAGGATTCCGCTCTTATCGCCGCCAAATTCACGGTGGAAAGCATCAGATGCACAATAGAGGACGGTTCGGACATACGCTTCGGAGTGGACTTTGAAAGGGCTCTTCCGGGATTCATGAAGGATCTGGACATAATACGGTGACAGCCCTCATAATACCGTGACTTATCCCGGAACAGGACAACATTTCACAAAATAGTGCTTGATTCCGTGCTCTGTATATGGTATATTATATGTTATACAGCAAAACCTCGGAGGAAATACGATGACCACAGTTACCCGGCTCATAGAAAGAATAACCCCCGGACTTTCGGACAGATTCATATTTGAGACCATTCCCTCGGCAGACGGAAAGGACACCTGGAGCATTGCTCCCGCCGAAGGCGGAAAAGTTCTGCTTTGCGGAAACAGTCCCCTGTCCCTTGCCGCGGCATACGGCTATTATCTGAAGCATTATCTGAACATAAATCTGTCCTGGTGCGGAAGCAACATGACCGTACCGGAGGATATTCCCTCCCCCGAACCCTACAGCCGCATCATAGAGCAGGATTACCGGGTATATATGAACTACTGTACCCATTCCTATTCCGCCGCATGGTGGGACTGGGAACGCTGGGAAAGAGAAATAGATATGATGGCGATGCACGGCATAAACATGCCCCTTGCCATTACGGGAACGGAAGCGGTATGGTACAAAACCCTTCTTGACATAGGTTTCACCGACGGGGAAGCCAGAGATTTTCTGTGCGGACCGGGATTCATTGCCTGGGAACTCATGACCAACCTTGAGCATCACGCGGGTCCCATGCCGAAAAGTTGGATAGAAAGCCATGAAGCCCTCGGGAAACGTATTCTCGAAAGGGAGCTCGAATTCGGAATGAAGCCGATACAGCAGGGATTCTCGGGCTTTGTTCCCATGAAACTGAAAGAAAAATTTCCGGAAAGCCGCATACTCATCAAAGAAAAATGGAACAACATCGGCTCCACGGCGGAGCTTGACCCGACGGATCCCCTGTTCATGAAACTGGGAACTCTGTTCATGAAAAATCTCAGGGAGATATTCGGGACTTACGGTTTTTATGCCGCCGACCCCTTCCATGAGGGTAAACCTCCCGTGGACGGTCCGGAGTACCTGAACGAGGTGGGGAAAACGATCTCGGGACTGTTTGAGTCTTTTGACAAGGACTACACCTGGGTCATGCAGGCGTGGTCCATACGCAAGGACATAGCTACCGTAGTTCCGAAGGACCACCTTCTGATACTTGACCTCAAAGGCTTTATGCCGAAAAAGACCGACGGATACTGGGGCTACCCATTTGTCGCCGGAACTCTGCACAATTTCGGGGCAAGAATGGCTTTGCACGGAGATATGTGCCTTCAGGCAAGAAACAAGTATCTGACCATAAGGAAAAAGTATCCGAATATCTGCGGAAGCGGACTGTTCATGGAGGGAATAGGTCAGAATCCCGCGTTTTACGATCTCGCCCTCGAAATGCTGACCCGTAATGACAGCCAGGATATGCAGGAATGGCTCAGGGGCTATTGCCGCCGCAGATACGGTGTTGACAGCGACTTTGCGGTCAAAGCGTGGAATCTGCTTGTGGACAACATTTACACAGAAGAAACGGATTTCGTCGAAAAAGGGAGCCTTGTCTGCGCCCGCCCCGCACTGACGCTCATAGGAACAGGCCCCTGGGACGGATTCATGATACATTACGACTCAAAAGTTCTGCCGGATGTGCTTGAACTTCTTCAGAAAGTTCCCTCGGAGACAGACGGCATGAAATTTGACCGTATGGATATCTGCCGCCAGCTGATATCCAACTACGCAAGGAAACTGTACCTCGACCTGGTGCACTGCTTCACCGCCGGGGATAAAGACGGATTCATGAAGAAAAAGAAGGAATTCCAGATCCTTCTAAGACAGTTCGACAAACTTCTTTCTCTCCGTAAGGAATGGCAGATACAGACCTGGATAGGCGATGCCCGCAGCTGGGGTACCACCGAAGAGGAAAAAGACCTTTACGAATACAATGCCAGAGCGCAGGTCACGATCTGGGGCAACGAGGAAGCATCAGTTCTCTTCGACTATGCCTGGAAAGAATGGTCCGGACTTGTGGGAACGTATTACGCCGGAAGATGGGATATCTTCCTTGATATGCTCGCCCGGAAACTGGAAAAGGGCGAGAGTTACAGCGACAGACAGCTTCCGATGTTTGAAGACAGGATAATCTGGAGAGCCTCCCCGTTCTACAGCTCTCTCGCGGATTGGGAAAACACCTGGGTCAACTCAACCGAACCTATCCCCCGTCACACTGACGTCACTCAGAAATACGTGGATGACCTTGTGGCGGAATACTCGGTAAAAGTCAGAAACGAAATGTAAAGCGCACATATCGGAAAAACAGTAAGAGGCTGCCTGCGGGCAGTCTCTTTTAAACAGTTAAAGTCCCGAAACAGTCCGGATTCCTCCTCTCCGGATGAACATGACCGGAACCCGGACAAAAACCGGTTCCGGCTGAAAAACAATATACACCACGTTTAGTGGTTTTACAATACATTTCGTGGATTTTGTTGATATTTTCCTGAATATCAATTAAAATGATGTTAACACTTTTTTATGACGCATCAGTTCGCAGGGCGGAAGGGGGAGATGTATGCAATTCGGGGTCATCCTGAAAGAGTTGCTTATAGAGAAAGGAATATCACAGAAGCAATTTGCTGCTGACCTGAACCTTGCACCGACGACCGTCGGCAATTATATCCGGGGTTACCGTGAACCTGACTTTGATACACTTCGGCATGTCGCCCGGTATTTCAACGTCTCCACGGATTACCTTCTGGATAAAAGAACCGGAAAGGGCAGAGATCATCTGGAGGATGAACTTCTCCGGCTTTACAGATCCACGCCGAAGGAACTCAAAGACCTTTTTATGGAACAGGCACGGCTTATAGCTACTTACAACCTGGAAGAAAAAATTGAGATCAAATCCGAAAACACCTGAAGGACATGCCTCCGGCATGTAAAAATGATTAATAAAAGGACTTCGTACGAAGTCCTTTTTATTTTTTATACGGCTGTTTCCCGTTTTCCTGATGCGGAATTGCGGAGGCAGGAAAAAGCATACGGGGCCCCTGTTGCGTAAATTTATGTAAACTGTCCGGAAACAGGAATTATCATATCCCGAGGCGCGTATAATCTATACGTCGGAAAAGTTTCGGTTAAAGAAGCAAAACTATTCTTTACGGCTTATTCTCGCTCCCAGAGATGACAGAACACCGCACATATCCTGGTATCCCCGGTCTATATGTGATACTTTGCAGATCCGGCTCTCCCCCTCCGCCGCAAGTGCCGCGACTACAAGTGCCGCACCGCCCCGCAGATCCGTGGACTCAACCTTTGTTCCGTACATTTTCCCTACGCCGTCCACCACGGCGACTCTCCCGTCCACGGTTATTTTCGCCCCCATACGGGACAGTTCCCCCACATGCCTGAATCTGTCGGAAAAGACGGTTTCTATAAAGACACTGCTGCCCTTCGCCTTGCACATAAGAGCCATGCACACAGCCTGGGCATCGGTAGGAAATCCCGGATAGGGCATTGTTCTTACGGTGTCTGCCGCCCGGAGTTCATCACAAGATATGTAAATATCCGATCCGGACACAGTGACGGTACTTCCGGTCTGACGCAAAAACGCGATTATGGATGACAGATGTTCCGGCTCAGTATTCCGGAGCATTGCGTTTCCGGCGGTAGCGGCAACAGCACACATATAAGTTGCCGCGGCTATTCTGTCGGGGATTACACGATGGCGCGCCGGTTTAAGCGAACGAACCCCGTCTATGACCACCGTAGGTGTCCCTGCCCCGGACACCCTTGCACCCATTTTATTCAGAAAGCATTGCAGGTCGCAGATCTCAGGCTCCTTTGCGGCATTCGATATGACCGTTCTCCCCTCTGCCGTGACCGCAGCCAGCATAATATTCTCAGTCGCCCCAACACTGGGAATGGAAAGGTCAACATCCGTCCCCTTCAGCCCGTCGCATTCGCAATCCAGAAAGCCGTGCTCTTCCCGGATCCTTGCACCCATCTTCCGCAAAGCCGCGAGATGCAGGTCTATCGGTCTGGGTCCCAGTTCGCACCCCCCGGGAAAGGAGATCACCGCATGCCCTCTGCGGGCAAGGATCGCTCCGAGAAAGACAACGGAGGATCTCATGCGACGCATCAGTTCGTCGGAGATCATGAACCCTGCGGCGGCAGAGGTGTCAACATAGACCCTGTCGGAAAACACGGTCACCGAAGCGCCGAGATAACGTAATATATCCGCTGCAGCAGCGGTGTCACTTATACAGGGACAATTCTCTATAACGCTTTCCCCGTCAGCGAGCAAAGTGGCGGCAAGTATGGGTAAAACGCTGTTTTTCGCGCCCTGAACGTCAACCACCCCGCAAAGGGGAACGCCGCCCTCTATCAAAAATTCAGACATATGCCGAAACCCTCCCAGATACAGATACTACATACTATGTCAGGTGAAGACAAATTGCGACTGCGGACAGCCGACGTTACCCGGAAAAAATTTCCGGATATTATGTATAAATTCCATCAAAACTATTGACATTTTTTCAACACTTTGATATAATATTTCCGAAAGAAAGGAGCTTTTTATGGCAGATAAACTGATTTCCGATCTCGAACTGTTCAGCCGCGGAAAATCCCGCAACGCCTATGATTTCATGGGCTGCCACAGATGCGGTGACGCCTATGTTTTCAGGGTATGGGCCCCGAATGCCGTAAGTGTAAGGGTCGTGGGCGATTTCAACGGCTGGAATACGGACTGCCCCCCTATGGAAAACACAGGAAACGGAGTATGGCAGACCGAAATAAAAAACATAAACATCTACGACGGATATAAATATTATATTGAAACATCCAACGGCGATTTCAGATACAAAAGCGACCCTTACGGATTTCATATGGCACTGCGCCCGGATACTGTAAGTAAAGTATATGACCTGGAGGGCTTTGTCTGGCATGACGGGGATTACCGTAAAAAAGCCGGGGAAAAAGACATCCTCCGTTCTCCTGTGAATATATATGAGGTACACCTGGGTTCATGGAAACGGCATGAGGACGGAAATCCTTACACCTATGCCGAAATGGGCAGAGAACTGTCAGGATACGCCGTAAAACACGGATATACCCACGTAGAACTTCTTCCCGTGGCAGAGCATCCCTACGATCCCTCCTGGGGATACCAGATAACAGGATTCTACGCTCCGACCTCACGTTTCGGAACACCGGAAGATATGATGAGTTTTGTGGATATATGCCACCAGAACGGTATAGGAGTGATCCTCGACCTCGTCACGGCTCATTTTCCGAAGGACGCGAACGGCCTTTATGAGTTTGACGGCAGTTGCTGTTACGAATCCTCCGACCCGGTAATGAACGAACACCCTGAGTGGTCCACACGGATCTTTGACTATTCAAAAAATCAGGTAAAATCTTTTCTTATTTCCAACGCCTGTTTCTGGCTGGAAAAATACCACGCGGACGGGCTGAGACTTGACGCTGTGGCTTCAATGCTCTACCTGGATTACGGACGGAGAAACGGTGCGTGGAGACCCAACAGGGACGGGGGCAACATAAACTATGATGCCGTGGACTTTCTCCGCCAGCTGAATACGGCCGCCTTCGAGACCTATCCGCCGGTCATAATGGCGGCGGAGGAATCAACCGCATTTCCGATGGTCACAAAGCCGCCCTACGACGGGGGACTGGGATTCAATTTCAAGTGGAACATGGGCTGGATGCACGATATGCTCGACTATATGTCCACCGACCCGCTGTTCCGCAAGGGAAGACACAACGATCTGACCTTTTCCCTGACCTACGCTTTTTCGGAAAACTTCATCCTTCCCCTTTCCCACGATGAAGTAGTTCACGGAAAAAGATCCATGATAGGACGTATGCCCGGCAGTTATGATGATAAATTCGCAAATCTCAGGGTATTTTACGGTTTCATGATGGCTCATCCGGGCAAAAAACTGTCATTTATGGGAAACGAATTTGCCCAGTTCATAGAATGGGATTATTCAAAGCCCCTGGACTGGCTTCTGCTTGACTATCCCCGGCACCGGCAGATGTGGGACTATACCGCCGACCTGAACCGCTTTTATCTCCGAACCCCGGCTTTCTGGGAAAGAGACACCGGCTGGGACGGTTTCCGGTGGATATGCGCCGACGACCGGGACAACGGTATACTTTCCCTGAGGCGCATTGACGGAAGCGGAAACGAAATAATAGGAGTATTCAACTTCTGCCCGGTCAGACACGAGGGATACCGCATCGGCATACCCAACGGGTGCGTGCTGAAGCCGATATTCAACAGTGATGACGGAAAATACGGAGGAAGCGGAGAAACGCTGAAAAACGTAAAAACGGAGAAAAAGCCCATGCACGGACTTGACTTTTCCGCAGCTCTCACCGTTCCGCCCCTTTCCGCCGTATTTTACAGAATGACCTATATAAAGAAGAAATAACTGAAAGGACAAACCGAAAATGGTACACCGCAGAAAAGAATGTATAGCCATGCTTCTTGCCGGCGGTCAGGGAAGCAGACTGAAGGTATTGACCGAAAACACGGCAAAGCCGGCGGTTCCCTTCGGAGGCAAATACAGGATAATTGACTTCTCCCTTTCCAACTGTGTCAATTCCGGAATAGATACTGTCGGGATACTGACACAGTATCAGCCCCTGGAGCTCAATGACTACATAGGCAACGGACAGCCCTGGGATCTTAACCGTAATTTCGGAGGCGCACACATTCTGCCGCCGTACACCTCGTCGGCGGGAACTGAATGGTACAACGGAACCGCAAATGCGGTCTATCAGAATATACCTTTCATTGAACGGTATGACCCGGAATATGTGCTGGTACTGTCAGGAGACCACATATACAAGATGGACTACGCAAAAATGCTCCGGTACCACAAGGATAAAGGAGCTGAATGTACCATCGCAGTCAGGACAGTCCCCCTCAGCGAAGCCTCCAGAATGGGAATAATGAGCACAGACAAAGACGGACGGATTACCGAATTTGAAGAAAAGCCCAAACAACCGAAAAGCAACCTGGCCTCCATGGGAGTCTATATTTTCACCTGGAAGACCCTGAAAAAATACCTTGTTGACGATGAAAACGATCCGGAATCCTCCAATGATTTCGGCAAAAACGTGATCCCGGCACTCCTCTCCGCAGGGCGGGAGCTTTTCGCCTACAGCTTCGACGGATACTGGAGGGACGTGGGAACTCTCGACAGTCTCTGGAACGCCAATATGGATCTTCTCCGTCCGGAAAAGCCCCTTGATCTCAAGGATCCGGATTTCAAGATATACTCCCGGAACTACGCCTTTCCCCCAAGCACCGTCACGGACAAGGCGCAGATCAGAAATTCATTTGTGGCGGAAGGCTGCTTCATAAACGGCAAGATCGTAAATTCCGTAATATCCACCGACTGTACGGTAAAACAGGGCGCAGAAATATACGACAGCGTCATCATGCCGGGAACGGTGGTGGAAAGCGGCGTTGTTATACGTTACGCGCTGGTGGGCGAAAACTGCCGGATAGAACAGGATGCGGTCATAGGCGGCGACAGATCCTCCGACCCGTCGTGGGGAATTGCCGTGATAGGTACGGGAAAGACCGTCCGTGCGGGGAAAATAGTTTCTCCGGACGCAAAAGTTTGATTCAAAGATAAAGGAGATCTTAAAATGAAAGCGGCAGGGATTATTTTTTCCGAAACAAAGCACAGTGCCCTCGATGCCCTGACCCATTGCCGGACAGTTGCCTCTCTCCCCTTCGGGTCAAGATACAGACTTATAGACTTCGTTCTCTCAAACATGGTAAACTCCGGTATAAACAACATAGGCGTAATAACAAAAAGCAATTATCAGTCCCTGATGGAGCATCTGGGGACCTGTCAGGAATGGGACCTGAACCGCAAAAACGGAGGACTTATGATAATTCCCCCCTTTGCGGCGGGCGTCTCGGGAAACTATGACGGCAGACTCGATAAACTCAGCGCCGCACTGAAATTCATTGACGAAAGATGCTCTGAGGACTACATGATCCTTGCGGACTGCGCCATAGTCTGCAAACTTGATTACGCAAAGATCCTTGAAAGCCATATCTCTTCGGGAAAGGACCTTACCGTCGTGGCAATGAAGGTCGTCCGGCAGGAGGCAAAGCCCTCTGAACTCGTTCTGGATATGGATGACAGGGGAAAAGTTACAGGTGTGTATATAAATTACATCGCAAAACCGGGACAGTACGTTTCTCTGGGGAGATGTGTCATAGGACGGAAGTACCTGCGCAACGTCGTCACATACCTAACCGCAAGGGGGTATCACAGCTTCGCAAAGGATTTTGTCCAGCAGGATTTCAACAACGGATCTCTGGACATATCGGTATACGTTCACGACGGACCCGCGATGAGAAATCACGACATAAAGGATTATTTTGAAAACAGTCTTGCCCTTACGGACAAGGAGGTACAGAATACGCTTTTTGACATGTCCCGCCCGGTATACACCACGGTTCATGACGAGGTCCCCACATTCTACGGCAATGACAGTTCAGTCTCGGACAGCCTTTTCGCCGACGGTTGCGAAATAAACGGAAAAGTGGAACACTCCGTCCTTTTCCGGGGTGTCATCATAGAAAAAGGCGCAAGCGTAAGGAATTCCGTTATCATGGACGCCTCCGTGGTTGAAGAAGGAGCGAGTCTGGAAAATGTTATTATAGACAAGAATGTAAGGATAAGCCGGAATACACATATCAAAGGCGCGCCGGCGGATCCGCTCATAATATCTAAGGGGGAAACGGTTTGAAAATACTTTTTGCGGTAAGTGAAGCAACACCCTTTGTAAAAACAGGAGGGCTTGCGGATGTGGCGGGTTCATTGCCCAGATATGTTGCGAAGGATCCGGAAGCCGAAGTCTGCGTGATACTTCCCTACTACCGTGCCATAAAACAGAATCCCGAATTCGACAAATACACAAAATTCATTGCGGATTTTTCCACGCCTCTGGCATGGAGAAACTGCTACACCGGGATCTTCCGGTACAGGAAGCCCGGAATGAGGGTCACATACTATTTTGTTGACAATGAATACTACTTCGGCAGAGACAAGCTTTACGGATACTATGACGGCGGAGAAATGTTTGCCTTTTTCAGCAAAGCCGTTCTTGAGGCACTCCCGCACATAGGCTTCATGCCGGACATAATTCACTGCAATGACTGGCAGACTGCGCTTATTCCCGTCTTTTACAAGCTTATGTATCAGCATTACGGCCGTATCAGAACAGTACTCACCATTCATAATATAGAGTATCAGGGGAAGGCTCCGCTTGAATTTGCCTCTGACGTACTCGGAATTGACGACAGCCACAGAAATGTCCTTGAGCAGGACGGATGTGTCAACGTTCTCAAAGCCGGAATAGTACTGGCGGACAAACTGACCACGGTCTCCCGGTCATATGCCGGGGAAATACTCGATCCTTATTACGGACAGGGACTTGACGGCATACTGAGGGAAAACAGCTATAAACTCCGGGGGATAGTAAACGGGCTTGACCCAAAGGCTTTTGACCCGCGGAACGACCCTTATACGGAGGAACATTATTCGGCAACGGATATGAAGGGCAAAGCCGTATGCAAACTCAGGCTTCAGCAGCAGCTCGGTCTCAACGTTGAACCTTTCACCCCCACGGTTTCGGTCATATCAAGGCTCGTAAGCCATAAAGGCATGGATTTGCTGGGGGGAAACACTCTGGACCGGCTGATGGAACTGGGAATACAATTCATAGTTCTCGGCTCGGGAGAGAAGCAGTACGAAGACTTTTTCCGTTATTACCAGACAAAATACCCCGGCAGGATATCCGCAAATCTCCGGTTTGACGTTCCCCTGGCAAGCAAGGTATACTCCGGTTCGGACATGTTCCTCATGCCCTCCCGTTCGGAACCCTGCGGACTGTCGCAGCTTGCGGCAATGCGTTTCGGAGCTGTCCCCATAGTTCGGCAGACCGGCGGTCTGAAGGACACCGTGCCCTCATATAACCCTGAAACGGAAGAGGGTCTCGGCTTTACCTTCCTTGACTACACCTCAGAAGAACTTATCCGTGCGGTGGAACGCTGCACACGGCTTTATTACGACAATCACGAGGCTTTCACAAGACTGAGAGCCAAACTCATAAACCACGACTCCGGCTGGACAAAACCTGCCCTGGAGTATCTTGAAGTTTACCGTCAGCTCATGACAGACTGACAGAAAAGGAAAAACAGAGAAAATGACACAAGAAGAAAAAGTAACAAATGCCCTTGAGCTTACGTCCTCCCACGTTTTCGGTTGCGACCTTGCCCAGGCTACACCGAGACAGATATACAAAACCGTCTGCCTTACGGTCAGGGATATTCTCCAGGGACAGCAGCAGTCCTTCGAAAAAGGTCTGCGCGGCAAGAAAAAAGTCTACTATATGTCCATGGAATTTCTCGTGGGACGTTCACTGAAAAACAATCTTTACAATATGGGTCTTGAAGACGCTTACAGAAACGTCCTCGCAAAATACGGAATAAAAATAGAAGATCTGTACTCCATGGAACCGGATGCGGGACTGGGAAACGGAGGACTGGGAAGACTTGCCTCCTGTTACCTTGACGCCGCAACCTCCGAGGGTATATCCTGTACGGGTTTTTCAATAAAATATGAATTCGGTATATTCAGACAGAAAATAGTGGACGGCTGGCAGGTGGAATTTCCCGACGAATGGCTTGATATGGGCGGAGTATGGCTCGTTGCCCGTCCGGACGACGCAGTCACCGTGCGTTTCGGAGGCAAAGTCAACGGTTATACCGACGAAAACGGGAAATACCGTGTCGCCCACACCGATTTCAACCAGGTCACCGCAATCCCCTACGATATGTACATTTCGGGACACGATTCTGAAGCGGTAAACAAACTGGTTCTGTGGCAGGCAAAGTCCCCCTCCGCCATAGATATGAAAGCCTTTTCCCGGGGAGAATACGCCAAAGCCCTGGAGCAGGAAACAATGGCAGAGGTCATTTCCAAAGTTCTCTACCCCGCCGACGATCATATAGAGGGCAAGAAACTCAGACTGAAACAGCAGTACCTGATGGTATCGGCGGCGATGCAGTCAATAATTGCGGAACACCTTAAAACGAATCCTAATCTCGACAATCTGCCTCAGAAAGCTGCGATTCACATAAATGACACTCACCCGGCACTGTGTGTTCCTGAGCTGATGCGCATACTTGTGGATGAATACGATTACGAATGGGATAAAGCCTGGCAGATTACCTGTGCGACCCTCACCTACACAAACCATACAGTAATGAGTGAAGCACTGGAAAAATGGAATGAACAGCTTTTTGCGGAACAGCTGCCACGGATATACCAGATAACCTGCGAGATCAACCGCAGGCTCATGATAGACCTGGTACAGGTCTACGGTGACGACAGGCCGAAACTTGACTATATGGCGGTGGTGGCAAATAATGAGGTCAAAATGGCGAACCTCTGTCTTGCGGCCTGCCATAAAGTGAACGGAGTATCGAAACTTCACTCGGAAATACTCAAAAACGATGTTTTCCACGACTATTACCACATCTGCCCGGACAAATTCACCAATGTGACCAACGGTATCGCCTACCGGCGGTGGCTGTGCCAGTCTAACCCTCAGCTTTCCCGGTATCTGCAGCAGCTGATAGGTCCGGATTTTATCCGTGACAGCACCGCTCTTTCAAAACTCAATGCATTCAAAGACGACACCTCCGTTATTTCCGATCTGAGAAAGATCAAGAGGGAAAACAAACTCCGGCTGACCGATTATATTGAAAAAGCGAACGGTATACATGTCGACCCGGACTCTGTGTTCGACGTTCAGGTAAAACGGTTGCATGAATACAAGAGACAGCTTCTGAACGTTCTTCAGATACTGAGGATGTATATCGGGATCAAGGAGAATCCGTCGGCGGATTTCGTTCCGAGAACTTTCATTTTTGCCGCAAAAGCCTCTTCGGGTTATTTTATGGCAAAACAGATAATCCGCCTCATCGTTTCCGTTTCCGAAATGATAGATGCCGATCCGGATGTAAACGGTAAGCTCAAGGTGGTATTCATCGAGGATTACAAGGTCTCCCTGGCTGAAATAATTATCCCCGCCGCTGATATTTCCGAACAGATTTCCGTAGCGGGAAAAGAGGCAAGCGGCACGGGAAATATGAAGCTTATGATAAACGGTGCCGTTACAGTGGGAACCCTTGACGGGGCAAACATTGAGATAATGGAACAGGTCGGAAGAGAAAACATGTTTGTTTTCGGAATGACCGCGGCAGAGGTGGAAGCACTGTGGCGCAAAGGCTACAGACCAAACGAATTTCTCCGTCGCTGCCCTGAGCTGGAAAAGGTCTTCGCGCTCCTCGGTAAGGGCATCGGAGGGACACGGTTCGATGACATTGTCAATTCTCTGCTCAACGAGCACTACGGCACAGCGGATCAGTATATGTCCGTTGCCGACTTCGCGGATTATGCGAGAGCCCAGGATGAAATATCAAAAACATACACGGACGCACTGAAATTCGGCAGGATGTCCCTGATAAACATTGCGAACGCGGGCATATTCTCCGCCGACAGGGCAATAAAGGAATACGCAGAAAAAATATGGAACGTGTAAAGCCATGAGAATACTTTACGACAGCAAAGACAAGGCCTACAAGGACCCCTTCGGGGTGCTCACGGAAAAACAGGACTGCCGGATAAGGATCAGGATACCGAACACCTGCCCGGTCCGGACAGTGGCTCTGTCCGTAAAGGGTGACGACGGGTTTCTGATGAAGATCCCCATGTCAGCGGGAGAAAATGACGGAGTATATACCGATTACACGGTGACATTTTCCCTTTTCCGCCACGGGCTGTACTTTTACTGGTTCGATGTAAGTGCCGAGACCTCTGATTTCAGTCTTTTCCGGCACAGCGACGGCGGCACAAACATGGAAGCGGGCGCAAAGTGGCAGCTTTCCTGCTGTCCCGATTATTCCGGGACACAGCCTAACTGCGGCAGGAATATATACCAGATATTCCCCGACCGCTTTTACCGTTCCGGGATCCCGGATCTTTCATCAAAAATAACGCCCTTCACCGTCCACGGAAACGATTCGGAATGCCCGGGATGGGGCCCGGACGGAAACGGACTGTGGAGCAGGGATTTCTACGGGGGAAATCTTCGTGGGATAACTGAAAAACTTGAATATCTGAGAACCCTGTCCGTGGATATGATATATCTTAATCCCATATTCAGTGCGGCATCAAATCACCGTTACGACACGGCGGATTACAGATCCGTAGACCCGATGCTCGGCACGGAGGAGGATTTCGTCAAATTATGCCAAAAGGCACATGAACTGGGCATAAAAGTGGTGCTGGACGGAGTTTTCTCCCACACCGGAAGCGACAGCATCTATTTTGACTCGGAAAACAAATACGGACACGGTGCGGTTTCGGATCCGGATTCTCCTTACCGGTCCTGGTACAGATTCACCTCATATCCGTCGGAATACGACTGTTGGTGGGGAATAAGAACTCTCCCCTGCACAAACGAACTCGACCCGTCCTTCCTGGACTTCATAATTGACGGAAAGGACAGCGTTACCGAGCATTGGCTCAGGCTCGGGGCAGACGGTTTCAGACTTGACGTAGCGGATGAATTGCCGGATATGTTCATTGCCAGACTCCGCAAAAAAATGAAACAGCTCAAACCCGATTCAGTACTTTTCGGCGAAGTATGGGAGGACGCTTCAAACAAGATCAGCTATTCCGTACGGCGGAAATACTTCTCCGACGGACTTCTTGACGGAGTGACAAACTATCCTTTCAGAAATGCCGTTATTGACCTTATAACGGAGAGAATATCCCCTTCGGATTTCGCCGCAAGAATAATGGATATAGCGGAGAATTACCCGAAACAGGCACTTCTGTGTTCCATGACTATACTCTCCACACACGACACGGAACGGGCTCTTACGGTACTCGGAGACTGTCCGCATAATCTGTCAAAAGAACTGAAAGCCACCTACAGAATGTCCCCGGAAAAGCGTGTGTTTGCCCTGACAAGGATGAGGGCTGCGGCACTGATTCAGTTTACTCTGCCGGGCAATCCCTGCGTGTATTACGGAGATGAAGCGGGTATGGAGGGTTACGAAGACCCCTTCAACCGCCGGTTCTTCCCCTGGAACGGAGCGGAGACGGATCTGACGGAATTCTACCGCAGACTTTCTGGACTCCGGGCTGAAAACGACATTCTGCGTTTCGGCGGAGTGAGCTTTGACTGTTACGGAAAGGTATTGAAAATGACACGGACATACAACGGAAAATCCGTTCATATAACGGTAAATCTGGGGGACACCCCCGTTACCGCGGATATTGAAGGGAAGTTGCTTTTCGGCTCGGACGGGATACTCGGCAAATACGGTTTTGCGGTCAACGAGAATTGATATTTTTTTACGCATATAACAAGCCCCCGGCTTCCTATGAAGCCGGGGGCTCAGATTCTGTTTATCCGGAGTTACCGGAAGTTTCGGTATCAGTTCCTTTTGGTGGCGATAAGGCTTTCAATTCCGTCGCAGATCTTACGGGCGGAATCGGTCTTTGCCATAGTCAGGGCATTTTTGCCGAGACTGTTAAGATATTTTCTGTCCTCATAAAGCTTTTTGAGCGTATCATACAGCAAGTCTCCCGACAGATCCTTTTCCTCTATCAGTATTGCCGCATCGGCATCGGCATAGGTCTTTGCGTTGAAATACTGATGATTTTCCGCGACATTCGGAGACGGGATCAGGATGCTGGGCTTACCGAGAGCCGCAATTTCCGCAAGGGTCATTGCTCCGGAACGGGCTATCATGACATCGCACGCCGCCATTACCTGAGGCATATTGTAAATGTACTCAAAAACCTTTATTTTTCCGGAGTCCGGATCGAGTTTTCCCACTCTTTCCTTAACCGAAGCATAGTCCCTTGACGCACCGTGATACAGGGTCATTATTCCCTCTTCCGCCGCGCGGGATGCCATACGGCAAAAGGCGTTGTTTATGGTTGTCGCACCGAGGCTTCCGCCAAAGGAAAGGACCATGAACTCATCCCGGTCTATACCGAGTATGTCCCGTGCGGAATTTCTGTCCACCCGGAGAAAGTCCTCCTTGATTGGGTTTCCGACAAGAGTCTGCTTTTCCTCAGTTCCCTTTATGGGGTTCGCGAGCGGAAAACTCAGGAATATTCTGTCTACCCTGGGGGCAAGGAATTTCGTGGTCACGCCGGCGAAGGCGTTCTGTTCGTGAACGGCAGTGGGAATCCCCTCATCACAGGCGGCAAAGATCGCGGGGGCGCTGACAAACCCTCCGGTTCCTACAGCCACGTCCGGTCTGAAGTCCCTGATAAAGCGCCGTACGGCTGAAACCGAACGGAGAAAAGTTGCGGCTGACACAACGTTGTGTTTTACTGCGGCAAAGTTCCTTCTGCGGGAAAATCCGGAGGCTTTTATATGAAACATTTCATATCCGGCACGGGGGACAAGTTCCGCTTCTCTGTTCTCCCCGGTCCCGACGAAGACTATTTCCGCATCGGGAAAACGTCGCCTCATTTCATCGGCGATAGCTATGGCGGGATTTATATGTCCGGCCGTACCGCCGCAGGCAAACATGAACCTCAGACTCATTTCTGTTCAACCTCCGTGTTTTCTCCTTCCTTTTCTTCCGGGTCCGGCAGGGGCTGTGTTCCCCGGTCGATGTTGGCGTACCTTGAAATATTCAGTACAAGCCCTATCTCCGCAAGCAGAACCACAAGAGCCGTACCTCCGTAACTGAAAAACGGAAGGGATATGCCTGTTGTGGGGATGGAATTGGAAACGACCGCGAGATTCAGTATTATCTGGAAAGCGATATTTGATATTATACCTACGACCACAAGGGAGGAAAAGGTGTCTCTTGCCTTCATTGCGATATATATTCCGCGCCAGATAAGGAGGGCAAAGAGAATAATTATGACCACGACCCCGATAAAGCCCAGTTCCTCGGAGATCACGGAAAAAATAAAGTCGTTGTGAGGTTCGGGCAGATACAGATACTTTTGTCTGCTCTTGCCGTAGCCGAGTCCGAAAAGTCCGCCGGAACCTATCGTCAGAAGGCTCTGAAGGGGCTGGAATCCGTCCCCTATAGGATCACTTTCCGGATGAAGCCAGACCGTTATACGCTTTTGCATATATGTGGTGAAAAATACCAGCAGAGACGCTCCACCGACACCCAGACCGGCAACGGTGAGAATATACTTTATCTTACTGCCGCCGACAAAGGTAAGGGTCGCACCTATGAGAAATATCAGTATCGCACCGGAAAGGTGTGTCTCTACCGCAACAAGCAGGCACGGAAGAGCGAATATAGCTCCGGGAATCAGTATTCCGCTGACAAATTTATCCATTTTATCCCGGTAAGCGGAAATATACTGGGCAAGGAAAAGTACGACCGCGAGTTTCGCAAACTCCGAGGGCTGGAACTGAAAAGAACCTATATACAGCCACCGTTTTTCGCTGTCTTTGCTCACGATGAGGACCACGATAAGAAGTACGGTACACAAGACATAAAAAGGAAGTATCAGCCGCTTATAGGCGTTCTGGTTGATAGTGGACACCACAAGCATCACAACAACACCGAAAACGGCAAACAAAGACTGCTTGATTATGTAGGTATAACTGCTCCCGGTCTTGAACAGAGACTGGGCGAAACCGGCTGAAAACAGCATCGCAAGCCCGACTCCGAGGAGCATAAGAACGATTATCAGAAACGGAATATCCAGCATCGGCAAAGAGGTAAGATAATCGTACAGCCGAAGTATTGCTCCGCGGCGTTTTTTATTCATGGGAACACTTTTACTTTGCATAATACCTTTCCTTTCTTTGCCTGTGTCTCTGTAAAAACGTTAACCTATCAAAGATGCGGCGGCAGCCACCAGACAGCCCGCAACTGAGGCTGCGGTGAAGGTCAGAACGATCTTCTCCTCCTTCCACCCGGACAACTCAAAGCTGTGGTGGATGGGGGTCATCTTGAAAAGACGTTTGCCGTGGGTTATTTTGAAATATGCGACCTGGATCATAACGGAAAAAGCCTCGCAGAGGAAAACTATTCCCGCAATGAGAATGATAAGAGGACGGTCTACGGTAAACGCCATGCAGGACACCATACCGCCGAGGAACAGCGAACCGGTGTCCCCCATGAATACCTTGGCGGGATGCCAGTTGAAGACAAGGAAACCTACGCAACCGCCTGCAAGAGCCGCCGCAAGGACCGAAACCTCTTCATTCCCGAAGTATGTGCAGATAAAAACGTAGAAAATGCTTACCGGAAGGGTCACGGAAGCCGCAAGTCCGTCAATGCCGTCGGTAAGATTTACCGCATTAGTAAAGCCAACCATTACTACCATGGCAAGAACGTAATAGAATACCCCCAGCTCCAGATCAACGTTGAAAAACGGGATATTGACAGTGGTCCTGCCTCCGGTACGGATGCTGTCATAGAGGATAAAAGCCCCGGATATCACAAGCTGTACTATCAGCTTCTGTATCTCCGTAAGACCCTGATTATGCTTTCGGGCTATCTTGATATAATCATCCACAAAGCCCAGCAGCGCAAACATGACCGAGACGCCGACGCATATCAGTCCCTGGGACGGGAACCACGCCGATGTTCCGCCTCCGGCCTTATAGAAACGGAAACCGAAAATGAGGTAGGACACCACCACCGCAACGATAAATATTATACCGCCCATGGTGGGGGTCCCCTGCTTTGATTTGTGCCAGGTGGGACCGTAATCGGTTATGATCTCCTGACCGAATTTCAGTTTACGCAAAAACGGGATAAGCTTCGGCGCGATCAGGCACGCAATTATCACCGAAGTTGCAAAAGCGCAGATCTTGAGCAGGGTCTCGTTCATTTTTCCGTATCCTTTCGGTTTTCAAAGAATTCCTTGATTATCTTTTCCGCGTTCATACTGCGGCTTGCCTTGAAAAGAACGACATCCCCGTCACAGGCAATATCACAGAGTACCCCAGCGGCTTCCGAAGTTGTTTTGCAGCTGAAACACTTCACCCCGGCCTCCTCCGCTCCGCGGATATAGTCGGAAGCATGGGAACCGAAAGCGATCAGAATATCTATCCCCTTCATCTCCTGCCCTACCTGACGGTGAAGCTGTACTGCCTGTGCCCCGAGTTCAAGCATATCACCGAGAACGGCGATCTTTCTTCCCTTACGGGCACAGAGTATTTCAAAAGCCGAGGTCATGGATGAGGGACTGGCGTTATAGCAGTCTTCGATTATCGTCACACCGTCATGCTCATAAATATTCTGACGCAACGGAGCATTCCGGAAATTTTTCAGCCCCTGTGCCGCATCGTCGGCGTTTATACCCGCAATATCCGCTACCGCGACCGCCGCAAGGGCGTTATACACATTGTGTATCCCTTCGGTGGGAATGAATACGTCCGTTTCCCCGTTGGGCGTCACGGCAACAAATTCCGTATTTCCGTCGTGCTGACGTATGTCCCTCGCCGTATAATCGCAACCGCCGTCACCTATACCGTAACGCAGAACCCGGAAATCCACCGAAGGCATATTTTTAAGCATCTCATCGTCACCGTTTATAAGCAACGTTCCCCCGGGCTTCAACCCATCCAGTATCTCCAGTTTGGCTTTCATTATATTTTCCCGGGAACCGAGATATTCTATATGAGAATAACCGATATTTGTTATTACCGCGATGTCGGGTGCGGTTATGAGGGAAAGATCGTGTATCTGACCGAAACCGCTCATTCCCATTTCAACCACTGCGGCCTCATGTTCAGGTGTAATTCCAAGCAGAGTCAGCGGGACTCCGGTCTCGCTGTTTTTGTTTCCCTGAGTCTTATGGGTACGGAGCCTTGAACCGAGGGCAGCATAAATGAATTCCTTGGTCGTGGTCTTTCCCACGCTTCCGGTCACGGCAACCACAAGAGCATTCATATTTCCCCTGTGCCAGGCTGCATATTGCTGAAGAGCAGTAACAGGATCACCGACCTTCAGATACGGCAGATCGGTATCAATATCCTTTGCGCAAAGAAAGCCTCCCGCACCGTTTTCGGCGGCTGAACGGACATAATCGTGTCCGTCCACCCGTTCGCCTCTGATACATATGAAAACATCTCCCTTGCCCACGGCACGGGAATCTATGGCAAAGTTCTGAAAATCGCAATCGCCGCAGAGTGTACCGCCTGTGACAAGGTGCATCTGAGAAAGCTTCATTTTCTTTTCCTTCCTGTTATATCCTCTTTTTCAGGGATATTATTTCTTTAATAACGCTTCGTTCATCGAAAGGGAGTTTTTCCGAGCCCGCATCTATATACACCTCATGTCCCTTCCCGGCAATAACGACGGTATCGTTTTTGCGGGCGGCACAAAGGGCGTAGTCTATAGCTTTTTTCCGGTCCGATACCACCACGGTGCTGCCCTTCCGGACCCCGGAGACAATATCCTGTATTATCCTGTTCGGGTCCTCCGTTCTGGGGTTGTCGGAGGTTATGACTGTAAAATCCGCAAGACTTGTGGCAACCTTTCCCATGAGAGGTCTCTTTTCTTTGTCCCGGTCTCCGCCGCAGCCGAAAACAAGGATGGTCTTTCCTCCCGGCCGACGTATTTTTTCCACGGAACGCAGCAACTGCGAAAGTCCCTCCGGTGTATGGGCATAGTCGATTATTATATCAAAATCTTCTCCGGTGGGTACGAATTCGAACCTGCCCGGAACCCCCGAAAAGGATTCTGATGCCCTGACCGCCTCCTCCGCGTCTACCCCAAGCATTATTGCGGAAGCTATGGCAGCAACGGAATTCTGGACATTGAATTCTCCCCTGAGACGTTGTCTTGTGGGATACCGTTTGCCGTCGAAAATAAAGGTGAAAAGGTTTGCGTCATGCCCCACGGACACATTCTCAACGTAAAAATCGGCTTTTGTACGGACGGAAAACGTCATTGTCCGGGGATATGAAGCAAAAAGGTGGGAATACGGACAGTCAATACCCGCAAGATGAAGGGTGGAGCAGTCAAAAAGTTTCAGTTTTGCCGCCGCATACTCGCTCATGGAGCGATGATAATTAAGATGGTCCCGTGAAAGATTCGTAAACACACCGAGATCGAAGTTTATACCGTACAGCCTCTGCTGATCAAGAGCCTGTGACGAAGCCTCACACACAAAATGCGTACAGTCGGAATCGACCGCCCGCCGCATAAGTCCGAAAAGCTCCGGAGGTTCCGGGGTCGTATATTCCGTGGGCAGGGATTTTCCGTCCACAACGGATTCCACGGTCCCGGTCATTGCGCATCGCTTTCCCGAAAGGGACAGAATATGCCTGAGTAATGAGGCGGTAGTGGTTTTTCCGTTGGTCCCGGTAATGGCCGCGGTAACGAGTCTGTGCTGTGGTTTTCCGTAAAAATCGGAACATATCAGCCCAAGGGCTTTTCTTGTATCAGAGGCAAAGACCACGGTCCTTCCGGGAAAAGACAGATTATCGTCGGATACCACCGCTGCGGCGGCACCCCTGTCGAAGGCTTCGGCAACACACCCGTTTGCGTTGGTATGCGCGCCCCGTAAAGCGATAAAAACGTCACCCGGTTTAACCTTGGAGGAATCGGTGCAGACTCCGGAAATATTTGTCTCGGGATCCCCCGAAAGGAATCTGCAGTTGCAAAGACCGGTAAGCTGGGAAAGGGTCATCGAGGACACCTCGGAAGTTTATTTCTTTTTCGGTATCCTTTATTTTCTTTTTCTCAGGACTCAAATTCCACCGTTATGACCGTACCTTTCTCGACCAAAGTTCCTTTTGCTATGCTTTGAGAAACGGCGACGGTGGAGGAAAAGCCTATATTTTCTCCAACTATCCTTATATTCAGATCCGCCTGTGCAAGAAGCTGATTACACTCGGCGGCGGTCTTGCCTAACAGATCGGGAACTACGGTTTCGGTTTCCCGTTGAGTCTCATCGTCATTGGTATAAATAAGGACTACAGATCCCTCGGGAAGCCTTGTTCCCTTTGAGGGTATCTGATAGGTAACAAGAGTATCCGCGGAATTATCTCCGATGATCTTTACGTTGAGTCCGAGATCGGAGAGCTGTTTTTTTGCATCGGAAACCGTCAGTCCGCTGACCTTGGGAACGGATGCGTCCCGGACGGAATCGCCGTAATCAGGCTGCACATTGAGATATTTCAGGCAATCCACCATAATGTCTCTTCCGAGAGGTGCGGCGATGTAAGAGCCGTACTGAACGGCGGAATCCGGCTCATCGACAATGACAAGCACGCATATCTGGGGATCGTCGGCAGGCGCAAAGCAGACAAAGGACGCTATACGCTTGTCGTTTTCGTAACTTCCGTTTTCAGCCTTCTGGGAAGTACCGGTTTTACCCGCAATACGGTAACCCGCCGCGTAGCCGGTCTTACCTGTCTGAACGGTGTATTCCAGGTAATCCCACAGGGTTTCCGCAGTGGAGCGAGATACCGTGCGGCGCACCTCCGTGGGGGTGAAGGACTCAATTATTCCACCGTCCGAGTCGGTTATTTTACTGATTATGGACGGCTGCATATACGAACCGCCGTTGGCAACGGAGCTTACCGCCGCCGCAAGTTGCATTCCCGTGATCTTGAAGGTCTGACCGAAAGAAGAGGAATACAGGTTGTATTTTGTCATCGTGGAAAGGGAGTGATGCACACCGGAGGCTTCTCCCGGAAGCCCAACTCCGGTCTTTTCACGGAGTCCGAACACTGTTATATAGTTATAAAACCGCTCTATCCCTATACGTTCCGAAAGAGTAACAAAAGCCGGGTTGCAGGAGTGGGCAAGAGCCTCCTTGAAGGTCTGGGTCCCGTGACCGGTACGCTTCGCGCAACGGTAGGTTATGGCTCCCATGTTAATAGAACCGGTACAGTGAAAAGTTTCGGTGGTACTTACGAGTTTTTCCTCCAGAAGCATTGCGGAGGTGAAGATCTTGAAAGTGGAACCCGGGTCATACTGGTCCACAACCAGCTTGTTGGTGCGGAATTCCGCGAGTTTCTGATTATACTTGGAAACGTATGTATCGTAATCGTCAAGATACTGTTGGAGTTCCTCAAGGGTCAGTGCGTCATTGATCGTAAACGGATTATTCGGATCGTAATCGGGTTTGCTGGTCATTCCCAGGACTTCCCCGGTCTTGACGTCCATTATCACACTTGCGACGCGGCTCTGAACGTTATGCTCCACCCTGGCGTTTTCGATGTGTTTTTCCAGAAAATACTGCATTTCGATATCAATGGTAAGGGCGATATCGTACCCGTCCTCTGCGGGGATGTACTTTTCATACTGAAAAGGCATTGCCGTACCGCGGGCATTTTCGGTGGAAATTATCTTTCCGTTCGAGCCGCGAAGATACTTGTCGTAATAATACTCCACGCCCTCAAGACCGGTATTGTCCGTTCCAACGAATCCGAGAACGGTGGAAAGGAGATTGCCCTTCGGATAGTAACGTTTGGATATTTCCGTTATATTTACGGACGAAGTGTATGCGGACTTTGTTTTTACAAACTCCGCTACTTCGTCCATTTTATCCTTCTCTATACCCCGGGCTATCTCAACATAGCTCTGGTTCTTATTGACCTTGCCGAAAACCGTATCGTAATCAAGATCAAGAATTTCACTCAGTCCCTGCGCAAGGCTCTGTCTGTCCTCCGCCTTCGGGATCTTTGCCGGAGAGACGGAAACAAGATATGCCGAAGAGCTGACCGCAAGAACTACTCCGTTACGGTCAGTTATGGTGCCGCGTTTGGCGGCGACTACAATATCACTTGTCTGTTGTCTGACAGCCTCCTGCTCGTAATAATCGTGCATCGGTATCTGAAGATAGCCGAACCTCCCGATCAGGAAAAGGAACAATACGCAGAAAACTATGAGCATGAACTTATATCTGCTGAGCATCTTTGATGCAGGTTTAGCCATAATCTCACCCTTTCAAGATCTCCCCTTTCCTTTGGCCGGAATTTTTCCGGTCATAGAAAAAAGGAAGGTCACAAAAAATTGTGACCCTGAGTTTGGAGTGGCTGCATCTTACCGCTTTCGCGGTTTTGGAGGAAAGATACAGCACGAAAAAATGAAAGAAAATCGATCGAAATATCAAAATTAATTTCCGTACGCAGGGGTGCTACCGAAACAATTATATAATTCCGTCAGTTGAAATATTCCAGGATAACGGAGAAGGCTTTTGTTATTCTCGAAAGGACACTGTCCTCTTCGGGAAGCATGAGTTCGGTATGACTCGATGCGTCGTTGACGATGTACTCAACCTGTTTTTCGGAGACCTTGACCATTCCGAGGTTTTCGGTAACGTACTCCTCTATCTGGCGGTAGTCCATACGTCTTTCATATTCTATCTGAAGCAGATTTCCCTCATTGACCACTGAATTGAGGTCTTCCTGGCGGAGTTTGAGGGTATACATCTGTTCATATTGCTTTATATAGCAGGTCACGGTGAGAATACCGGATATACATATGATAAGCATCAGGATAACGACGATGGGGTCGAATATTTTCTTTTTTGCCTTCGTACGCATCTTCGCTTCTCCTTTTCTCTGACAGACCGTGTCAGTTATCGTCAGCTACCCGGAATACCCTGAGCTTCGCGCTCCTGGCCCTGGGATTGAGTTCAAGTTCTTCCTGACCCGCAACAATGGGTTTTCTTGTTATGACCCTGCCCCGGCTTTTTTTGCCGCATACGCAGACCGGAAAACTCGGTGGACATGTGCAGGGGTTTTCCGCCGTGGCAAAGGCTGTCTTAACTATCCTGTCCTCGAGGGAATGGAACGTTATGACGGATATTATCCCGCCGGGAGCCATATATGGCATTATATCCCGGAGGAGGTCGCTGACCTGGGACAATTCATCGTTTACCGCTATTCTGAGCGCCTGGAACACCCGTTTCGCCGGATGCTGAGGTTCTCTCAGAGCCTTTGCGGGCATCGCGCTTTTGATCACGTCCACCAGATCCAGTGTCATCAGTATCGGGCTTGACTGCCGTCTCTTCACTATTGCCGAGGCAACAGCCCTGGAGTATCTTTCTTCGCCGTATTCAAAGAATATATCAGCCAGAGCCTTTTCCGGATATGTATTGACTATATCCGCTGCGGTCAAAGCGCCGTCCCTGTCCATTCTCATGTCGAGGGGCGCCTGCTGCATATAGGAAAAACCCCGCTCGGCTTCATCCAGCTGATGGGAAGAGACCCCGAGGTCAAGCAACAGCCCGTCCAGCTTCTGTCCTCTTTGCCTGAGAATATCCGGCAGAGAGGTAAAGGTCGTATGATAGACAGTACAGTCACATTCAAGCCCCGAAAGCCTTTTACGGCACTCTTCCACGGCATCAATATCCCTGTCGGTGCAGATAAGCGTTCCCTTTCCGGAAAGCCTTTCTCCTATTGCCCTGCTGTGACCGCCGCCTCCGGCTGTCCCGTCGGCATAT
This sequence comes from uncultured Eubacteriales bacterium, assembly GCA_905207625.1. GTDB lineage: Bacteria > Bacillota > Clostridia > Oscillospirales > UBA644 > HGM12619. The sequence goes on along the minus strand of CAJLLT010000019.1, from coordinate 5,389 downwards.
ACACCGTCGGGTCTGATCTCAAGGGAATCTATTGTTTCCCGGAAAAGGACCGGGATATGTCCGAAATCGCTCATATACCGAGAAGTGAGAACGCTTCGGCAAGCTTTTCGTTATCGATCTCGTCATTGAAGCTGTTCCAGCGGGCGGTATCCCATATCTCCACCCTGGAGGACACACCGACGACCGTCACGTCCTTGTCAAGCATCGCATAAGCGCGCAGGGGCTGAGGAATTGCTATCCGTCCCTGCCCGTCCACATCGGACTGGGCGGCATTACCGAGGAAAATACGCTGAATGTTTCTCGCGTTCCCTATTGTAAGCGTCTTTATCTTATCGGAAAAGTTTTCCCACTCCGTTTCCGAAAACAGGTACAGGCAGTTTTCAAGACCTCTGGTCATATAAATGCTTGTTCCCATGCTTTCACGGTACTTGGCGGGAAGAAATACACGGCCTTTCGCGTCAAGGGTATGCTGATAGGAGCCTATTAAGTTGTTCATCAGCGAACCCTCCCCTCAAGGTCGGTTTTAAGGGGGAAAATGCCTTTTTGAGGGATTTCACACCCTCTTTCACCACTTTCCACCACTTTGCACATTTATTGTACAACAAATCGAAAACAAAGTCAAGATTAAACTTATCACTCCGGTTGAGAAAATTCAGGTGTTTTAATTCGCTTTTTTGTACACACTGCACAAAAACCTTTCTTTTGGAATATTTTACCGCCATAAAAGGGCTTTTTTCGGGAAACTCTTGACTAACTTCCGCATCTGTAGTATAATAATAGGTAGTGATTTCAGCTGTATCTTTCCGGTATTTTCACCGGGGTGCAAAGTGGTGGAAAAATTCAGAAAATACCTCTCAGGATACACAAACGACGGGTATTTCGCAGCCCCGGAAGCACCAAAGGTACACAACTGTCCCTTTTTACCGCAAAATTCAGAGGAGAAACTGAAAAATGAAGATAATGCTCATCGACGGCAACAGCGTCCTTAACCGTGCCTTTTACGGAATACGCCCCCTGACAACGTCAACGGGACTGCACACCAATGCCGTCTACGGTTTTCTCACCATACTTCTGAGGCATATATCCGAAGATTCTCCGGACGCAATATACGCCGCTTTTGACGTTAAATATCCCACGTTCCGGCATGAGCTTTATAAAGACTACAAAGCCGGCCGCCGCCCCACTCCGGAGGAGTTGCTTCAGCAGTTTCCGGTAATCAAGCGTGTTCTCGCCGCAGCGGGAGTTATCTGCCTTGAACAGCCGGGGATGGAAGCCGATGACATTATCGGTGTGCTTTCCGCCAAATTTTCCGACAGGGGCGACGACTGCGTCATTATCACCGGAGACAGAGATGAACTTCAGCTTGTATCCGACAAAGTAACGGTGAAACTGGCTGTCACAAAGGCTTCCTCCGGAGACGATATCTATACCCCGGAAACAATAAAAGAAAAATACGGGCTTACCCCCGCCCAACTCATACAGCTCAAAGCCCTCATGGGAGACTCCAGCGACAATATCCCCGGTGTTGCGGGTGTAGGTGAAAAAACGGCGCTCGACCTTCTTCACTCTTACCCTACCCTTGAGGACGTCTATGCCAATACGGATAATATAAAAGGTAAGCTTCGTGAAAAGCTGGAAGCGGGAAAGGACAGCGCGTTTATGAGCCGTACCCTCGGCACAATAATGCGCCGGCCTCTGCCCGGAGTATGCTTTCCGGAACCGGAGGATTGCCCCCAAAGGGATAATAAAGCCCTCCACGACATTTTCACGGAACTTGAAATGCCTTCCATGTTTTCCCGTTTCGGACTGGATAAAGCCGCACCGGAAAAGCCTTCGGAGACTGTATCCCCGGGAAGACCGGCAGAGCAGTATGACCCGGCGCGACACACTCTTCCGGAGGGCGAAGTTTTCCTGCTGAGAACCGACGACGGTTTCATTATGGATTTCGGCGGAACAGCCGTCAGGACCGATGACGAAACGGCTCTGAAGCTCATTTCCGGACGCAATATCGTAACCCATGATGTAAAGCCCCTTCTGAAACAGCTGATGACCCGGAATAAGGAGGCTTTCCCCTGCTTTGACACAATGCTTGCCGGATACGTTCTCAACCCCTCAAAACCCTCCTACCCGCTCCGAAACCTGTATATCGAAAATCTGTCCAGAGATATCCCCGATGCTTCGGAACAGCTTCTGGGATTGAACGCGCTAAGAAAAAAAATGACCGAGTCGATGGCTGAAAACGGTTCTGCCGATCTGTACCGGGACATTGACCTTCCCCTCTCCTCCGTGCTCGCGCAAATGGAAGCTGTGGGTGTCAGGGCAGACGAAGACTTCCTGCGCCGGTTCGGCAAGACTCTTGACGAGGACATTCAGACGGTTACCGATGCCGTTTATCAACAGGCGGGGCACGAACTCAATATAAATTCTCCGAAACAGCTGGGAACGCTTTTGTTTGAGGAGCTTTCCCTGCCCCACGGTAAAAAAACGAAGATCGGATACGCCACCGACAATGACACCCTTGAATCACTGGCGGATCTGCACCCGATCATAGACAATATAATTTCCTACCGGAAGCTTACGAAACTGAAATCAACGTACGTTGACGGGCTTCTGCGCGCAATATCCGATGACGGAAGAATCCACACTGTATTTACCCAGACCGTTACCCAGACCGGGCGGATCAGCAGCATAGAGCCGAATCTCCAGAACATACCTGTCAGAACCGCTTTGGGGCGGGAGCTGAGGCGATGCTTCGTAGCACAGGAAGGCTGTGTGCTTCTGGACGCGGACTACTCACAGATCGAACTCAGAATAATGGCTCATATTTCCGGAGACGAAAATATGCAGCAGATATTCCGTGAAAACACTGATATTCATACCCGCACCGCGGCACAGGTATTCGGTCTGCCGGAACAGTTTGTCACCCCGGAACTGCGCCGGAGGGCAAAGGCAATAAACTTTGGTATAATCTACGGCATAGGAGATTATTCCCTGTCCAGGGACATAGGAGTGACCCGCAAAGAAGCCAGAAAATATATCGACAACTACCTTTCCGCCTTTCCGAAAGTAAAACAGTATATTTCGGATGTGGTACAGCAGGGGCGTGAAAAGGGATATGTCACCACGCTTTTCGGCCGCCGCAGATATGTCCCCGAACTGAAAGCAACAAACAAGGTGACCCAGGCCTTCGGTCAAAGGGTCTGCATGAATACACCGATCCAGGGAACGGCGGCAGACCTGATAAAGCTGTCAATGATAAAAGTATCTCAAAGACTCCGGCAAGAGGGACTCCGATCCCGCCTGATACTTCAGATACACGATGAACTTATCATTGAAGCGCCTGAAAATGAGGCGGATAAGGCGGCTGAAATACTCAAACATGAGATGGAAAACGCTTACCGGTTCGATATCCCCCTTGTCGCAGAGGTAAGCAGGGGGAAAACCTGGTATGAGGCAAAGGACTGATTGAAAATGAGAATACTTTTTGTTTGTACGGGCAATACCTGCCGCAGTCCCATGGCGGAGGGTATACTGAAAAAAATATGTGCGGAAAACGGCCTTGAAGCCGAGGTAAGCAGCGCCGGCATCGCCGCAGCGACAGGGTCTCCCCCATCGAAAAATGCGGAAAAGGTCATGAAAGACCGCGGCATAGATATTTCCGGGCACGTCGCCCGTCAGATCACGGAAGACGATCTCCGTCTTGCGGACAGGATATATACCATGACGGCGGGGCATAAAGCAATCATTGATCAGGCAGCTCCGCAATACGCGGATAAGGTTTTTGTTCTCGGCAGGGGGATCCCCGACCCGTACGGCGGCGATGAGGATGTTTATTCAGCCTGCGCCGACAGCATCGAACACAGTATAAGAGAGGACCTGCGGTGGATAACGCAACAGAGATAAACGTCCGCCACGCGCGGCAGGAAGACATAAAAAAGATCGCAGAGACCGAAAGCATATGTTTTTCCGACCCCCAGTCGGAACAGGATGTGGCGGCGGAACTTGAAAACGGAATGTACACTGTCCTTGTAGCGGAAACAAACGGACGTGTCGCCGGACACATAATAGGATTCTGCGTCTGCGATGAAGCGGAGATAATTTCCCTCGGTGTTGATCCGGAGAAACGACGCCGGGGAGTTGCCGGAATGCTTCTGGACAGCTTTATTTCCGAAAATAGGAAAAACGGCTCCGTCTCCGTTTTTCTTGAAGTCAGGGTCAGCAATACACCTGCGATATCCCTGTATTCTTCCCGGGATTTTGAAAAGATCGGCGTGCGGAAAAATTTCTATTCCAACCCGTCGGAAGACGGATATATAATGAAAAAGATTTTAAAAGGAACGGTAGAATAATGCTTATTCTCGGCATTGAATCCTCCTGCGACGAAACCGCTGCGGCAGTTGTCCGCGACGGCAGAGAGGTACTTACGAATATCGTCAGCTCCCAGATAGACATACATACCCTGTACGGCGGTGTGGTTCCGGAGATAGCCTCCAGAGCTCATGTGGAAGCCGTCAGCAATGTCACACGGCAGGCGCTTGAGGGCATCGGCGCGGAAAAAATAGACGCGGTCGCGGTAACAAACGCCCCCGGACTGATCGGCGCTCTTCTCGTGGGACTGAACTTTGCAAAAAGCTTTGCATATGCCACCGGAAAACCTCTGATACCGGTTCACCATATCCGCGGACATGTTGCCGCAAACTACATAAGTCATCCGGATCTTACTCCCCCGTTTATCGCCCTCATCGCTTCCGGCGGTCACAGCCATATCGTTCGGGTGGAGGATTACACCCGCTACCGTATTCTCGGACACACAAGAGACGATGCTGCGGGAGAAAGCTTTGACAAGGTGGCCCGGATCCTGGGACTGGGTTACCCCGGAGGTCCGAAAATAGACAAAGTCGCCCGGAACGGCGACCCATATGCAATTCATTTTCCGCAGACCAATTTCAAAGACGCACCATTCGACTTCAGCTTCAGCGGAGTAAAAACCGCCGTGATCAATTATGTTCACAATGCCTCACAGCAGGGAAAAACACTTACGGAAAAGGAAATCGCCGACGTTGCCGCTTCATTCCAGCACGCAGCATGCACGGTTCTTACGGAAAAGGCAATAGCGGCGGTGCTTGCGGAAGCAGGAGAAAGAAAACTGGTTCTTGCCGGCGGCGTTGCGGCAAACTCAACCCTGCGCCGGTATCTTGAAAATGAAACGGCGAAGCATGGCATAAAGCTTTATATGGCGCCCCCGGAATACTGCGGTGACAATGCGGCAATGATAGCCTCCCAGGGCTATTACGAGTATCTTGCGGGCAACACCGCAGACACTGACCTCAACGCCTATGCCACCGAAAGTATTGACTTCTGAATGTATTCGGAATAACCCCATCATATC
>CAJLLT010000018.1 GCA_905207625.1 uncultured Eubacteriales bacterium | reverse complement strand
CATGAGAATGCCGAGCTTTGCGTGATACCACGTGAGCCCGCCCTGGAAAAACACGGCGTATGGCTCTCTTATCGGTCCGTCGGCGGAAAGCTCAATAGATGAGCCCTGAACGAAAGTTCCTGCCGCCATGACTACTCTGTCGGCATATCCGGGCATTTCCCATGCTTCCGGGGTAACGAAACTGTCAATGGGGGAGGCGTGCTGTATGCCCTTGCAGAACGCAAGCATTTTTTCCTCAGAGTTCAGGGTTATCTGCTGTATTATGTCGTCCCGTTCCTCGCTGTAGAGAGGAGAAACGTTGTAACCGCAGTCCTCAAAGACCTTTGCCGCAAAAACCTCGGTCTTCAGAGCCTGTGCAACGGTGTGCGGCGCCATGAAAAACCCCTGGAACATCCTTGAAAGCTGATCCAGTGTCGCCCCGTTTTCTTTTCCTATTCCCACGGCGGTGTGGCGGTATGAACAAAGCTCCACCAGATCCTTTTTCCCCGCAATATATCCGCCGGTCTGGGCAAGTCCGCCGCCGGGATTTTTTATAAGGGAACCGGCGATAATATCCGCCCCGTAGCTCAGGGGTTCCTGAGGACGGATGAATTCTCCGTAGCAGTTATCAACCATTATCGGAGCATCCGTGCACTCTCTGACAGTGTCACATATCTGCTTTATGTGTTCCGGGCAGAGCGTCCTTCTCGCCGCATATCCCCTGGAACGCTGCATGAAGACAAGTCTGATGGACGGATCGGTTTTCAGGACACTTCTGATCTCATCTATATTCGGGCTGCCGTCGGGATTAAGCTCCGTATGCCTGTATCTGATACCGAAATCGGCAAGAGCGCCTTTGCCTTTCTCTCCCCGGACCCCGATGGTCTCAAGAAGCGTGTCATAGGGATACCCGGACACTGAATACAGTGTGTCTCCGGGACGCAGCAAGGCGAAAAAAGCAGTGCAGAGAGTATGGGTTCCGGAGACAAACGTGTGCCTTACAAGAGCGTCCTCCGCTCCGAATGTCTGAGCAACCACAGCCTCAAGGGTATCTCTGCCCCTGTCATCGTTTCCGTAACCGGTGGAACCGTGCAGCATTGCCTCGGACACATTGTTGTCCCAGAAAGCTTTAAGGACCTTTTCAGTGTTTATCTGCGCTGTTTCGTCTATTTTTTCGAAGACCGGCTTCACCGCCTGTTCGGCATTTCTGATCACAGTCTCAATATTCATGTGCAACACCTCATTTCCCGTCAATTATATCACTTTAAACGCTGTTTTACAAGGGATAATTTATGAAGAAACTGCAAACACGGACCGAAATTGAAGGGAAGGTATAGACAAATTACGGAAAATGTGATATACTGTCGGGAGTAAGTCTTGCAAGAAATTTTTTTCTGCTTGCCGAAAAAACAAGTAAACGGTGCAGGGCAGTGCCCGCCCGGTATTACGGGGGTTACGTTTTGAATAAGATACTGATTACTTCCGACAGCAGCTGTGATCTGTCGAAACCTTTGCTTGAAAAGTATAATATCCATACCTCGCCGCTTTTCGTAACGGCCGGGAACGATACTTTTCTTGACGGTGTATCCATAACCGCTGACGATCTTTATGCCTATGTTGCAAAGACCGGCGTCCTTCCCAAGACTGCGGCAAGAAGCGACGGTGATTATAAGGATTTCTTCGGGAAATTTGTTTCTGAAGGATACGATGTGGTTCATATCTCGTTGGGCTCCGCGCTTTCAAGCTCTTATGAGCATGCCTGCATTGCCGCCGAGAACTTTGATAACGTATATGTGGTCGACTCCCAGAATCTTTCCACCGGAACCGGACTTTCCGTCCTCTATGCCTGCGATCTTCGCGAACAGGGACTGTCTGCGGCTGAGATCGCCGAAAAGGTAAAACAGGTTGTGGGACGTGTCCGGGCAAGCTTTGTCGTGGACTCCATAGATTATCTCTACAAGGGCGGCAGATGCTCTGCGGTTGCCGCTTTGGGGGCAAACCTGCTTCGCCTCCGTCCCAGTATTTTCGTGGTGGACGGAAAGATGACCGTCGGCAAAAAGTACAGAGGAAATATAAAGACCATATTTGCTTCATATGCAAAGGAACAGCTTGAGAGAGAAGGGGTCAGATACAACCGCAGAAGAGTTTTCGTAACTCATTCCTGCCCCGATGAGACTCTGCCTGACGAAGTTGTGGCTATGGTTAAGGCTTCCGGACTTTTCGACGAGGTCCTTGTGACCCGTGCCGGATGCACGGTCTCTTCTCACTGCGGACCGAATACCCTCGGTGTCCTCTACATCGAAGACTGATACGTGTTCCGATATCAATAACGGTCTCCCGGAAGACATTGTCTTCCGGGAGATTTTCCGCAATGAAAATACCACCCCTTTACGGAGTGGTATTTTATCTTTTTCAGTACATTATTGACGGGTCGTCCAACAGTTCTCTCATCCGTTTAATGAGAAACGCGTACTCCGGTGTCGCAAGCAGAGTTTTCCGCATTTTTACACCGTGTCTGTATCCGAATAATCCGAGAAAAATACTGTAGTTTATTCTGTATTCCGATACAAAGGCGCGTATGAGCTCCGTTTTGTCTGTTTTTGTCGTCAGACCGAAGATTGAGGGAAATGCAAGCATCAGATACAGCATCTTTTCCGCAGAACCGAAACTGTATCTGTCCCTGAAAGGTTTGCCGCCGGTGTTCCCGGAAAGAAGAACAACCGGGGCATCCGTTATTGGTTCATACTTTCCGTTTTCTGCATCCTTCCCACAGATAACATCGGCACAGTCTTTCCGGAGATGTTTTTCCGCCTCTTCGGGGTTTCCGGATACGGTGACAAAAACAGGTTTTATTCCCGGGTGTATTCCGGAATACTTTTCGTACGCCGAAAAGTCCGTGATCTCAGGGGTGGATTCCGGCAGTACCGAGGAAAGGTATTCTGCCGTTTTCAGGGCTTTTCCCGAAATCTGTGACAAACGGTGCTGTTTGTATACGAAGCTGATCATTTTCCGGTGGATCATATATGCCCCGTCTGTTGACAGCAGTCCGTCAACGGCACTGTCGATCAGTTCCGGGTTGCCCCCGATCTGCTCTTTCAGCTTTTCCCTTGTTGTAATGGTGTTTTCACAGCGTTCCAGTATCAGCTTTTTTATATCCATTGTGTTCAGATGGTTCTGATCACTATCTTCTGGCCGTATTTTCCCGAGCCGAGGATGGTTCCGTTATAGTTGCGGACCCTGAAGCCGTCCTTTTCCATTTCCACGTCGAATACTGTTCCGAAGGCGTGGATCTTTCTGAGATAAATGTGGTCGATCTCCTCCGGCAGGCAGGGCTTTATGGAGAAGGTGTTGAAGCCGAGAGGTTCTATTGCCATAAGTCCTTCCGTGAATACTTTGCAGAAGAGTGCGCTTTCGCCGCTGAGGTGGCGTTTGTTTCCTTCCGGATACGCTTCTACCGGATAGGGTACTCTCTGACCGAGCAGTCTGTTTTTGCAGTAAGTCAGAAGCAGATCGGTCGCCTTTTCGGTGTATCCGGAGGCGAAGATTCCTCTGAGGGCATACAGTGTGGCTCTGTCCCAGAAGGTTTTTGTTCCCTGCTGAGTAAGAATACCGTTTTCGGTGAGCATTTCGTCGCATGTAAGAGCTTTGACGGTGCCTTCTGTTCTTCCTGTAAGACCCACGCAAAGGGGCATGCAAATCCAGGAACGGAGAAGTTCGTTGCCTTTATGGTAGCGGTAGGTTTCAAATCCGCCCACATTCGCACCGAAGTATTTTTCGATGTCTTTTGCCAGTTTGTCTGCCCGTTTTTCGTATGTGTCCGCAAGCTCGTTTTCTCCGAATTCACGCAGCAGGATCGCAGAAGTCCTGAGTCCGCTGTAGCAGAGTGTGGAGGTGCAGAGGTTGGCGGAACCGGCAGAGAAACGTCCTTCGAGTTCGTCCTTGTCGGACTTTATCACACCGGATCTGTTCTTTTTGCGTTCGCAGTATTCGGCACACCATTTTATGGCACCGAGGAGTTGCCTTGCTTTTTCCCTGTCCCCGGATATCAAAGCAAAATGGGAGGCACCGTACAGGTACATCGCCGCATCGCCCCTGTCGCCTGCACCGTTCCAGAAATCGAAGCCCTCCGCTACAATGGAAGAGGGGATCGGCTGGTAACTGTCGTCCATAAAGGGCATATACAGTTTGTAAGCGTTCATAGACGCTTCGAGCAGGTCATGGTCACCGGTGAAGGCGAAGTGCGGTCCCGCATATTCAACCTCGTCATTGCACCATACGGCGGCATAATAGGAGTATCCTCCGGGAGAATGAAGAAGTCCGCTTCTGGTTCTGAAGATGCTTTCACCGGAACGGATAAGGGCAAAGGTGAAAAACGTGTCAATTATATCGTCGCCGGTTTCAATCTGCATAAATGAAGTAAGGCGGTCAATGTTCTCGTAACGGTCGCAAAGTGCCTTCTCCGGATCCTCCCTGGGGAAAGGCTCATTTGCCACTCTTCCGGTTATCATGACGTAGAACACGAAGCTTTCGTGTGCCGGTATCACCGTTTTTCCTATAAAGGAACTGTCGCAGACAAGCTGGGTTATGCCCATACATCCCGTTTCACGGTAAAGTATGCGCTCATTTTCGCTTATGTGCCGGAATTCCACATCGTTGTCCGAGTTGTTTTCAACGGTAAATCTTTCATAGGCTATACGGTTGAATGTGGAGGGGTAGAAGTGACGTACGGTGCTGATTCCGTTGCCCGCATCGGAACGGATGCAGAGCGTTCCGTCAATTGTTATCTGGCGCGGATATTCCGTAAGTTTTTCGCCGTTTATGTACATTTCCGATACAAGGCTGTCGGCGGTATCTCTCTGAAATGAGGCGTGGGTGTTATTCGGACGTATCCGGACGGTGGGAAATACTGGGTGATGGAATAGGGAAAGTGTCCCGTCCTCGTTTACGCCGTATTTCAGTATATGGGCGCAATAATACCCGCCCATTTCATAATCTTCATAGTGGGAGTCGTTTTGTCCTACATCCCAGACAATACTTTTTTTCGGGGTCTTGATCTTCCATCTCTGTTCCATGGTTGTATCTCCTGATAAATCATATAATTAAAGGTGTTCTTGACAATACGGACGGACTGTGGTATACTGTACCCGGTTTCGGGACAGGTAATATGCGATCCCGGAAACCATCTGTTGCGGAGGTTTTAAAAAGGCTTATGAATGTACTGATAATTGACGGCCAGGGCGGAAAAATAGGAAAGACGCTCGTGGAAGAAATAAAAAAGTCCGTCCCGTCCGCCACGGTCACTGCCATAGGCACAAACAGTATTGCCACTGCGGCCATGCTGAAGGCCGGTGCTGACCATGCGGCGACCGGTGAAAATCCCGTAAGGGTAAACGCTCCCGGTGCTGATTTTATCCTCGGTCCCATAGGAATCGTTCTTGCGGACTCTCTGCTTGGTGAAGTCACCGCGGATATGGCGACCGCCGTCGCCCGTTCCGGAGCCGTGAAAATACTGATACCGGTAGCAAAATGCAGTACGGTTATCGCATCGCTCTCCGACCGCGAACCGACCCTTGGTGAATATGTCCGCGACGCCGTCAGGAGGCTTGCGGAAAGCGTATCCCGGGCAGATACGGCACAGCGCTGAAATTATACCATACAGACGTAACTTTGTCAATACCGAAATATTCAATATCATCAGGTGAAACCGACTATGAACAAGACAGAGAAAACAAAGAAACCGTTCTTTTCTGCGGCGGAGTCGTTTTTTGACCGCCACATACCGCTGGGGATGTTGATTCTATCCCTGCTCATCGTTTTTGTTATTGAAATACTCAACCGCAAATCTTTTCTTCTCGCGGCGGAGTTCGTTGCTGCCAATCCGTTGCAGTTTCTGAGCAATGTCCTGATAATACTGACGTTTTACCTTCTTGTCATTTACCTCAAGAGAAGGACCTTCGCCGTATTTCTGCTTTCGGTCTTCTGGCTGTTGCTCGGAATAATCAATTTTGTGGTGAGACTTTTCCGTCAGACACCGTTTTCGGCGGTGGATATTGAGGTGTTTCTCCATGCGAACGGTATTGCCGGAGCTTATCTGACCGTATGGCAGATTGTTCTGATAATAGCCGGAGCTGTCGCGGTCATAGGCGGGATAATTTTAGCTTTCATCCGCATGCCGAAAAAAACCGGGGTGAATCTGAAGATATGCCTGCCTGCGAGCCTTGTCTGCGTTGCGACACTCGCCGGGGTTCTTGTGTATACTGTCCGTACCGATGCAATAGCTTCCCACTGCGACAATCTGATAGATGCCTATGACCGGTATGGTTTCACCGCATGCTTTTCCCTGAGTGTGTTTGACAAGGGGATAAAGCAGCCCGAAGGCTACAGTCGGGATAAGGTGGAGAAGGTGCTGTCAAAGATCGGAGATGTGGAAACGGACACGGCGGAGAGACCCAATATAATATTTGTTCAGTTGGAGTCGTTTTTCGACCCCACATATCTCAACGATTTTACTTTTTCGGAAGATCCGGTACCGACTTTCAGAGAACTGAAGCGGGACTATCCTTCAGGGCTGCTTACCGTGTCCACCATAGGAGGCGGAACGACAAATACGGAGTTCGAAGTGCTGACAAGCATGAGTCTGGACTATTTCGGCCTGGGGGAAACTCCCTTTGTGACTGTGCTCAGGAGTCAGACCTGCGAGAGTATCGCTTATGCTCTCCGGGAACAGGGATACAGATGCACTTCTCTCCATAACAATACCGCTACGTTTTATGACCGCAACAGGGTCTATTCAAAGCTTGGTTTTGACACGTTCATACCGGTTGAATATATGCAGAACGTAGAGTACAACGATCTCGGCTGGGCAAAGGATGGCGTTTTGCTCGAACAGGTAGACAAGGTCCTTAAATCCAGTGCGGAACGGGACTTCGTGATTGCGATCACGGTTCAGACACACGGCAAATATCCTACTGTTCCCGGTGATTTCGGAAGTATAAAAGTTTCGGGTGGAGAGAATGACGTCCGCAGATGTGAGATGGAGTATTATGTCAACCAGCTTCATGAATGTGATGATCTGGTGAGATCCTTTGTTGAGAAATATACGGATTATGACGAGCCGGTATGTATCGTTTTTTACGGGGATCATCTTCCGGCACTGGATATAGATCCGGAAGAAGTGTCGTACGGCGACATCTACAAGACCGAATATATAATCTGGACAAACTACGATACCGGTGTCGTTACGGCTGACGAGGATATTCCTGCGTACAGACTTATGCCGAAGGTCCTACAGTCCAACGGTATGACACTTGAAGGCGCACCGATGATAAATCTTCACGTTTCAAGATCCGGCAGCGATTCCTACACGTCTGATATGAGAGTATTGCAGTACGACCTTCTGTACGGAGATCATTACTCCATCGGAGGAAAGGCTCATACCGCCACCGACCTCAGGATAGGACTGATTGATCCCGAGATAGAGGACTGCTATGAGAAGGACGGGTATATTTACGTCACGGGCAGAAACTTCACAAGATCAAGTACCATTTATTTCAACGACTGGCTCAAGGGTTCATCCACGGAATACATTGACCCTTCAACCCTGCGCATAAAGACGCCTGTTACCGTCAATGTTGCCACCTGCACCGTATCGGTATGGCAGGTGTGTGTGGACAATACCGTATTCGGAAAAACTTCTTCGGTTAAGGTGTCGGGAACCGTTCCGGAGTATGTTTTGTGTAATTTGCATAAACTGCACCGCCTAAATCCGAAATAATTCGTCTTCCGAAATTTTGACAAGAATTTTAAAACAGTTGAAACCTGTCGTAATTTGTGGTATAATCAAAATATCTTTTTCTTCGGGCAACATAATGGGCGAGGGGGATGTTTTGATGCAGCTTTTGAAGGAGCGAATACTCAGAGACGGAAAAGTTTTCCCCGGAAATATACTCAAGGTGGACAGTTTTCTCAACCACCAGATGGATATAGGCCTTATTGCGGAGATCGGAAAAGAATTTTACAGACTGTTCAAAGATTGTGACGTCACCAAGATCCTGACCATAGAAGCGTCGGGTATCGGTATTGGTTGTCTGACGGCGCAATCTTTTAACGTTCCTCTTCTTTTTGCCAAGAAGTCAAAATCGAAAAATATAGCGGGGGACGTGTACACCTCGAGTGTAAGATCCTTCACACACGGTACGACTCATGACATCCTTGTTTCAAAGGAGTTTCTCAGGCCGGAGGACAGAATACTCATTATTGATGATTTTCTTGCCAACGGACAGGCTCTTGTCGGACTTGCGGATATCGTCGGACAGGCGGGAGCGACTCTTGTGGGCGCCGGGATAGTCATCGAAAAGGGATTTCAGGACGGTGGAAAGCTCATCCGGGATATGGGAATACACCTTGAATCTCTTGCCATCGTGGATTCGATGGATGCCGAAAGCGGGAATATAGTTTTCCGCGACTGAGTTTGTTTGCAAAAACCATAATATATTTTTCGGAGGTATCAGCAAATGAAAAAGTTCTTTGCCCTTGTCCTCGTCGCTCTTCTCGCTCTTTCCATGGTCGCATGCACCGGAGAGACAAAGAAGGAGTTAACCAAGGACAACATCAAGGTTGGCGTCGTTCATATCGGTGATCCCGCAGACGGCTCCGGCTATTCCTACACCCATGATTGCGGTATAGTGGGTATGCAGAAGGCGATAGGTCTTCGCGATGACCAGATCGTCCGTAAAAACAATGTAAGTGATTCCGATGCTCAGGCAATAACCGAAGCCGTAGAGGCTCTCGTGGCTGAAGGCTGCAACATAATCTTCACCACAAGCTACGGATACATGGAAGTTACCAACTCGATGGCTACCCAGTATCCCGATGTGTATTTCTCCCACGGCACCGGATATATGTCCAATGACAAGAATTTCAATAACTATTTCGGCAGGATCTATCAGGCACGTTATCTCGCAGGTATCGCTGCCGGAATGAAGACCCAGACCGGTAAGATCGGTTACGTTGCCGCTTTCACCACCGAACTGGCTGAAACCTCCTCCGGTATCAATGCGTTTGCTCTCGGCGTTCAGTCCGTAAATCCCGACGCTGAAGTTTATGTAAAGAATCTCAGCTCCTGGTTTGATCCTGCAAATGAGACCGCTTATGCGGAGGCTCTCATCGAGATGGGCTGTGACGTTATCGCTCAGCACTGCGATACTGCCAACCCCCAGATCGCCGCTCAGAACCACAATGTATTCGGTTGCGGATATAATTCCGATATGACCAAGGACGCTCCCAAGGCTCATCTCTGCGCTCCTATCTGGAACTGGGATGTTTATTACACCGCTGCTGTGCAGGCAGTTCTCAACGGAACCTGGGACAAGCTCGGCAATTACTACGGCGGACTCAAGGAAGGTCTTGTGGATGTTTCTCCTCTCTCCGATAACTGTGTTGAGGGTACTCAGGAGCGCATAGACGCTGTTAAGGCTCTTATCAAGTCCGGCGAATGGGATGTTTTCTCCGGCGTGAAACTCAGCTTCAACGCTGACGGAAGCGTTGTCAAGACCAATGCCGACCTCGTGGACAACAACGGTAATGTTATCGTTGCCGCAGGTGCCGCATCTGTCGAAGACGGCGTTATCACCGGAACCATGAACTATCTGGTTGCGGGCGTTTCCGAGAAATAAAACAGTTTACCAATGATCCGGGAAGCACGGACGGCTGTGCTTCCCGGTCGTTTTAATATCGTTGTTCAGGAGTGTATTTATGCAGCAGACAGCAATAGAACTGAAGGGAATATCGAAGTCTTTCGGCAGTATCAAAGCCAATGACAATATTTCTCTTTCCGTTAAAAAAGGGGAAATACTCGCTCTTTTGGGGGAAAACGGTTCCGGAAAAACGACTTTGATGAATGTTCTTTCCGGTATCTACAGTCCCGACAGCGGAACTGTTTTCATTGACGGAAGGCCCGTAGTCATAAAGTCTCCTGAAGACGCGAAAAAACTCGGTATAGGAATGATCCATCAGCATTTCAAACTGGTGGAGAATTTCTCCGCGGCGGACAATATCTGGCTCGGTGTCTCCGATACGGGAACTTTCCTTACCCGGCGCAGATATGAAAAAATACGTCAGCTCAGCCGCGATTTCGGCTTTGATATAGATCCGGAAAAAATGGTATATGATATGTCCGTAAGCGAAAAGCAGACGGTTGAAATACTGAAAGTGCTTTGCTACGGCGCCAATATTCTTATACTGGACGAGCCTACGGCGGTGCTCACGGTTCAGGAAATACGGAAGCTGTTTTCGGTTCTCCGTAAAATGAGGGATGCCGGTTGCGCCGTCATAATAATTACCCACAAACTTAACGAAGTAATGGAGATAAGCGACCGTGTCACCATACTCCGTAAAGGAAAAAGTGTCGGTACCGTGGAAACGGCGCAGACAAATACAAAGCAGCTTACCGAACTTATGGTCGGGGATCAGGTAAGCCTTTCCATAGACCGTCCCGAGCCTGATTTCGGGCAGGTTCTGCTTGATGTCCATGAAATCGATATCAAGCGTGACGATGGCAGTTATGCCGCAAAAAACGTATCCTTTACGGTCCGTTCCGGCGAGATTCTGGGGGTTGCCGGGGTTTCCGGATGCGGACAGAAGGAGATATGTGACGCAATAGCCGGTCTGCAGTCCATTTGCGGCGGAGCCATATTGTATAAAAACCAGCATATTGACGGAAAGACTCCCCGGGAAATAATCGATTGCGGTATAAGTATGAGCTTTATCCCCGAGGACCGTCTGGGAATGGGGCTTGCCGCATCGCTGTCCATCACCGATAATATGATCCTGAAAAACTACCGTGACGCGAAGGGTCCCTTTGTTGACCGGGTTTCCGCCCGTAAGCAGGCGACGGATGTCATAGAAGAACTCGGGGTCGTTACCCCATCCACCGAAACCCCGGTCAGGATGCTTTCGGGGGGCAATGTTCAGAAAGTCCTTCTCGGCCGTGAGATAAAATCCGATCCTACGGTCCTTGTTACCGCATATCCCGTCAGGGGTCTTGATATAAACTCTTCCTACACCATATACAACATTCTGAATGAGCAGAAAAAGAAGGGAACAGGCGTACTTTTCGTCGGGGAAGACCTTGACGTGATGCTCGAACTCTGTGACCGTATACTTGTGCTTTGTCACGGAGAAGTGACGGGAATAGTCAATGCTTCCGAAACCAACAAGGAAGAACTTGGACTTATGATGACCGGCGCCAAGAGATTCGGAAAGATTTCCGATGATCCTTCCCGTGAGGCAAAACAACCTGAAGAGGAGAAGGATACTGCTTCCGCGGAATATTCCTTCAGAAAACCTGCGACGGACAAACCCTCAAAGAAAAGAAGATTTCCCCTTCATGTGGTAAAACGTTCCGTGTTCACGCCGTGGAAAACCGTTTTCTGCTATCTTTTTGCAATCGTTGCGGCGATGCTTGTTGGCGGTGTGATTGTTCTTTGTATGGGTAAAAATCCGATACAGTACTACGGGTATCTTGTTTCCGGATGCTTTTCAAGCCCTATTTATATCAATAACTATATCCGCATCGTGACACCTCTGATAATTACTTCCATTGGCGTGGCGGTGTCGTATAAAATGCGCTTCTGGAACATCGGCGCAAACGGTCAGTTCATCATGGGCGCAATTGCCGCAACAACAGTTGCGTTTGCCTTCAATGGGTCACTTCCGAGACCTCTGATGCTTACGCTCATGGCTGTTGCCGGTGCTGTAGGCGGCGGACTTTTCGGAGCGATAGTAGCATTTTTCAAAATAAAGTGGAACACCAACGAGACCCTTATGACGCTGATGTTCAACTACATCGCTCAGTATATACTTGCCTATCTGAAAAAAGCGAATTTCTACAGGAAATTCAATGAGACCACGGGGCAGGTCCTCAGACCGGATATCAAATCCCTGCCCGAAAACGCATGGCTTTACGAGTGGAAATTCGGGAAGATAAGCATAGATCTTGCTTTGGTGGCGGCAGTTATCATCGTCATACTTGTTGCGGTATATCTGAAAAAGACAAAGCACGGGTATGAGATCTCCGTTGTAGGTGACAGTGTTCCCACCGCCCGCTATGCCGGAATGAACGTGAACAGGGTAATACTCCGTACCATGTTTATCTCCGCGGCGATTATAGGTCTTGCGGGTATGCTCAAGGTCACCGGCTCAAGCACTGTACATACTCTCAGTGACGGCATAACAAGTGATGTCGGCTGGACTGCCATAATCGTTGCGTGGATAGCGAAACTGAATCCTGTGGGTATAACCGTGGCGTCTCTTCTTATGGGAATGCTTCAGAAAGGGTCGGGGGTCGTTGACAGCCGTATGGGTATCTCCTCCGCCGCGTCGTCGATACTTGAAGGCGTGATACTCTTTACTGTACTTGCTGCGGATTTCTTTATCAGATACAAGATAGTCCGGGTTGCGGAGACAGAGACCGCAACTGCCGCTGTGACTTCGGGCGAAGGAAAGGAGGCTGAGGGTAAATGAAAGCTGTAATCGCTCTTCTGTTTGCGTCAATACGCTACGGTACTCCTTTGCTTCTGGGTACCACCGGTGAGATTATGTCCGAAAAAAGCGGACATCTTAACCTCGGTGTGGAAGGCATGATGGCAATAGGCTCTATCATGGGGTACCTTGCTGCGTGCGCCACGGACAGCCTCTTTGTGGGAATTCTGGTTTCTTTTATTGCCGCGGCATTGTCCGCACTGATATACGCGGTGCTTACCGTTACCTTTCAGGCAAATCAGAATGTAAGCGGCCTTGCGCTCACAACTTTCGGACTGGGGCTTTACAAGTTTGTAGGTCTGACCCTTGCTTCAGCCGATAAATTCCCTAAACTTCAGTTACATCCCTCCCTTGCCGCAATGACGGCAAATACGGGGATCCCGGTACTGAGGGACATTCCCGTGATAGGCGATATCTTTTTCTCGCACAATATTCTTGTTTACATCTCCGTGGTCATAGCCGTTGTCTGCTGGATATATCTGACAAGGACCCATCCCGGACTGAAGACCCGCGCGATAGGTGAGAATCCTGCCGCAGCGGATGCAAGCGGTGTAAACGTTTCGCTGATGAAGTATATAAACATCCTTGCGGGCGGCGGTATAACCGGTATAGGCGGTTTCTATCTGGCGCTGATCGTGAACGGCGGGAGCTGGAACGATACCTGGATTAACGGGTTCGGTTGGATCGCAGTGGCTCTTGTTATTTTTGCCAACTGGAGTCCTCTGAAGGCTACCTTCGGCTCCTATTTCTTCGGGATGCTGATGATGCTCAAACCGTATAAAGGGAACCTGATCGAAGAATTTCCGTTCCTGTCCTTCCTTTCCGCAATACCGGACGAATTCTATCAGATGCTTCCGTTCCTCATAACTGCGGCAATACTGGTGTTCAGCTCCATGCGCAAACGTAAAAACGGTGTTCAGCCTGCGGCTTGCGGCGTGAATTATTATCGTGAAGAAAGATAAGAATCCGATAAAAGAAAAGTCCTCCATATGGAGGACTTTTTAATATTTATAGCGTTATTTTAACGGGAACCGATCAGAGATGTCAGGAAAGGAGTGATTACATTGAGAACCGTATAAAGGATATAGACGGCAACCGCAACGATGAATCCGGGGGATGTAAAGACTCCGGAGAGCGCGGTGCGGCATTTTACGGTGCCGGATGGGACTTTGTAGTTTGAGCGGAAATCTTTGTTTTTCAGGCACCTGCAAGCTACCGCCACGACAGACGCCGCGGCAAGGAGGAGAACAGCAAGTGTGTAATAGCCGCTCACGGCTTCATATATATCGTTTTCGAGTTCTTCGGAGAGAATAACCATGACGCAACTTGTGAAATTGTTGAGAAAATGCATGAACATGGGGACAAGTATGGATCCCGTCGCGGCGTACGCGAAACCGAGGTAAAGCCCGAAAATGAAAGCGAATGGGATCTGTTCTATAGTTCCGTGGAACAATCCGAAAACAATCGCGGACACGATGATTCCGGCAAGGGGGGAGTATTCTGAAATGAATCCCTGAATGACCCCGCGGTATATCAGCTCTTCACATATCGCAGGAAGGACCGCTATCAGGATCACGGAGATTATCATGTATGCGGGGCTTTCGGTAAGATACTGTGTGAGAAGCCCTGTGGTATCCATTACCGGGATCCCGAGCTGTTCTATGAAAGTGCTCAACAGGTCGGAAAGCAGAGATGCCGCCGTAGCTACAAAAGGAGATGCGGCTATAAGAGCAATCACGGTTTGCGGCCGCGCTTTTTTCGCCTTGACTATTTCCGACGGTCGTTTGTTTATGCAGACAAGTGAACATAATGCTATAACCGCCGAAACTATCGGATAAAGTCCCTGAGGTACAGCGAAGCTTACCCAGAACAAGGCGTTGCTATATGCCGTATCGCTGATCACACCTTCCTGAAAAAGTGCGACAAGCACAGATGCGGGTAAGGATACGGCCAATATAAACGTAAGGGACAGGAGACAAAACAGAAATACTTTTGTCGATTCTTTGCGAAGCTGTTGCTTCATATCTTAACCTCTTTTCATTACGGGTACTGTTCAGGATCTTTCATCTCATGCCATTATATCAGAAAAGCGAAATAAAATCAAGACCGGACTCAAGAAAATTCAAAGTTATGTCTTTTAAATACTCTTGACATTTAGTGGAAAAGAATGTATAATTATGGTGTCGGGATATTATCCTGAATTTCCACAGTGGGAGATCTTCAATGAAAGCCAGATATTACCTCAAGCTTCTTGCGCCTCTGTGCGTTTTCGCCTTTGCGTTCCGGATTCTTGAAATAATTTTCGCGATCGACTCTGCCAACGGATTCTACGTCAACGGCAGTGTTATTCCGGTGCTTTTCAATATATACATACTTATTGCTTCCCTTTTCCTGCTTTCCTCCGTGATCTTTACCAAGAGGGAACAGAAGCCCGTCAGGGGAAGGGTTGCGACCCTCGGTAAAGCCGGTAATTTCACCGCATTGATTGCCGCGGTGTTTATTCTTGCCGGTGAAATGCAGCCTTTGCTTCACAATATCCTTAACCTGAACAAATATGCTTCCGTCGCGGATATTCTCGGAGATACGGCGATTTACCGTCTTGTATTTGCGGTTTTCATCGCCCTTTTTCTTGTTCACATTGCGTCAAATCCGAAAAAAGCGATCAAAAACAGGTTCTATATCTTTATTTCTGTATTTTGCCCCGTGTATTATGTTTTCCGTGCGGTGCTGCTTTTTACCGACCTGTCCCAGATTCTCACAAGTGCATACTCTGTCTATGATATGATACTTCTGCTGATGCTTGCCGTGGCATATATGAATCTGTCCAAGATCCTTGCCGGCTCGCGGGGAAAAAGGCTCATTACCGGCTTTGGTATGACCTCGGTCCTCTTCGGAGTGATCCGGCTTGCGGATATCATAATGCACTTTATCCCCGGGGATCCGTATAACGTAAAGGTCACGGTTCTTGCGAATATTGCCGATGTCCTTGCTGCGTTTCTGATGCTGTTCATTGTCATGCGCATAAACAGAAAATCACAGAAACCGGACGGAAAGTCCGCGGAGTTTGAACCCGTAAATCAATAAATCCCGGCGGTGAGCAGAACTCACCGCTTTTTCCGTACATTTTTAAAGTTTTGCCTTTATTATCAAAAAACTCCGAAATCTCTCGGGTAAGGCTTTACAAAGCCTCCGTTTACTGGTATAATAATTTCATTATTATAAATCAAATTTTGTAGGGGGACATTATGAGAAACATCGACTATGTTAAGAGGTTTGATCCGGCTGTAGGAGAGGCAATTGAGGCGGAGTACAACCGTCAGTGCCGGAATATCGAACTGATAGCATCCGAGAATATCGTTTCCGAAACGGTAATGGCTGCTATGGGAACTATTCTTACCAACAAATACGCAGAAGGATATCCTGGAAAGAGGTATTACGGCGGATGCGAATGCGTTGACGTTGTCGAGGATATAGCAAGAGACAGGGCAAAGCAGCTTTTCGGTGCTGAACACGCAAATGTGCAGCCTCACAGCGGCGCGCAGGCAAACACTGCCGTATATTTCGCTTTTCTTAAACCCGGCGATACCATAATGGGAATGAATCTTGCCCACGGCGGACATCTGACCCACGGATCACCCGTCAATATTTCCGGATCATACTTCAATATTGTTCCCTACGGTGTGGATGATGTTACCCACAGAATTGATTATGACAAACTTGAGGCTCTCGCGAAGGAATGCAAGCCCAAGATGATAGTTGCCGGGGCAAGCGCATACCCCAGAACCATTGATTTTGAAAGATTTGCTCAGATAGCTCATTCCGTCGGCGCAATGCTGATGGTTGACATGGCTCATATTGCCGGGCTTGTTGCGGCAGGACTGCATCCCTCTCCGGTTCCTTATGCGGATATCGTGACCACCACTACCCATAAGACACTCAGAGGTCCCCGCGGAGGTATGATACTCTGCAAGGAGCAGTACGCAAAGGCGATAGACAAGGCGATATTCCCCGGAACCCAGGGCGGCCCCCTTATGCACGTTATTGCGGCAAAGGCTGTAGCTCTCGGTGAGGCTCTTAAACCCGAATTCGTCTCCTATCAGCAGCAGATTGTAAAAAATGCCGCCGTTCTTGCGGATGAGCTGATGAAGAAAGGTTTTGACCTTGTTTCCGGAGGTACGGACAATCACCTCATGCTTGTGGATCTCCGCAAATTCAATATTACCGGCAAAGAGCTCGAAAAGAAGCTTGACGAAGTGCGTATAACCGCAAATAAAAATGCCATTCCCAACGATCCTCAGACTCCCTTCATCACCAGCGGTGTCCGTCTCGGAACTCCGGCTGTGACTTCCAGAGGCTTCAATGAGGAGGATATGAAGGTCGTTGCCGATTGCATTTATCAGACTGCCGCGCATTTTGAGAAGGCTGACGAGATCCGTGCAAGAGTTGACGAACTCTGTAAGAAACACCCCATTTACGCTGACGTAGACTGATCAGACTTTGTTTTTCCGCAGGAGGAACGTATATGTCCAGTTATGAGCCGCTTGCTGCCAGACTCCGTCCGGCAGGTCTTGACGATTTTGTGGGACAGCAGCATCTCGTGGGGCAGGGAAGACCTCTCCGAAGGATAATCGACAGCGGCAGAATACCGAATATGATATTTTACGGTTCGTCCGGTATAGGCAAGACTACACTTGCCTATATCATTGCGGGAAGAACGAAGAAGACACTGTATAAACTCAATGCCACTACCGCTTCCTCCGGGGATATAAAGGAGATCATTTCCCAGCTCGACGGGATCCTCGGCGAGAACGGAGTGATACTGTATCTTGACGAGATACAGTATTTTAACAAGAAACAGCAGCAGCTTCTGCTTGAATTTATTGAGAGCGGAAAAATTACTCTTATCGCTTCGACTACGGAAAACCCTTATTTTTATATTTACAACGCTATACTCAGCCGCTGTACTGTGTTTGAGTTCAGGCCGGTGGCGGCTCAGGATATAGAAAAAGCTGTCCGGAGGGCGTTTGACTTCGTTTCATCGGATTCAGAGGTCCGGTTCGGCATTGAAGACGGTGTAATAAAGCATATTGCCTCATCCTGCGGCGGAGACGTCCGGAAAGCGTTGAATACCGTGGAGCTTCTTACTTCCGTAAAGCCCGGAATAACTGAGTTTACAGTGACTCTGGAGGATGCGGTTCAGCTTTCGCAAAAGAGTAATATGCGTTACGACCGGGCCGGGGACGCTCATTATGACATACTGTCCGCATTTCAGAAGTCCATCAGAGGATCGGATCCCGATGCGGCGATTCATTACCTTGCCCGGTTGGTGGAGGGCGGGGATCTTGCTTCGGTATGCCGCAGGCTTCTGGTCATAGCGTCCGAAGATGTCGGGTTGGCATTTCCTCAGGCGGCGGCAATAACCAAGGCCTGTGTGGATTCCGCTTTTCAGCTGGGTTTCCCCGAAGCCCGTATCCCGTTGGCGGAGGCGGTTATACTTCTTGCCACCGCACCGAAATCGAATTCCGCTATCTGTGCCGTTGATGCGGCTCTTGACCGGGTCAAAAACGGCGAGTTCGGAGACATTCCGGCTCATCTGAAGGATTCTCATTACTCGGGTTCGGCAAAACTCGGCCACGGTCTTGAATACAAATATCCCCACAGCTATCCCAATGCCTGGGTAAAACAGCAATATCTCCCGGACAAGATCCGGAATGATGTGTACTACAGGTTTGGCAATAACAAGACCGAAAAAGCGGCGGAAGCGTACTGGAGTGCGATTAAAAATGGAAAAAATGACAAAAATCAGGGCTCTTGAAATCCACGACAGGCTTCTGCGGATGTACCCTCAGCGCCGGTGTGCTCTGGAATACATGACACCTTTTCAGCTTCTGGTTGCCGCCCGTCTGTCGGCACAGTGCACCGATGTCAGGGTCAATGAGGTGACAAAAACGCTTTTCTGGGTCTATCCCACTGAGCATGAGCTTGCTGAAGCTGAAGCCCCGGAAGTTGAAAAGCTGATTTTTTCCTGCGGACTGTATAAAACAAAAGCCCGGGATATCATAGCGGAAGCTAAGGCGGTGGAGACTCTGGGAAGAATCCCGGATACGATGGAGGGAATGCTTCAGCTTCCCGGTGTCGGACGAAAGATTGCGAATCTTCTTCTGGGCGAAATATACGGAACTCCCGGGGTGATAATCGTTGACACCCATTGTATAAGACTCAGCAACCGCATGGGCTTTTGCGATGAAAAGGATCCTAAAAAGATAGAAAACATTCTCAGAGGGCTTATTCCGCCGGAAACGAGCCTTGATTTCTGTCACGCAATTGTGTGGCACGGCAGAGAGGTATGTCGGGCTCAGAACCCCGGCTGTGACCGTTGTGCCCTGAATGACATCTGCGGAAAAAACAAGCTACAGGACCGAAAGGACAGTAAAAAATGAAATACAATGAGATTCTTCTGAAGATCAATTCCGCTGACGGAGAGAAAGCGTGCAATATTGCGGGAATGCTTGATATAGGCGGTCTGTATCTCGAGGATTATTCGGATATGATGGATTGCGGTCTGGTAAAGAGTGTCGGGCTGATAGATGAGGCTCTGCTCAATAAGGACCGGACTACCGCAGTGCTCCATATTTATCTCGGTCTTGACGTCAATTTGTCCGAGGCTGCGGAATACCTCAAGGAGCGGTTCACTGCCGAAGGTATAGAATACTCCGTTTCGTACTCCCAGATAGATGAAGATGAGTACGCAACTTCCTGGAAACAGTATTATAAACCCTTTAAAGTCGGGGAACATATAGTCATTGTTCCCGAATGGGAGAAATATCAGCCGGAACAGGGCGAGATACCTCTGGTGATAGATCCCGGAATGGCTTTCGGTACGGGTTCCCATGAGACAACAAGCAGTTGCATTGAAGCCGTACAGAAATATGTAAAGAAGGGCGATAAAGTCCTCGACGTCGGTTGCGGAAGCGGTATACTTTCAATCTCGGCGCTGCTGATGGGCGCAGAAAAGGCAGTGGGGCTTGATGTTGACAGTATCGCGGTTCAGGTGTCGGAAAGCAATGCGGCACTTAACACTTTTGCCGGGGTGTACACGGCTTACAGGTGCAATATCCTTGAGCAGGAGCCTCCCGTCGGCAACGAAAAATTCAATGTGGTAACCGCAAACATTGTTGCGGATATTATTATAAAACTCAGCGGAAAAATAAGGAAATACCTGACCGAAGACGGACTTTTCATTGTTTCGGGTATTATTACCGAAAGAGCCCCCGAAGTTGTCGGAGCTCTTGAAAAAAACGGTTTTTCGATTATAGACGGAAAGGAAAACCGCGGCTGGCAGATGTATGTCTGCCGTGCGTAAAAACTCAAGAATCATATCCGCACCGTTTCCGGAGAATCAGAGGTGATACTCCGGAAACGGTGCTTTTTGTATATTCGGCTTTTTTTACGGAATAATACGAGGGAAAACAAAGGTGGTGTGAATAATGAAAGCTGAGGATTATCAGCGGCTTGTTGACAGAACCACCGTGAATTCCCCGATAGTCAAGGACTGTATCTTTGCTTTCCTGACAGGCGGGGCGATATGCGTTCTGGGACAGGCTTTTTTTGATCTTTACAGTAACTGTTTCGGCGTGCCGGAGACTTCGGCACGGACCCTTGCGTCCATAAGTTTGATATTCCTGACCGCACTTTTCACCGGCATAGGATGGTTCGATAAACTCGGTAAAATTGCCGGAGCCGGCGCATTTGTGCCGATAACAGGTTTTGCAAATGCCATGGTTTCACCGGCGGTCGAATTCAAGACCGAGGGCGTGATCCTCGGTATCGGTCCGAAACTGTTTTCCATAGCCGGATCGGTGATTGTATACGGAACCGTGGCTTCTTTTGTTTACGGCGTGATCTATTACGTCGTCACGAGGTTGATATGACGAAGAAAATCGGTTCCGGAACTTATGTGTTTTCTTCCCCCGTCCGGGTGAGAGCCTATGAAGTGACGGTGGGACAAAAAGAGCGGCAGGGACCCCTGGGTAAATACTTCCGGTATTATTCGGATGACGAGTATTTCGGACAGGATTCCTTTGAAAAAGCCGAAACGTTCATGCAAAAGGAGGTGCTGGGGCGTGTCATTCAAAAGCAAGGACTTTCCGCAGAAGATATTGACTTCGTCTTTGCAGGCGATCTGCTCAATCAATGCGCTGGCTCGAACTATAGCGTTCGTGATCTTTCTGTGCAGTTTTTTGGGCTCTATGGCGCTTGTTCGACAATGGCTGAAGCGCTGATACTCGCCTGTATGACCATAGACGGGGATTTTGCCACACGCGCGTTGGCTATGACCAGTTCTCATTTCTGTTCCGCGGAAAGACAGTTCCGCTATCCGCTTGAATACGGTGCGCAGCGGCCCCCGGCTGCTCAGTGGACTGTTACCGGCGCCGGCTGCGTGATGCTTGACAGGTATAACGGTAAAATCGGGATAAGCAGATGCTGTCCCGGGGCAATATGCGATATGGGCATAACCGATATTTCGAATATGGGAGCGGCAATGGCCCCCGCGGCGGCCCTTACCCTGAAAAGGTTCTTTGACGACACCTCAACCAAACCATCGGATTACGACCTGATCCTTACCGGGGACCTTGGGGCTGTTGGAGCGGAGCTTCTCCGTAAGCTTCTGCTTCAGGACGGAATAGATCTCGGTGACGGATATGATGACTGCGGATTGCTGATATATGACTGCAAGTCTCAGGACGTTCATTCCGGCGGATCGGGCTGCGGCTGTTCCGCAAGCGTTCTGACCGGGTACGTTTTACCCGAAATGGAAAACGGCAGATTCAGAAATGTGCTGTTCATGACTACAGGAGCTCTTATGAGTCCCACCAGCAACATGCAGGGGGAAAGCATCCCCGGTATTGCGCATCTGGTAAATCTTGTAGGAGGTGCGGTATGAGCTATCTGTGGTCGTTTATTGTCGGCGGAGCATTCTGTCTTGTGGGTCAGATACTTGTGGATAAAACTAAGCTTACTCCAGCAAGGATACTTGTCGGGTATGTTGTTGCCGGTGTTTTTCTGTCCGGTATAGGCGTATATCAGTATATCGCGGATTTTGCCGCAGCGGGTGCAAGTACTCCGTTGACAGGATTCGGTCATTCCCTTGCAAAGGCAACCGCCGAAGCTATAGATAAGGACGGATTTGTCGGTATTTTCACCGGAGGTCTTACCGGTACCGCCGGAGGTATTGCGGCAGCGATAATTTTCGGTTATTTTACGGCACTTCTGTTCAGATCCAAGAAAAAATAATCAAGCACGGAAGTAATAATTTGACAAGCCCCCCAATAGACTGTAGCAAAGGGGGCTTGTTCGTTTTATGCTCTGGGGTTTGGAAAAGTATCTTCCGGAAAGAGTCCTTTCCGCCTTGCAAAATGCCGGTGATCTTCCGGGGTTACAGGAGATCCGTCTCCGGGCTCTTGCGCCTCTGTGTGTTATTGTTTCCGGGAAAGGCTTCTTTATCGATCGCAAGGGAAGAAAAACCTCACCTGATAACGGAGTTACGGTATATCGGGAAGAAATAGAGCAGACTCTGGCAAAAATATGTGACAACTCCGTATACTCTTATGAGGAACAGCTTCTCGGCGGTTTCGTTACGACCCGGACCGGTATCCGTGTGGGAATTTCCGGGACAGCGGTCATGAGCGGGGACAGACAGACAGGGATCAGGGATATAAACAGCCTTGTTTTCCGGATAAGCCGTGACGTTGCCGGATGTTCCGCCGGCGTCTTCCGTGAGATTTTCGGAAATGGACAAATGCACAGCACTGTTATTGCCTCACCGCCGGGTTGCGGAAAAACCACCCTGATAAGAGATCTGGCAAGGAATTATTCAGGGGCGGGAGTGCGTACCTGCGTTATAGACGAGAGAAATGAGATATTTGCAGTGAAAAACGGGATTCCTGCCTTTGACGCCGGACCTATGACGGATATTATGTCAATGTTTCCGAAGGGAGAAGGGGTAAGGCTCTCTGTCAGAAGTCTTTCTCCGCAGATGATAATCTGTGATGAAATAAGCGGGGAAAAGGATGCTTTACAGCTTCTTGAGGCTATGAACTGCGGCTGCGGATTTGTTGTTACCGTTCATGCCGGAACCGCGGTTCAGGCTCTGAGAAGATCCTGTGTCAAAAAACTCGTTGACGGCGGGGCGGTGGATAGGCTGGTGATCCTCGGGAAAAACTTTATCCGTAACAACATGGATTTTGAGGTGTACGATGTGGGCAGGGAGGAGGACCCTGAAAATCATGAAAACCATAGCGCTGGTTCTGATATTTTCCGTCTGTTCCCTGACGGGAATATACAAAAGCCTGTCTTTGTCGGCAAGGTGCCGTGAACTTGAAAGGGCAGTCAGGGCAGTGGAACGGATCGGAGCCGGAATCTCCGGTACAAGATGTGTTTGCGGTGATCTTCTCCGGGGAGCATCGGAGGAATCCGGTTCACGTTTGTTTTCCGCGGTTTCGGGCTGTCTGACGGATTCGCCCCGGCAGGCTTTTGAAAACGCGGATCTGTCGGGAACACATCTTTCGGCTGACGACCTGAAAACAGCCGAAGCCTTTTTTGCGAACTTCGGAAGAACGGGGAGTGAAGACCAGATCAGGCTTTGCCGCAGAATATCTGAAGAGTTCGGACTGAGGCTGGACTCTGCCGATTCCGACAGGAAAAAGTATTCGAAACTCTGGGCTGAGGGCGGGGTCCTTGTGGGACTGTTTATAGTAATTCTGCTGATATAAAGGACAGTACATAATGAACACGGAAGTTTTATTTCAGATAGCCGCAATCGGTATAATCGTTGCTCTGCTCAATCAGCTGCTTAACAAGTCTGAGCGTTCCGAGCAGGCACTTATGGTCACAATCGCGGGGCTGATAATCGTTATTCTTCTTATACTCGGGCAGGTCAGGACTCTCTTTGATACAATGAAAAACCTCTTTACTTATACCGGGCGGTGAGTCTATGAATATACTCACCGTCTGCGGGGTCGGGGTCTGCGGCGCGTTGCTGTTTCTGCTTCTTCGCCGGGAAAACCCGGAATTTGCGGTACTCGGCGCGTTCTGCTGCGGCGCAATGATCCTTCTTGCGGTTCTGCCTTCGGTCCGTGAGGTATTTGGATTTGCGGAAGAGGTCTCCGGACTTTCTGGACTGTCCGGGGACTGCCCGGGGATACTTCTGAAGGCTCTCGCTGTTGCTTATATAACGCAGTTTTCCGCAGATGCATGCCGGGACTGCGGGCAACGCGGGGTTGCGGGAAAAATCGAACTTGCGGGAAAAATATCGATACTGGTACTGTCTTTCCCGCTTGTAAGGCAAATAATAGAAGCGGTGAGGACGTTCAGGTAAAGGACATGAAAAAACTGCTAATGATAGGCTTAATTTTCGTTGTTGTTTCGGCGTTTACCCTTCCTGTTTCAGCGGCATCAACGGAACCCGGATACACCGGGGAGAAGTCTTCCGGAACGGAGATATCTTCTGTTTTGGAGGGGGCTTTCACCGGATTCAGACAGGCTCTTTCGGAAAAAAAGAGCTTCTTCGTCAGTATGGTTGCGGTTATGGTCGTGATGTACCTTGTCGGCGCGCTCAATGACGCATATCCTTCATCGGAAACTGTACAGGCGGTTACGGCGGTTGCGCTTCTGTCGGCGGGATTGGTGCTGTACAGGAACGTATATCTTTCCGCAACTTCAGCCGGAGCGGCATTTGAGCAACTTGGCGGCTTTGTTACATCTTTTGCCCCCGCTATGGCATCGTCACTCGCCTCCGTGGGGTTTACGCAGACCGGGGTCACCGGGTGTACCGGACTCCTTCTTGCCGGACAGATATGTTCTCTCATTTCGGGCTCGGCGGTCCTTCCGGGAATGAATGCTTATCTGACCCTCGGACTTGCGGCAAGCGCCTCCGGCAACGGGAATCTTCGGAGTATTTCCTCAACGGTGCGGAATGCGATAATCATTTTTCTTGCCTTTGTTCTGTGTATATACTGCGGGGTAATGGCAGTTCAGTCTTCGGTTTCGGTTTCCGGTGACAGTCTGAGCCGGCGCACGGTTAAATTTGCCGTGGGAAGTTTCGTGCCGGTTTTTTCCGGCGCTGTCAGTGAAGGTCTTGACGGGGCTTTTGCCGCAGGTGCGGTTATGAAGAATTCTCTGGGAATAGGCGGTATAGCGACGGTTGTCAGTACAATCGCAATGCCTGTTTGCGGTATAGCCGCCGATTTCATAACCCTTTCCGTATGTTGCGCGGTATGCGGTTTTTTTGACCGCGGGGCATTTCTCGGGTATCTGGAAACCGCCAGGGATGCGTATGCGATACTTTTTTCCCTGTCCCTTGCGATTGCGGTGATGACAGTGACTGTAATAAGCATGATGATAAGGGTGACATGATATGAGAGAATTCATTGTTTCGTTCGCGTCCGTTGCGATCCTCGGAACTATTATTCCGGTCCTTGCGCCGGGGCAGAAGATGCGAAAGCCTCTGGGGCTGATATGTTCCATGCTTTTGCTTGTCACTCTTTTGTCGTTCTTTTCGTTTCTGACCAAAAACCGGATCTCTTTTTCACTGCCAGACAGTTCACAGATACAACAGTCGGTCTCGGAGGGGATAGACCGCACCGCTTCGGAAGTGTTTGCTTCACAGCTGCAGGACTACCTGGTGGAAAAAGGCTCGGACGGAACGGTGAGATCTGTGGAGATAGAAGTGGGAAACGATACTGCTGTGCTTGTGTCCGTGACCGTATCCGGATGCGATGAGGGATCCCTGAAACTTCTGAAAGACATACTTCCGGCAGAAACGGAAATAAAATTGCTTGACGGTGAATAAAATGAATGTTGAAGGCGGATTTGCAAAAATCAAAAAGCTTTTTCCGCAGATCGCAATAGCTCTGCTGTGTCTTGCCGGATTGCTGTTGTTTATGGGCAACAGTGAAAAGAAAAAGGATACGGTGTCTGAGCTCAGGACCTGGGAGTCGGAGCTTGAAGAATTTCTTGAAAACATGGAGGGTGTAGGAAAATGCAAGGTTTTGATTTATCCTTCGCAGGAGGTCTCTTCCGCAAACGCAGTAAAAGGGATTTCTATAGTCTGTCAGGGGGACAGCGTTTCGGTGAAGGCGGCAATAACAGAGGCGCTGAAAACACTGTTCGGGCTGGACGCAACGCAAATATCGATAAGCAAAATGAAGTGACGGGATCCGGTAACGCGAAAACCAAATGGGTCATTCTCGGCCTTACGCTGGTCATAACCGCTTCCGTATACATAAACTGGCGTTTTATGACCGGGGGTGGGAATTTCCTTATAGCGGGAGGTCAGAAACCCAGTGAGGATACGGTCAAATATCTCGGAGAAAGCAAATACGTTTCATCCGAATCCGATTCGTATTTCGACAACGCCAAATATCTGAGAAAAAAGAACCGTGACGAGGCTGTTGCCGTTCTCAGTCAGCTTATAGATAATGCCAACGCCGACGGCGATATGCGTAAGGAGGCGGCTGAAGCCATTACGGATTATGCCGTCACATCGGAAAGGGAACAGACCGTGGAAAATCTTATCCGGGCAAAGGGCTTCCGGGAATGCATCGTTTTTATCGGGACGGGAAACGCCACCGTTGTGGTCGAGACCGAAAAACTGACCTCGGCACAGGCAGCTCAGATAATGGACATAGTCGCCTCAGAAACAAATTTTTCATACGATGTCATAAAAATTATCGAAATAGGTAGTGTACAAAACTGAAAAAATGTGCTATAATATAGTAAATAAGTGTAAATTTTACCTGAAATATAAAACTTCACAGTCCGGAGGAACGTAAAATGGAAGATAAAAAGAACGGATCCGTAAAGATTTCCGAAGATGTAATTGCGTCCATAGTTATCACTGCCGCAACGGAAGTGGACGGGGTTGCCCGTGTTTATCAGAAAATACAGCCTGCTACCAAGACCGCTGTACCTTCCTGCAAGCATTCCGTGAAAGGCGTCGCGATAACGACTCTCAGCGACGGAGTCGATCTTACTGTGCAGATCGAGGTCAAGCTCGGATACAAGATCCCCGATGTCTCCGCCACTGTTCAGAAAAATGTTGCCGAGTCCGTAAAGAATATGACGGGACTTGTTGTCAACCATGTCAATGTCGTTGTTCTCGGCATTGTTGATGCAACCAAGAGTGAGGGAGCAGTAAAAGCATGACCCGTACCGAAGCCAGAGAATCGCTTTTCCTTCTCCTTTTTGAATCAACGTTCAGCCGGTCTGAGGACCTTGAGCAGGTTAAAGCCCTTGCCCGTGAGTACCGGGATGTTGAATGTGATGAATATGTTGACAAGTCTCTCGGCGGGATTATGGCATCCCTTGACGAGATAGATGCCAAAATCAGTCCTCTTCTGAAGAAGATGACTCTTAACCGGCTTTGCAGTGTTGCCCGTACGGCCATGCGCATCGCAATTTACGAGATAGACGGCGGAGAAGTCCCTGCCTCAGTTGCGATCAACGAGGCGGTGAACCTTGTCAAAAAGTATGACACCGAAGAAACTGCAAAATACGTCAACGGTGTCCTCGGGTCCTATGTCCGGCAGTAAGAAAAACTGTTTTCTGGGCATAGATACCAGTAACTATACAACCTCCGTCGGCATCTGGACCGAAGACGGTGAATTTGTCAATTCAAGAAAACTGCTGCCTGTGCCCGCCGGTTCCTGCGGGCTCAGACAGAGTGACGCACTTTTCAATCACGTCAAACAGTTTCCAGCCGTTTTCGCCGCTGCAGATACCGGGAAATACAGCATTAAAGGCATAGGTGTGTCTTCCAGACCGAGAAATGTGGAGGGCTCATATATGCCGTGTTTTTTATATGGGGTGTCTGCGGCGCAGACTCTTGCGGCGGCGTACTCTGTCCCTATTGCGGAATTTTCCCACCAGCAGGGACATATCGCCGCGGGAATCTTTTCGGCGGGAAGGGAAGACCTTTTTTCCCGTCCGTTTTATGCTTTTCATGTTTCAGGGGGGACGACGGAACTTCTGAGAGTTGATTCCGCTGACAGTATCTCTGTTGCTGCGGCAACTCTTGATATCAGCCTCGGTCAGCTTGTGGACAGGACCGGAGTGCTTCTCGGACTCGGCTTTCCCTGCGGAAAGGCTCTTGAGTCTCTGGCCGCCGGAGGAAAAAGCCCCGGACGTTCCGGCGTGAAACTCAAGGACGGCAACTGCTGTCTTTCAGGATATGAAAATAAGGTCATGTCAATGCGCGGTGCGGGAGTTCCTGGCGCGGATATTGCCCGGTATGTGCTGGAGGTCGCCGCCGATACCGTGACAGAAATGATACGGTACGTGAACCGGGATCATCTGCCTGTGCTCGCAGTGGGCGGAGTAATGTCTGATATGATTATCCGGGATTCGGTTTCCGGGAAACTAAGTGATTTTGATATATGTTATGCCGATGCGGCCCTTTCATCGGATAATGCTGTGGGGATCGCATACCTTGCTGGCAGGAAGTTTTTATGAATAATCCGGCTTTGACTGTTACCCAACTCAACACATACGTCAAATCCCTGCTGGATTCAGACCGT
Source organism: uncultured Eubacteriales bacterium (assembly GCA_905207625.1). GTDB lineage: Bacteria > Bacillota > Clostridia > Oscillospirales > UBA644 > HGM12619. The sequence goes on along the minus strand of CAJLLT010000018.1, from coordinate 13,591 downwards.
AATCTGAGGTCGGTGTCCGTGCGCGGGGAAATATCCAATTTTGTCCGTAATACAAAAAGCGGACACATGTATTTCCGTCTTAAGGATTCCGAGTCTGCCGTGGAGTGCGTTATGTTCCGTTCGTATGCCGACAGACTGTCCTTTCTCCCGAAGGATGGGGTAAAGGTGAATCTCCGGGGAAGGGTCTCTCTTTATCCCCGGGACGGAGCATATCAGATATACGCTGAGGAAATGATCGAGGACGGGCTCGGCTCAGTGTATATGGCTTTTCTTCGTCTCAAGGAGACCCTGGGCAAAGAGGGACTTTTTCATGAAGAATACAAAAAGGATATTCCTCCGTTTCCGCAGAGGGTCGGTGTTGCGACTTCAGAGACCGGAGCGGCACTGCAGGATATTCTGAATATATCCGGAAGACGTTTTCCCTGTGCCGAAATAGTTCTTTATCCGTGTATCGTTCAGGGAGAAGGTTCCTCCGGATCGGTATGCCGGGCAATTGAATATTTTAACCGGACGGACTGTGTCGACGTTATTATCGTTGCCCGTGGCGGCGGAGCCTATGAAGATCTTGCTTCATTCAATGACGAAATTCTGGCGAGAACGGTTTTCGCCTCACATATACCGGTGGTCAGCGGGGTTGGGCATGAAATAGATACGACCATTATTGACCTGGTCAGTGACGTGTGCGCCCCCACTCCGTCGGCTGCCGCAGAGATGGTTTTCCCTGACGGAGAACAGCTTTCACTTTATCTGAACGGGCTGGTAACGAAAATGGAGCAGCATCTTGCGGTTCGTACCGATTCGGCTCAGACAAGGCTTGACAGTGCCGTCAGAAGGATCGACCTGACTCATTTTCTTGAAAATCTGAGGCTGAGGCTGAATATGACCAGGGACAGGCTGTTCACCTCCGGAGACAGACTTATGGCAATGAAGGAGCACAGTCTTGTAACTCAGGCAAAACGCATTCAGGCTCTTGATCCGATGTCTGTACTGCTGCGTGGCTTTTCCGTTGTGTATAAGGACGGGAAAACCGTAAATTCCGTAAGTGAGATTTCAAACGGCGATAAACTGAAAATCAGAATGAAGGACGGTGTAGTGGACTGTGTCTCAGAAAAAACAGGAAATGACCTTTGAACAGGCGGTTCAGCGTCTTGAGGAAATTGCCGATATCCTTTCCGGAAACAATGTTGAACTGGACAAAGCTATGGAGTTGTATAAAGAAGGCGTAAAGCTTGCCGATATGTGCAATAAAAAACTTGATTCGGTAAAAAGAAAAATCACCGTCATAAGAAGCGGAGAAAAGGAAATCGGTGAGGGAAATGAGTGATTTTGCTCTGAAATATGACGAATACGTCAAAAGAATAAACGAGGCTCTGGATTGTTTTCTGCCGGACCGTGATGATATAACCGTGAGGTCAATGCGCTACAGTCTCTTTGCCGGGGGAAAAAGGGTCAGACCGGTGATTTGTCTTGCTTTCTGTGAACTTTCGGGCGCTGATATCGAAAAGGCGATCCCCTTTGCCTGTGCTCTTGAAATGATCCATACATATTCGCTTATTTACGACGATTTTCCCTGTATGGACAATGATACCCTTCGCCGGGGCAAACCCACAAATCACGTTGTGTACGGAGAAGCGGTTGCCCTTATGGCAGGGGTCGCTCTTTACGGTGAAGCTCTTAAAGCGGCTAACAGTGCCGGAAAATTCGGACTTTCCGACGCTCAGGTCATTGCCGGAACGGAAGTGCTTCTTGATGCTTCGGGATTGAAGGGAATAATTACGGGTCAGGTTCTTGACATGGAAAACCGTGCGGGTCTTGATGAGGATTCGGTGCGGAAAATTCATGACCTGAAAACGAGTTCAATGTTGGAGGCTTCCGCAATTCTCGGGGTCATTGCCGCCGGCGGAAGTTACGAAGAGGAAATGATGGCGGTCCGTTATGCAAAGGATGTGGGACTTGCATTCCAGATCCGTGACGATATCCTTGACGTAATAGGGAACAAGGAAGATATGGGCAAAACCCTCGGTAAGGACAGAAACAGCAATAAGACTACCTTTGTCGATATTCTTGGGGTGGAATCCGCACAGAAGCGGGTACGGGATCTTTCGGAGAGGGCAAAGAGCGTTTTGCCTGAAGGTGAGCGGGGGCAATTTCTCCGTGATCTGGCGGAAATGCTGTGCAACAGAACCAAATAGCCCGTAATAGTTGAATTATTGTTGAAAAAACTGTTACATTACCCCGTTGTCTGCTGTATATCCCTTGCAAAAAATGCATATTTATGCTATAATTCATTAATATAGGTTACAGTCGGACAGAATACATCTTTTTACGCCGTAACGGGAAGATTTCAGATGAGACTTGATTTGTTTTTAGCCGGAAATTCCGGACTTCGCAGCCGGAAAGCCGCCCAGGATCTTATAGCTGACGGCGCCGTACTTGTAAACGGAAAGGAATGCCGGAAAGCGTCAAGGGATATTCAGCCTTCGGACGAAGTAACTGTTTGCAAGGGGCTGAAGTATGTCAGCAGGGGCGGACTTAAACTTGAACGGGCGCTGGAACTGTTTGCTGTGGATGTCAGGGATAAGGTTTGTCTTGATATAGGAGCATCCACCGGCGGCTTTACAGACTGTCTTCTTCAGAACGGTGCAAGATCGGTGGTTTCCGTAGATGTTGGGCACGGACAGCTGGACGATTCTCTCCGCAACGATTCCCGGGTAGAAAGCCTTGAGGGAACAAATATCCTGGATTTTGCCTCAAAGGACGACCGGGTGTTTTCCGTTATCGTATCCGATGTTTCTTTCACCTCGCTGAAAAATATCTTTCCCGCAATAAAAAAGCTGAGCTGCGGCAATACGGATATCCTTTGTCTTTTCAAACCCCAGTTTGAAATCGGGAAAAGCGAGAGCCGAAGGCTCAGGGACAGAAAATATCATGTTTCTCTGCTGAACGGTTTTATTTCTTTTATCCTGAGCGAAGGTCTGACGGTCCTGTCTATCGCGCCTTCACCGGTCCGTGGCGGTGACGGGAATATCGAATATCTGTTCTGGATAACCGATTCCCCTGAACGGAATTGCCGGGTCTATGATATAAGATGCGTTGTCAATGATGCTTTTAACGGCTGAATGAAAGAGGCTTTTATGAAAACGCTTGTGGTTGCAAATCCTGAACGGGACACTGGTTTTTCTGTTACCGGTAAGGTATTCGAAACGCTTGAAAAACTGAACATAGCCGTGCTGAACGGTAAGCTTGACCGTGGGAGTCTGTCCTGTTCGGGGGCAGAGGCTCTTTTGCCCGAAAGTGATATACTGATAGTGATCGGAGGGGACGGCACTATTCTCAGGGCGGCACAGACCGCGTACCGTGCGGGGAAACCCATCCTCGGAATAAACGTCGGAACCGTAGGTTATATGTCCTCAATTGAGGCTGATGAACTTGATCTGCTCGGAAATCTGACGTCCGGCTCGGGGTACAGCGTGGAGAATCGTATGTTGCTCAACGTTTCCGTGGAAAACGGAGACGGCAACCTGATTTTTAATGAGAATGCCCTGAATGAAACGGTTATATCCAGGGGGCAGGTAACACGGGTTCTGGATTTTGATGTTTTCTGCAACAGCAGAAAGATATCCTCATACCGTGCCGACGGAATTATTCTTTCAACTCCTACCGGCTCTACCGCGTATTCACTTTCCGCCGGCGGACCTATAGTAGACCCGGGTCTCGATTCTATTATCGCAACACCCGTATGTGCCCATTCCTTTAACTCACGTTCAATTATTTTCCGGGACGATTCGGTTATAAGCGTAGGTATAAGAGAGGACAGGTTCCTTTCGGATAACTCATACCTCACCGTTGACGGACTCAAGAATTTCAAACTGTCCAGGAATGATATCGTCCGGATAACGAGATCGCAGCACAGTCTCGGGTTGATAAAGCTCAAGAACGAATCATTTTATGATGTGCTTTCCAGAAAAATCAAATAGGCGGTAAGAACGATGAAACTGAAAGAAAAGCGGCAGGAAAAGATCCTTCGGATAATCGAAATGTATAACATTGAGACTCAGGAGGAACTGACTTCATATCTCATGCGTGACGGCTTCAAGACTACTCAGGCCACCGTTTCGAGGGATATAAAGGATCTCCATCTGACGAAGGTAATCGGACAGAACGGCAAATACAAATATGCCCCCTCCGCCGATGACGGAAAATACAGTGTCCTATCTTCACGACATCATACGATGCTGAAGGAAAGCATCATGAGTATGCAGGCAGCGCAGAATATCGTTGTTATAAAGTGTTACACCGGTATGGCTATGGGGGCATGCGCCGCCATTGACTCCCTCGGTGATGAAGAGGTAGTGGGTACCATTGCCGGAGACGACACCATCTTTATTGCCGCTTACGATAATGACGGTGCTCTTTACATAATCAACAGACTCACGGAACTGATGAACGAAAACGAATAGTCGGAGGAAAGTATGTTACGCGAGCTTCATATCGAGAATATCGCGGTAATTGAAAAACTTGACGTGTCCTTCGGACCCGGTTTTACCGTACTCACCGGTGAAACGGGTGCGGGTAAAAGTATACTTATCGATTCCATAGGAATGATACTCGGTTCAAGAACGTCGAGGGATCTTGTCCGTACCGGATGCGAAAAAGCCTTTGCCTGTGCCACATTTGACAATAACGAGGCCTTAAAACGTGAGCTTGCGGGGGTCGGAATCGACGCTGATGACGATGTTGTCATCGTGTCCAGAGAGCTTACCGTGGAGGGACGCAGCAGTGCAAGAATAAACGGCCGCAGCGTTACCGGTTCGGTGTTGCGCCAGATCGGAACATCCCTTATTAATATTCACGGACAGCACGATAATATATTGCTTCTTGATCCGACAAAACATCTTCCGTTTCTGGACGAGTTCGCCAGGGACGGCGAAACCGTTTCCGGATACAGGGAAGCATACGACAAGGCTCTCGATGCGCTGAGGAGAATAAAAGCCCTTTCCCTTGACGATTCGGACAAGCAGGAACGTATTGACCTGCTCCGGTATCAGATAAATGAAATTGAATCAGCCGGACTTGATCCGGACGAAGAGCAGCAGCTTCAGCAACGGCGCATTGTCCTGATGAACAAGGAAAAAATTACGGATCGGGTGAATCTTGCGTATGAACATCTCCGGGACGGAGAGAAAAATGCGAGAGATCTTGTGTCCGATGCCGCAGTCGCGGTCGGGGACAGCGTCAGGTACGACCCTGAACTGGAGGGGATAAACAGTAAACTGAACGATATTCTGTCCGAACTTGACGATGTTACGGCGGAACTGTATGATTACAAGGAAAACGAAGACTTCAGCGAGGAAGAACTGAATTCGGTTGAGCAGCGTCTCGGACTTATCCATAAATTCAAACGCAAATACGGTGAAGATATTCCCGCAATGCTTGAATATCTGGAAAAAGCAAAAACAGAGCTTGAACAGATAGAGTTTTCCGGCGAAGAGCTTGAAAAACTGCGCCAGCAGTATGCCGTGCTCAAGGCTGATATGCTGAAAAAGGCATCGGCACTTTCTTCTGTCCGGCATAAGGCCGCGGAGGAACTTGAAAAGCTGATATGCGGAGAGCTTGCGTTTCTTGATATGCCAAAGGTCGTTTTCAAGGTGTCTTTTTCCGAAAAAAGGCCGGAGCCTGACGGGATGGATGTCGTGGAGTTTCTTATATCCGCGAATGTGGGGCAGGAGCCAAAGCCCCTGGGAAAGATAGCTTCCGGCGGTGAACTTTCGAGAATAATGCTGGCGGTGCGCAATATACTTAACCGCGACGATGCCCAGACTCTGATTTTTGACGAGATTGATACCGGGGTCAGCGGGCAGGCGGCACAGAAGATCGCCATCAAGCTCAGACAGATGTCGGAAACGGTTCAGGTAATAGTTGTTACGCATCTTGCGCAGATAGCTTCCTACGCCGACACGCATTTCCGTATCAGTAAAGACAGCGATGCTTTACATACTTATACAAAACTTACAAAGCTTGACCTTGACGGACGGGCGCAGGAACTCGCACGGATCATGGGCGGAAACGATATTTCCGAGACAATGCTCCGGACGGCAAGGGAAATGCTTATAAATAACAGTAAATAATTATTCTAAGGAGATATACGATGGGAGTTTTTGAGGATCTTGAGCGACGTGGTCTTATAGCTCAGGTTACCAACAGAGAAGAAATCAGAGAGATGGTAAACAGCGGCAACGCAAAGTTTTATATAGGCTTTGACTGTACCGCGGACAGCCTTACCGCAGGTCATTTTATGGCTCTCACGCTTATGAAGCGTTTACAGATGGCGGGGAATAAGCCCGTGGCACTTATCGGCGGCGGAACGACGATGATCGGTGACCCCTCCGGCAGAACGGATATGCGCAAGATGCTTACCCGTGAGGATATAGAGCACAACGCCGAGTGTTTCAAGCGTCAGATGGAGCGGTTTATTGAGTTCGGTGAAGGTAAGGCTCAGATGGTGAATAACGCCGACTGGCTGCTTGATCTGAACTATGTCGATCTTTTGCGTGAGGTAGGCGCCTGCTTCTCCGTTAATAATATGCTTCGTGCAGAGTGTTATAAGCAGAGAATGGAGAAAGGTCTTTCCTTCCTCGAATTCAATTACATGATAATGCAGTCCTACGACTTCTACCACCTGTTCAAAACCTACGGTTGCAATATGCAGTTCGGCGGCGACGATCAGTGGTCAAATATGCTCGGAGGAACCGAACTTATCCGCCGTAAACTGGGCAAGGACGCCCATGCCATGACCATAACCCTTCTTACCGATTCTCAGGGCAAGAAAATGGGTAAAACTGCGGGTAATGCGGTATGGCTTGACGCAAAGAAAACTTCTCCGTATGACTTCTATCAGTACTGGAGAAATGTTGACGACGCTGATGTTATAAAGTGCCTGAAGATGCTTACATTCCTGCCTATAGAGCAGATCGAGCAGATGGAGACCTGGACAGATAACCGTATCAATACGGCAAAGGAGATCCTCGCTTTTGAACTTACCAACCTTGTTCACGGACAACAGGAAGCGGAAAAAGCGCAGCAGGCTGCCCGTGCGCTTTTCGGCGGCGGAAACGGGGAGAACGCTCCCGAATGCGAACTTACCGATGCCGATTTCATTGACGGTTGTATTTCTGTTGCTGATCTGCTTGTAAAGACAAAGCAGGCCCCCTCCAAGGGAGAGGCAAGACGTCTTGTGGAACAGGGTGGCGTCTTTGTCGCCGATGAGAAGGTAACGTCGGTTGCAAAAACGTTTACAAAAGCGGAACTTGACGGAAAAATTGTCAAAAAGGGCAAAAAAAGCTTTATTAAAACAGTAATCAGATAATCCGGAGATAAATATGAAACGCGAACTTGAGAAGAATTACAATCCTCAGGATGTTGAGGACCGCATATATGCGGATTGGATGAAAAACGGATATTTTAAGGCAAAGGTTGATAAGAAAAAGAAGCCCTTTACCATAGTTATACCGCCTCCGAACGTTACCGGACAGCTTCATATGGGACATGCCCTTGATGAAACGCTTCAGGACATTCTCATCAGATACAAGAGGATGCAGGGTTACAGTGCACTCTGGGTTCCCGGTACCGACCATGCAGGTATCGCCACTCAGATAAAAGTGGAGGAAGAACTCCGGGTCAAGGAGGGACTTACCCGCTATGATCTTGGAAGAGAAAAGTTCCTGGAAAGGGTTTGGGACTGGAAGAATAAGTTCGGCAACAGGATCATAAACCAGCTCAAGAAGATAGGCTCTTCCTGTGACTGGGACAGAGAACGCTTTACCATGGACGAGGGTTGCTCCAAGGCTGTAAAAGAGGTTTTCGTGAACCTCTACAGAAAGGGTCTTATTTATCAGGGGTCAAGGATCATCAACTGGTGTCCTCATTGCATAACTGCCCTTTCCGACGCTGAGGTCGAACATGCGGAACAGGCGGGCCATTTCTGGCACATAAAGTATCCCATAAAAGGAACAGAGGATTTTTTGGTCATAGCGACCACGCGCCCTGAGACCCTTTTCGGAGATACCGCCGTGGCTGTAAATCCCGATGATGACAGATATAAGAATATAATAGGCAAAACACTGTTGTTACCCCTTACGGACAGGGAAATTCCCGTTATCGCGGACGAATACGTCGATAAGGATTTCGGAACAGGATGCGTAAAAATAACCCCTGCCCATGATCCCAACGACTTTATGGTCGGAGAGCGCCACGGTCTTGAACAGATAAAGGTCATGAACGATGATGCGACTATGAATGCCTATGCGGGAAAATATGAGGGTATGGACCGCTATGAGTGCCGTAAAGCAATGGTTCACGACCTTGAACAGATGGGACTTCTTGTAAAGGTTGAAGATCATTCTCATAATGTAGGTCAGTGCTACCGTTGCGGAACCACGGTTGAACCCATAATTTCCAAGCAGTGGTTCGTGAAAATGAAACCTCTTGCTCAGCCCGCAATCGACGCTGTCAAGAACGGCGAAACAAAGTTCATCCCCACGCACTTCGAAAAGGTGTATTTTCACTGGCTTGAAAATATCCGAGACTGGTGCATTTCCCGTCAGCTCTGGTGGGGACATCGTATTCCAGCCTTCTACTGCGATGACTGCGGAGAAATGGTTGTGACCAAGGATGATTCAGCCGTCTGCCCGAAATGCGGCAGACCCATGCGCCAGGATCCCGATACTCTTGACACGTGGTTTTCTTCCGCACTCTGGCCTTTCTCCACTCTTGGCTGGCCCGATAAAACGGAAGACCTTGAGTATTTCTATCCCACAAGCGTCCTTGTTACCGGCTACGATATTATCCCGTTCTGGGTCATGAGAATGATGTTCTCCGGTATCGAACATACAGGGCAGGTTCCGTTTGAAAAAGTGTTTATTCACGGTCTTGTCAGAGATTCCCAGGGCAGAAAAATGAGTAAATCCCTCGGAAACGGTATCGATCCTCTGGATGTAATAAAGGAATACGGTGCCGATGCGCTCAGATTTACCCTGGTTACCGGAAACTCTCCCGGAAACGATATGCGCTTTTATTGGGAAGTCGTGAAATCTTCCCGTAATTTCGCCAATAAAATCTGGAATGCGGCAAGATTCACCCTTACTTACCTCGATATAGACAGCATCTCCATCCCCGAAAAGCTTGAACTTGAAGATAAATGGATACTTTACCGCTATAACAACTGTGTCCGTGAGGTCTGTGAAAATCTTGACAAGTGCGAGCTTGGTGTTGCGGCACAGAAACTGTACGACTTTATCTGGGACGATCTGTGCGATTGGTATATTGAACTTGTAAAGCCCCGTTTGTTCGAAACCAATACCGACAGGGCAACAAATCTTTCCGCTCAGAATGTTCTTGCCTATGTTCTTTCCAATACTCTTAAGCTTCTTCATCCTTTCATGCCCTTTATTACCGAGGAAATATGGCAGAATCTGCCTCATGAAGGAAGCTCCATAATGATCTCTGAATATCCGGAGTATTCCGATAAGTTCAACTTTGCCTCCGAGGCATCCGCACTTGAAAACGTAAAGGCTCTTATTAAGGATATCCGCCAGATCAGAACAAATATGAATGTTCCCGTTTCAAAGAAAACCCACCTTTTCATTGAGACAGAGCATGAGCAGGCGTACCGCAACTGCGAAGAGTTCCTCAAACGTCTTGCCGGAGCCGGAAGCGTGACAGTTGTTTCCAAAGTGGAGAATACGGAAAATACCGCGTCCGCCATAAGTCCTGACGCAAAGTCATTTATTCCTATGGACGATCTTGTGGACAAGGAAAAGGAAAAAGCCCGTCTGACAAAGGAAAAGGAACGTCTCACGGGTGAGATCGAACGTATCGACAAAAAGCTTTCCAATGAAGGCTTCATCTCAAAAGCTCCCGCAAAGGTCGTGGAGGACGAGAGAGCCAAGAGGGAAAACTATGTCAAGCTTCTGGAGAACGTAGAAAAGGTCTACGCATCTCTTTGCAAATAGGCTTTTTTCAGACGGCAAATACCGGTTATTTCCGGTATTTGCCGTTAAAAAACGAAGGATCAGAATATGTTTAAACTTGCAAAAAAATATCTCCCGTTGTTTAAAAAAGAGGTTATAGTAGGCCCCATTTTCAAGTGGATCGAGGCCGTTTTCGAGCTTATAGTTCCTTTGGTAATGGCAAAGATCATAGATGTGGGAATCCCTTCCTCGGATAAGGGATATGTTATCCGGATGGGACTGATAATGGCAGGTCTGGGACTTGTGGGACTTTGCAGTTCTCTTGTTTGCCAGTACTTTGCTTCCAAGGCCTCTCAGGGAATAGGTACGGCAATGCGCCGTGATATTTTCCGGCATATCAACGCTTTTTCTTATTCCGAACTGGACAGATTCGGAACATCGTCAATAATAAATGTTGTCACTAATGATGTAAATCAGCTTCAGGTTGCGGTGGCAATGCTCATCCGCCTTGTTATCAGAGCTCCGTTTCTTGTGCTGGGTGCTATAGTCATGTCGGTATTTATCGACCTGCAGCTTTCAATAATTATTATTATAGCCACCCCCCTTATCGGGCTCGTCCTGTACCTGATAATGTCAAAGTCTATCCCGTTTTACCGGTCTATACAGAAAAAACTTGACAAGGTTTCCCTTATTACCAGGGAAAATCTCACCGGGGTACGGGTCGTCAGAGCTTTTTCCAAACAGGATACGGAAAAACAGCGTTTCGAACAGGCAAACGATGATTTTATCCGCTCAACTGTCCGTATAAACAAACTTTCCGCACTGCTCAGTCCGGCGGTAAGTGTGATACTGAACTTCGCAATTATCGCAATTCTTTCTTTCGGCGGACACCGGGTGTTCAACGGCGCGTTGACGCAGGGCGAAATCATTGCCCTGATTAATTATATAAATCAGATTATTCTCGCTATGATAGTCGTGGCAAATCTGGTTGTCATCTTCACCAAATCCGCCGCTTCAGCCGCAAGGGTAAACAATATCCTTGATACAGAAGTAACAATGAAAAACGGAACGGAAAAACTCAGCGACGGCATTGAAAGTATTGAGTTCCGTGACGTTTCGTTTTCTTACAACGGGACGAAAAATGATATAGAAGGTGTGACCTTCTCTGCCACCTCGGGAACCACGGTAGGCGTTATCGGAGGAACAGGTGCGGGAAAATCAACTCTGGTTAATCTTATTCCCAGGTTTTACGATATTTCCCGGGGAAAGATACTCATAAACGGCAGGGATATCACCGGATATGACATGTCTTCACTTCGGTCCGCTGTAGGAGTAGTTCCTCAGAAGGCTGTACTGTTTTCCGGAACGGTAAGAGAAAATCTTACCATGAGAAAGCCGGATGCTGATGATATTGAGATAATGAAGGCGGTAAAGACGGCTCAGGCGGAAAATGTTGTGGAAAGATTCTCCGAAGGGCTTTCCGGCAGGGTAGAGCAGGGAGGCAAGAACCTTTCGGGTGGTCAGAAGCAGCGGTTGACTATCGCCAGAGCTCTTGTAGGTGATCCTCCGGTACTCATTCTTGACGACAGCGCTTCGGCACTTGATTTTGCCACTGATGCCGCCTTACGCAAAGCCCTACGTGAGGACATTGACGGGAAGATCGTGTTTATTGTTTCTCAACGGGTTTCTGCGGTTCAGGGTGCCGATTTTATAATTGTCCTTGATAACGGAAAGGTTATGGGGATCGGCAGCGACGAACAGTTGCGCAGAACCTGCCCGACATACATGGAAATATGCCGGTCACAGCAGGGGGGAGGAACAGCAGATGAAGAATAAAAAGACTTTTTCCAGATTGCTGCGTTACACACATTCTCTTTTGCCGTACCTCGCCGGAGCAGTGGTATGCGCTGCGGTAAGCGTAATTCTTTCCCTTTACGTTCCGATAATAATCGGTAAAGCTGTGGACTGCATCATCGGCACGGAGGACGTGGATTTTGCCGGGATATGGAAGTATTCCATGCTTCTTGCGGCAACTGTTGTGGGCTCAGGTGTATTTGGCTGGATACTGAATCTTTTCACTAACCGGCTAACCTTCGGGGCTGTCAGATCCATGCGCATGGATGCGTTCAACAAGCTTAATTCCGTTCCCATCAGTTATATAGACAGTCACGCTCACGGTGACCTGATAACCCGTGTCGTAGGGGATATCGATACCGTTTCCGACGGCCTTTTGCAGGGATTCACACAGCTGTTTTCGGGTCTGGTGACGATCATCGGAACGCTGATATTCATGTTTTCCGTCAATATAGTTATCGGAGCGGTCGTGGTTGTTGTTACCCCTCTGTCTCTTGTGGTTGCGTCCGTAATAACCAGAGCGTGCCACCGCATGTTTTCCGAGCAGAGCCGGGTTCGGGGCAAACTCAACGGCGTTGTTGAGGAAATGCTGGGGAACCAGAAGACCGTCAAGGCTATGATGTATGAGGAAAACTCTTTTGAAAAGTTTGACGGGATAAATGTTGAGTTACTGGATTGCGGATTCAAGGCCCAGTTTTACTCCGCTTTGGTCAATCCCTGTACAAGATTTGTCAATGGACTTGTATATGCCCTTGTAGGGGTCACAGGAGCACTGAGCGCCATAAGCGGACGTATTTCAGTCGGACAGCTTTCGTGTCTGCTCAGTTATGCCAACCAGTACACTAAACCCTTCAATGAGATATCCGGAGTAATTGCCGAATTCCAGTCCGCACTGGCCTCAGCCGACAGGGTGTTCGACCTTCTGGATTCTCCCTCCGAAACTGAAAACAGGGAAAACACACTGCCGCAGGTGAATGGGGCACTGGACTTCCGGAATGTTGCTTTTTCATATACTCCGGAACGGGAGTTGATAAAGAATCTGAATCTTACGGTCAGGAGCGGACAACGTGTCGCCATAGTAGGTCCGACGGGCTGCGGGAAAACGACATTGATAAATCTGCTGATGCGTTTTTATGACGTTACCGATGGGATCATAAGCCTGGAAAATACAGACATACGCACCGTAGGCAGGGATGAACTTCGCCGTAACTACGGTATGGTTCTCCAGGAATCCTGGCTTTTCAACGGAACAGTCCGGGAAAATATTGCTTACGGCCGACCTGACGCGACGGAACAGGAAATCGTTCATGCGGCAAAAATGGCTTATGCGGATAGCTTTATCGAGCGCCTTCCGCAGGGGTATGATACCGTGATTTCCGAATCAGGGGACAATATATCTTCAGGACAAAAGCAGCTGCTTTGTATCGCAAGAATACTGTTGCTGCAGCCTCCGATGCTTATCCTTGATGAAGCCACGAGCAATATAGATACTCTCACCGAACAGCGTATTCAGAAGGCTTTTGAGTATCTGATGAAAGGCAGAACTTCATTTATTGTCGCTCATAGACTTTCCACTATACGGAATGCGGATCTGATCCTTGTTATGAATAACGGCTCAGTCATAGAGCAGGGAAATCACGATCAGCTGATAGCCAAAAACGGTTTTTATACAAAGCTTTACAACAGCCAGTTTGAAAAGTGAAATACCCTGTGAATGCACTTGTTATAAGATTAATGAATCAAGCGGAAGGAGGTCCTTTGGACCTCCT
>CAJLLT010000017.1 GCA_905207625.1 uncultured Eubacteriales bacterium | reverse complement strand
ATTAGGGCTATGCCCGAAACTGAAATCCCCCCCCCCCGTTTTACGGGGGGATATTTATTTTTGCGGATGTTCCGGTTCAGGGAAAACTTTTATCTGACTGCATCCGTGCGCCAGATGAACCTGACGCTTCCGTTTGTTCCGTCACTGACTCCGGTGTATGTGCCGTAGCTTTCGGAAGCTTCAAAAGCGGCGCGCAGTCTCTGTCCCATCATTGAGGGATCTTCACCGAAGATCTCCGTGAGTTTTTCCGTAACCTTATCGCTCATGGAATTTACACCTTCGGACAAAGCCTTTGCTCCGTCACGGAGTTGGGTTATACCTTCCGTAAGAGCCGGAACTGCGGCTGTGACAGAGGATATTCCGTTGTTAAGTTCTTTTGTGCCTGCGGCAAGAGCCTGGGTGCCCTGTTTTGTCGCAGCAGTTCCCTGGGCGATTTTTTCCGCTCCGGCGGCGGCACCTGCAACACCCTCAGTGTAAGCGCAAAGTCCGGTATAGAAACTGTTATACGAATCCAGCTGGGCTTTGAGCTTTACCACGGCGGAAGTATCCATTCCATAGCCTTCAAGCTGAGCCGCAAGTCCGTCAAGTACCTCAGAATAGTTTTCAACCGTAAGGGAAGGAATCTTGGCTCCGGAGGCGGCAAGCTGTGCGTCGGCTGTGGCAAGAAGCTGTTCAAAGACCTGCTTTGCTCCCCCCGTCAGGGTCTCATTGTTACGGCAAACAGTTGCCAGTCCTTCGGAAAGCTCTCCGGCTCCCCGGTTCAGTTGCTCCATGGCAGCATCAAGTTCGGACGCGCCCTTCTGTACCTTTGTTCCGCCCGCAGAAAGTTGCTCTGCACCTGAGGCTAAGGGAGCGATCTTTTCAAGGAGAGTCTGCAACCCATTGTAGAGAGCGGAGGTTCCTTCGGTGAGTTCTCTGACGGAGTTTCTGAGTTCCGGTACTGCCGACGCTATTTTATCCGAGATTTCTCCTGCGTTATTAAGGGTTCCGAGAATATCGCTGAATACGAAGGTGTAAGTATTTGTAAGGGCAAAATCCGTGGCATCTGCGGTTATTTTGACCCCCGAGGGAATTTTGTCTGTGACGTCAAGGGCTTCTGCCAGACCGGGAAGTGACAGCCCGAGAACCACTGTGCGGTCTCCGTCATTGATTATTTTTCCGTTCTCCACCTGAACGTTTCTGAATACGGAATTGTCAAGGATGACTGCGGAAACTGCGACAAAAGGCACTTTTATCTGCTCCTGTCTGCCGTTTATCTCCGCCGTATAAGTCTCGTTGCCGGTATAGCCGAGTTCTACCGAGACTTTTCCGCTCCTGCCCGCAATCTCCGATGCCTGTACGGCTTTGCCGTCCAGGGTATAGTTCATGCTGACGGTTACGGGGAGAGATTTGTCGGTCGTTCCCTGGAAGTAAATGTCATCTCCGTTTGCGGTCCAGGTGATCTTATCTCCGTCCCTGGTATAGGCGTGGTCCGCTTTTACGTCAATGATATCCTTCAGGCAAGAGATGTCGCTGACGGTATCCGCGTCTGTGGGATTTTTCAGCCAGTCGCTGACAAGTATCTTTCTGATTCCGCCGTCTGCGGAGGCGAAAACGTATACAGTTTCATCTTTCTCCGCATCCGAAGAAAGGGTAACAGCCGGAAATTCCGGGGAATCCTTTGAGGTGTCTGCCGCTGTTGCGACCCCTGCTCCTGCGATAACCGAGGCTGCAAGGAGCACCGAGGTCAGGGAAAGTATATATCTGTTCTTTTTCATTGTTCTGATTCCTCCTGAGCGGAAGCTTTGATTTTTTTCATACCGAATGTTTTGGCACAGACCGGTTTGTCACAGAGAATAAGAAGTGCAGGAAGAATAAATACGACGCAAAGCACGCTTATCACCGCACCTCTTGCCATGAGCATGCACATGGAGCTTATTATATCAATATCGGAGTAGAGCGCAACACCGAAGGTTGCGGCAAACAGTCCGGCGCCGCTGACGATTATCGAGGGCGTTGAGGCCGCAAGAGCATCGCGTACGGCATCCTTTGCTTTCTTTCCGGACAGCCGTTCCTGTTTGTAACGTGTTGTCAGCAGTATTGCATAGTCCACGGTTGCGCCCAGTTCTATGGTGCTTATACATATGGGAGCTATAAACGGCAGCTGCTGTCCCAGGAAATGGGGAAGTCCGAGGTTGATGAATATACCCAGCTCTATGACCGCAATGAGTATTATGGGTAATGTAAAGCTCTTTTCCACAATGGCAATGATCAGGAATACCGCAATTATCGACACCGCGTTCACTATCCGGAAATCCCTGTCGGTGGTTTCAATCATGTCCTTCATGCAGGGAGCTTCACCGATAAGCATACCTGTGGGATCATACTTTTTAAGAATGGAATTGAGGCTGTCTATCTGGCTGTTCACCTCGTCGGATGCAACCTTATATTCGGAATTTATCAGCATCAGCTGCCACTTTCCGGATTGAAGTATCTGCAGTATGCTGTCCGGCAGTATCTCTTCCGGAACCAGACTTCCGACCACCGACTGAAGTCCCAGAACATATTTTACCCCGTCTACCTGTTCCATTTCCCTCGTCATCCGGCGTATATCCGAGGAGGGGACGGCGGCATCCGCAAGGATCATATGAGTGGAGGCAATGTCGAAATCTTCGGACAGCTTTGAATTTGCTATGACATATTCCATATCTTTGGGCAGACACTGCCCCATGTCATAGTAAACCTCGCTGTTTGTTTTTCTGTAACCGTAGAATGAGGGGGCTACAAGAAGGGCGAATATTACGAGAAATACGGGGAAAGCCTTTGTTACTCCGGAGGCAAAACGGGTCATTCCGGGGATAAGACTGCGGTGGTTCGTTTTTGACAGAGGCTTATCCAGCAGCAGTATCAGCGCCGGAAGGAAAGTTACGCATCCCAGGACTCCGAGAAGCACGCCTTTCGCCATTACCAGTCCCAGGTCCTTGCCCAGGGTAAAGGTCATGAAGCAGAGGGCAGCAAATCCGGCGACGGTGGTTACGGAGCTTCCTACGACGGAGGTCAGGGTCTTGCTTATGGCCTGAGCCATAGCCTCGTTTTTGTCGGGAAAACTCTGTTTCTGTTCATTGTAACTGTGCCACAGGAATATGGAGTAGTCCATAGTCACCGCAAGCTGAAGAACCGCGGAAAGTGCTTTTGTTATGTATGAGATCTCACCGAAGAACCAGTTTGAGCCCAGGTTGAGAAGAATGGATGCGCCTATACCCGCAAGAAATACAAACGGTATAAGCCAGTTGTCGAGGAACAGCATCATCGCAACACACGCCAGCGCAACGGCTATGGCTACATATATTGGCTCTTCCTTCTGACAAAGATCTTTCAGATCCGTGACCAGAGCTGACATTCCCGCCACGAAACACTGTTTTCCCGCCACGGAACGTATCTGCCGTACAGCATCCATGGTTACATCGGCAGATGTCGCGGAATCGAAAAACACTGCGATCAGAGTGGAGTCTTCTTTGTTGAACTCACTGTATATATTCTCCGGCAGCAGTTCCGAAGGTACTGAAGGATCTGCCAGGGAGCTGTAGCTTACCACTGTCTGAACATGATCTATATTTTCTATTTTATCGCAAAGGGCAGATATGTCTTTTGCGGGCATATCCTCCACCACAATGATGGAAAAAGCACCCTTGCCGAATTGCTCAAGCAATTCATTCTGCCCGATTACCGTATCCATGCTGTCCGGCAGATAGTCAAGCATATCATAATTGACTCTTGTCGCTGCCATGCCCAGCACTGACGGAATCATCAGCAGAAGCGTTATCACAAGTATCGGAATGCGGTATTTTACCACCGCTCTGGAAAACCGCATATCAGAACTCTCCTCTTTTAATTTCTATTACCACATCGTCAGGCTTCTGGTTCTTTACGATTTTGACCGCAGTCAGGACCGTACTGAGATTAAGAATGCCTTCCGACAGAAGGGAAATTCCTCCGAGAACCATCATCACGGTCGTGCTTTCCGTGGGCCTGAGAAGAAGGACAAGTCCGAGACAGCCCGCAATTATCGCCGCGGCGAGGATAAGCCACCATTGGTGTATGCCGAAGCGGCGGCTGTCCATGGCAATCTGGATCTTGAAAAGACCGTCGGCAAGGATCAGTATGCCGAATACGGAACTCAGGAGCGTCACCATTCCGGTGGGGTTGGTAAGGATTATCACACCGAGGGCAAGCATCAGCAGACCCGTGGCAAGGTCATACTGAAAAGCGAGCCGGAACAGATCCTTTGAAAAGTACCCTACGAGCTTTATGCATCCGAAGACAAGCATAAGTATACCGCAGCATATTCCTACGAGTTTTACCGAAACATTCGGAAAAACAATGAGAAGGATCCCGAGGATACAGAGAATTACAGAAATGCAGATATAGCCGATCTTGGCAGTCCGCATTGCGTTTAAGGAATTCATGAGAAGACCTCCCTGTTTTCCGGTATTGAGAACCCGGAAGTTTTGATTTCTGTCTGAAAGCCGTTCTTTCGGATCGGGGAAACCGCGTAAACCGTGCTTATTCCGGGAACCGACTCCGTGTCCCTCAGACTCTACGGGTATATTTTAGCACTGTCGGTAAAAAATGCAACAGACAGAAAAAATCCCGTGTCGGGAATTCCGATACGGGATAAAATCTGTTCGTTTTTCAGTCACGGCAGGAAGTTTGTCTATCACTGTCCGGGGATGCTACGCACCGTCTGGCCAGCTCCTCAGCCATGCCGCTGCGCAGCTGGCACAGTCTGTGGAAATCCCGGAGAATATCCTCTTTCATTCCGCCTCCGGTCCATTCCATGATTATTCCGAAACATTCGCATTTGTACAGCTTTATTATGAGTTTTCTGTCCTCCCCGGAGACGTCCTGTCCGGAAATAAGTGTGTCTATGTACTTTGTTATGACGTAATCGAGGACCCTCATCAGGTAGTGTTCGTATATGTCACGGCTGACGGAATTGTAAAGATGAAGCACTGCCGTTTTGTTTTCCATTGCGAATCGCAGCGCCACGTCAAGTCCCTGCTCTATTGAGTCTATGGTCGGATATTTTTCGATTATTTCCTCGGCGTTTTCAGTGACTATCTGCTCTATGAGCGAGGGAAGGTCCTGATAATGGTAATAAAATGAGTTGCGGTTGATTCCGCAGTCCTCCACAATATCTTTAACGGTTATTTTACTGACAGGCCGTTGATTAAGCAGTTTTATAAAGGATTCCTTTATCGCTTTTTCGGTAAAATTCGCCATTTCCGCCTCCTGTTTTATTCCCCCGGATATCGGACCGGGACATTCTTCACCATTATTATACACGTTTCTTCCGGTTTTTTCAAGTCCCCCGGATTGAACTTTTTCCGGTATGAAGTACGGGCGGTTGACGCCTGTTGTTGCGCAGACGTGGCAGTTACGAAAAAATTCCTCTTTTGCCTATTGACAAAGTAGGTTGATTGTGGTATTATTACTTCAGCATACCTGATTGATAGGTAAAAGAGGGGGAGATTCCGTGAAAAATACATACATATCGATTTTCAACCGAATGTGCGGAGTAATACTTTGCCGCACTTGCTGTTATTTTAACGGAAAATAACAGGTTGAAAAACTGATAATAAAAATCTACGGAGGAAAATACAATGAGTAAATACAGATTTGAAACACTTCAGGTACACGCCGGACAGGAGACTCCGGATCCCGCCACGGATGCGAGAGCTGTTCCCATATATGCGACAACTTCTTATGTTTTCAAGGATTCCGCGCAGGCGGCAAACCGTTTCGGACTTACCGAGGGCGGTAATATATACACAAGGCTCATGAATCCGACTTCCGATGTTTTTGAAAAAAGAATCGCGGCCCTCGAAGGGGGAATAGGTGCCCTTGCCACCGCTTCCGGCTCCGCTGCGATTACATATGCCATTCAGAATATCGCCATTGCCGGAGACCATATCGTTTCTTCCTGCAATCTCTATGGCGGTACATATAACCTTTTTGCCAATACCCTTAAGGATCAGGGGATAGAAACCACCTTTGTGGATCCTTCGGATCCGGAGAATTTCAAAAGAGCTATCCGTCCGGAGACGAAACTGCTTTATGCCGAGACTCTGGGCAATCCCAACTCGGATATAGTCGATCTTGAAGCTGTTTCCGCTGTTGCCCACCGCCACGGTATACCTTTGATAGTGGATAATACCTTTGCCACTCCATACCTGCTTCGCCCCATAGAACACGGTGCGGATGTGGTGGTGCATTCCGCCACAAAGTTTATCGGAGGACACGGGACGGTAATGGGCGGCGTTGTGGTTGATTCCGGCAGATTCGACTGGGCTCAGAACGACAAATTCCCGGGGCTTTCAAAGCCGAATCCCTCCTACCACGGGGTAGTGTTTACTCAGGCGTGCGGCAATGCGGCATACATACTCAAACTCCGTACCACACTTATGAGAGATCAGGGCGCGACGATTTCGCCCTTCAATTCCTTTTTGCTCCTGCAGGGGCTTGAGACCCTTTCCCTGAGACTTGACAGGCATATTGAAAATGTGCTGAAGGTAATTGATTTTCTGAAAGATCATCCTCAGGTTGAGAGGGTAAATCATCCATCCCTGTCCTCAGGCGCACAGAAGCGGCTCTACGACAGCTATTTCCCCCACGGCGCCGGTTCTATCTTTACCTTCGAGATCAGGGGAACTGCGGAAACCGCAAGGAAATTTACCGAAAGCCTGAAGCTTTTCTCTCTGCTTGCGAATGTGGCTGATGTCAAGTCTCTGGTGATCCATCCCGCCTCCACTACTCACTCCCAGTTGTCTCCGGAGGAACTCCTCAGCTGCGGCATAACCCCCACAACAGTACGTCTTTCCATAGGAACAGAACATATAGATGATATTATCGATGACCTCAGACAGGGTCTTGACGCTGTAAAATAATACAGGAAAGGGTAAAAATATGTCCAGAATATATACTTCCGCTGATCAGCTTATAGGCAAAACTCCACTGCTCGAACTTTCCAATATCGAAAAGAAATTCGGACTTAAGGCAAAGCTTCTGGCAAAACTTGAGTATTTCAATCCCGCCGGTTCGGTCAAGGACAGAGTTGCCCGGATGATGCTTGACGATGCCGAAGCTTCGGGCAGACTCAAGCCTGATTCCGTTATAATTGAACCCACCTCCGGAAATACAGGGATAGGGCTTGCTTCTGTCGCCGCCGCAAGGGGATACAGAATAATTATTGTCATGCCCGATACCATGTCCGTGGAAAGGCGGCAGATAATGAAGGCCTACGGTGCGGAGCTTGTGCTCAGTGAAGGGGCGAAGGGGATGAAGGGCGCCATTGAAAAAGCGGAACAGCTTGCCGCAGAGATTCCCGGAAGCTTTATCCCCGGTCAGTTTGTCAATCCTTCAAATCCCAAGGCTCACCGTCTGACTACGGGTCCCGAAATATACGAGGATACCGACGGCAAAGTGGATATCTTTGTAGCCGGGGTCGGTACCGGCGGAACCGTGACCGGCGTGGGGGAGTATCTCAAGTCAAAAAACCCCGATGTCCGTGTCGTTGCCGTGGAACCCGCTTCTTCCCCGGTTCTTTCCTCCGGAGTTGCCGGACCTCATAAGATACAGGGTATCGGGGCCGGGTTTGTCCCCGAGGTGCTGAATACCGAAATATACGACGAGGTATTTCCCGTCAGCAATGAGGATGCCTTTGCTTTCGGAAAACTTGTAGGACGCAATGAGGGTGTGCTTGTCGGTATCTCTTCCGGCGCCGCGGTTTTTGCCGCCGTAGAGATAGCCAGACGTCCCGGAAATGAAGGTAAGAATATAGTTGTACTTCTTCCCGATACCGGAGACAGATACCTCTCAACGCCGCTTTTCGCGGACTGAAAATAATTCTGAAAGAACGGATGTGAGCCTCATATGATGGTATCTACCCGTGGACGTTACGCGCTGCGTGTTCTTGTGGATATGGCGGAGCATGGGGGAGAAGGGTACATACCCATGAAAGACGTTGTCCAGAGACAGAATATTTCAAAAAAATATATGGAACAGATTATGTCTGTTCTTGTCAGAAACGGGCTTGTGGAAGGAGTTCACGGAAAGGGCGGAGGTTACCGTCTGACCCGGAGCCCCGAAGAGTACAGTGTCGGACAGATACTTCGGCTGACAGAAGGGGATCTTGCTCCTGTGGCATGCCTTGAATGCGGTGCCAAACCCTGTCCGAGGGCATCCGAATGCCGCACGATATCCATGTGGAGTCGCTTCAACGATATGACAAACGCTTTTTTCGACGGTGTAACCGTTGCGGATCTGATGAAAAAAGAATAGCATTCCTCACAATTCCCGGCAGTCGGTGTAAAGTAAAAAAGCTTCAGTGTGATACTGAAGCTTTTTTGTTTATTGTTTTTTATTTTCCGCTTGCGCCGTAGTTGGAAAGAACGCGGGCTGAGGGATCATTGACGTCACAGCCCTTCCAGTTTTTGTTCGGCATCCAGAAATCCGCTATCATTTCTCCCTGACCCGGGTAGTATTTCTCGAATATTTCACGGTACAGCAGGGATTCCTTGGTGAAGGGCATTGCGTGGGTGTACTGTCTGCGTTTTTGTTCATATTCCTCATCCGTGTACTTGCTCTCCGCATATTCTTTGAGATAATCTACCATGGAATGTCCCACCGCATCGGAGAATGCCGCTTTTTCCCGGTAGAGTATGCTTTCCGGCAGATAATCTCCTTCAAAAGCTTTGCGCAGCAGATATTTGCCCTTTCCGTAGGTGTTCATTTTCCTGTGAGGATCAACGGACAGAACATACCTTACAAAATCCAGATCCCCGAAGGGAACCCTTGCTTCAAGTGAGTTTACGGAAATGCAACGGTCTGCACGAAGCACATCGTACATATGAAGCTCCCGTATCCTCTTTTCGGATTCCTCCTGGAAAGCTTCTGCCGAAGGGGCAAAATCCGTGTACTTGTATCCGAAAAGCTCGTCTGATATTTCTCCGGTAAGAAGTACTCGGATATCGGTGTTTTCGTGGATCCATCGGCACAGCAGGTACATTCCCATACTGGCTCTGATGGTTGTTATGTCGAAAGTTCCCAGTAAAGCTATAACGCTTTCCAGCGAGTCAAGGACCTGCTGTTTAGTCATGTATACTTCGGTATGATCACTGCCTATATAATCCGCCACCTGTCTGGCGTATTTGAGGTCTATGGCGTCTTCGCTCATACCTATGGCAAAGGTTCTGATGGGTTTTTCACTTTTTTTCGCGGCGATTGCGCAGACAAGAGAGGAGTCCAGTCCTCCCGAAAGAAGAAAGCCCACTTTGGCATCGGAAACCAGTCTTTTTTCTACCCCGGCGACCAGTTTTTTATGTATGTTGCGGCAGATTGTGTCCACACTGTCGTGGCAGATCCTGTCCGCTTTTGAAATATCGGTATAACGGACAAAATTACCGTTTTTGCAGTAACATCCGGGGGGAAACGGCATTATTTTATCACATATTCCCACAAGGTTTTTTGCTTCACTGGCGTATACCGGTGCCCCTTTGGGGTCAAAACCGTAATAAAGCGGACGGATCCCTATGGGGTCACGGGCGGCAATGTACTCTCCCGTTTCTCCGTCATAGATTATCATTGCAAATTCGGCATCAAGCATGGGAAACATTTTCGTGCCGTATTCCCTGTACATCGGAAGTATTATTTCACAGTCGGAACCGCTGACAAATTCGTACTTTTCCGAAAGTCTCGCCTTGATTTTTTCGTACCCGTATATTTCACCGTTGCATACCGCATAGCTGTCTCCCAGCCGGAACGGCTGCATCCCCTCGGGGGTAAGCCCCATTATGGCAAGTCTGTGAAACCCCAGAAGTCCTTTTCCCGTATCGATTATTCTTGAATCGTCCGGACCCCGGGAAACCGTCCGGTCAAACCCTTTTTTAAAATCTTCCGGTGCGACATCACAGCCGCACCAACCCATTATCGAACACATTCTGTGCTACCTCCGCATATGTTTTCAGCATCCGATAGGGCAAGTGCTGTCTCTCGCGGTACCACCTATCTTTTTTCTTTCCGGCTTCATGTAAAGCCTTGCCCCTTTATACGGCGGGCAGTCCGGCGCACCTACGGCAAGCCTTCGGATTGCAGCTTGTCGGGTGTTTTTCCCCCGGTTTCCGCCGTATGGCTTCCACCGTCCCATACTCGCTCAAGGTGAACTTCCGGGGTACTCCTCCCGACTCAAACGCTTTTTGAGGTTATTCTGAATACTGTTATCTTACGCCGAAAAGCAGATCTCCGTAAGTGGGGAAGGGCCAGTACTCCTCCGCCGTAAGAGTTTCCGCTTCGTCGCATGCCATTCTGAGTTCCGTCATCTTATGCAGCATTTCATCACGAATCATGAATGATGCTTCCGTTATATCTGTAATGGTCTTGAATTTTACAACGGAATTTTCAAGCTCCGCCGTCGCCTCATCGATCTCATCGGCAAGGGTCGAAAGTTTTGCGATAACGCTCTTTTCGTACTTGCATCCGATACCCGGGACAGCCGTCTGTTTTGCCGTAAGGGTATCCGCAAGAGCCTTTGCGTAGCGTTCCACCGCCGGCAGGATCTCTTTTCTTGCCATATCAACCATGGTCTGAGCCTCGATGTTTACTGTCTTGCAGTAGTTTTCAAGGGTGATCTCATACCTGGACTGGATCTCGGCAAGAGAGAATATTTTATGCGAAGTGAGCATATCCACGTTTTTCTTTTCCAGGATGGTGGGAAGCGCGTCGGGGGTGGTACGGAGGTTGAGCAGTCCTCTCTTTTCGGTGGCTTCCTTGATCCAGGATTCGTCATAACCGTTACCGTTGAAGATTATGCGTTTGTGATCGGTAATGGTTTTCTTGATCATATCGTGAAGCTCAGCCTCGAAGTCCTTGGCGCCCTCAAGTTTATCCGCATACTGCTTGAGGGACTCCGCAACGGCGGCATTGAGCATAATATTTGCGCAGGCGATGCTGTTGGAGGAGCCGAGCATACGAAACTCGAATTTGTTTCCGGTGAAGGCGAAGGGAGAGGTTCTGTTCCGGTCTGTGGTATCTCTGGTAAATTTCGGAAGAACATGAACTCCCAGCTTCATAACGGTCTTTTCCGCCGCATTGTAGGGTTTCTCGTTCTCTATGGCGTCAAGGACGGCGGTGAGCTCATCGCCCAGGAACATGGAAACGACCGCGGGAGGTGCCTCGTTTGCGCCCAGACGGTGATCGTTTCCTGCGGTGGCAACGGAGAGTCTGAGCAGATCCTGGTAATCGTCAACCGCTTTGATGACTGCGCACAGGAAAAGCAGGAACTGTGCGTTCTCGTAGGGCGTTTCACCCGGTGTGAGCAGGTTTACACCGGTATCCGTAGCCATGGACCAGTTGTTATGCTTGCCGCTGCCGTTCACGCCTGCAAACGGTTTTTCGTGAAGCAGGCATACAAGACCGTGACGTGCCGCGACTTTCTGCATTATTTCCATGGTCAGCTGGTTGTGGTCGGTCGCGATGTTTGTGGTGGCGTAAATAGGTGCAAGTTCATGCTGAGCGGGAGCAACCTCGTTGTGCTCGGTCTTTGCAAGGATTCCCAGTTTCCAGAGTTCCTGGTTCAGATCCGCCATATACTCCGCGACTCTGGGCTTGATAACTCCGAAATAGTGATCGTCAAGTTCCTGACCCTTGGGCGGTTTAGCCCCGAAAAGGGTTCTGCCGCAGAACACGAGGTCTTTGCGTTTCTTATACATTTCCTGATCTACGAGAAAGTATTCCTGCTCCGGACCGACGGAGGTCCGGACGCACTTTACCTCGGTGTTGCCGAAAAGTCTGAGAATGCGCAGAGCCTGTTTGTTCAGAGCCTGCATTGATCTGAGAAGCGGGGTCTTCTTGTCCAGAGCTTCCCCTCCGTAGGAGCAGAAAGCCGTGGGAATGCACAGGGTCTTATCTTTTATGAATGCGTAGGAGGTGGGGTCCCATGCGGTATAGCCCCTTGCCTCAAAGGTCGCGCGCAGCCCGCCGGAGGGGAAGGATGAGGCGTCGGGTTCTCCCTTTATAAGCTCTTTTCCCGAGAACTCCATTATAACTCCGCCGTCGGGGGAGGGAGCGATAAAACTGTCGTGTTTCTCCGCGGTGATACCGGTCAGTGGCTGGAACCAGTGGGTGAAGTGGGTCGCACCGTTTTCGACAGCCCAGTCTTTCATTGCGGTTGCGACGGCGTTTGCCACATCGTTGTTAAGACTTGCGCCCTCATCTATAGTTTTTTTGAGGGACTTGTAAACTGCTCCCGGCAGTTTTGCTCTCATGACCCGGTCATCAAAAACCAGACTTCCGAAATAATCCGATACGGTTTTCATCTCTGTATCCTCCTTAAAAATTGAAAGCGAGGCAAAACGCCCATATTCCCGGGACGCCATTGCCTCGCTTGTTTTATTGAATTTCGTAAAAGAAAAAAGCGTCAAAGAGCTCACACTCCAAGACGCCTTTGCCTTAACACGGTGCATTATATACCACTTTCGGCGATTTGTCAAGCCCCCTTTCGGACATTTTGCATTTTGTTCACAAAAACCCCCTTGACAAATTTCACCCGGAGTGGTATCCTATATGGCGTAATGAGCAAAGGCGTTCATTCATACTCAGGGAAATTTCTCCCTTGTCTGAATGAGCGCCTTTCTTTTTTTGTTTAAGAGAGAGGGTAAAGACTATGAAGATCGAAGGTCAGATCCGGATTCCGTCGGGATGCGCGATTTCCGCAGTTATTTCAAGGGACGGAAACAGAATGACGGGTGAAAAGATAATAGAGAGCATGGTCCCGATGCACGACCGTTCCAACGGCCTGGGCGGAGGCTTTGCCGGCTACGGTATATATCCGGAATACAGGGATTTCTACGCCTTCCATATATTTTTCAATGATAAACATGTCCGTGAGGAATGTGAAACAATACTCAAGGACCGTTTTGAGATAGTCAAAAGCGAACCGATACCGATCCGGAAGATCCCCGAAATCACGGACGTTCCCATAATACAGAGATATTTCCTTGCGCCTCTGGCTTCAGTGCTTTCCCGTCTTCAGCTTGATGAAAAGGAATATGTTGCCCGGACGGCAATGTATATAAACACGGAACTTGAGGGTGCTTACGTTTTTTCCTGCGGCAAGAACATGGGCGCTTTCAAAGCCGTGGGGTTTCCCGAGGATGTGGGACGTTTTTACCGCCTGGACGAGTATCAGGCATACTCCTGGACGGCGCACGGACGTTATCCCACGAATACCCCCGGCTGGTGGGGAGGAGCGCATCCCTTTGCGTTGCTCGACTGGTCGATCGTCCATAACGGAGAGATCTCATCCTACGATGCAAACCGCCGTTTTATTGAAATGTACGGCTACAAATGCACCCTTCAGACCGATACCGAGGTTATCACGTATATTGCCGACTATCTGCTGAGAAAACAGGGGCTTACCCTTGAGGAAACGGCTCAGGTCATCGCCGCTCCCTTCTGGAGCACTATCGACCGTATGCCCCCGGAAAAGGCGAAACAGGCCGCGTATTTGCGTACCGTATTCCCCGGACTGCTCATCACCGGCCCGTTCTCCATCATCCTTGGTTTCAACGGGGGACTTATGGCACTCAATGACAGGCTGAAACTGCGTTCGATGGTAGTTGCGGAGAAGGACGATAAGGTATATATAGCGAGCGAAGAAGCCGCCATAAGAGTCATGGAACCGGATGTGGAGGATGTTTACGCCCCCGCAGGAGGAGAACCCGTTATCGTCAGAGTAAAGGAAGGTGCGTATTGATGTCTGTTTTCGATATTACTCCCGAATTCGAAATAAAGAGGGATTTCGATCGGTGCATATGCTGCCGTGTGTGTGAAAGGCAGTGTTCCAACGAGGTTCACAGCTTTGACGAGGAAGGTCACGTCATGCTCAGTGATGAGAGCAAATGCGTCGACTGTCAGCGCTGTGTCGCGCTCTGCCCGACCCATGCACTGAAAATAGTTAAAAACGACTGCGTCTTCCGTGAAAATGCCAACTGGCAAAGCGATACCATAAAGGAGATATACAAACAGGCCTCCGGCGGCGGAGTTCTGCTTTCTTCTATGGGCAATCCGAAGCCTCTTCCGGTATACTGGGACAGGATTCTCATTAACGCCTCACAGGTCACAAACCCCTCCATAGATCCGCTGCGTGAGCCTATGGAGACCAAGGTCTTCCTGGGGAAAAAGCCTTCCCGGATCACCCGTGACCCGGACGGAAAAATAAATACGGCTCTCACTCCCCAGCTGGAGCTTTCCATGCCGGTGATGTTTTCCGCCATGAGCTACGGTTCAATAAGCTACAATGCCCATGAGAGCCTTGCCCGTGCCTCGAAGCAGCTCGGTATCTACTACAACACCGGCGAGGGCGGACTTCATGAGGATTTTTACTGCTACGGTGAAAACACGATCGTGCAGGTTGCTTCCGGACGTTTCGGCGTTC
The DNA here is from genome assembly GCA_905207625.1 of uncultured Eubacteriales bacterium. GTDB lineage: Bacteria > Bacillota > Clostridia > Oscillospirales > UBA644 > HGM12619. Next base: position 28,539 of record CAJLLT010000017.1, on the reverse strand, counting down.
ACGAGGATTATCTCAATGCCGGCGCGGCAATAGAGATCAAGATGGGACAGGGTGCAAAGCCCGGCATCGGCGGCCATCTTCCCGGAGCAAAGATTGTCGGGGATGTTTCCCGGACCCGTATGATTCCGGAGGGGTCGGATGCCATTTCTCCCGCTCCCCACCATGATATATACTCGATCGAAGATCTGCGTCAGCTTGTTTATTCTCTGAAAGAAGCGACTCAGTACCGTAAGCCCGTGATCGTCAAGGTCGCGGCGGTGCATAATATCGCGGCTATCGCCAGCGGTATTGCCCGCAGCGGCGCGGATATAATTGCCATAGACGGATTCCGGGGAGGCACGGGGGCCGCGCCCACGAGAATCAGGGACAACGTGGGTATACCGATAGAACTTGCCCTTGCGGCGGTGGATCAGAGACTCCGCGATGAGGGGATCCGGAACAATGTTTCCCTTGTTGTGGGTGGAAGCATCCGTTCTGCGGCGGATGTGGTAAAGGCTGTGGCTCTCGGTGCCGATGCCTGCTATGTCGCCACTGCGGCACTGCTCGCAATGGGCTGTCATCTCTGCCGCACCTGCCAGAGCGGCAAATGCAACTGGGGTATTGCGACTCAGCGCCCGGAACTTGTGAAGAGACTGAATCCGGATATCGGATCCGCAAGGCTTGTGAACCTTATGACCGCCTGGAACCATGAGATCAAGGAAATGATGGGCGGTATGGGTATAAACTCCATCGAAGCACTGAGGGGTAACAGACTCATGCTCCGTGGGGTAAGTATGACGGAAAAGGAGCTTGAGATACTCGGTATCTCGCACGCGGGAGAATGAAAAGGGTATATGTGAAGGAAAACCGATGCCTGGGCTGTCATCTGTGTGAATACAACTGCGCTTTTGCCAATTCGGGTATGAAAAGCATGGTAAAAGCCCTGAAAAACAGAAAGATATATCCCCGTATCCACGTCGAGGGAAAGGATAATGTTACCTTTGCCGTGTCCTGCCGGCACTGCACTGATCCTCTGTGCGTAAAAAGCTGTATTTCCGGGGCAATGCATCTGGAATCCGGCGCTGTATGCGTGGATAAAAGCAGGTGCGTGGGCTGTCTTACCTGTATTCTGGTATGTCCTTACGGTGCGGTGACACAGAGTCCGGACGGAGCGGTAAACAAGTGCGAACTCTGCCTTGAAAACAATGTGCCCGGACCTGCCTGCGTTGCGGGATGTCCGAATGCGGCAATAGTATATGAAGAGAGGTGAGCGGTTTGAAAAAGTATGTTATCGTAGGTAACGGAACCGCAGCCACAGGCTGTATCGAGGGTATACGGAGTGTGGATAAGAACGGAAGTATTACCGTTGTTTCCGGGGAAAAGCATCCGGTGTACTGCCGTCCGCTCATTTCCTATTATCTTCAGGGAAAAACAGATTCTGACCGGATAAAATACCGCTCCGACGGATTTTACGGGGAAAACGGATGTACGGTGATCTACGGAAAAAGGGGTCAGACCCTTGACCCGGAGAAAAAACAGCTCGTGCTGGACGACGGTACGGTCATTGATTACGATAAGATCTGTATTGCCACCGGCTCATATCCCTTTGTTCCTCCCACTGAGGGCTGGGATACGGTGAGGTGTAAACATACCTTTCTTACCCTCGACGACGCGCTGTCTCTTGAAAAGGATATAGCCCCCGGCAGCCGGGTCCTTGTTGTCGGTGCCGGACTTATCGGGCTGAAATGCGCGGAGGGACTGTACGGCAGGGTAGGCAGCATTACAGTATGCGATCTTGCGGACAGAGTTCTTTCAAGTATTCTTGATACAGACGGGTCTGCCGTCGTCAGTGAATATCTTGAACAGAAGGGGCTGAAACTTCTCCTGGGTGATGCCGTGTCCCGGTTCGACGGGAACAAAGCCTATATGAAAAGCGGAAAGACCGTTGAGTTTGATGTGGTCGTAACAGCTGTCGGGGTTCGTGCCGATATGGCTCTGGTTAAGAACGCCGGGGGTAACTGCGGACGGGGAATAACAGTGGATGACCGCATGAGAACGTCCCTTGACGGAGTCTTTGCCGCAGGGGACTGCACCGAGAGCGTGGACGTGTCCGACGGAAAGGTGAAGGTCATGGCACTTATGCCAAACGCTTATATGCAGGGCAGGTGTGCCGGGGTAAACATGGCGGGAGGGGACAACTGCTTCGATAACGCCATTCCGATGAACTCCATCGGATTTTTCGGCCTTCATCTAATGACTGCGGGAAGCCGCACCGGTTCCGGAGAGGGCGGAGAGGTCTATGAGGAAAAGGGTAAGGACAGTCTTAAGAAACTTTTTATAAAGGACGGCAGGCTGATAGGATTCATTCTTATCGGTCAGGTTGAGAGGGCCGGAATATACACGGATCTTATCCGGAAAAGAACGCCGCTTGACAGCGTGGATACGGAGATACTGAAAAAATCTCCCGGTTTATATGTTTTTTCGGAAAAAACCCGTGGACAAAAGCTTGGAGGTGTGGTATAATATGTCTGTTGATGCAAGAAAACTTGACTTTCCCTCCCTGAACCGGGCTATCCGGGAGTGCGGGGAAAGCTGTGAAATAGACGGGTGCATCGGTCAGAGGTTCATCGCCGCGGGAATGAAGGATGTATCCGTGCGTATAAACGGCATTCCCGGGAATGCCCTTGGTGCGTACCTGAGCGGTGCGGAGATATTTGTAAACGGTAATGCCCAGGATGCGGTTGGGGATACAATGAATGACGGGCTTATCGTTGTCGGCGGAAATATCGGCGATGCCGCAGGATATGCGATGCGCGGCGGCAGAATCTACGTCCGCGGAAACGCCGGATACCGCGCCGGCATACACATGAAGGAATATAAGGAGAAGAAGCCCGTAATTGTGATCGGCGGCAGAGCCGGAAGTTTCCTGGGAGAATATCAGGCGGGCGGACTTATTGTGGTTCTCGGCCTTCATACCGACGGGAAACCTGTAGTGGGAAACTTCCCCTGTACCGGAATGCACGGAGGGAAAATGTTTATCCGCGGAGACGTTTCCGATGTCGTTTTCCCCGACAGGGTGAACCCTGTTCCGGCAACGGATGAGGATATGGCGGAGATAGAACCGTACCTCCGCGAGTGGTGCCGTAATTTCGGAAAAGACCCGGAACAGATTCTTGCCGGTGCTTTTACCGTTGTGACACCGGACAGCAGGAATCCTTACAAACAAATGTATGTAGCCAATTGAGAAAGGCGGTAAGACTATGAAGTATTCAAAGGAAGAAATCATGCAGTACATCGCAGAGGAGGACGTCAAATTCATAAGGATGGCGTTCTGCGACGTTTACGGCAGGCAGAAAAATGTCTCCGTTATGCCGGATCAGATCGACAGAGCTTTTGAATACGGCATAGCCATAGACGCTTCAGCCATTGCGGGCTTCGGAGGGGAAGTCCATTCCGATCTTTTTCTTCATCCGGATCCTTCCACGATCTCGGTATTGCCCTGGCGTCCGGAACATGGCCGGGTGGTAAGGATGTTCTGTTCCGTGACGTATCCGGACGGAAGACCATTTGAGGCCGATACCCGGTCTCTGCTTGCAAAGGCTGTCGGAGATGCCGAAAAGGAAGGAATAAGCTTTGCTTTCGGTTCGGAGATGGAGTTCTATCTTTTCAAACTCGATCAGAACGGTGATCCCACCGGAATACCGTATGACAACGCCGGATACATGGATATAGCTCCGGAGGACAAGGGGGAAAATGTAAGACGAGAGATTTGTCTTACCCTGGAACAGATGGGAATAGTTCCCGAAAGCTCCCATCATGAGGAAGGTCCCGGACAGAATGAGATAGATTTCAGGTATTCCGATCCCTTATCCGCGGCGGATAACGCCGTGACATTCCGGGCAGTGGTCAATACCGTTGCCGCGAGGAACGGCCTGTACGCGGATTTTTCACCGAAACCGCTTGCGGACAAGCCGGGAAACGGCATGCATGTCAATTTTTCCGCGAGAAAGAACGGACAGGACGTTATGCCCCGGGTCATTGCGGGCGTGCTTGAACATATTCCGGAAATGACCGTATTTTTAAATACCGTTCCGGATTCATACCGTCGGTTCGGTTCCGACAAGGCTCCCCAGTATATTTCCTGGTCCGGGGAAAACCGCAGCCAGCTTATAAGGATCCCTGCGGCTCAGGGAGAATACAGACGTGCCGAACTCAGGTCGCCTGATCCGCTGTGCAATCCGTATATAGCGTTCGCCCTTCTGATATACGCCGGACTGGACGGAATCGGAAAGGGAATGAAACTGCCCCCGGCGGCGGACGTGAACCTCTATACCGCTTCCGAGGATGTCCGCGGTGGGTATAAAAAGCTTCCCGAAACTCTCGAGGCGGCAAAATCCCTGGCATTTTCCAGTGATTTTATAAAGAACAGTGTTCCCCCGGCAATAATCGGGAGCTACACCAGATAAAGACAGTTTATACTGACGGAAGGAGTGAACCGGATGGACATGATGCAGCCCCGCTACAGTGTACTGGTGGTCTCTTCATCGGAAAAATTCGACAGGGCTCTTTCCGCACTTCTTCCGGAGGACAGGTACGGTCCTGTGGCAACTGCGTCAGACGTGTCTCATGCCCGGAGACTTCTTCTGGAAAAAAGTTTTGATATAGTAATAATCAATACCCCTCTGCCCGATGATTTCGGTACGGAGTTCGCCCTTGACGTGTGTGAAAACAGCGCCACCGGGGTGTTGCTTCTTGTCCGGGCGGAGCATTATCCGGATATCAATGCCAAAGTTTCACCCTACGGGGTTCTCGTTGTTTCGAGACCCGCCTCCGCGCAGACCGTGACCCAGTCGCTGCTGTTGCTTTGCGGTACACGGGAAAGACTCAGGCGCATGGAGCGCAAGACCGCTTCCATTGAAGAGAAAATGGAGGAAATAAGGCTTGTGAACCGGGCAAAATGGATACTGATAGAGCAGATGAAAATGACGGAGCAGCAGGCGCATCGCTATATAGAAAAACAGGCGATGGACAGATGCGTGACCCGCCGTGCGATAGCGGAAAAAATACTCTCAATGTATAAATAACGGAGGAAAGATCCAATGACAAAATACATTTTTGTGACCGGAGGAGTAGTATCCGGACTTGGAAAGGGAATTACCGCGGCCTCCCTCGGAAGACTTCTCAAGGCAAGGGGACTCCGGGTCGCCGCACAGAAACTTGACCCGTACATAAACGTTGACCCCGGAACCATGAGCCCGTATCAGCACGGTGAGGTATATGTTACCGAGGACGGGGCGGAGACGGATCTTGACCTGGGGCATTATGAGCGTTTTATCGATGAGGATCTTAACAAATATTCAAACCTTACCACAGGCAAGGTGTACTGGAACGTTCTCAACAAGGAGCGCCGGGGAGAATATCTCGGCTTCACCGTTCAGGTCATTCCACATATCACGAATGAGATAAAGGATTTTGTCTACCGTGTGGGAAAGCAGACCGACGCGGATGTTGTCATAACGGAAATAGGCGGAACCATCGGCGATATAGAGTCTCAGCCCTTCCTGGAGGCGGTACGGCAGATATCCCTTGAAGTCGGCAGGGAAAACAGCCTGTTTATCCATGTGACCCTTGTGCCTTTCCTCCGCGGTTCGGATGAACATAAATCGAAACCCACCCAGCATTCTGTGAAAGAGCTTCAGGGCATGGGAATAAATCCTAACATAATCGTCCTCCGCTGCGATGAGCCCCTTGAGGAGTCCATATTCAAAAAGATTTCCATGTTCTGCAACGTAAAGCCCGACTGTGTTATTGAAAACATGACACTGCCATATCTGTACGAAGCGCCTCTGATGCTTGAAAAATCCAATTTTTCCGCGGTGGTATGCCGGGAACTCGGTATTGACGCTCCCGAGCCGGATCTTGCGGACTGGACGGATATGGTACGGCGGATCAAGAACAGGGAAAAGGAGGTCCATATCGGGCTGGTGGGCAAATATGTCCAGCTTCATGACGCTTATCTTTCCGTGGCGGAGGCAATGAGGCACGCCGGATATACGCTCAATACCCATATCCGTATTCACTGGATAGATTCCGAGACGCTGACCCCCGACAATCTTGAGGAACAGCTGGGAGAACTTAACGGAATAATCGTTCCCGGAGGCTTCGGAGGCAGAGGTATCGAGGGCATGATCCTTGCCGCAGGTTACGCGCGGAAAAAGGGGCTGCCGTATTTCGGTATATGTCTGGGGATGCAGATCGCGGTAATAGAATACGCCAGAAATGTTGCGGGAATCGCCGATGCGGATTCCGGAGAATTCAACGAGCTCTGCAAGAATAAGGTGATAGATTTCATGCCCGGTCAGAGCGATAATGTGGACAAGGGTGGGACTCTCCGTCTGGGGGCTTATCCCTGTCAGATAAAGCCCGGAACGACTATGGAAAAGTGTTACGGCACCTCCGGAATATCCGAGAGACACCGTCACCGCTACGAATTCAACAACGATTACCGTCAGGCGTTGACCGATGCCGGTCTTACCCTTTCCGGAACCTCTCCGGACGGACGGCTGGTGGAAACCGTTGAATTGACTGACAGACCTTTTTATGTTGGCGTCCAGTACCATCCTGAGTTCAAGTCCCGTCCAAACAAGGCGCATCCGCTTTTCCGGGGCTTCATTGCCGCCGCATTGCAGAATGCGGAAAAGAAAACCTGTACCGATAAATAACCGGGGGATTCCGAATGAAGAGCAACCTGCGTCAGATAATTGAAATTCCCGTGGTCGCCGTGCTTATCGCCGCCTGCGCTCAGATAGTTATTCCCATTCCGGGGATCCCGTTTACCATGCAGATATTCGGTATCTGTTTCGCCCTGGACTATCTCGGCGGGAAACGGGCCACAGTGTGCGTGATCCTGTATATTATGCTGGGTCTTGTTGGTGTTCCCGTCTTTGCGTCCTTCAATTCCGGCGTTGCGGCGCTGTCGGGGCTGACGGGGGGATATATAATAGGGTTTGTTCCCATGGCAGCTGCGTATTGGCTGCTGAAAAGCGTCCCGCTGAGGGAAACGTTTCCCGTAAATGCCGGAATAATGTTCCTGTCGCTGTTGCTGTGCTATATTTTCGGAACGGTCTGGTTTATGATAGCGTATGCCGGGAAAAGCGGCACTGTCGGATTCTTCGCGGTGCTTATGAAGTGTGTCGTGCCGTATGTTTTTCCGGATGTGATAAAGATAATACTTGCCCTGAAGGCGTCATCCGCCGTAAAGCGGGCGATGAAGCTTTCCCGGTAAAAATATGTTCGGTTAAAACCGAGAGGGGATGTTTTATATGAGAGATTACGAAAAGGAATTCAGGGACAGGGTAGAGTTTATCAGAAATGTCCTTGAGAAAAGCGGCGCCGTTGGAATCGTGTACGGCAACAGCGGCGGCAAGGATTCCGCCCTTGTGGGTATACTCTGCAAGGCCGCCTGTGACAATACCGTGGGGATAATAATGCCCTGCAGTTCAAAGCGCAACTACGGCATGGATGCGGAAGACGGCAGGACCGTTGCCGACAGGTACGGAATAGAGACCCGCTTTGTTGATCTGACTCCGGTGCGGGAGGCTGAGATAAAGCAGCTTTCCGCCGTTGTAAAGCTTACGGATGGTGCGTTGGCGAATATAGCTCCCCGTCTGAGAATGACCACCCTCTATGCCATTGCCGCAAGTGAGGGCAGACTTGTTGCCGGAACCGGAAACAGAAGCGAAGCGTACGTCGGCTACTTCACAAAATGGGGAGACGGGGCTCACGATTTCAATCCCATCGCAGATCTTACGGTAACGGAAATATACGAGTTTCTGCGATACCTGAAAGCTCCTTCCTGCGTCATTGAAAAGGCTCCCTCCGCCGGACTTTTCGACGGTCAGACGGATGAAAAGGAAATGGGGCTGAAATATGCCGATCTTGACGGCTATCTTCTTACCGGAAAAGGAGATCCGGAAACGGTGGCGGCGGCGGAATCTCTTCACGGTAAAAGCGAGCATAAACGTGCGGGTATAAAGACCTTTATCCGGTGACGGGGTATTTCCGCGGAACCGTCTGCATGGCGTGGAAAACTGAAAATAAAAAGGGAAGCGTCCGTCTGCGGATGCTTCCTTTTTTGGTAAATTTGTTTTACAAATAGGTGAAACCGCCTCAAAGTTATTGAAATTGTCTGATAAATGTTATATAATATATGAAAAGAGCGTACGGAACGGACGGCGGTCCGGTTTCAGTACATGTTAAATATCTGTTTGAGTTTTCCGGGATGACCCGGTCCGACGGAGGAACCGAATGAAAAGAAAAAGACTTCTGTATGCCATTCTCGCCGCAGTTATCGCGGTTGTTACACTTGCAAATCTCGTTGGCTGTAAGCCCGGTGCGGAATACAATACTCCCACGTCAGGAGCCACAAGCTCGGCAAGCTCCGGGGCAACTTCCTCTGCGTCCTCCGGTGCAACCTCCGGCGCGTCCTCAGGGGGCAGGGAGGATCCCACAGGGGATGTCACTCCTGTGCTTACCGGCGGCGGAAAACAGGCTTTTGAACACGGAGTGATGGGTAAAGGCGTGGGGATAAACCCCGGACGTGTCACCTGGGCATACGCTCCCGGTGTTTTTACCTGGAACGGGGCCGGGTATTGGTGGAATATAACGAATTTTGATACGGAAAAAGTCCGTACCATGCTGCTGGATTCCCTTTATGCCCTGACAAATACGGACAGCGAAACTGCCGCCTGGAGGGCGCTTTTTGAATACACAGACACCAAAAGAGGTGTGGAAAAAGGGTACAGAAAAGGCGACGGAATCGCCATAAAACTGAATATGAACGGCTGTAACAGCCTGACGGGCGGAACGAATATTCTTTTTTCCTCCCCCGTGTTTCTGCGTGAACTTCTTGAGAGTATGGTCCGGGCAGGAGTCGAACCCGGGGATATAACCGTTTTTGACTGTACAAGAGTAATTCCGAGTCCCATGACCCGGTACTGTTCTGCCGGAATTGCCCGCGGAGTCAATTTTAAATACGGTGAAGAGTGCCTTTCCGGAGCGGAGATCGTATGGTCCTCCGATGAGGTCAAGGGTGAAAAATCATATATTCCCGACTTTGTGGTGAGCGCAAAGTATTTTCTGAATCTTTCGGGCATGAAAGGTCATGACCTTGCCGGAATGACTGCAACGGGGAAAAACCTTTTCGGGGCTTTTATTACCGAATCCAACAGGAGTGCCTCGCCATGGGCTGCGGGTCTGCATGAACTTGTGGCGGCGCATTACTATTCCTCCGATTATCCCGGCAGGGATATGGGGACATATAATCCTATCGTGGATCTCATGTGCAATGCTTATATGGGGCAGAAAACTGTTTTGTACGTTGCGGAGGCTTTTGTCTGTACTCCGAAACAGAATGCGGAGGTCGATCCCCGGACCTGTAAATGGGAAATAGCGCCGTTTAACGGGGACTGGACCAGTAGCCTGATCATGAGTCAGGATCCCGTGGCGATCGACTCCGTTTGCTGCGATTTTATAAATGCCGAACCGTCTGTCGCCCGTAACGGAGACGCAATTGATCCGAATTCAACAATGCAGAACTATCTTCATGAGGCGGCTCAGATCCCCGCACCTGCTTCCGGTACGGATTACAGGGACGGAAAGGGTAACAGCCTGAAGACCTCACCCGGAGTCCATGAACACTGGGCCGACGCTAACACAAAACAGTACAGCCGGAACCTCGGAAAGAGTGAAGGTATCGAGCTTTACAAGATGGACTACAGCAAATAGTATGGCACAGCTTTACGAAGGTTTCCTCCATACGGTCCTGACCTGGTTTCAGGGTCTTTTCCCGGGGATGAATTATTGGTATTGGTTCAGCGCCCTGTGCGATGCTCCCGGGAATTTTCTGAAATATTTTCTGAATTTGTTTCCGTATGTGGCTGCGGGATGTTTTCTGGGAGAGTTGCTGAAATTCACCTCCTGGACAAAACTCATATACCGCTGTCTTTCCGCTAACCGGTTCGGAGGAATAGTTGTCGCCACTGTTCTCGGGATAATTTCTCCTCTCTGTACATATGGGACTGTTCCCGTTCTTCTTGCCCTTTACGGGGCGGGTGTCAGTATAGTTCCGTTGATATCATTTCTTTCCGCTTCGGCAATGATGAATCCCCAGCTTTTTATTATGACCTGGGGCGGACTCGGAGCGGAGATTGCCCTTGCCCGTCTCTGCGCGGTATTTCTTTTCGGTGTTGCTATCGGGGGGATCTGCCAGCTGATCCCCGAAAGCTTCATCGTTCGCAGCAGCCTCCGTTCTTCTGATACCAGATCTGTGCAAAACCGCACGAAAGAGCCGTTCACCTGGAAAAAATATCTTACCGATGTTGGCAAAAACCTTCTTTTTGTAGGAAAAATGATGCTCCTGGGGATATTTGTCGCGGTTGTGGTGGATATGCTCCCGATAAATACTCTGTTTGATGCCGTCACTGCGTCATCCCCGGTTCTCAGTGTTGTTTTTGCGGCTTTTGCCGGGATACCTCTTTATGCCTGCGGCGGAGGGACGATACCTATGGTCAGTTCTCTGCTCGGAAAGGGTATGACAAAGGGCAGTGCTCTGGCATTTCTCCTTGCCGGGCCTGCCACCAGGGTCACCTCACTTGCCGCTGTGGCAACGGTTATGAAGAAACGGTTTCTTGTTCTTTACGTTGCGGTGATACTCCTATTCTCCGTGTTGCTCGGAGTCATATATCCCTTTTAGCCTTTTATAAGCTTTTCAGTACCGCCGGGGTAAGTCTCCGGCGGCTTTTTTGGCTTATTTCAGGGAAAACTTCGTCCGTGACGGGCATAGTTTTTCAAAGAGATCCAGGGTAAGGGTCGCACTGTAACGCTATTTTGCTTTACATGCGTTGTTTTTCCCGGGAATAGGAACTTTTTTACGAGAAAAAGGCAATTTTTTTCAAACCCGGTTGACAAGCCTTTCTTTAAATGGTATAATCCGCATGAATGTACCGTCCGGCTTGTCAGAAACAGCCGAAGGCTTCCGCCTGTATGCGGATGCGTGTAGACGGTGCTTAATCGTGAGGGGGGACGGCGTGGTGCCGTCAGAGAGAAATGAGAAAGAACGGTTTTCCAAAGATCACTACAAGAATGATCTGCATCACCGCGGTGCTTACCGCCGCAAACATTGTGCTCAGTATGAGTATTTTCAGTATCCCCGTGCCGGGGGGGCACCTTTATCTTAACGATGTCGTTATCTGCACTGCATCCATTCTTCTCGGACCGGTGTGTTCCTTTGTCGTGGGCGGTGTAGGGGCTTTTATCGGAGATATGCTGTTTTATCCTCTGCCGATGTTTGTGTCCCTTGCGGTACACGGACTGCAGGCTGTGGCGGTTTCAGTCATATCCCATAAAACTTTCCGCAAAAAGCCCGTTCTGGCTTCGGCTCTGGGTGTGATAGTCGGCGCGGTGATAATGGTGGCGGGGTATACTCTCGGAAAAATATATGTTTACAGTACTTTTGAGTACGCAATGGTAAAACTTCCGTACGAGATAATGCAGGCATCCCTTGGCGCAGTGGGTGGTATGCTCCTGTGCTGGAAGGGCGGACTGAAAAAGTATTATGACAGCCACGTTCTCAAGTAAATCGTGAAAGTTTCCGGGACGGTCGGTTTTGACCTGAAAACGGGTGATAAGTGATATCAATAAAAAGGGACGGATAATTCCGTCCCTTTTTCAGTACAGTTAAAAGTGTGAAAGTTGCAAGCTTTACGGGTTACCGCCGATCTTCTTCTGCTAAAGGATGACCCGGAGTATAAACAAGTCTCCGTCAACGGAAAACATGAACTTTCCTCCGAGTTTTTCCGTTACGTAACGTATGCTCTGAGTGCCGAAACCGTGTCCGCTTTCGGAGGTGTGAGGCATTCCGTCCACCATTTCCGGAACTTTTGCAAAGGTGTTTTTGATTGAGATCAGAAGCTTTTCTTCTTTCATGTGCATGTCAAAGTCTATTCTGCGTTTTTCCGGGTCAAGTTTCATTACCGCATGTATCGCATTTTCCAGTCCGTTGGACAGAATTGAGGTTATGTCCACATCGGAAAACGGGAGCTGTGACGGTATCTGCACCGAGCAGCGGAAGTCTATGTTTCCGTCTTTCATTTCGTGTTCGTGGGAAGAAAGGATCATATTTACTATTTCATTGGCGCAGTATTTTTTCATGGCGGTGTGGTCGGAGGTGCTTATGACCTGGCTGATGTATTCTTTTGCCTTTTCCGTTTCACCGTTTTCTATGTACGACAGAATTCCCGAAAGAAAATGCCTCATATCATGACGGAGCAGTGATACCGCATACTCCGAGCGGCGAATCGCTTCGATCTCCTTTGCCGTCTGAGCCTGCTGAATCTCCATCATCTGGTTCCGCCTGTCCGCTTCGCATTTTGCCTCATATTGCCTGAAGTACAGGAAAAGAAACATGAGGTATGCCAGACACAGAACGAAACCGAGGAATTCTCCGACTATCTCCAGACCGGAATACAGCAGATGGGTGTACACTCCGGTTATATAGTCGAAAAGGTAATATATAAAGGGCATCAGTCCCAGGATTATTACGGATCCGGTCGGTTTTTGCATTAGCTGGGCAGTTATGCCGGATACGAACCGGACAAGGATAATGAAAACCGTTACGGTTACAACTATACGGACACTGTAGTAAACCCAGACCTCTTTTGTCATGTCCAGGGCCGCGACACCGAGCCAGTTGCTTATTTGACAGCAGAGGTACGCGGTTATTACGGACAGAGCGGAGATGACGAAGTTGTATTTATAGTGAAGGGTAAGAAAGAGGATCAGCGGAAGATGGATTATGAGGGGATAGACTTTTTCCGTAACGGATTCTCCGAAAAGAAGGAACGTCCCGACATAAAACACACCGATACCAAGCGAGAAAAAGAACAGGTTGAAGATGTTCTTTCTGTCCATTTTCACACCGAGGAACGCCGCCGAGACGTAGACCCCGAAAAACAGCGTGGTTGCGTTATGTATCAGACTCAGTACGGTTATCACAATATCCGGCATGACGGCGTATCCTTTCTTTTATCCGAACATCAGGGCAAAGTAGGCTTCTTTGAAAGCTTTTGCCAGACCTCTGGCGATGGGGACCGTACGTCCGGATTTTGTGATTATGTCCGTATTGCTGAAACGGTCCGCATTCAGAAGATTTACGAGATAACTCCTGTGACATTTGAAAAATCCCGCGCTGTCGGTAAGTCTGTCCTCAAAGGCGTAAAGGGGTTCCGAAACTTCGGCTTTATCTCCGTTGCGCAGAAAGAATATTACCTTTTTGTTCTGCGCTTCAACGTATTCTATATCGTGGTAATATATCTTCCGGTATCCGTGAGCGGTTTTCAGTACAAGGTTTTTCGGTTCCTTTTCAAATGCTTCGGCACAGTCATCGAGGGTCTGTTCCATTTTTTCATAGCTTACAGGCTTGAGCAGATACCCCTGGGCTTTCACCTCATACGATTCGAGGGCAAACTCCGGCGAAGAAGTCAGAAAAACTATCATGACCGAAGTGTCGGACTGACGGAGTTCCCTTGCCGTATCCATGCCGTTGAGAAGCGGCATCACTATGTCCAGAAACACTATATCCATGCGTTCGGAAGAGGCCTTTGCTATAAGATCGTCTCCGTTTCCGAAGGAATACAGCTCTACGGGAATATCACGGTGTTCGGCCCATTTTTCTATCAGCTCCATCGCTTTCGACAGGAATTCCCCATTGTCGTCACATACTGCTATTTTCAACATGAAATCACCACCCGTGCGGATTTTAAATCGCGTTTTATGAATGAAAAAAGATTTTTTTCAACAGTTTATACTGACATTTCACTCCCGAAAACCGACATTTCGCTCCGGGAGGCGTTCATAACCCGGAATCGGTAGTATAATCAGTTACCGGAAAGGTGTTCCGGCTGATTCTGCATTTCCGTACGCAGTAACTTAATTATACTAAAAACTTTTTCCGATGTCAAGGCAGTGTTACTGTCGGACCGGTTTTTCGGGACGTGGTGTCGGCCTTTTTCCGTGAAAATATTCTCTTTCGGTTCGTAAGTGGGTATTTGAACGTGCGGAAAAAACGTTTCGCCAAAAGTCGGAAGCAAATGAGGATTTCCGTAAAGGGAATTCAGAATTCAAAAGCTGAAGGGAAGTATTTTAATGCGCAGAACAACAGCAATCATTCTTGCAGCCCTCATGATCGTTTCTCTGGGCCTGTTCCTTGCGGGCTGTGGTGACAGCTCAAAAAAGCAGGAGGCAATTCAGGTCTTCAATTCCACCAGTGAGGAGTTCAATGAACTTTCAGGTCTGATAAATGCCAATGCCCACCTTATGGACTCGGAAACGATCAGTGTTTTTCAGCAGATGTCGGCACTGCTCAATCAGTATAGGGATATACTCATGAACGGTGATGATATTTCGGATGAAAAATATGAGGAAATGACGGAATGGTTTGAAACGGCAAAGGCCTGGATAGAGGAATCCAAGGCTGAATTGGAGCAGGCTCTGGATTCAATGCAATAATAGTTGCCGATCCCTGATTTTGGACAAGAAAGAATTTATTATCTACAGTAAAGAGTCTTATACGGTGCCGTCGACGGGCATCGGTCGTGATGTGTGCGGATGCCGCCTGCTTGTCACAGCGGCATCCTGCGCATCGGAGAAAAAGGAGCAGAATATGCAGAATTACTCAGGTATGAACGACAAAGAAAAAAACATGCGTGTAACGGTTGCGGCTGCGGTTCTGGTGCTGGTTGCCGGTATTTGTCTGTTTGTGTTTGCGGGGAGAAATTCCTCTTTTTCCGATCCGGAATTGCCCGGGGACATGCTTTCTGTGGCGGGAACATTCGCCGAAGGTGACTGCATTCATTCCGGATTGTTGCAGAATGAATCGGATATGTGTATTTCAACGAAGATAACGGCGGATTCCGGGGTCAATTCTCTTCTGCCTGAGGACAGTTCTCTTTCGCACTTCCGTTCAGGTTCCGGAAGCGGAATTTCCGGGAATGATGGGCAGGTTACTGTCTGGGCGGTCATTCTTGCGGGACTCGGGTCTGTGTTTGCGATACTGCTTATAATCCTCAAGACGGTGCCGGGGGTACCGGTGAAGAGACGAAAGGGCAGATAACCGCTTTTTATATGTGAACGGATTCAAAATGAACGAAGCCTGCGGGGACGCATCAAGCGTCTCCGCAGGCTTTTGAAGCATATAATGGACTGAAACCGGACGGTGAACTTATCGCGCCGTTTTATCCGTGAAATGCTTTTTTTGCTTCCGTTCAGGCTTCAATCAATACGGGAAGCCCCGGTTGTTTTCTGATGCGGAATTCTCTGATAAAGCTTTGCCGGGGTGCCGTTATCCGGCGCAGCCGGCTTTGACCCGGAGGCAGCCGGCCCGGAATGGCAATATAATTGAAAAAACCACCTGCAACAGCAAGTGGTTTTTTCTGGAGCGGGTGATGGGAATCGAACCCACGCGACCAGCTTGGAAGGCTGGGGTTCTACCATTGAACTACACCCGCATACGCATCTGACTTAACAATGCCTGTGTATTATACAACATTTTTGCCTGTTTGTCAATAGGCAATTCCGGGTTTTTGCAGAAATTTACGAATTTGTCATTTTGGTTCTTTTTTTGCCCACCTGTGCCGGAATGGCTTGAATGAATATCTCGGGGGGTATAACTTTTTGCGGCGCTGTCCTGTGCGGTTCGTTTGTGTCTGCTCTTTTCCTGTATTGTCGAATTGTGAAATTAAGGTGACATATTTTTCGACAAAAAATAGGCGTAATAGAAAAAAATAAACGAAACAGAAGCTTTTTCCGCAAATGTCATAAAATATGTCTTGATTTGGGATATCCTCAGTGATATAATGTAGTCAAGTAAAATGGCATACGATGTCTTTTTGCTCTGCCAAGGTTGAACAACGGCGGGGGAGAATGCGGAAAAATACGGTAATACCGGATTTTTCTCATGTCTGACAGGAGATCGTATCCTCCGCGTAAATATGTAAGGGAGATATTATTATGAACAAAGTGACCATCATCGGAACCGGAAGCGTAGGCTCCACTATTGCCTATACTCTGGCTGTGACCGGGCTGGCGTCGGAAATAGTAATGATCGACGTCAACAAAAACAAGGCTATGGGCGAGGCTCAGGATATCCGTCAGGGAACGCCTTTCTGCACGCCCTGCAATATCTATGCAGGAGATTACCCCGACACAGTGGGCTCCAATATCGTTATAATCACCTCCGGTATTGCCCGCAGACCCGGGCAGTCCAGACTTGACCTTGCACAGACCAACATCAATATAACCAAGTCCATAATACCCGAAATAACCCGCTATGCGACCGATGCCATATATATAGTCGTAAGTAACCCCGTTGATATACTTACCTACACCTTTACCAAACTTTCCGGACTGCCCGAACACCGTATCATCGGCTCCGGAACTATTCTTGACACTTCCCGTCTCCGTGCATGTCTTGCGGACTTCTACAATATAAATCAGAAGAACGTTCACGCTTATGTCATGGGTGAGCACGGTGATTCCGCTTTCATTCCCTGGTCTCTGGCAAATATATCGAATGTCCCGATCGCCAAAATGGATTCCTCCTTTGCCGGAGTAGAGGGCAAGGTTCTTGATTTCGCGGATACGGAAAACTATGTCCGCAAATCCGGCGCAAGGGTCATAGAATGCAAGGGCGCAACGTTCTATGCCGTTTCTGTTTCCGTTTGCCATATCTGCCAGTGTCTGCTGGACGGCGCAAACACCACTATGACCGTTTCCACCATGATGCACGGAGAATACGGAATAAATGACGTATGCCTAAGTGTTCTCAATATCGTCGGTGCCGAGGGTGCACAGGGTAAGGTCCTGCCCGATCTGACCGATGATGAAATAATCAAGCTCAGATACAGTTCGGATTGCCTTAAGAACATAATCAAAGATCTTGAAATATAACGGGGGCGGATTTATGCAGTATCGCATTGAACATGATTCCATGGGGGAAGTGAGAGTCCCCGAAGATAAACTGTGGGCTGCTCAGACACAGAGAAGCCATGAGAATTTTGAAATAGGCGTAGGCATTGAGACCATGCCCCGGGAGATAACCCATGCTTTCGGTATCCTCAAACTTGCCGCCGCAAGGGCAAATCATGCGCTGAAGCCCGAAAAGATGACCGACGCAAAACTCGCGGCAATAACTCAGGCCTGCAACGAGGTCATATCCGGCGCTCTCAACGAGCATTTTCCTCTTGTTGTCTGGCAGACCGGTTCCGGCACTCAGTCCAACATGAACGCAAACGAAGTCATTGCCAACAGAGGAAATGCGGTCGCGGGAGAGAAACTGCTCCATCCCAACGATGATATAAACATGAGCCAGTCCTCCAACGATACCTTTCCCACCGCGATGCATATTTCCGCGGTGCTCGCGGTTGAGGACAAGCTGCTTCCCGCGGTGGAGAAGCTTATAGCCACCTTTATCCGTCTGGAAGCGGAGAACGAAGGCATAGTAAAGTCGGGAAGAACGCATCTTCAGGATGCGACTCCCATAAAATTCAGCCAGGAGATAAGCGGCTGGAGAAGCAGTCTGCAGAGAGACGCAGAACTGCTCCGTACCGCAGTCAAGCCTCTTCATGAGCTTGCTCTCGGCGGAACGGCGGTGGGAACCGGTCTCAACGCTCCCAAGGGTTTTGATACCGCCGTCGCGGCGGAGGTCGCGAAACTTACGGGTAAACCTTTTGTTACCGCTCCGAATAAGTTCCACGCCCTTACCTCCAAGGACGAGATAGTTTTTGCCCACGGTGCGATAAAGGCTCTCGCCTGCGATATGATGAAGATCGCCAATGATGTCCGCTGGCTTGCCTCCGGTCCCCGTGACGGTCTGGGAGAGATCCGTATCCCCGAGAACGAACCCGGCTCCTCCATTATGCCCGGAAAGGTGAATCCCACCCAGTGCGAAGCCGTTACGATGGTTGCCGTTCAGGTGATGGGCAATGATGTTGCCGTAGGCATGGCGGCAAGTCAGGGTAATTTTGAACTCAACGTGTTCATGCCTGTCTGCATCTACAATTTCCTTCAGTCCGCGCGTCTGCTTGCCGAGGCCATTGTTTCCTTCAACGACAAATGCGCTGTCGGTATCGTGGCAGATAAGGAAAAGATGCACCATAATCTGCACAATTCCCTTATGCTTGTTACTGCGCTTAATCCTTATATCGGATATGAGAATGCCGCCAAGACCGCCAAGAAAGCTTTCAAAGAGAATATCTCACTGAAACAGGCTTGTGTGGAACTGGGCTTCCTTACCGAGGAAAAGTTTGACGAGGTATTTCACCCCGAACAGATGGTCTGAGGAGGAAAAGAATGAAGGTATCTTATTTTCCCGGCTGTACGCTGAAGAATAAAGCAAAACAGCTGGACATATATGCCCGCAGATGCGCTGAAACCCTGGGGGTCGAGCTTGTCGAACCCGAGACCTGGCAGTGCTGCGGCGGTGTTTTCACCTCCGCCGGTGACGAGGTCGCAACAAAGCTTTCCTCCGTCAGAGCTCTTGCCTCTGCCGCCGGACAGCAGATGCCCCTTGTTACGGTCTGCTCCGGTTGCCACAATGTCATAAAGAGAACCAATGAGGCGATGAAAAAAGATGCGGCTTTTGCCCGCAAGGTGAATCTGTATATGGCGCAGGAGAACGTTCCCGCCTATGACGGATCATGTAAGGTTCTGCATTATCTCGAACTTCTTCGTGATGTTGTCGGCTTTGATGCTCTTAAACAGAAGGTCACAGCCCCTCTGACCGGAAAGAAAATTGCCGCATATTACGGATGTCTCCTGCTTCGTCCCGCCGCGGATATGGCAATGGACGATCCGGAAAACCCCCGTATTTTCGAGGATTTCATCCGTGCCCTCGGTGCGGATGCGGTAGAGTGGAGCAGCCGCAATGAATGCTGCGGAGGCTATGTCATAACCACCGATCCTTCCGCCGCCGGACGCAGAAGCAGGAGTATCTGCGATGATGCCGCCGACAAAGGCGCAGAGATGATAGTTACGGCATGTCCTCTTTGCAAATATAATCTTGAAAAGACTTCTTCCGTGCCGGTGGTATACCTTACGGAGATACTTGCGCAGGCTTTGGGAGTAAAGGAGGGCACAGACGGTGAATAACAGCGATATCAAGGAAGAAGTACTCCGTATAAGCGGGGTCAACCCTCTGAAATGTATGAGATGCGGAAAGTGCTCCGCCACATGTCCCGCTTACGATGAGATGGAATATCATCCCCATCAGTTCGTTTATATGGTGGAAAAAGGTGAGATCGATAAACTTGCGGAAAGCAAGTCGATATACAAATGTCTGACATGTTTTGCCTGTGTTCAGCGCTGTCCGCGCGGAGTTGAACCCGGAAAGCTTGTGGAAGCTCTGCGTCTCGCGGTCATCAGACAGAAGGGGGCAAATTTCTTTACCCCCGAGGATGCTGCATCACTGCCCGAGGATATGCCTCAGCAGGCAATAGTCAGCGCCTTCAGAAAATTCAGTAAGTGAGGAGGAGAAGAAAATGCAGAGAATAGGTGTTTTTGTTTGCCATTGCGGTACCAATATTGCCGCTACGGTAGACGTTAAAGCAGTTGCGGAAGCGTTGAAAAACGAACCCGGCGTTGTCTTCTCCGCCGAGTATCAGTATATGTGTTCCCAGGCAGGTCAGGATCTGATAAAGAATGCCGTCAGGGAACATAAACTTACGGGGCTTGTGGTATGTTCATGTTCTCCCCGTATGCATGAGGCGACCTTCCGGAAGACAGCTGCCGCCGCAGGCATAAATCCGTATATGGTGGAAATCGCGAACATCCGCGAGCAGTGCTCCTGGGTGCACAAAGATATTCCCACCGGAACGGAAAAAGCTATAATCCTCGGCAAAGCCGCCGTGGCGAAGGTCAACCTGAATGCGCCCCTGACCCCCGGAGAAACTCCCGTTACAAAAAGAGCCCTTGTTATAGGCGGCGGAATTGCCGGCATACAGACCGCTCTTGATATTGCCGACGCGGGATTCCCTGTGGATATAGTTGAGAAAAAGCCCACTATCGGCGGAAAAATGGCTCAGCTTGACAAAACCTTCCCGACTCTGGACTGCGCCGCATGTATTCTTACCCCGAAAATGGTTGATGCGGGACAGAACGAAAAGATCAGAATCTTTTCCTACTCCGAGGTCGAGGATGTGAAAGGCTTTGTGGGTAACTTCGATGTTACCATCCGCCGTAAAGCCCGTTATGTAAAAGAAGAGCTTTGTACCGGTTGCGGTCTATGTACCGAGAAATGCCCGAAGAAGAACGTTCCCAACGAGTTCAATATGGGCATGGACAACCGCCATGCAATATATATTCCCTTTGCGCAGGCCGTTCCGAAGGTCGCCACCATCGACCCTGACTACTGCACCATGCTCCAGACCGGCAAATGTGGACTCTGCTCGAAGATATGCGCCGCCGGAGCAATTGATTATAAGGCAAAAGACGAACTTGTTTCCGAGAAGTACGGTGCTATCGTCGTTGCTACTGGTTACGACGTCATAAGCATGGATAAGTTCGACGAATATGCCTACAGCAAGTCGAAAGATGTTATAACCTCCCTTGAGCTTGAAAGGCTCATGAATGCCGCCGGACCTACCGGAGGAACCCTGCTCCGTCCCTCGGACAGAGAGCATCCCCATACCATCGTTTTTGTTCAGTGCGTGGGCTCCCGCTGTGCCGCATGTGCCGAAAAGGGCAAGGAATACTGCTCAAAGATATGCTGTATGTACACCGCAAAGCACGCCATGCTCATCCGTGATAAATACCCGGATACAGATGTTTATGTCTTCTACATAGATGTCCGTACCCCCGGAAAGAACTTCGATGAGTTCTACAGACGTGCCGTTGAAGAATACGGTGTGCATTATATAAAGGGAACCGTGGGCAAAGTTACCCCCATGGGCAAGAAGCTTCATGTTCAGGCAAGCGATCTGCTTGCGGACGAACAGCTTCATATAGATGCGGACCTTGTTGTTCTCGCAGCGGCTATCGAGCCGGATAAGACAGCGAGAGGTCTTGCAACGAAGCTTACCGCTTCCATGGATACAAACGACTTCTTTACCGAAGCCCATCCGAAACTCCGTCCCGTGGAAAGTCCCACTGCCGGTGTATTCCTGTCCGGTGTATGCCAGGGACCGAAGGACATACCCGAAACCGTATCCCAGGCGGGAGCTGCTGCGGCAAAGGTCATAGGACTTCTCGCCAAGGATAAGCTTCTGGGTAATCCCTGCGTTGCCCATTCCGATGAGAATATGTGCAACGGCTGTTCCAGTTGCGAAAAGGTCTGCCCCTACGGCGCGATCAGCTATGTGGATAAGGAATTCCGTATGCCCGACCGCACCACACGGATCCGCAGGGTGGCCCAGGTCAATGCCGCTGTCTGCCAGGGCTGCGGTGCCTGCACCGTAACCTGTCCCTCCGGAGCAATGGACCTGAACGGATTCAGTAATAAACAGATAATGGCGGAGGTTGACGCGATATGTCGGTAAACGAGAATTTCAAGCCCATGATAGTGGCGTTCTGCTGCAACTGGTGCTCCTATGCGGGTGCCGATCTTGCGGGAAATAACCGTCTGGCATATCCCGCCGATGTAAAAATAATCCGGGTACCCTGTTCCTGCCGGGTAAATCCTATGTTTATCCTCCGTGCTTTCCGCAGAGGAGCCGACGGAGTCATCATCTGCGGCTGTCACCCCGGTGACTGCCACTACACCTCCGGTAACTACTATACCCGACGCCGTATGAGTCTGCTCTTCTCCATGCTTGACTATCTGGGCATAGAAAGAGAACGTACCCGTGTGGAGTGGGTTTCCGCCGCCGAGGGCGCAAAGTTTGCCGCAACCATGAACGATTTCGTGGCAAAGGTCACCGCTCTGG
The DNA here is from genome assembly GCA_905207625.1 of uncultured Eubacteriales bacterium. Lineage (GTDB taxonomy): Bacteria > Bacillota > Clostridia > Oscillospirales > UBA644 > HGM12619. The sequence continues at coordinate 6,586 of CAJLLT010000017.1, read as the reverse complement.
GCAAGAACAAGAGATTGGAGGATCTGAGATGCAGCAACAAATGATAATCAAGAGAGCCTCTGAGCTTCTTTCCGACGGAACCGTTGACCGTGTCCTCGGTTTCCGCGGAGGAGAGTTCGGCTATGACTGCACCCCTGCGGTATTCACCGATGCAGAGCAGCTTGGCAGGGAAATGATATGGACGGACTTCTGTGCCTCCAACTTCTCCAAATATCTGATAGAACAGACCCGCCGTACCGCTTCAAAAGTACTGGTGTTCCTCAAGCCCTGCGACAGCTACAGCTTCAATCAGCTTCTCACCGAACATCGCTTCGACCGTGAAAAGGTTTATGTTATAGGTGTCGAGTGCGACGGGAAGAGCGATGTGGAGCGGATCAAGGAAAAAGTTCACGGGATAACCTCCCTTGACCGTGACGGAGATAAAGTGATCGTTCATACCCTGTATGACGGAGACGTTGTTCTCGACCGCCGGGACTGCCTGGACGAACGGTGTATCAACTGCAAGAGCAGGAAAGTCGTTGCTTATGACGAGCTTATCGGTCAGCAGGGTGAGGTTACTGACAGCCACCGTTTTGATGAAGTAGAGAAACTGGAGCGTATGACTCCGGATGAAAGATTCGCGTTCTGGCAGAATGAGCTTTCCCGCTGTATCCGCTGCAACGCCTGCCGCAACGTATGTCCCGCCTGCACCTGTGAAAAGTGCGTTTTTGACAACCCTGAATCCGGTGTGGAGAATAAGGTTGCGGCAAATTCCTTTGAAGAGAGTATGTTCCATATAATCAGGGCCTTCCATGTTGCCGGACGTTGCACCGACTGCGGAGAGTGCTCCCGCGTATGTCCCCAGCATATCCCGCTGCATCTGCTGAACAGAAAGTTCATCAAGGATATAGATTCTCTCTACGGAGAGTATCAGGCAGGTGCCGAGGTCGGCAGCCGTGCACCCGTGATAAACTATTCCACCGATGACTGTGAGCCCTCCGAGGCTGTAGAAAGGGGCGGTAGAGATGCGTAGAATAAAGCTTGAAAAACTGTCCGAAGTTTTTGCAGCCCTGTCCTCAAAAGGCTCCCTGTATATGCCCGTGGACAAGAAGGACGGTGCGGAATACGAAAAGTGGAGTGAAGGCAAGACCCTTTCCAACGCTCTGAATACTCTCCGCGGTCCGAAGGACTTTTTCTTCCCCCAGACCGAAGACCTGATGAAGTTCAGGCTTCAGGGCAAAAATATCGAAATAGTGGATATCCGTAAGGAGGATGAAGACTTCTTCCTGTTCGGAGTGCGTGCCTGCGATGTCCGCAGTTTCGACATTCTCGACCGGGTGTTCCTTGCTGAGCCTGTGGATACCTATTACAAGAACAGAAGAGAACACTGTACAGTGTTTTCCCTTGCCTGCGCCAGACCCTCCGAGACCTGTTTCTGCGGTACGTTTTCAATATCTGCCGCCCGTCCCGAAGGTGACGTGCGCTGTGTTAAAACCGACGGATATATGTATTTCGACTCCCTGACGGAGAAGGGAAGTGCCGCCATGGCTCTCATTTCTTCCGTGACGGAGGAGAGTGACGGTGCCGAGGCGGAAAAAGAGCAGGCGGAGATTGAAAATAAGCTGAAAAAGCTGCCCCTGGCATCCCTTTCTGCCGATGCTTTCGGTGCGGGAAAAACGGAGGAATTCTTCTCCGCCCCCGAATGGAAAGAGCTTTCCGAATCCTGCCTGGGTTGCGGAAGCTGTACGTTCCACTGCCCCACCTGTCAGTGCTATGACATAAAGGATTTTGATACCGGGCACGGTGTTGTCCGTTTCCGTTGCTGGGACAGCTGCATGTATTCCGATTTTACCAAGATGTCTGCCGGACAGCCCCGGCTGACTCAGATGGAGCGGTTCCGTCAGCGTTTCATGCATAAGCTTGTCTATTATCCCACAAATAACGACGGACTCTTTTCCTGCGTGGGTTGCGGCAGATGCATAGGAGCCTGCCCGATCCATACCAACATAGTCAAGGTAATGAAAAAGTTAGGAGGAAAGAGCCATGAATGAACCTCTTATCCCGAAGATAGGTGTTGTCACGGATATCCGTATCGACACCCCCGATGTCAAGACCTTCCGGGTCGTGACTCCCGACGGTAAAAAGGCGTTCGAGCATATGCCCGGTCAGTGCGCGATGCTTTCAATCCCCGGCGTGGGCGAAGCGATGTTCAGTATCACTTCTTCTCCCACAAATACCGAATTCATGGAGTTTTCCATCAAAAAATGCGGATGTGTGACCCAATGGCTGCACTCTATGGAGGTAGGTCAGCAGATAACCATCCGGGGACCCTACGGTAACGGATTTCCCGTTGACACTGCGTTTGCGGGCAAAGATCTGCTGTTTATTGCGGGCGGTATCGGACTCGCACCTCTCCGCTCCGTTATAAACTACTGCCGTCACTACCGTGACAGATACGGCAAGATAGATATTGTCTACGGTTCAAGAAGCATGAATGACCTGGTGGATTATAACGAAATAATCAACGAATGGCAGAACGATGCCGGTGTTACCGTACACCTGACCATAGACCGGGAGCAGGAAGGCTGGGACGGCCATGTCGGCTTCGTTCCCAACTATGTCAAGGAACTGGGCTTCAGTACCGACAAAACCGCCGTTCTCTGCGGTCCTCCGATAATGATAAAGTTCACCCTTCAGGGACTTCAGGAACTCGGTTTTGACAAGACCCAGGTCTACACCACAATGGAGCTGAGAATGAAGTGCGGTATCGGCAAATGCGGCCGCTGCAATATCGGTTCAAAGTATGTCTGCAAGGACGGTCCCGTCTTCCGCTGTGACGAGCTTGACGAACTGCCCAACGAGTATTGATTTAACAGGGAGAGAGAATATGCAAGATATGGTTAATATCTACCTTTTCGGTAAAAAGTATACCGTTCCCGCCGACCTGACCATAATGCGTGCCATGGAATATGCGGGGTATCAGCTTGTCCGCGGATGCGGATGCCGCAACGGTTTCTGCGGTGCCTGTGCCACGATCTACAGAATCAAGGGACAGAAGGAACTCAAGACCTGCCTTGCCTGCCAGACCAAGGTTGAAGAGGGAATGTATATTGCGACCCTGCCTTTCTTCCCGCTGGTCAAACAGGTTTACGATGTGGAGAAGATACCCGTAACCGAGCAGGTCATGATGCAGCTTTATCCCGAGATATATGCCTGCATCGGTTGTAACGCATGTACAAAGAGCTGCACCCAGGGGCTGAATGTAATGCAGTATATTGCCTACGCTCAGCGTGGAGACTTTAAAAGATGCGCCGAGGAGTCCTTCGACTGCGTCATGTGCGGAGTCTGTTCCTCACGCTGTCCCGCCGGCATTTCTCACCCCCAGGTCGCGATGCTTGCAAGGCGTATAAACGGCAAATATCTGGCTCCCAGATCAGAGCATCTGGAAAACAGGGTCAAAGAGATAAACGACGGTACGTTCACCGACCTTATCGAGGCTCTGATGGATAAGCCCGTGCAGGAACTGCAGGAGCTTTACAACAACCGAGATATCGAGAAATAAGGAGGCACGAACATGTATCCGAACAGTATCAACGAATCCCTGAAAGCCGTGGAAGCGGCAAGGGCGAAGAATGTGGCGTTCGAGCCTGCCCGTATGACGGCTCAGCAGAAGGATGAACTTCTCCGTACATATCACCCCGACTATAAAAAGAGCGAGTTTACCGCCCTTACCGTCGGACCCAACAAGGGAGAAAGCGTACCCCACGAACTCGCAGCCATGCTTCAGGCAAATCCCCGTATAAAACCCTCGGACGTGGATCTTTCCGATCCCGATTATGATGTGGATGTCCTGGTCATCGGCGGCGGCGGTGCCGGCTCTTCTGCGGCTATTGAAGCCAATGAGGCCGGAGCAAACGTCATGATAGTAACCAAGCTCCGTATCGGTGATGCGAATACCATGATGGCTGAAGGCGGCATACAGGCTGCCGACAAGCCCAACGATTCTCCCGCAATCCATTTTCTGGACGCCTTCGGCGGCGGTCACTTTGCCGCAAAAAGAGAACTTCTTTCCAAGCTTGTATGTGATGCCCCCGAAGCTATTCAGTGGCTCAACAACCTCGGTGTTGAATTTGATAAAGCGCCCGACGGAACAATGATAACCACCCACGGCGGCGGAACCTCCCGTAAACGTATGCATGCCGCAAAGGACTATTCCGGAGCGGAGATAATGAGAACTCTCCGTGACGAGGTCCTTAACCGCGGTATACCTGTGGTTGACTTTACTTCCGCGGTGGAACTTATCCTTGACAGCAACGGCAGCGCTGCCGGAGCCGTTCTCATGAACATGGAAACCGGCGAACTGCTTGTTGCCAGGGCAAAGACCGTTATTATCGCCACCGGCGGCGCAGGCAGAATGCACTATCAGGGCTTCCCCACCTCCAACCATTACGGCGCGACAGCCGATGGTCTGGTCCTGGGTTACCGTGTGGGCGCAAAACTTCTTTACGCGGATACACTCCAGTATCATCCCACCGGAGCCGCTTATCCTCAGCAGATATTCGGCGCTCTTGTAACGGAAAAGGTACGCAGCCTCGGCGCGAAACTCGTAAACGCAAAGGGTGAGGTCTTCATGCATCCCCTGGAAACCCGTGACGTTTCCGCCGCGAGTATCATAAGAGAATGCTCTGACCGTAACAACGGTGTTGAGACCGGTGAGGGTAAAGCTGTATGGCTTGACACACCTATGATCGAGATCCTGGGCGGCGAGGGCACGATCGAAAAGAGAATCCCCGCCATGATGCGTATGTTCGGCCAGTACGGCATAGATATCCGCCGTGAGCCTATTCTTGTCTATCCCACGCTGCACTATCAGAACGGCGGACTTGACATTACCGTTGACGGTATGACCACCAATGTCCCCAATCTTTACGTTGCCGGCGAGGCCGTAGGCGGAATCCACGGAAGAAACAGACTTATGGGCAACTCTTTGCTTGACATTATCGTTTTCGGACGCAGTGCCGGCAAAAACGCAGCCGCAAGAAGCAAGGATGTAAAGGTCGGACAGCTTACTCTGAAACATCTTGACGCGTTCAATGCGGAACGTGAGGCTGCGGGGATAAATACCGATGAGGTTTCTCCCAAACTCCTGCCCGATTACAGACGTAAATAATTATTCGAGGTAAACTGAAATGAGTATATTCAACGGAGTAGTCTCCGTAAATGGTGTTGCGTTTCTGATGCTCTCCGTATTTATAATCGCCGCTTTGGGCTATCTACTCGGGCGTATAACCATTAAAGGTGTGAACCTCGGTACGGCAGGCGTCTTTATCGTGGCTCTTCTCTTCGGTGCCCTGTTTTCCCAGCCGCTCTCCGATACCCTTACCGTTGCCGGTACGGGTTACAGCAGCCAGGCTCTGAAAATAATCGAGAATATCGGACTTATTTTCTTTGTTACGGCAGTGGGCTTCATTGCCGGACCGAATTTCTTCAAGAATCTGAAAAAGAATTTCAAGTCCTATATTCTTCTCGGCATAATAATCATTCTTTCCGGCGGTCTTACCTGCGTTGCCTGCTACTATATCGGCAGGGGAGGCGAGTCCGATCCCAAGGCGTTTGTTGCCATGCTTGACGGCATACTTTCCGGCGCACTTACCTCTACACCCGGATTCTCTGCCGCAAAGGCAACCGTAGAAAACATATATGCCGCTACTCCCGATGTTTCCGCAACCTATGAGGCTGCCGTAACTGTCGGCCACGGTATAGCATATCTGTTCGGTGTCGTGGGCGTCGTGCTGTTTGTACAGCTGGTCCCCAAATTCGCAAAGGCGGATATGGCTGCGGAGAGGGCAAAGATCTCTGCTGTTGATACGGGTTCAAGAAAAGAGTACAAGGGAAAACTCTTTTCAATTGATTCCCTGGGGCTTGCCGCATTCGCACTTGCGGTTGTTGTAGGTGTTCTTGTGGGATCCATAAAGATACCTCTGTCTTCACAGGGACTTTCCGGTACGACCTTCTCTCTGACGACTACCGGCGGAACTCTTATAACCGCGCTCATCTTCGGTCATTTTGCGCACTTCGGACCTGTCAATGTGACTCCTGATAAGCGTATGATGGAAATATTCCGCGAGCTGGGACTTATGCTGTTTCTTATTGGTGCGGGTATTGCCGGAGGTGCAAAGTTTGTCGAGTATTTCAAGCCCGTATACTTCCTGTACGGTGTGGCGATGACTATTGTTCCCATGATCGTGGGCTATTTCTTTGCAAAATACGTTCTCAAACTCAGCCTTCTCAACAACCTCGGTTCCATCACCGGCGGTATGACCTCTACTCCCGCTCTCGGTACTCTTATAAATGTTGCCGGAACGGATGAGGTTGCTTCCGCCTATGCCGCAACCTATCCTATCGCGCTTCTTGCGGTGGTTTTGGTTTCCCAGTTTCTGCTGGTAATATTCTGATCCGGATACCGAATACATTAATCTGCAAACCTGCCGTTTCAATCCGGAACGGCACTGTAAAAGAAAAGCATCCCTCAGGGTTTTTCCCCGGGGGTGTTTTTATTGTATAACGAAAACCACGCGATAGTCGCGTGGTTAAATAAAGGTTAACC
>CAJLLT010000016.1 GCA_905207625.1 uncultured Eubacteriales bacterium | reverse complement strand
AGGTAACGGGCAAGGGCGCAGATGCGCTCGCAGCGCATGGGGTTGCGCTTGTAGGGCATCGCAGAGGAACCGATCTGGTTCTTCTCAAAGGGCTCCTCCATCTCCTTGAAGTTGGCCAGCAGGCGCAGGTCGGTGGCAAACTTCATGCAGCTCTGGCCGATGCCGGCCAGAGCATTCAGGATGAAAGCATCCACCTTGCGGCTGTATGTCTGACCCGATACGGGGATCTTTACAAGCTATTTCCTAAAGAGTAATTCTTTACTCCTTTATTCTTTTCTTCTATAACCTGTTTTATTTGTTTTCTGCCCGTGAGCGCTGCAGCGTAAGCGGGCAACTTTTTTTACAGACATGGATTTTTACTTGACTTTTTCGAGTCTCTGGTGTATAATTGGGCCATACGGCGTACTGTAAAAGAGCAAAAGCCCAGAACTCCTCTTCCGGATATATCCCAAAAAATCAATTCAGGAGGAACAGAAATGAAAAAATTATTGGCAGGACTTCTTTCTCTGATATTTGCGGCAGGTTGCCTCTGCTCCTGTTCGGTAAAAGGCGGAAATTTATACAAATACAGAAACCCGGACAGATACTCGGTGGGAAATACCGAATTCTCAGGCAAAATCACGAAACTTGACGTGGAATGGATCAGCGGTTCGGTAAATATTATCGCCGCCGGAGAAAGCGTAGCCATAAAAGAAACAGCACCTGATCCTCTTGAAGAAAAGCATCAGTTACGGTGGTGGCTTGACGGGGAAACACTGAGAATAAGATTTGTAAAAAATGAAGCACTGAGTCTTTCAAAAGTCACTCTCCCCAAGGACCTTACCCTGACCCTTCCCGCGGAAACTGTTTTGGATGAGATTGAGATATACTCCGTCTCCGCAGATGTTTCCGTTGAAGCGGACAGTAAGGAATACGAAATATCAACAGTATCCGGAGATCTTGATATCATATCATCCGCCGGAAATACGGTCAGAGCTGAAACGGTATCGGGCACACTCAGCATTTCCGCGGCAAAACTGGTCTCCGCCGCTCTCAACTCCGTGAGCGGAGATCTTACGCTCAGGTCCGAAGTTTTACCGGAACGCATTGAATTCAACAGCATTTCGGGCAACACGGAAATTTTTCTGCCGGAAAATGCCTCTTTCAGCGTAAATGCAGGCTCGGTCTCCGGCAATTTCACATCGGATTTCCCCTTTACCAAATCCGGAAAGTATCTCATAAGCGGCGACGGACTCTGCAAAATTACAGCATCCTCTGTCTCCGGAGACATCAGCATAAAGAAAAACTGAAAAGACAAAAGGAACGCCTGCGGTCAAGCCGCAGGCGGTTTTTCTGTATGTACAGGCAGATCTATTTGGTGCCGAAAATACGGTCTCCCGCATCGCCGAGACCGGGCACGATATATCCATGCTCATTCAATTTTTCATCCAGAGCCGCACAGTAAACATCAATATCGGGATGCTCGGCATTGATCCTCTCTACGCCCTCGGGAGCCGCGATAAGGTGAACACTCTTTATGCTCTTCACTCCACGGTTTTTCAGCGCCTGAATAGCGGCGCAGGCAGAACCGCCGGTGGCAAGCATGGGATCCACAAGAAGAACGTCACGCTCGGAAATGTCGGAGGGAAGCTTGCAGTAATATTCAACGGGTTCAAGGGTTGCGGGATCACGGTAAAGACCAATATGCCCGATTTTTATTGCGGGGATAAGATTGACTATTCCGTCCACCATGCCCAATCCGGCACGGAGAATCGGAACGACCGCCATTTTCTTTCCGGCAATGACTTTTGCCTTTGTCTTTGCAACAGGAGTCTCGATTTCGATCTCTTCCATCGGAAGATCTCTGGTTACCTCGTAGCACATGAGCATGGAGATCTCATTGACGAGTTCACGGAATTCCTTGGAACCGGTCTCCGCTTTACGCATTATGGTTATTTTGTGGGTAATAAGGGGGTGATTTGTAAAATGGACGTTCATCTTTCTTACCTCTATGAAATTTAATTTAGTCGAACATATCTATGCGACGCTGATGCTTTCCGCCCTCAAAGGGGGACTCAAGAAACGTCTCGGTTATCTTTTCCGCAAGCCCGGAGCCTATGACCCTCGCGCCCAGGCAGAGAACATTCGCGTTATTATGGCGGCGGGTAAACTCCGAACTGAATGTATTTTCACAAACAGCCGCGCGGATCCCTTTATGCTTATTGGCGGCCATGGACATACCTATCCCGGTGCCGCAAACCAATATTCCCAGTTGGCAGGTGCCATCCGAGATGGTCCGGCAGAGCTTGTCCGCAAACACAGGGTAGTCACAGCTTTCGGTGCTGTCCGTTCCCAGATCGGAAACCTCATACCCTTTATCGGAAAGGAATTTCACAAGATGCTGTTTCAAAGGAAACCCGGCATGGTCAGACGCTATGGCAACTTTCATTTTTCCTGCTCCTTTTTAAGTCTTTCGGCACGTTCCCTTTCAGCCTGAGAAGGTCTCAGGTAAAGTGGGACAAGCGCATCCGGGGTGGTTTTTGTCCCGCAACCGGCAGAAACGGCTCTGACTATGCTTTCAGCCTGGATATAAACTCTTTTTTCATCGGGAACATTCACAGTAACACCGTTTTCGGCACATTTTCCGGCAAAAAGTGCCGCCCCGTCACCGATAACGGTTACCGGCCGATCCTTTATTTCGGAAAAAAGATCGTCAAAAGACACCTGCCTGTCCGGGCAAAGCCTCGTCATTCCACCGTTCCGGAAAAGGAACAGCGCATTATAAAACATATTTCTGCGGGCATCGAGAACAGGGCATACAAGCCCGTCGCGGATCCCGGCGTTATAAGCAAGGGCTTCCATGGTGGAGACTCCCACCACAGGAATATTTCCGGCAAAACAAAGGCCCTTTGCCGTCGCTACCCCGATCTTCACTCCGGTAAAGGAACCTGGACCGACGGTCAGACAGACCTCATCGATGTCCGGCATAGCGAGTCCCGCTTTTTTAAGAACACCTTCCACCGAAGGCAGCAGTGTTGCGCTGTGAGTCAGTCCGGAGCGCATATACGATTCGGCTACGGTTATTCCGTTTGCCGAAACACAAACCGAACAGGAGACGCTGGAAGCGTCAAAGGCGAGTATATTCATGTTATCAGCTTTCCGCTATCCCGGATATTATGCGTTCGGAAGGGCTCTGACCGTAGCTGAAATCCAATTCCACGGCATCATCGGGCATTCCCTCGCAGTTACGGGACCATTCCACAAAAATCAGGTCACTCGGGTCGTCAAAAAAACCGACCGAAAACAGTTCATCCTCACCGTTTATCCGGTACAGGTCATAATGGGAAACAGTTTTGTCTCCGCATTGATAGACGTTGCATAAGGCAAATGTCGGACTTGTGACCGGTCCGTCGTAGCCTAATCCCCGGAGACAGCCTCGGACAAAAACGGTTTTGCCTGCCCCCATTTCGCCGTTAAGGCATACAACAGTTCCGCTTTTCAGAGTACGGACAAAATCCCTGCCCAAAGCTTCGGTCTGCTCGGGACAAGAGGAAACGAATCGGGTCATGTTCCGTCCTCCGTCATAAAATCTTTCACGTAATAGTATAACATATCCTCCGAAAAAAAACAACCCCTTACGACAAAAAAAATTGTTAAATTTCCGTCATTGCCGCTTTATGTCGTTTTTTTCGGAGTGTCCCTCCCATTACTGCCATTATTCCGACATACACGGAAACGGAAAGGACAATTCCCGTCACGGCATTACCGCTTCCGGCAACGTTCATTATAGTATGGATAAATGAAACGGAGGCAAAGGCGGCGGCGCAGGGAAGAAATATACAGCGTTGAGCCGAAAGCTTGAGGTTTATCACCCGAAGGAAACGGTCCAGGCTCATAAAAGCGTTAAGACAGCACGTCACATAGGTTATCACAAAGTAGCCTTCAAACCCGTACTCTGGAAGAAGCACTGCAACGGCAACGGCACTGACGGCGGAATCTATGATATTGACACGCATAGACGCAAGCTGTTCGTTTATTCCTTTGAGCATGGCGTCAATTATGCCGTCGAGGTAAAGCAGCGGAATCAGGGGAGACATGAGCCGCAGCCATCGTCCGGCCTCGGGGCTGTCGAAAAGCATGAACCCCAGACTGTCGGCGAAAAATATGAAGACCGCTGTGGTTATAAAGGAAAAGGACAGTGTCAGCCGTATGACCTTCGAAGCATTCCGGCAAAGCGCTTCCCTGTCCCCCTTTTCAAAGGCCTCGCTGAACTCCGGGACAAGAAGTCTGGAACAGGAGGACAGCATTACGGAGGGAAACATGACCGTAGGCATTACCATTCCGTGAAGAATACCAAGACGGCTATATATCTGAGGATCCGTCATACCTGCACGCCGCAGTCCTATGGGGATCATGAGATTTTCGAAAGCCGAAAGAGCGGACCGGATATACGAGCTTGCGGCGGCGGGCAGAGCTATACCGAAAAGCCTCAGAGTCAGCCCTTTCTGGCTATTCCGGGACTGGCCCTTGTCAAGGCGCAGTTCCACAAGATACAGAAGCAATCCGCAAAGGCAGCTGAGAGTCTCGGCACAGGCTGAACCGACCACCAGCGCAATACACATTTCCGCAGGACTTTTTCCCCGGAGAAACACAGTCAGAACGAATGCCGTGACCGCCATTTTCGAAAGATCCTCGGTCATCTGAACCGCAACGGAGCGTGCGACTTTCCGCAAAGCCGTAAACATTCCGTGAAAGGCTGAAACGGAAGAAAGAAAAGGAAGTCCGAAGGACAGTATCCGAAGGCAAAGTCCGCTTCCGGGTTGCTTGAGAAGATGGGTCTCGGCAAATCCGGAAAGAGAAAAAAGAACTCCTCCCGAAAGAAGACCGAACCCGAAGGAATATCCGAGACACCGCCACATTACCGACCCCAGGCGTTCACCCTTCAGCTGAGACGAGGTAACAAGCCGGGTCACGGCAAGATTTATACCCGAACAGGCAAGAGTACAGGCGGGGAGATATACGGAATACAGAACCTGATGTATTCCGAGAACCTCAGCCCCCGCGGTTTTTGACAGCCAGACCCGGAACCCCATCCCGATAAGATTAAGAACAAGTGAAGACAGTGTCAGAAATATCATATCAAAAAGAAATTTCCCGTTTTTACGCAAAAAAACCACGTCCTTCCGTATTAATATCTATACACGGGAACGCGGTTTTATGAGACGTTGGCAAAGACTGTCTTCCCGGGGAAAAATCACGGGTACAGTGAAACTTCCTATACGGAAACAGGGCAGAACCGAGGTTCTGCCCTGCAATTACAATGTTTGGAACCGGAATCAGTCTTCCACGAGGTTGTAGCGCAGCCAGTCAACGATGGTGAAGGACTTGGAAAGATCAATATAGACCGCGTCGTCAATGGAATCGGCTATAACGTCACGGAACAGTATTCTGCCCCAGTCATCGGCATCATCACTGCTTACAACTGCCTTGAGACTTCCGTCGGGAGCGGTGACGATGGAGCCCATGGTGTAACCGCCCATGGTCCAGAGGTATCCGCCCTCTTCATAATTCGGGAAAACGAAAGAAGCATTGTCCAGATGCATCTTACCGGTAAGAGTACCGTCGTTGGAACGGGCCACATATATAGCCATGCTGCGGTCACGGACGGCTTTCTTCGCGGAGTCATAGTCGGAGAAGAGTATCAGGAGAGTCCCCTTTTCAGTCACGTAGACATGAGGTCTCTCTGTATCGTTGGTGACGGAACCAACCTTGACTATGCCTTTGCTGAGGATCAGGAAAGGTTCTTCCGCAGCGTCGGTGAGGTCAGCGTTAAGCTTGACGCCCCAGACATTGCCCCTGTAATCGGTACGGGCGAGCCAGTCGGAAACGTAAACGCACCAGGTAACACCGTCTTTATCAGTATACAGAGTGGGATAGTTTACGGTATAAGGAACATTGCCCAGAAGGCTTCCGTCCTTGACGGGAGCAAACTTTCCGGTAAGGGAATCGGACACAAGAAGAACAAGCTTGTTGTCTTTTGCGCCCACAAAGTAGTACTTGCCGTTTATTTTGTGAAGTTCAACGTCTTTGATCTCGGAGACGCCGGCAGGCAAAGTCAGATCAAGGCTGTTGTCATATCCGCTCCAATTTACAAGATCAGTGGAGGTAGCATACTTCATGCCGCCGTTCTGGGAGAACATGTAGTAAGTACCGTTTTCCTGATAAATATAGGGCGCATAACCGCTGGGATTGCAGGTAGAGGTGTACTCATAGCCGTTTTCTATGGGCTCACTGTTTGCGATGAAGTGCTGTATAAAATACTGGCACGCTTCAAGGCACATTACGTTGGAAGAACCGACGATATATATTCTTTCACCGTCGTCGTTGTCCTTACGGACTATGCGGAACTGTCCCCCTTCAAGATCGGCGTAGATCTCGTCGATGCCGGCACGGGAGAAATCGTTGTCAACATAACGGTCGTTATACTTGTCGTAATAACGCTTTGACGCAATGATTATTTCCTTGGGTTCTTCGAAAGCGAACTCGGAGGTGGAGTATTCAACGGTCTTTCCGCTGTTCTGCATCAGATTGTCCACAACATACAGTCCGCCGTCCGAACCGTGCTCGCTGTAGAACACTTTGTAATCGCCCAGAGCTATGACATTGGTTCTGTCAGGCTCGGTGGAGGGGTCGGTTGCAGGCTCGGTTGCGGGATCTGTCGCAGGATCCGTTGCAGGTTCAGTGGGTTTTGTCGTATCCTTGCAAGCAGCCAGCATGGCGACGGACATCAGAACCGCAAGGAGTATCGCAAAGATACGCAGAGAATTCTTTTTCATGATTTTTCCTTTCTCAAAAACCGGGAGCGTTTTTCAGCTTTTTTTCCCCATCCCTTCGGGGATGGTACGGATTTATGATAACATATTTTATCCGATTTGTCAATATATTTCCCGAATTTGCCGAACTATTATCATTTTTTACCATAACACGGGTACAAAAGCATAAACACGGCAAAACAGGGGAATTATCGGAGTGAGACAAACTATTATCAGGAGGCAGAAAAATGCTTACCGAAAAAATCAGCAGGACTCCCCGGTTTTTCCCGCCGGATTCAGACATTGAATGCGATGTACTGGTGGTGGGTGCAACTCTTTGCGGACTTCTGACGGCAAGGAGACTTTCCGCAATGGGGAAAAAAGTATGTATAGCAGAGTCGGACAGGGTTTGCCCTCTTACCGCGGCGGAACACATGGGAATAATCATGTCCGACGGAGCAATGACTTATGACCGGGCAGCCTCGGGATTCGGTCAGAAGGCAGACCTTTGGCATGATGCGGCACGGTCGGGTTTTGAGTCCCTCGTCGGAATCGCACAGGAACTGGGATGCAAAAGCCTTGAACAGAAAAATACACTCCTTTTTACGGACGGAAGGGACACGGACAAGGTACAGCGGGAATACAGGCTGCGGAACTTTTCCGGAACAGATACGGCATACATGACGGAGGAGACGGCAAAGGACATATTCTCCTTTGACCTTACCGCGGGCGTATACAGTCGGGCCGATGCGGCGGTGCTTGATATTTCGGATCTTGCCGGCACGCTGGCAGATCAGCTCTCACTTTCCGGCGCAATGATCCATGAAGATACGACCGTTGAAAGCATAAGTACCGGATCGGGCAGACCATTTCGGTTCTCATGCCTGACAGACGGGGAAAAAACCATTTTCTGCAACACCGTCATGGACTGCCGGAAATATGCAGACAAGGGGTTTTACGTTTCCAAAGGACTTCCCCTTAACCGGAGTACCCTTTTCATTCTCCGGACAGAGCCGATAAAAAAACTCCGGGGATGGTATGAGGGCTGTGTTATCCGGGATCTGTACCGAAGCCCCATGACCTTCTGCGTGAATGCCGACGGAAGCGTCTCCGCATTCTGGGACAGGGGGGCAACGGGAAGCTTTGCGCAAAAGTACAGTCTGTCATACCTGGAGCAGGTTCTGAGAGCAATGTTTTTCTGCACCGATGGCATAGTAGTATCCGAAAAAAGCCTTATCCCTTACGCAAAAAGGGGCGGACTTCCGGTCATAGGAAGAGACAGTTCCATGCAGGGTTTTTTCTACGCATACTGCGGCACGGAAAGCAATGCCGTATGCTCGGAGATATGCGCAAGGGCTCTGGTTAGCATGACTGAGGGGGACAAAGAGGAAAATATCCCGTTTTCCAGGTAAAAAAACACGAACCGTTCTTGACAAGAGCAGTTTTTTCTGTTATACTGGATCCGTAGGATAACGTAGCTCTTTTTACGGTGTACAAAGGAAAAAACATGTCAGGAACAAGAACAGCCGGGCAGCTCCCGGCGACGGAAAAAAGAAAAAACACCGGACGGACGGTATTGTCTGTCTTAGCAAAGACATTTATTACTCTGATTTTGATAATTGCCATGATTTTTATTTTCCTGTACGGGACAGTGGCAAGAATAATCAACGGCCCCTCCCCTAAAGCGAGGGACCTGTTCGTAAGAACGGTAACAGAGACAAGTTCCGGAGGTTTTCTTGCCGGATGGTTTCTCTCCGATGAGGAAATAGAAGTCATATGCAACGGAGACGGCTTTGAACCGGAACAGAAGCCCTTGCCCACAGAGCCGACAACCCCCTCGGAAAAGCCGACCGAGCAGCCCTCAGACCTGGTTCTCGCCGAAGACGGGATCGAAATATATGAAGTCAAAGGCGGAACGTACAAAGGGAAAATGATGATAGTTTCCGACCCTGCCCGGATCGCTCTTGCGACCTCCTACCCATTTACTCCGGGAGGAAAAGGTCTGAAGCTCAAAGAAATGGTGAAGGACACCGGAGCCGTGGCGGGAATAAACGGCGCGGGCTTTGTGGATACGGAGGGGACCCGCGGCGGCGCCCAGCCTGTGGGTCTGGTAATAAAAGACGGAGAACTTATTGCCGGCTCCAAAGAACCGAATGATAAAGGGAAAATCCCCCAGTATGAGGTTTCCGGGTTTACCGCCGAAGGAAAGCTTATCGTGGGAAAAATGACAGCACAGGAAGCCCTTGACGCAGGGATAGTGAATGCCGTATCCTTCGCGCCGACTCTGATAAAAGACGGGGTAGCAAGGAATCTTTACGGACGGGGCAGCGGACTCAATCCCCGGACAGCCATAGGGCAGCGGGCGGACGGAGCGGTGCTCCTTCTCGTCATAGACGGCAGGCAACCCCAGAGTCTGGGTGCCACATATGCCGATCTGGTAGAAATAATGGTGGATTTCGGCGCGGTAAATGCCGGAAATCTTGACGGAGGATCATCGTCACTGATGGTGTACAAAGGAGAGATAATCAGCAAATGCTGCTCCCTTTACGGACCGAGAAGAATTCCCACCGGGTTTGTTGTGCTTGCACGGGAGGAAGAATGAAAAAGAAAAAATTTCCTGTATTCGTAATTTTTCTCCTTGTGCTTGTCGCCGTGGGAGCTGGACTTACCGTATACGGCTGGAATGAGATCGATGTACGCCTTGAAGAATATCAGTTCAGCCTACCGGAAAGGGTGATCGACGAGTATTACAGCCGGCTGGCAAAGGGCGACTACAGCGTTGCGATGGCTTTTGCCGGGTATGAACCCGGAGGTTTCTGCACTGAAGAAAAATTCGCCCAATGGCTTGACGGACGCTACCAGTCACAATATACGGATCTCAGATACCTCAGAAGCGTAGGGGCCTCCGGGGAAGAAGAGACCGGGTATACCGTATACGCGCAGACGGGAACGGAACTGGGACATATATGGGTCCGCCCCTCCGGACAGACCACTGAACACGGGTTTGAACTATGGGAAGTCTGCGGCGCGGATAAAGCCGAGTTTACCGATGAAACAACTGTTACTGTCCCGGAGGGCGCAAAGATAACCGTAAACGGGGTGTCCGTGCCGGAGGACTACCCGTCGGAAACCATAACGATACCGGACTTCCCGGAATACAAAGGTTATCCGTCCCCCACGGAACGGAAGTATACATTTTTCCGTCTTCCGGTAAACTCCGAGTTCAGCGTGACCTCCGCTTCAGGAGAAAATTGTGCGGAGAAACACTCTTCTGTTCATGAACTGCACTACGAAAAACCGGAAAAGCACCGGGAAGAAATAGAAAGCCTTGCCGAAGAGGCCATAACGGTATACTCCACGGCTGTACATATCAAAGGGGAATCCGAGGTCTTTCTCACCTATCTGCTGCCGGAAACGGACTTCTACAAAACCATGCAGGATTATCATAAATGGTGGGTTATTTTTCAGCCCGACTACAAAAGCGCGGAAATACTCGACCTGAGGTTTACGGATTACGAAGAATACAGCGACGACAGAACAGAAATATGTCTTGCCTTTGATTATAAAATAGTCAGCAAAGTCCTCACCGACACTTTCCCCGCCGCCTACAGGATCCGTTTTGTAAGAACGGACGACGGATGGAAGATCGCGGATATGGAAGTCATCTGACAGGATTGCCGCCGAAAACATATAACAAGTCCATGCCCTGAGCCGATGATTCCGGCTCAGGGCATTTGATTCGATCGGCAGACATACCCCCCCGGCAAGACAGGTACACGTAAGAATAAGAATACAAAAAGAGCGGAATTTCTTCCGCTCTTTTATTTCACTTTACGGGGTAAGGGATACTATCTCTTTACCCTGGCATTTCCGCCCCAGACAGCCCAGATCTGATCTTCATCCGCAGGCTGAGCATAGTCGGTAAGGAATGTGGTGGCAAGAGCTCCGCTCGCCCAACCGAACTGTATCCACTTTTCGCTGTCCCAGCCCTTGAGAATAGCGTACAGAAGTCCGCCCACAAATCCGTCACCGCCGCCGATACGGTCAAGAACCGTAATGGGACGGGGTTCCACAACGTGCCACTCATCGCCCACAAGCATTATTGCGCCCCAGAAATGATTGTTGACATTTACGACCTGACGCAGTGTGGTTGCGAAAACGGAGGCGTTGGGGAACTGCTTTTTGACGCATTCGATCATTCCCTTGAAGCCGTCAATCTTGGAGGCGATGTCCTTGCCTCCGGCTTCGGGTCCCTGAATACCGAGACAAAGCTGGAAATCTTCCTCATTACCCACGAGGATATCGGATACGGAAGCAATCTCCGTGAATATCTCGCGAAGCTCCTGCTCCCTTCCCTTCCAGAAAGAGGCGCGGTAGTTCAGGTCGAAAGAAATAAGGGTTCCGTATTTTTTTGCCGCGCGGGCAAGTTCCAGGCAAAAGACACTGGTTTCGTGGGACAGGGCACCTATAAGTCCGGACAGATGAAGGACAGCAACGCCCTCTTCACCGAAGATCCGGTCAAGGTCAAAGTCCTTGATGTTCAGAGTTCTGCCTACTTCGCCGGCACGGTCATTCTGAACACGGGGACCTCTGGAACCGTATCCGCTGTCGGCAATATTGAACTGATGTCTGTATCCCCAGGGTCCGCCCTGCTCTACTTCCTTGCCCTCAAAGTCCATGCCTCTGCTGCGGAGATTGCGCTTTATAAAATCCGCAATCGGACTGTCTTTGACAAATGTGGTCAGAACCTTGACGGGAAGACCGAGATAAGAGGAAATGCTTGCGACATTTGTCTCAGCCGAAGTCGCCTGCATGAAAAATGTATCGGAGCTAGCCACGGGCTGTCCTGCCGCAGGGCAGATTCTGACGCCCATACTTGAAGGAACAACAAGTGCATATTTGCAGTTTTTTCTGATTTCTTTCATGATTTTATCCTTTCAGAAGAGATAAGTTTGCCGGAGGAATTATGCGGGCCAACAACCCAGGATCACTTCAGACAATATTTTTGCAACAAGGGTGAATACTCTCTGTATGTAACCGAAGCGACGTGTCGCCCGCTGACAAAGTATTTGCCGGATTTACCCGGGAAAATCAGGCATTGTACTGTGTCGCCGCTGTATCTCCTCCCATACCCGTCCAATTGGTGTGGAAAAACTCTCCGCGGGGATGGTCGATACGCTCGTAGGTGTGGGCGCCGAAGTAGTCACGCTGAGCCTGGAGCAGATTTGCGGGAAGGCGTTCGCAACGGTAGCCGTCGTAATAGCCGAGGGCGGTGGACATTGCAGGGACGGGAATACCGTTAAGCATTGCCGCAGAGCAGACACGTCTCCAACCAGCCTGATTGGTTTCGATTATGTTCTTGAAGTAGGGGTCAAGGAGCAGGTTGGTAAGTCCGGGGTTCTTGTCAAAAGCTTCCTTGATCTTTCCGAGGAATACGCTTCTGATAATACATCCGCCTCTCCACATGAGAGCGATTCCGCCGTAATTGAGGTTCCATCCGTAGGTCTTTGCGGCACTTCTCATAAGAGTGTAGCCCTGAGCATAGGAAACTATCTTGGAAGCGAACAGTGCATGCTTGATATCCTCAATAAAGGCTTTCCTGTCACCTTTGAATTCGGGCTTGGGACCGGAAAGGAGTTTGGAAGCAGCAACACGCTCTTCCTTCATCGCACTCAGGCAACGGGAGAACACGGCTTCACCGATAAGAGTCAGGGGAACGCCCTCGTCAAGAGCGGCAATTCCGGTCCATTTGCCGGTACCCTTCTGTCCGGCGGTATCAAGTATCTTCTCCACAATGGGAGAACCATCGGTATCTTTGTAAGCAAGGATATCCCTGGTAATCTCTATAAGATAGCTGTCCAGTTCCTGTTTATTCCACTCAGCGAAGACCTCGTGCATTTCGTCATCGGACATTCCCAGGTAATCTCTCATCAGCTGGTATGCTTCGCATATAAGCTGCATATCGCCGTATTCAATGCCGTTATGAACCATTTTAACAAAGTGTCCGGCACCGTTTTCGCCGACCCAGTCGCAACAGGGAGTTCCGTCCTCCACCTTTGCGCAGATGGCCTGGAAAATCGGCTTTACAATGGGCCATGCGGCAGGAGAACCGCCGGGCATCATGCTGGGGCCGTTAAGCGCACCTTCTTCGCCGCCGGAAACACCGGTGCCGATATAAAGCACACCCTTGCTTTCAACAAGAGCGGTACGGCGCGCGGTATCGGGAAAATGGGAGTTGCCGCCGTCGATGATAACGTCACCGGGTTCAAGGAGAGGCAACAGAGCGTCGATGGTGGAGTCAACGGCATCGCCGGCTTTGACCATCATCATGACTTTACGGGGCTTTTCAAGGGAATCTACAAGTTCCTGAAGAGAATAGGTCCCGACTATATTCTTCCCCTTGGCTCTTCCGTTTACGAAGTTGGTTACCTTGGAGGTCGTACGATTGAAAACGGAAACGGTGAACCCCTTGCTTTCCATGTTCATGACAAGGTTTTCGCCCATGACCGCCAGACCGATAAGTCCGATATCAGATTTTTTCATGACAGTATCCTTTCATTTATGCGAACGATATTTTTTAATATTTTCAAGTACCGAGTACGGTATTTTCATATTTCCCAGCCCCGTTCCGATGGAAATATGGGGTTTCATTGTACCGTGGAAATCCGTTCCGCCGGAAATCAGGAGACCCAGGCGCTTCGCCATGGACTGATAGTCCTGCTGCATCTGCGGGGTATATTCGGTATAATAGCCCTCGACCCCGTCCAGTCCCACGCCCTTGAGCCGGATAAGGAATTTTTCCAGTTCATCCTGAGGTTTTCTTGTAAGGTGCAGGTGAGCGACAAAGGACAAGCCTCCGGCTTCCTTTATGAGCTGAACACACTCCTCATCGGTAAAGCACTGTTTGTTGTTACAACAGGGACGCCCGTTGCCGAGCCACAGATCAAATGCCTCTTTCGGGCTTTTAACATATCCCTTATCCGCCATAAGACGGGCAAAATGAGCCCGGCAGAGAACGCCGGAACCGGCATACTTTCCGGCCTCCTCCATGGTAACGTCAAAACCGTGGTCCCTCAATGCGGCGCAGGTCTGTTCAAGCCGCTCTACCCGGACACGGCGGGCATCTTCAAGACGCTGGAGAAAATGCCTGTTATTTATATCTATATAGTAACCGAGGATATGCGTTTCGGTATCGGAAATAGCTGAAAGTTCGATTGCGGGAACGACTTCTATACCGATCCTTTCCCCTTCAGCCACCGCCTCCGCAACACCGTCGCAGTTATCGTGGTCGGAAAGGGCAACCGCGGCAAGTCCGCCGGCCTTTGCGTGACGAACAAGCTCCGCGGGGGTCATTGAACCGTCGGATTTACAGGAATGGGTATGCAGATCTATATACTTTTCCGTAATTATCATCTCCTAAAATCTTTCTTCGGCACAGAAACGGTTTTCATCCGGAAACGCTCTGTTTACTTATCCCAGACCCAGAGTCCCAGGGCCGGATTACTGATGTAAAACACATCTTCTCCGTCAATATTGTGGAATCCGTCTGTGAGAACCCCGGGGTCATACTTTTTCACGGCTTCGGAATAGGGAACATATCCGAAATTCACACCCCGGACCTCTTCTCCGGACAGCTGTTCGGTGCAATAGGTAATATTGAACCTGCCGTCGGAAGAACCGTGGATAAGGTGTGCGGCAACCGAAAGATTATTGCGCAGGTCCGCATTTTCCTTAACAAGTTCCAGGACCTTTTCTCTTCCCACATATCCGTACTTGCGGATAAGACGGTCATTTTCCTCATCTTCGCCGAATTTTCTTACGCCCTTGGCAAGAATAATCAGTTCTCCGCCGTCCCTGATAGCCATGCGGGTACGGTAAACGGCTTTATTTCCGAGCCAGGTACTTTTGAATTCTCTCGGATCGAGGTTCACAATTACTTTGGACAGGGGATTCTTCATATGAACAAGATTTATCTCCTGGCTCTGTCTGACCGCCATTTCAAAGAGTCTGCGCTCTCTTCCGATGTAAAGACCGTGGATAAAAGTATCATCCCCCCTGTTTGTGGTGACGGTAAGAACGTACATCAACGGAATATCGGCGATAAAGTGCTCCTCGGCATAGTCAAAGACTTTGCGGACAGGTGAAAAGTCCTTGCCCATTATCCGCTCCATTCCGTAAAAGGCTCCGAGCATATGAGAGCTGTTTATCATGCTGCTTCCGCCGCAACCGACGAAAATATTCTTTGAATAGTTTGCCATACCAACAACTTCATGAGGGACGACCTGCCCCATTGAAATTATAAGGTCATAACTTTTATCAAGCAGCCTTTTGTTTACCTCAACGTCAATAGGATCCGAAACAAGCCCCTCGGACACCTCGGAAACGAATTCTGAGGGAACCTGACCGAGTTTTACAACATCAGTGCGCCAGTTATGCACTATCATGCGGTCAAAGGGTACATCCGGTCCGAAAAAAGCGTGAAACTCCTTTTCGGTCATGGGTTCATGGGTGCCAAGGGCAGGCATGATATCAACCCGGCAGATGTCCTTAAGGAGAGCATAATACTCCGCCGTCAGTTTTCCGGCACCGGAATACATTCTCGTAAAATCGGGAGGAAGCAGCAGGACCTTTTTCAGTTTCTTCCCCTCAACGGAGGCTTTTACCGCACTTTTTATCTCTTCGGATGTCAGACCTTTTTCTGAAGTATAAAACATTATAATGACCTCTGTATCTGAGTTATTGTTTACCACAGTGTATTTTAACACATATTCCCCTGATTGTCAATATTTATCCCGGGTACAAGGTCAAAACTAACAAGCAAAAATCTGTGATATTCTGTTGACATTTCTGCTCCTGCCCGGGCTTTTGCCGGCATCCCCCCTTCACAGGGCGAAGAGGGGCAGTCTGCGTATCAGACGGTCCGGAAATCACTTCCTGAATTCTCACCGGGGTCCCGGAGGAAGGAATCCCGCGGGATGAGGCCCTCTTTTCGAATTCCGGAACAGCACAGTACTTTCCCTACAAATGATAAATCATATTTTACCGCAAGACCGGCATACCTCAAAACAAAATTTCAACAAATTTCGTAACTGCCTTGACAAACAGAACAAGTCGTGGTATAATTCCTTCATCACTGTAGCACGCTAAAGCGATGAAATCAAAAAAAGAGAGACGGGGAATATCATCATGAAAAAAATCATCACCACTTTACTGGTCCTTGCGCTTGCGGTAACCGGATGCGTTTTCGCGCTGACCGGATGCAAGAGCTCCGGAGAAAAAACACTGACCGTAGGCTTCGACGCAGAGTATCCGCCCTTCACCTATGAAGAAAACGGTGAGTTCGCGGGCTTTGATATTGAATACGCAAAAAAGGTCTGCGAGACCCTCGGTTACAAGATCCAGCTGAAAGCCATCGACTGGAACGCAAAGGACGAGGCACTCAAGACAGGCCTTATTGACTGTATCTGGAGCGGCTTCACCTATGAAGACAGGGAAGACAAATACGCCTGGACCGTAAGGTACCTTGACAACACAATTGTGGTCCTCACAAACAGCGATCAGATAAACGCGGTTGCGGATCTGGCAGGCAAGCTCGTCGGAGTACAGTCCGACTCCTCCGGCGAAACGGCGCTGAAAAAGCAGACCGAACTCGTCGCCTCCTTCTCCGGCGGAAATTACAGCACCGACGCGTCCTACACCACCTCATTTACAAAACTTAAGACCGGAGCATACGACGCCATTGTGGTGGATGTGGGAGTCGCAAACTTCCTGCTTTCCAAAATGGATGCCGCCGAGGCTGCCGGATATAAGGTACTTTCCGAAAAAATATCAGTTGAAACCTACGGCGTAGGCTTCAGGCTCAGCGACACCGAACTGTGCAAAGAGGTTTCGGATGCCATGGAAAAAGTTGCGCAGGACGTGACCTTTGTCAAGGGTCTTTGCGAAAAGTACGGTATAGACTATAACGTTTTCACCCTCGGCAAATAATTACCGCAACAATGAATACCGGAGCGCACTGCGGAAGCCGCAGTGCGTTCTGACCGGTTCAGGAGTATTGAGATGTCATTTTTTGAAATCCTAAAAGCACTGCAGAGCGGTATCGGATATTCGGTCCTGATATTTGTGCTCACCCTTGTATTGTCCTTACCGCTAGGAATGCTCATATGCCTTGCAAGAATGTCAAAAATAAAGCCTGTCGCATGGTTTTTCCGGCTTTATATATCCGTTATGCGCGGAACACCGCTTATGCTTCAGCTGTTTGTAGTGTACTTCTGTCCCCACTACATATTCGGAATCAAGCTCAAGGATATGGGCGACAACTGGCTCATGATCGCGGTCATTATCGGTTTTGCGCTGAACTATGCCGCCTATTTCGCAGAAATTTACCGCAGCGGCATCGCCTCCATGTCGGAGGGACAGTATGAAGCGGCAAAGGTTTTGGGCATGACAAGAAAACAGACCTTTACAATAGTCATACTGCCCCAGGTCATACGGAGGATACTCCCCTCCCTTACCAACGAGATAATCACCCTTGTCAAGGATACCTCCCTCGCCTTTGCAATAGGTCAGGTGGAAATGTTCACCGTGGCAAAACGTCTGGCTTCCGCAGAGGTGAGCATGATGCCATACCTCGTTGCCGCCATAGTGTACTATGTGTTCAACCTGCTCGTGGCTTATGTGATGGAGCGGGCGGAAAAGCATTTCGGCAAGTACAGCATCAAATAAGGAGAACGGAAAATGGCTTTGCTTGAGGTAGAAAATATAACCAAAAGCTTCGGGAACACCGAAGTTCTCAAAGGAATCGGCTTCAGTCTCGAAAAAGGGCAGGTTCTTGCGCTTATAGGCTCTTCCGGAAGCGGTAAAACAACACTCCTGCGTTGTCTGAATTTTCTCGAGACCGCGGACACCGGAAGAATCACCGTTGACGGCACAGATGTTTTCAATGCCGAAGATACGGAAAAGTTATCCCAGGAAGAAAAAATACTGCGGCAGCTCCGCTTCGGACTTGTTTTTCAGCAATTCAACCTGTTCCCCCAGTATTCCGTGCTTAAAAATGTGACTCTTGCCCCCACGCTTATGAAAAATTCCGAGCTGAAAGCCCGGAAAGCGTCCAAAGAAGAGAAAAAAGCGGCTGTTGCGGAGATAGAAGAAAACGGCAGAAAACTCCTTGCGGATGTGGGACTGTCACACAAGCTCAACGCATACCCGTCGGAGCTTTCCGGTGGTCAGCAGCAGCGGGTGGCAATAGCCCGAGCCCTGGCGATGAAGCCCGAAATACTCTGTTTTGACGAACCCACTTCAGCCCTTGACCCCGAGCTCACGGGAGAGGTACTTAAAGTCATCAAAGGACTGAAAGGCAAAGACCGGACAATGATAATCGTGACCCATGAGATGAAATTCGCCCGGGATGTGGCGGACAAGGTAATATACATGGCGGACGGGGTCATTGAGGAAGAAGGAACTCCCGAGCAGGTATTCGGAAATCCGAAAAGCGAAAGGACAAAAGCTTTTCTCAGCCGCTCGGAGGAAGAAAACTGAGACCGAGGGATTTTCCCCATTTTCTTCCGAAGATATCCCGGACAGAATAAATAAGGTTCCGCTGCGGGAAAGGATTTGTCCTGCGACGGAATTTGCGATACGGATTCAGACGCCCCTGTGCCTTTCGGCACAGGGGCGTCTGACCAATGCGGACGACCACAGACCGGTCCAGAACAGCCTCTGACCTTATTCACAGTCAAATATTGCCTTTTTCTCTATAAGGTCGCCGTACTTTTCCTTCCATTCCCGGTGCATCCCGGAAACATCATACCTTTCCAGTCCATCGGGGGTAACCGTCATTCTGATCATAAGATCATACCTGTTGTCCCGATACGAATTACCCGGAAAAATATGAACATCCCTGACGCCATCAATATCAAGGGCTGTTTCAAAGAGGGCTCTTATCGGTGCAAGGAGTCTGACCCTGTCTTCCCTGTTTTTGAACTTGACAATAATGTAATGTTCCATATTCTTCACCCCACTGATTTTTCCGGTTTCATTTTACCATATTCCCGCATATTTTTCAATAGCGGAATCCACTGTCTTTTGCCGATTGAGCAAATTTTTGTTAAAAATAACACAAGGGGCTTTACTTTTCTATATGATTGTGATATACTGTCTGTGTTGAATTGGTACGGGGGCATAGCTCAGTTGGTCAGAGCGCACGGTTCACATCCGTGAGGTCGAAGGTTCGAGCCCTTTTGCCCCTACCAGAACTCCCACACTTTTGTGTGGGAGTTTTTCTTATTCTTTGAATACGGATAATTTATACTTGCAAAATACGGAAACATCTGATATAATGATGACATACAGATAAAGGAGGAATATTTATGACCAGGCTGAATTGTTGCAAAGCGGGCAGTATACTGCTTAAGCTTTTTCTTGTTTTCACCTGCCTGTTCGGAGCGCTTTATCTTTATGACCTGTTGTCGGAACCTTTCGGATTTTCGGAATGGTCCGTCAATAAAACGGCTTTCATCGTCAAAGCGATCCTGGCGATCCTGTTTTGTTCTCTGCTGTTCTGGTCGGGAATAATCCTTACATATACCTGCTGCAACCAACTGCGCCTGAAAAAACGTATTCTCGGAATTATCTTTGCCTGGATTCCTGTTCTGAACATAATAATGCTCGTGGATATTATCGTAACAGCGGACGGAGAATACAGTTTCGAAAAGGAAAAACACAAACTAAACCTTTCCCGGAAAAACCAGCGTATCTGTCGGACAAAATATCCGATCTTACTGGTTCACGGAGTATTCTTCCGGGACTTCAGACATCTGAATTACTGGGGCAGGATACCCGGGGAACTGGAAGCCAACGGTGCTGTCATATACTACGGAGAGCATAACAGCGCCTCATCCGTGAGGGACAGTGCGGAACAGCTCAAGGCAAGAATACTCCGGATAATCCGGGATACCGGTTGTGAAAAGGTCAACATTATCGCTCATTCCAAGGGAGGGCTTGACGTACGGTATATGCTGTCCGACCCGGAAGCCGAAGGTCTTATCGCCTCCTTAACGACAATAAACACTCCTCACAGAGGTTGCAGATTCGCGGATTATCTGTTCGGAAAAGTACCCCGGAAGCAACAGGAACAGATCGCGCAACTGTACAATTCCGCGGCTTCAAAACTCGGAGACAAAGATCCGGATTTCCTTGAGGCGGCAAAGGACCTGACATATGACAGGTGCCGGCAACTGAACGAATTGCTGCATGATCCGGAACACGTTTTCTGCCAATCCACCGGATCTATTCAGAAAAAAGCGACATACGGACGTTTTCCGCTGAACCTGACCCACAGATTCGTGAAGTATTTTGACGGCGAAAATGACGGACTTGTAGGTGCGGACTCCTTTGAATGGGGCAGCAGCTATACCCTCCTTCGTCCGGAAGGGAAAAGAGGTATCTCGCACGGGGACATGATCGATCTTAACCGGGAAAACATAAAAGGTTTTGATGTCAGAGAATTCTATGTACAGCTTGTGGCTGATCTTAAGAACAGGGGATTCTAGAAAACAAATAAGCCTGAAAACATTTGTTTTCCCGATTACGGAAAAAGAAAAAGCAAGTCGACCTGACTTGCTTTTATTTTTTCCTGCCTTTAAATGGTTCTTGCGGTTTCAGTTTTTATTGCCGAAGAAAGCCTTTGCCTGGCGGTAGGATTTAAAATCGGTATGTTCCCCGCTTATATACTCCGCCACAACGGAGAGGTCCTGCAAAGTATATTCCTCGAGGGACATGCTCCCAAGCAATTTCCGTGCTTTCATACTTGTTTCCCCGAATCTCAGATCCGAAATATATTCACATTCCAGAACCGACCGGAGAACCTCAAAAAGATCCTTTTTCATAAACCCTGTCCCCTGCATTCTGAGGGGTCTTTCCTTTACCACATAATAGTAATTATGTGGTGCTTTTATCCACAAAAAGCCCCAGACGCTGTATCTGATGCCGATGAACGTCTCCGGATTCCATGGTATAGATCCGGGTGGTATTTACACTCGAATGTCCCAGAATATCCGCAAGGCGGACTATATCTTTTTCCATCGAATAATAGGTCCGGGCAAACAGGTGGCGCAGATTATGCGGAAAGACTTTGGTAGCGGGAATCCCGGCGGCAGCGCCGAGTTTTTTCATGTCAGCCCAGATGTTTGATCTGTCGAGAATCTTTCCCCGCCTGGTAACAAACACGGCTCCCTTTGTTATTCCGTTGTTTTCGGCATATTTTTTCAGCTCCGCACAGAGCCCCTTCGGAATCAGAACAGTCCGGAGTTTACCCTTTCCGTGAACCTCCGCCGCCATTCTTTCCGTTGCCTGAACCGTGACATACTTCAGTTCGGAAACCCGTATCCCCAGGGCGCATACGGTTTGCATAAGCAGACAAAGTCTCCGGTTACCCCGTTCCCGCGCGGCAGTAAGCAATTTTTCATACTCGGCCTTTGTCAGCTCTCTGGAGGAATCCGAAAATATCTGTTTCTGAATTCTGACACTCCGGATCTTCAGGTCGTCCCGACCGCAGAAACCGAAAAAAGAGTTCAGGGAAGAAATCACCGAATTCACACTTGTATGCCTGTATTTTCCCAGCAGAACCGCCTTATATTCCATCACCGATTTCCGGTCCGGAAGTCTCCCGTTTAACCATAGAGAAAAAGCCGAAACATCCCGGCAATACTTTTCCGTTGTTGCGGCGGATCTCTCTGCGGAAACAAGATATCCGGCAAATTTCTCCACCAGTTCTGCACTTATAATCTCTGTTTTCATGTGACAGTCTCCTTTCGCCATAACGGCGGAACAATTCTACCACACAATAATGAATTAACTCGAAACACCGCCTGTCCGAAAACCGGGACTTTGCCTTAAAGGCAAAGTCCCGGTTTAGATTTTTCAACAAAAATAAGTGTTTATTTCAGAACCTGCCGGATCACCCATAGCTGAACCGGTTTCGGCAGGGCATTCAGAAGTATCAGCAATGGATTCCGGTTTATTCCGTATACGAATCCGGGTTTATTCTTCCGCAGTATATGCAAAGCCTTCCCCGCAATCGCAGAGGGGCTGACGCATCTCGATTCAACACTGTCAACTATGCGTTTGAACCGCGCGGCATTGCACCGGTAAACCTCCGTCTCACGGCAAAACCTGTCGAGTTCATCGGTTGAAACGCCAAGCATACCGGTTTTCACAGCCCCGGCACGGATCACCGAGACAAAGATTCCCAGAAGTTGCAGTTCCATCCTCAGGGAATACGCGTACTTATCCAGCGCACTTTTACTGACGGCATATATCCCGGTAAACGGAAGAGGGTCAAGCGGGGCAAGTTCACTTGTAGTCATAATTATTCGGCTCCCATTACGGAGAAAAGGAAGGAAAGTCTTATTTATCAGGAACGCACCAAAAAGATTGACCTGCAGTATTTTCTCAAAATTTCCGGAACTTACCTCCACAAGGGAATCCAGCATATAGATCCCGGCAAAATGAATTATTCCGTAAAGCCGGTCCGTAAACTCCCGAACCTTTGCGGCGGCGGCGCGGACACTTTCCTCATCGGTGATATCCGTTTCAAGAGGAATGACATTTTCCTCTGCCGGCCCCGTTTTTTTGTCAAGGGCAAAAACACGGAACCCATTTCCGGCAAGGGCTCTGACAGTCGCCTGCCCCATGCCTCCGTATGCACCGGTAACAAGTACATATTCCATATCCGGATCCTCCGTTCCGTCCGGGAACTTCACGCTCCACGGACTTTTTCTTCATTGTTTTCCCTTATTCTCTCAGAAAGGGAGAGACTGTTTTTCCTGCGCGTCATCTGCTCTGTAAAACAGCTTGTATAGGCAAGAAATATCAGATAGATATACGGCATTCCCAAGTTGGTCTCAAGCAGAGAATTGACGACCAGAGGCACAAGCTTTTCGGCAACGGTGGCAAATCCCGCCGAACGTATTCCGCCCACGAGGAGTCCCGCTTCCCAACCGAACTGCACCAGAATGCCTATCGAAAGCAGCCATGGAATGTTGATACGCTTTCCGCAGTCCTTCTGTCTCATATTGTAAATAATCAGCCCCAGGTACCCGGCAAACAGTATCAGTGCCATATATCCGTGATACTGCCCTGTGGTACGCCGGATAATGACATTCGCGATGCCCTCCGGAGTAAATGTTCCGGAAAGGAGCGGGCAGACAAACCACCACAGCAGTATCAGAAGCGACCATTCAAAGAGGTTTTTATCCTTGGATATCCACAACCATATCCAGACGAAATTGGTAAACCCGTAACTCATGGACATCCACAGAAGCACCCAAAACAGGCTGTAACCGTCCGAAATACTGCGCGCATGGCAAACAAGGTGAAATATACCGAAATCCACTATCATATACAGTATCCCGGCAAGGAATCCCACCAGTGCGGTCATATATTTCTTTTTCCAGAGCAAAAGACCGGCAAGCAGGACAAGGAACGCTATATCCAGACAAATGTAAACGGGTGAAAACTCCCGCAAGGCGATTATTTCAGTCACAAAAGTACCCCCATTTTCCTATTATATCCTCCCGGAGAACCGGATCCTTTTCCGGAACAGGAAGATTTTCGTCCCGGCAGCACGGATCCCTGCGCGATAAACCGGAAAACAAGAAATTCTACCCATTCCCCGTTTTCTTATTGAGTTGCGGGGCAAAATAATGCCTTACCGCATACTCAAACCGGGCATCAAACCCTTTGGCGGCAGCCCTGCTCGCCTTCAGAAAAGGTAACAGCATATCAAAGGCATGGAAAAGCCCCGGATAAATATCCATATGAGCTTCAACTCCGGCATTTCTGAGATTTTCAATATAGGTCACGGTTTCGGCGTAAAAAGGCTCCGCAGTACACACAAACGTATAGGCAGGGGGCAGCCCGGCATGATCCTTCCGCCTCGCAGCCGCAGCATAACACGGGACATTTTCAGTCCGGAGGCCCGAAAGGTATTTTGCCCAGCCGTAGTGATTCCGTCTTGTGTTCCAGACCGGGGCATGATTGTCCCGGGAGGTTTCGGTATCTTCGTTATCTATCATAGGATAAAGCGGCATCTGATACGCAATGCTGACCCCTCCGAAATCTTTCTCATACATGCAAAGGGCCGCCGCCAGACCTCCTCCGGCACTCTCGCCGCCCACCATTATCTGATCGTCGCGGATTCCCAGTTCGGAGGAATGTTCTTTGAGATACAGCAACGCATAATGACAGTCCTCCAGCGCCGCAGGATACGGAGCGTTCCCGGCAAGGCGGTATTCCGGAGAGATCACAACCGCACCGTACTTACGCACAAGATCTTTCGCGCGGGACATACGGACCATTCCCGCCATACCCGTAACATATCCGCCGCCGTGGATCCACAGCACCCCGGGCCGGTCTGTCCTTCCCCCGTCAAACGGAGTAAGTATCAGCAGAGTCATCTCCGTATTCCCCGCAGGAATCCTGACTTTCCGGGTTTTGTACTTCATACATCCACCGTCCCGTCAATTTCTGTTTTTATAAATAATCGTTTTATGTTGCAACCGGGCACAGAAGAGAATCAACACCCGGACACAGGCTCAGCCATGCGGTTTCCGGCAGACTTACCGCATTTCCCATGTCCCACGTCTCCCTATTCCGCCAAATGGCAACGTACGCTTATACACGGAGCTCAATCCCCCGGACGGAAAATCTCCGCGGAATAAAAATACCCACGTCGGTTTTTCGTCTGACGTGGGTATTATAGCACATTTGATCATTTTTTTCAATACTGAAGTTCGGCACTCCGGAAAAAACCCGGCCGCAGGCAAGTGCCGCCGATAATCTTTCTTTTTCCGGAAATCTTCATTGAAACGGTATTATATAAGAATATTTGTATCACAGATCCGTTCCGTTTCTGCCCGTGACATACCGCACTGAGAATACCAAGTCCGGATCGGTCAATAATACTGTTATCACCGGCAATCGGATGTCATCCGTATTCCGGTATTTACAAACAGCACGGAGGATCTTTACCATGATGATTCTCATTGCCCTCATCGTTCCGGTAATCGTAAACGCCGTTATGTTCCATTGTCTGCTGACGGTAAGTTCGGCAGAAAGCCGGGCGGAGGAGAAGAGATCCGGGAATTTCAGGAAAATCCGTTGAGTCAAAAACAGACAGCCCCGGCATAATATAAACCGGACGTCGCCATACGACAGACGGGCGGATCGTGTTTGGGGACAGTTTTTATACTCACTCTGAAAGACCGCATTATTACGGTGATTATACTGTCAGACCGTAGAACAGCGGAACAAGTATTATTATCAGGATGTAATTGATCACATCCAGAATAAAATTATGCTTGAAATAATCGTTGAATTTGTACCCGACAACCATAGACATACCCAAAGTCGAGCTTGCGAGCGGGCAGCTTAGGGCAGTACCGGAAGCTATCGTAATACCTATGGCGTAAGCATATGTATTAAGTCCCATTTCCGGAGCAATAGAAAGAAGAATCGGCAGAACGATCATTATTGCGGTGGAATTGGAGATAAACTGACTTGTTACAAGTACAAGCAGAACAAGTATGCAGAACAAAAGGTACGGACTTATTGAGGTTCCGATAATATTGCGGAACCCCAGAGCGATCAGTTTCGTTCCGCCCGCGGCCTCAAGTGCTTTTGCTATGCCCAGACAACCGGCAAGCCGTCCTACAATATCCCAGTTGACTGACGCCACCGCTTTTTTCTGAGTAATGCATCCGGTAATAATGCAAAGAAGAGCCGCACAGGTGCTGGTTATTGCGAGGGGAAGCCATTCTGTGATATAGAACACAACTGTAGCGGCAAATATCACGGCTACGATGATCATCTTGCTCTTTTTGTATTCTTTCACTTCGCCCTTGTGTTCATATTCACTGTTTTCTTCGCTGTCACCCCATATTTTCTTTGCAAGGGTCCTGCCTATCGTAAGGCAGTAAATCAGACCGGAAAGGACTATAATTCCTCCGATAGGGGTAAAATCAAATGTTTTGAACAGTCTTGCCCCCGCATCCTCAAGAAGTCCCTGTGCAGTCATCTGCTGCGTCGATCCCACAAGCGTGGCTGTACCACCGAGAACACAGCCTATGGCTATGGGCATTATCAGATTTTTACCCTTGATCTCACCCGCACGGGACAGACCCATAATAATGGGAATGAAGACGGCAAGGACCGCGGAGTTCGTTAGGAACGCGGACATCAGGGCGGAAACAATATATGTTCCGATGATCAGTTTTGTTTCAGAGCCCTTTGAAACTCTGATTATCCAGCTGCCGACCGACGACGCAAGACCGGTCTCGCTTATGGCGGCACCGATCATCATAACCCCGATCGTCAGAACCACAGTATTAGATGCCATCTGCCCGAAGGCGGTCTTGAAATCGCATACCCCGAAGATGACCATCGCCACACATCCCAGAATTGCGGTCGTTCCCATCGGCAGTTTATCTATTACAAACAGAATAATACATGCCGCAAATATAATTATTGATATAACGTCAATTCCCATTGCCAAATCCCTCGTTTTCGCATTCAATCAGTAAAATCTTTATATCCGTGTATCCGCCGGTCACACCGACAGCATTATTTGCTTCAGCTTCTTCACCGCTTCAGAAAGGTATTGATCCTTCCTGTAAATTACAGCCATTTTTCGCTCCGGCATATCCTGAGCCAGCGAAAAAAAGTCAACATTATCCGCAGGGCTGTATTTTGCCAGACTTGATGGGATCAACGCAACACCGATCCCTGCCTTGACCATACTGTACTGAGTCTCAATACTCCGGCATTCAACCGCGTTGTTGACGGAAAAACCGTATTGGGAACAAAAAGCGTTCAACTGCAGCTGCGTAGGCTGTGATTCGGACAGAAATACATAGTCCAATCCGGACAGCTGCCGTATATCAACAACAGGATAAGCCCTGTTTCCGCTTATTCCCGAAGACTCTTTCAGTCCCTTATAGCACTCCGAAAGCTTCGGCACCGCCAGAACTATTTCCTCCTCCATCATCAGATCATATTCAAATTTTGTCTTATCAACGGGAAGGGTAGCGACGCAAAGATCAAAAGCACCGTGTTCGGCGTCTTCAATAAGATTGTCAATGAACCTTTGTTCGATTATCAGGTGCATACCGGGATATACCTTTTTAAATCTCTTAACTATCTCCGGCATAAGATACTGACACCTCGTCGGCGCTATCCCGATTATTACAGAACCTTTTTCAAAATGGTTCAGATCAGATAGCTGCCGTTGCATCTGCCTTTCGGCATCTATTATCTTTTTCCCGGTCTCCAGATACACCCTTCCGGAGTCCGTCAACCGTATATTGCCGTTGGTACGGGAAAAAAGCTGAACGCCCAGTTCTTCTTCCAGCCGCTTCACATACTGGCTCAGCGACGGCTGCGAAATGTTCAGTTCAGCCGCGGCATCGGAAAAACTTTTCTTCTCAGCAAGGACCAGCATATATCTGAATTGACGCAAATTCACGGCGACGCCTCCTGAAACAATTTTGTTATAAGACATATAACGTTAGCATTATACACCATACAAGCAGAAAAGGCAAGCCCTTTTATTAAAATATCAATTTTTTTTCACTTTCACAAGATAAAAATATCCGTCCCGGGCATAAAATCCTCCGCAGTACGTTTATACAGGTCCGATGCAGCATTTATTGCACAAAAAAACAATGCCACCACGGACATTGACCGTAGTGGCATTGTTTCTGTTCCGGACCTACCGAAGACAGTAAATATGATCTAAAACCGTCTTTACCAGACAAGCTGACAGTCCGCGACTCCGACCAGGCTGTCCATGAAAACAGATTTAAGCCGCTTTTCTATCATTTCCTTCGAAATTCCCTTTTTGGCAACGACCTGCAGAAATCCGCCGCCGCCCGCACCGCAGACAAGCTTTCCGTCAATAAGATCCTCTATGCTTGCAAATATCTGATCTATCAGGGTATTGCTGCTTTCCGCATCAATTTTCTTGCTGAGTTCCCAGTGTCTGTCAAGCAGTTTTGCAAACCCGTCGACATTGCCTCGTTCCAGTTCGAATCTCATGAGCGCTGCGGTTTTCTGTATCTCCTCAAGGGCATAGAGGCTGTCCGGCTCATGTCCCACATATCTGCCTATCACATCACGGAGAAGGTTTCTCGCCAGACGGCGCTGCCCGGTATAGATAAGGACGAACCGGTCGTCAAGTTCTTTCTTGGCTTCTTCGGGGATTTCCACATGGGTAACCTTGAGCTTCTGTCTGATCCCCGGCATTGACGTTATATATTTCAGACCTGGAGTAACGCCCCCTACCTGGTCCTGCCATCCGCCGCCGGTGGACATGATCTGTTCCATAGCGAGAACATGATCATACAGGTCTTCTTCAGTATACCCGATCCCCATGAATTCAAATACGGCTTTGACGCATGCTGCGGAAAGGATGGAGGACGTACCGAGCCCTGAGCCCTTGGGAACGTTTGTCACCTCCGAATGCATTTCGAAGCCGCCGCCGAGACGGGACAGGATCTCGTCAAGACTGTGACCTTCCCGGGGAATAATCCCGCAGGCGAGCAGACACGCCTTCTGAAGCGCAAACGGATCAAAGGGATCTCCGGTTGCCTGAAGGGGTTCAATGGTATCGAACTCTCCGTGAACATCCATATCACGGCTGTCAAAAACGATCTTTTTCTCCGGAATTTTCACCATTGTTACTTCTACCGGTTTTTCGCCGTTCAGCATGATCGCACAATTCAGGACGGTACCTCCGTTTTCATTGCAGTACGGAGGAGTATCGCTCCAACCGCCGCCCCAATTGACACGGAGAGGCAGGCGGACGGTGTGCATATCCTTGACTATACGCGCATTTTCATTGAACTCAAGGCCCTGCATGGCGGAATCAAGCACCGATGAGGAGATGGTTTCAAAGCATGATTGGTACTCGCTTTCGCTGTCGAGGACAACTCCCAGATAGTAATGAAGGCGGATGCGGTCATGCAAAGTGCAGTTCTGAAGCTTTTTCTTCAGCCATTCCGACTGTATCTTCGTAAGAGGATGGCGCTTTTCAAGGGCTGTTGCCGGTGTCTTATTTTCAATTGCCTTAATTATTTCGTCCATCTGAACCAGATCCGTCATGCGTTTATTCCATGCAATGATCGCATCGGGATCGGCTGAGTTGAATCCGGAACAGAGGGAGCACCTTTCCGAGTTTTTCCATTCGCGGAAAAGGGACATTTCCCCTTTGACTATTATATCGTACAGGCATAAAGCCAGACGCAATGCGGATTTAATTGTACCGGCTTCGGCATAAAGATTCGCGTTCCATAGGGTATGAACACCGTTATCCCACAGAGGAACTCCGAGTTTGCGTTCTATTTCATCAAGATCCAGCCCGAACAGTTTATTCTCTTTCGGATTATCCCCGACCCCGAGAATACGGACGACGAACCTCCCGTTACGCTTTTTTATTCCGTGAAGGATGACGTTATCCGGAATAACCTCATCGTGGACATCTATATAGGACAGTATCACATTGCTTCCTACAGTAGCGTTCCGATGAACATATGAAACTTCAAGATAGCAGTTCTCGCCAATAGTTGCCTTGTTGCTGAGAACACTGTTATAGCCGGCGACATTTCTGCTGATGC
Organism: uncultured Eubacteriales bacterium; assembly: GCA_905207625.1. GTDB lineage: Bacteria > Bacillota > Clostridia > Oscillospirales > UBA644 > HGM12619. The sequence goes on along the minus strand of CAJLLT010000016.1, from coordinate 16,749 downwards.
TGCTTCCGACAACGGAACTCCAGCCGAGGCTTTTGTATTCGTCAACGCCGCCGCTCATCAGCTTCAGAATCTCTTTGCTCGTTCCGAAGTGAATGAATTTCGCCGGCGCAAGACGTAACAGTTTCAGGCGGTAAGGTCTGAGAGCATCCCATACAGCTTTTCGGGCTTCCGATAACTCAGGACAAAACTCACCTTCGGGCTTTTCAAGATAAAAGCCTTCCAGAGTGGAATCCGAAGCAAGTGGATAAAGGAAATCCGCATACAGGGACAGACGGACAGTCTCGTTGACGTATGCGTCATACTTTTCTTCCGTATCGATCAGGGAATAAAGCGATGCCATCATATCCGTTGAGAATATGAGAGCCCCGGTGTCTATATCGACACAGTCATCCTCATTGACCGCGCCCATTTCCCGCAATGTCTCTACGGATTTTTTCTGGAGGCAGCATTTTACAAAACCGTTATCCCCATTGAGATACACTCCGTGATTCTTTCCGGTATCCGCATTTTCCTTGAAAGAAATGGCTGCAGCACCCTGATTGTTGAAATCTATCTGCAAAGGATTGAACAGAAGAAGGACGTCACCGGAGAGAAGCACCATCCCTTCCCGGATTCTCGAAGGAACCGAGCTCATGCAGATCATGAACTCATCGAACAGTGTAGAGGATCTTCCGTCGGGAAGTTCGTGGGGAACCGGGGAAAAGAGCTTTCCGAGAGCGGAATACTGGGGAACTCTTTTGCTGTCCCCGCCGGAATGTATAACAAGAACACGCTTTCCCTTAAAAGAACTGTTCCTCTCATGCAGGTATTTCAGGACCTCAAGGGTTGCCCCTCCCGACCCGACACGCTTTCCGCCTCTGTCGGGAACGACCGCGAACTCTGTTTCAGCCGGAAGATAATTACTTCTCAGCTCTATCTGTTTTCTGAATCCTTCAGCCTGCTGTTCATTTGAGGCAGTCAGAATAACATGATCCCACTTGGGAAAAGATCTCAGTCTGTTAGCGCGCTGATAATCATCCCAACAGTCGTTGTATGCCTGAGAAAGAAATAAAGAAAACAAATTATTCATACACGCACCATTATCCTTGCCGTATATACTCTGTACTGATTCCCGTCCGGAAACCAGCTCAGCTTCTTTTACGACTTTTTGTTTGTTTTTTTGATCTGCCGGAAAATCAGAAACGCATCCGTGATCATTTTTCCGTTTGGCCTCAGATCTTTGATCAGGAACATAATTATGTAATTGACAAAGACCTGGGTGATAAGCGTCGCTATAGCAGCACCGACGGCGCCGCACAAAGGAATCAGAAGAAGATTCAGTACGACATTGCATACTATTCCGACTATTGCCATGTACTTTTCGTACTTTTCCAATCCCTTGGAGAGGATCCAGATACTTCGTGACGTCCCCAAATAAGAGAAGGCTGTGCTCCAGGTCACAACGCGAAGGATCGGAACACTCTGCATATACTCTTCGCCGTACATAAATTTAACGACTATCGGGGCAAAGATGCAGAAGAGGATCGATACGGCGAAAGAAATATAAATTATCGCAGAATACAGAAATACTGTTTCTTTTTCAAACTTCTTCTCATCGGTTTTATATATTTCAAACAGATGCGGCCTTACGGAATCGATAATCGCGACAAGGAAAAACGCCCATATAGTACAGAGTTTTGTTGCCGTCGCATAATACCCGACGGACGCCTCATCTATCATATGCTTGAGCATTATTTTGTCAAACTGCCAATAAACCGCCACCATCATACCGGAGATAATGAAATGATAACTCGATTTCAGTATCTGACGCCCCCGGGACCAGGAGAACCTGAATTCCGGACCGTGATCACGCTTATAGCAGAAAAACAGCAGGGCGGAAAGGACAATAGCATCAACCGTAGTGGAAAAAGCGAACCATTCTATGGATTTCTGGGTGGCAAGAAGAAATACCCTGTAAACAGACATACAGGTGTAGGCGATGATGCCTGCGGTTGAGGACACTTTTGACATCAGTTTGGACTGATACCAGTACTGAACGATCTCAAAGCATTTGAAAAACAGCCCCAGAGAATACAGCAGTGCGATAAGCAAATAAGTCTTATCCCACTTATTCATGAAGCCTACGATCAGCACTATACCGCCAATCGAGCACAGACTTGACGCAACCTGAAGAACCATGGAGGAGCCGAGAGTTTTTCCCTGCTCATCGGGTTTGTGGACAAGTTCTTTGACAATTACATTTTCTATTCCGAGAGTACACAGGGGGGTAAAAAATACGATAAATGAATCCACATAGTTGATTATTCCGTAGTTACTCGGCCCCAGATACCGTGCGGTAATGATGGAGATAAAAAACGACAGTGCCATCTGGAATACTTTCCCGCCGATTATCCATATGGCATTTTTTGCAAATTTGGTTTTTAACAAAGAAATAATTTTTGATATCATTGTTTCTCAATTCCCCGCCCGATATGCGACTGCTCATTTATACCGTAAAATAGCAACAGATTAAAGAACGCAGAAGGTAAAAAGTTTTCCCCGGAGGTTACGACCAGCATAAAAACAAAAATCATACACGCACCGACAAAGCCCCGGGATAACCGCCTTGAGAACCGGACCCAGCCGTAAATGAAATAGCAACCCGCAACAATTCCGAATGCAGAAAAATACTGAAGAAAAGTATTTGTCTGATCAAGGTACACCCCGGACGCAATATCCGAAGCCAGCTGCTGCATTATTACCGTATTCCTGCCGAAACCGGCACCGAGAATCGGATATCTGAGAAAGACTCGCAGGTTTCCTATGATCGAACCGTATCTGCTGTTGAATGAACCTGCTCTGTTTTCAACGAATATTTTTCCGAAAATCTTATTGAAAACATCGTTATTGTTGAAAAGGAAAAACAGCAGGACCGCACCCAGGACAGCAACAAGAACAATATTGACGTATTTATGCCGGCTCATTTTGTATCCCTGCAATAACTGGAAGAGCAGGAGTATAGCCAGCGCAAAGAATCCGGTTGTCGAAAAAGTGGTGATCAGTGTCAGGATCAGAATTATGACCCTGAGATACCTGACAGAATGAGTCCTGTTGATCGTCAGGAACTCAAACAGTATTGAGATATTTATATACGCCTGAAAAATGCCGGGTTCCCAGAATATTCCCGTGTTTCTGTAGAACAGATCCAGTCTGTTTGCGGAAACATTGGCTATTCCGAAAGAGTAATACCTTGCCACAGATCCCGTACTTGCGTTGACCAGGGATACCTTCGGGATAATTGAATGGGAAGCGGGGACGAACTGAACCAATGCCCACAGGACTATGCTGATGATGCATAAGTAAAAGATCACTTGCTGAAACAGATCCGCAAACCGTTCAAACGAAAACATCCTGGATGTAAAGTAGGCAAAAAGGATTATAAATATATATCCAGTCGTCACCCCGGGACTTGTGGAATATATAACACTGGACAAAAAGATTATCCCCACCACCAGAAGGAATACCGGAGACACCTTCAGTCCCGAGTTTTTGACCGCAAACACGCAGACAGCAAGCACCCCCACGACGATCTGGATGATCATCTTGGCATAATATCCCCGGCTCCCGCCGTACGCAAAGAACAGATTTTCGGATAAAAATGCGGTAAGGGCGACAAACAGAAAGGGGATCAGCGTTCCGCTATGTTTTTTCTGAGTGCTATCAGCAATACTCACAGACATCAATTGTTATCCTCGTCAATACTAATATTCGTATCCCGCGCGGGGTTGAACAGCTGAAGATACATAAAGCCGAGCTTTGTCTTACGGCAGATCTTCCTCGCCAGCGTATTCCGGGGAAGTTCGGAATAATACCTGTTCATATCCGACGACAGCTGTCCCTTATGGACCCTAAAACCTGCCAGTACGGTATTCAGCGTAAACAGTGTCGCAAACCCGGCGAATTTAACCCACAGGTGGTAATCCCCCGCCAGTCTGTATTTGCTGTCTATCCCTCCGGCTTTATTCCAGAGATCAGCCTTCCAGAACATACTTTCCTGCTGCAGAAAGCCGGATATACGGTTGTCACAGTATCCTTTTCTTATCCAGCTTGTGGGAACGGCGCGTGCCGCCCATTTCGAGCTGTGAAAATACATTGAACCGTCTTCGGTGTAGTATGCGTTCCTGCCTTTGCACCATTCAACATTCCCCCTCCGCATGACCCCGGCAACGGCCTGCAGTGTCCAGGGAAGATACATATCGTCCGAATTTATCCAGGAGTAGATATCACCGGATGCCATTCCGAATCCCTTGTTTATCGCATCGTACATTCCGTTGTCTTTTTCCGATATCCACTTCATGGGATATGTGCCTTCGTATTTTCTGATAATGTCAAGTGTTCCGTCAGTGGAACCGCCATCTACGATAATATGTTCAAAATTACGGTACTTCTGTCCCTGAACCGAACGGATACAATCCTCCAGATATTCAGCGCTGTTATATGTGGGGGTAACGATCGAAAACTTAAGGGAATCCATAAATCAACCTACCTGTTCTGATAATTGGCAATTTTCCGGTATATGCTTCTCAGCCACTTCGGGGCATCGTCAGACGCCATATAGATCCTCAGCTTCTGCAGAGTAAGAATCCGCCTGATATTCATCCGCATTATTTCTTTATCCGAATAATAGGTCTTTCTTGCTCTCAAAGCCTCTTCCCTGTACCGTTTTTTCTGTTCCGGTCTGGTGGAGAAACCGTCGCCGAGATACTCACACACAATACACCCGGTATGATAAAAGCGGACACCGTTGCTGATACATTTCAGCGTAAAGCAATAGTCCGCAAGGATTCTGTAGGAAAGGTCATAAAGACCGTATTCTTCAAACAGATTCCGGGAAAAGAACATCGTCTGATGGCACATCGGTCTGCGGAACAGGAAAGATCGGGTGATCTTTTCGGGCTGAACGGAGATCATTCCCTTGGTGAAATAATTGCCGTAAGCGATAAGTTTATCGTCGGATTGAGCAGATATGGCTTCATGCACTTTGCCCAGGACATCCGCATCGTAAAAAGAATCCCCGCAGTTGAGGAAGGTTATATAATTTCCGCTGCATTTCAGGATTCCCTGATTCATACCGTCGTATATTCCCTTGTCCGGGCAGGAAAAAACATGTATTCTTTCATCCCGTGGAATCAGCTCCAGAGTCCGGTCCGTGGATCCAGCATCCTTGACTATTACCTCGTAATCGGTAAAACTCTGCATAAGGATGCTGGAAATAGTTTTTTCAATAAATTTTTCGGCGTTGTACGCTGCTACGACTATGCTGAAAAAAGGCATTTTACTTACCCCTCTGTTCTATCCGGGCAAAATCAAGTATTTTGCCAGCCTGAACCCGTGAGTTCTTATTATTCAGAATAAATTCCCGGGCCTTTTTGCCCTTTTCCGTCTGTTCCTCAGGGGTGATGCTTACGGCCTGCTGTATGGCGTTCTTTATACCTTCAACAGAAAATTCCTTTATGGGTATCATATAATCGAAATATTCGGAGGGTATACCCGGAATTATAACGGACAAAACAAGTTTTCCGGTCGCAAGGTATTCGAAAACCTTGGAGGGGAAACAATACGGTGCTGCGGGGGAATTTATGTCCCTTGTGTGGATCAGGATATCCGCCTTATTTTCAAGTTCCAGAACATCCTCTCTTGAGGGAAGATATCCGAAATAGTGTATCCGGTTGTCCCCGGCGGTTCTTTCACGGATAAGAGCATCGGATCTGCCGGAACCTGCCAGCCAGAGTTCGTATTTTCTGTCGGTAAGGCTGTCGAATGCGTCAAGAAGCTGCGGAATTCCCCTGAACTCATCCAGAGCGCCGCAGTACATCAGTCTGACGGTATCATGTTCTTCGTTTGACACATCCGGGGCTGATTCGTCAGTATCAAAGACCCCCTCCATAAGCATCCACTTACCCGCCGGGATATGATAATACTCAGCCATATGAGCCGAATAAAGAATAAACCCGTCAACCTTTTTGAAAAGATCACGCATTTTTTTCGCATTGCGGTTTTTCATCCGGTGAACGATTTTATTGGCACCCAGATTTACCAGTTCCGGAATGTCCGGAATAATGACAAAGACTTTTGCGCCATACTTTTCCTTCAGACTTAAAGCTTCCCTGAGTTTCGTCACTCCGGGTTCGAAAACAAAAACAGTATTGCTCTGAGGATCGGATTCTTTCTTACCCCAGTTGCGGATCGCCCTTGAAAGTGCTTTTTGCCTTAAAAAGTAATTGGCATACTTTATATTCAGAAAACCCACCAGTTTATCGTGGCTTTTCCCGGTCCTGGACCATTCTTCCGTTCTGACTCTCATCTTCGGATATGTCGGATACGCCGGGTATGAAATTGCACCCAGAGTATCCAGCACACAATCCTCGGGCAAGACCTCATCCATTCCCTTTATTATACCTTTTTGCGCAGCATAACTTGAAGCCTGCCCTATATGAGTGGCCAGCATTTTTTCAAACAGAGTTTCTGACTGATAGGAACCGATCCAAAGAATCTTTCCGCTCATTTAATATACTCCTTATAGTCCTTTTCCGTATCGAAAATATAGGCATGAACGTCCATTTTCTGCTGCTCAACGCTCGGAAGCTTCATATAGTCGCCGTACCTGATAGACAAGTATTCCCTGATATTGTCAGGACCCATAAGAACGGTATCCTCAAAGGGAATATCAGTCGGTTTTTCAAAGAAATCTTTCCGGAACATACCCTGGTTGAATTTTGCCTTGGTTATATAATAGCTCCAGACAAAATCCCCCTGAAGGTCATCGTAAGAATAAATATCCCGGTAGCATTTACGCAACAAAAGCCGGTTGGGCAGAAGTCTGAGACACGCGACGGCAAGCTTCTGTTTCAGATTTTTAGGATGCCATCCGCGGTGGCTTATCGCATACAGAACAACATATTTTGACTCACGGTAAATCTTTTTCTGGATCTTCACATCATTGGGAAGCTTATGAAGTATCATTATATCAACATATATCCCCTGATGAAGCTCCTTGTTGTGAAGCTGAGACTTCTCAATGAACGTCGTACCGTTCATTCTGACCTTCGCATATTCCAGATAATCCGGGCAGGTCTTCCACTCCTGGAGGATGTAAGTATCTCCCTTTTCCGCTTCGAATGCCCTTTTGAACTTTTCATATTCGGAGGGAGTCATGAAAATATCCAGGTCATCATCCCAGGGAATAAACCCGCCGTGGCGGACAGCTCCCAGCGCCGTTCCGCCCATGATAAAATAAACGATATTATGCTTTCTGCAAACCGAATCAATGAACTTCATTATTTCAAGGATCTTATCCTGAACGTCCCGTATAGTCTGTTTACCCATACTGTCTCTCCGAATCAAACTCAGATTTTTTTTGCCAGACGGTAGTGCTTCTGCATGAACTTCCTGAAAAACGGAATCCGGTAAATGCACTTGGCTATTTTGCGCACGACCTTGAAAACCCCGTCTCTGACAACAGCGTAAAACCATGATCTGCGCCATCTGTGGGGATGGGTGCTTACAATCAGAGAACCTTTTTTCGCATATTCAAGCACGTTATCAAGGGTTCCCACGGGGACATCTTTTGCCGTGCAGGTCTTCAGATCGTTATTCTCCGGATCCGAAATAATTTTCCATCCGTAGCCCGCATCGGATATGTACAGATAATCCGGATCACTGCACCGGTTTCTGAAATTTACCATTATCTCGGTAATATCCGAGTACTTTGCCGCCAATACCGGATCCCTGAAAAAATCCCTGTTTCCGTTATAGCCGTCGCGCTGCATCAGGGCGTTTCCATGCTGGCAGACCGTTTTGAGAACGAACCCGTTTTTCTCAAAAAGAGCTCTGCACCTGAGGAATTCGGCATCGGCTTTTACCATATCCCCGGCGGACTGGTCAACCGCATCCAGATGATAGGAGACCTCGTGTCCGAGATCTGCTATCTGCCTGAGTATCCCGATATTCGCAGGATTCTCCAACAGATACGCCTGGACGTAAAAAGTGCTGCGGTGGCTGTATTCATGCTCTATTTCGGCAAGAACAAGAGCCTTTGACGGGTTTGTCTCCACATCATGTTTCAGAGAAAAAAATCTCTTCTTGTCCGGGGAAACAACTTCACACAGAGGGACACTTTTAATGCCTGCTTCGGAAAGTTTTCTGCAAAAGTCCTTCCAGTATCGATATACAAAAACCATACTATACCTTCTCCGCTATTTTCTCTCTTAATATCGTGGACGAAATTCCATCCGTATGCGGAAGATAAACCACATCGACACCTATCGCCGCGAACTGCTTTTCGTATTCGTTCCAGGAATCGGTTCCTTTCCAGTCACTTCCCACAAATACCACGTCACAGTTCAGCTCCCTGACCGCACTGAGCTTGTCCATATCGGACTGCAGAACGGTCTCGTCAACATACCGGATCGCACCGACAATCCGAAGTCTGTCCTTTTCGTTTATAATCGGATACTTCTTTTTCCGGGAATAACAAAGTTCATCCGTTGTGACACCTACGACCAGAGTTTCACAAAGTGCTTTTGCGGATTCCAGAATGTTCAGATGCCCCACGTGAAACATATCATATACGCCGGTCGTATAGCCCCGTTTATACTTCTTCATGGAATTTTACCTCTTAAACAAGTCTCTCATTGTGACTACCTGTATTCCGCCGCCAGACGCTTCCTCCGAAAGGTACCGGCAAAAGCTTTCAAAGCGGCTAAGGCTCCAGCACCAGGGGTCCTGTCCCAGGCGCGGGGAATCATCGGGAAGGATACTGTGGAACATAAATACAACACTGTGCCCGTCCGGCATTTTATCCAGGAAATACTGCATTTTCCCGGGCTTGTCGGTTTCTCTTATCCCGATTGAGGGAACTACCTGCCGATCCGGAGTTCCGGGCAGGATATTGGCTGAATTATAATACGCAAAGTAAGATCTGCAATTTGTATATACCCGGAGACCTTTAAGGATCTTCCTTATGGCATTGTTTTTTCCTCTTCCCAGGCTTCCGCCCCGGACATACAGCAATCTTTCTTTCTCATCCTTCATAAACCGCTCAAGGTATTCACGGTCATAATGCGAACCCGGGATGGAAAAGCCGTATTTACCTCCATTTCCCAGCCACTGGGACATCTTTTTCCAGCAGTTTTCAAAATCTTCCTTCTCGGTTTTGTGCCGGTCCCCGTGCAACGCTATTTCATTGCCGAGTTCCGCCATCTCCCGAAGCTGATCGATATTCATCGGCCCCTCGGAAGACTTCCATGTAGCCGGGCAAAAAGAACCGTCTATATATCCCGTTGTAATAAAAAACGTCGCCTGTAATCCGTACTTACGCAAAACCGGAAGCGCGTACTCATAATTATCAAGACGTCCGTCATCAAAAGTAATTATCACTCTTCGCATCGTTGCTCAACTCCGTGTATTTTTTAACTGAACAATGCACTTTCAGGCAAGTCCTCTTCCGGGACCTGCGGAAGCGCGGGAAAACGGAATAAAAAGCATCAGGTTCCGTTTACTGTTCCGGACTGCCGCCGTGCTTCTCATCCTGCAGTTTTTTCGTATTGTTCCGGATCATGCTGTTTCGGACCGTTCCGCGCAGACCGCTAGGCATAAGCACCTGAAGCACAAACCTGGGGACAACATTTTTTATATGCCTTCCCAAGCCGATGATCCCTTTCCTGTACATATATGCCGAAATGCCTGCGGTGCTTTTGAAATACTTCCAGCCACCGCGGCGTTTGTATTGATCCTCTGAAGTGCGGACCTTCACCAGGACCTCAGGACAGTTGTAAAAAATCCCGCCCGCCTCATACATTCTTATCCAAAGATAATAGTCCTCCGCACAATACCAGTCCACATAACCGCCGGATGCGTCGTAGATCTTTTTTGAAAACATGACACAGGCCTGCGTCACGGGACATTTGCTTTTCATCAGCCTGACGATAGCCTCATGGCGCTCCGGTCTTGAACTGACCGCAACCACATTATCCTCTGTTCCGATGAATTTGCTGTGAGCGGAGCCCACAACGTCCAGTGCCGGATCTGCCTCAAAACATCTCATCTGAGTTTCAAAACGTTCCGGAAGATTGATATCATCTGCGTCGGCAATGGCGATATACGGATTTACGCATCGGGATATTCCGGTTTTCCTGGCAATCCCGTGTCCCATATTTTCAGGGAGACGGATTACCTGTAACTGCTTGTAATTGTCCTGAAAATACCGGATAACATCATCAATTGACTCCGGAACCGGTCCGTCAACGACAAGTACAACCTCGTCGGGAGTCCTTGTCTGAGTAAATACACTGCCAAGAGCCTCCCGGAAATACTCCGCATTATCCCCGCCGTAAACGCACATCGCGACAGAAAACGAGAATTTACGTCTGCCGTCCATCATCTTTCTCTTTTCTTCATTTCTGTCTTGTATTTTTCGAGACACTGCATGGAATACGTCAGGTAAGGCAACGGATCTTTCCAGGAAAACACCACGTCGTAAGTATTCCGGCGGTTAAAGAAGGATGGGCGAGCCGAAAAGCGTGTGGGAGATTTGAGGAACCACATATCGTTAGCCTGTGAATGGCGGATCCGTATATTTTCGGGAACATTTCGGGAATACTCCGTTACAGGTTCGCCGTAAGCGCGTTCTATCATCATCCGGACAACATTTATTCCGCACAGCATAGAAATCTTTATACTTGCGGAAATTCTTCCGTTAATCTCCATTACCATGGGAATGTGGTCATGGTCGCTTTCTATAAAGCACACCGAGGCATAACCGTGCCAGTTCATCAGTTTCAGGAGTCTTTCCGCCTGATCGCATATCTTCGGATCGTATGTACTTTCAAACAGGCTGTTTGTTCCCACACCCAGAGGATATGGGCGGGAAGATTTCGCGATCATAGATGCTTTTACATTGTTATCGTTGTCAATGAATGTATAGGATACCCTGTGCACTTCAGCGTCACTGATAAACTGCTGAATCACATACTCTTCGACTTTAACGGCTCCGGAATTGATCAGTTCAAAAAGCCGCTCCTTATTATCAACCTTATGGAATCCTCTGGATCCGGATCCTACCCTCGGTTTCAAAGCCAGCGGGAACGAGACTTCGGCCAGGAACTCCTCCATGGTTTCATTATCCATCTTCGTCCGGGGACAGGAAATTCCGTTTTCCTGACAAAGCTTCATTGTAAGCTGCTTATCGTTCGCATTTACGAAACCTTCATAATCCGCAGCGGCAATTTTCACATATTTACCGTATTCATCTATATTCTTCCAGAGAAGTTCGGTCGCCCCTTCGAGCATGGGCATGACCACGTCGTAGTTTCCGGACGGTATTTCCTTGTCAAGAGCAGCTTTCAGACACTCTTTGTCGCTGTTGACCTTCGGGTACAGAAGTTTTTTGTCCGGATACCGGGAAGAATAGCCGATATCGAGCCTGGAGGAATTCAATGTCGTTATGTGACAGCCCAGATCGTGAAGCTCCTTCAGAATTGTCGGAACCTGCCGTCCCGCAGTATCCAGTACAAGTACTCTTATTTTTGTGAAATCCATATTTTATCCCTTCCCAACAAAGCCAGCTCTTCGGGTTCTCCGGCTTCTTTCTTTCCTATCATGGTACGTATTACAGTCACGACAGTTCTGATGATTATCCGGCAGTCATACCGGGCGCTTCTGTGCTCCACATAGTAGAGCTCCAGGTCAAGCTTCCGGGGTTCAAACTCCCGGACATAATCCTCTTCATTATCGTATAATTCGCCGTGGGTATAATCGTAAAGGCTTGCCGGACTGCTGAGTCCGGGTTTAGCTTTCAGTATTGCCTGATATTTGCCCGTATAGATTCTTTTTGCGTTTATTTCATCCTCCGGGCGCGGACCTATAACACTCATTTCACCTTTCAGAATATTAATGAGCTGCGGGGTTTCATCCAGTTTGCTTTTCCTCAGAAATTCGCCAAACGGGAATATCCTCGGGTCCCCTCTGAGGGTCGTTGCGTGCACGGTTCCGCTGTCGACCCGCATCGAACGGAATTTATACAGCGTAAACACTTTTCCGTTCAGCCCGACTCTTTGTGCCTTGTAAATTGCCGGTCCGGGCGACTGGATCTTGATTATAATTCCTATAACTATCCAGGGAATGATACACAGTACTGTCGCCAGCAACGCCGCAACAATATCAAAAATTCTTTTAAACGTCAGATACCCTTTTTTCATTTTACGACCCTATGAACGATAAAACTCTCGGCACATTCAAGCCCGACCTGCAGACCTGTAGCCTGATCCAGTATTCTCAGTGCTTTTGTGCTCCGCGGATGGGGATATTCCCTGAGCTCTGCGGAATAAGCTTCCATAGCTCTGTACTTTTTCTCGGCGAACTCACCTTTGATATTCACAAAAATATCCGGGGTAAACACATTTTTGAAATTCTGAGGACTCCATTCGGTGGAAGAGGGAACGGAAAACGAATACAGTTCCTTCACCCTCTGTCCCGGGGTGGGCCTGCATGCAACCAACACAGATTGAAAAACACACTGATGATCCCTGTTGACATCCCCGTCAAAATGAGTGTAAACAATATCCGGCGCAAACTCATCTACAACAGCTTCAACAGCAGAATTGACATCGGTATGGGCTGTTACATCCAGCTTCATATCCGGTTGTCCGCCGTAATATATTCTGGAAATTCCGAGAATCTCCGCCGCGGTCTGAGTTTCCTTCTTCTTTTCCGCCAGAATTTTCTCCAGTCGGGGGTCATCTCTGTACTGAGAGGTACTTCCGTCGGTAACGATAAGAAGCGCGACCTCTGCCCCCTCCGATGCATATTTTGCTATAGTGCCGCCCATGCCTAAGACCTCATCATCAGGATGGGCTACGACAACAAGTACTTTTTTCATAATCGATCCTTGGTTCCCGGTCATTGTTTATTCAAAGCAAGCCTTTATTACTTCAATGATTCTTTCCTGCTGTTCGGCGGTCATTTTATTGTCGCTGGGCAGACAGCAGCCGCGCTCAAAAATATCCGCTCCGACATCCGTCACCCCGCCTGCGATATAAGCGTTGGTGCGGCAGCGGAGAGTTCCTTCTCTGCCGATCGCTTCATGCATACGGTACATCGGCTGCATATGCATCGGCTTCCAGATCGGTCTGCCCTCAGCGTTAAGGCTTGCGAGGGTTTCAAGTATCTCGGTCGGACAGGTCTTGCCTTTTTCCGGTATGTAAAGCGCCCGGGAATCGTCCCTTACCTGCTTGCACATATAGTCTTTATCGATAACCAGAGCAGACAGCCAATAGTTCGGTACAGCACCGTCCGCAATCGGGTTCATCCGGATCGGCAGATCTTTCAGTCCGTCACGGTAACGCTCATAAATCGCTTTTTTCTGCGCAATATGTTCCTCCAGATGCGGATACTGCCCGCGGATAACGCCGGCAACCACATTACTCATGCGGTAGTTGTATCCGACTTCCTCATGCTGATACCACGGTGCATTTTCACGAGCCTGTGTTGACCACTTGCGCACCTTGTTTGCCACTTCAATGTCGTTGGTAAGCAAGCAACCGCCGGCAGAACCGGTGATGATCTTGTTCCCGTTGTAGCTGATGGCGGAGTAATCGCCGAAAGAGCCGCACTGTTTGCCGTTCAGTGTCGCACCCATTGCCTCGGCGGCATCCTCAATAAGCAGTGCACCGTGTTTTTCACAGATCTGCTTAATCAGATCAATGCGTCCGGGGAAACCGTACAGTTCAGCGCAGACAACGAGTTTTACATCGGGATACATTTCAAAAGCTTTTTCCAGCGCCGCGGGATCCATATTCCATGATTCGGCTTCGGTATCGATGAATACAGGGATACCCCCCTCGTAAACGACGGGATTGAGCGTCGCATCGAAGGTCATATCGGAGCAGAATACGCGCTTGCCCTCCAATGCGCCATGGCTGATAGCAGGTTTGCCGTACAGTTTTTCACCGGCGGATTTTACACAAAGATGAAGTGCCGCAGTGCAGGCAGAAAGGGCAACGGCATATTTCATTCCGGCTTTCTCGGCGGCAATCCGTTCCACTTCATTGATATTTGCGCCCACAGTAGACATCCAGTTGGTCTCATACGCCTCGGTCATATATTCAAGTTCTTCACCGTGCATCGTCGGAGTTGCGAGCCAGACTTTCTTGTCAAAGGGTTTGAATTTACAATTATACATTTCTTACATCCTTTCAGGTTTTTTAAGATGTATACCTGACTATTTCACCGCTTTCGACCATTTCGCATTCGTGAACCACGCAGTCTTTCATTACCACGGAGGCGCAGTCGCAGTGGGAGAAATCTTCTACAGTTGCGTTGAATCCTATGAGGGAGTTACTTGCGATGATACAGAAATCTCCGATTTTTGCTCCGGTGTTTACAGTCGCCTGGGGCATGATGATTGTCCCCCGGCCGATGCTGATTCCACGGGCAACGGAAGTTTCCGGGCTTATGAGCCGCGGAGTGATAAAGCCCGCCTTGGTGACTTTCTCGGCAAGCTCCTTGCGCCGCTCGTTGTTGCCTATGGCAACGAAGCACATCGGGTATTCGCCTATGAACTTCCGGAAATCCCCGATTTTACCTATGACTCTGTCCTCTGTGACAACATCGTCAAGGAATCGTATTTTCTGGAAAATCCCCAGCTTATCCGCTATTTCGTAAACGGCGTGCCCGTGGCTGCCGGCACCGAGAATCAGCAGATTCATCTGACGCGGAACTGCCGTTTTTTCAGGTTCCGTTCCCGGCACCGAATCCAGCAGTGCGGGGTTGGATCTCATAAAACTTCCGTACCTGGTTCTCAGGGTCTGTACACCGATACCGGTAATTTCCGATACGGTTTCGGCATTTATGCCCTTTTCAAAGCATCGCCGGATAAAAGTTGCCCTGAAGACCTCGGGAGTTATCTTTCTGTCACAGCCGGAAGAAAACCTCTTTGACCAGAGAGTTCTCAGAGCCCTTATGCTTTTGATATGTTCCTCCGTGCCGGTAACGATAAATGAATTCTTTCCGGAATTGGCGGCTCGGAAAAGATCAAGACGATCAGAAACCGCTTTCGGGATTCTTATTTTCCTGAGCCGACAGGCGGACATCATTCCCGGCATATGTTTAACATCCGCAAGGCAACGGCAGACCGTAACTTCACCGGACCGGACATCAATATCACAATAGCGCAAGGCAGCAAGTTCTTCGCAGGAAACGCCCATAAACAAAGCAAAATATGCCGCAAGCCGGAGTCCGTCCCGGCACGTTTCAATGACAGGGATCAGAGAAGAAACTTCCTCCTCACTGAGCGGTGCGGGGAATGCTATCCGGTTTTTTGGCACGGATTCATAATAATCCAGAATTCCCCGGTTATTTTCGGAAATCTCCGTCGCATCCGCAGCGCCGGTATTCTCGGCTTCCTCGGCTGCGGAGCGCAAAAAATCAGCCCGTTTTCTTTCGGCCTCTTCATATGTTCTGCCGTAAACCGAGCCGTAAATTATTGAACCGTCGGACCGTCTGCCTTTTCTGTACCGGGCTTCCCATCGGCCGTCGGCATGCTCGTATATTCTCGGACCGACTTTCACAGTCCACCTCCGGAGAAAAAATTGCACGCAGGAATGAAAACTACAGTGCATTACAAACCTTGTTATATATCATATAATACTACTCTCGTGCATGTTTGTCAAGTATATACAGACGCATTAGCCCAAATTCAACAAAAAGTTTTGATATTTGTCTCCCCTAAATAGCCATAAAAAGACGCTTTATTCTGATTTCGAGACGTAAAAATCGAAATTATACCCAATTATAAGTTGTCATTTCGTTGTCGACGCTTTTTTAAATTACTTGAGCGCATATTGACAACAAGCCGGAAGGCCGATATAATATATTCAAAAGGTATTTCTGAAACAAAGAGACTGTACCCGACAAAACTGTGGGCAGTACGGAATCGAAACTGTGCGGTTAGTCACAAAAAATCATACGGAGATATATCGCTATGAAAAACAAAGTTATATATGTACACGGAAAAGGGGGAATGCCGGCGAAGCAGATCATTACAAGCCTCTTTTCGGGGACAGTGAAGTAATCGGTTTTGATTACAGGTCACAAACACCATGGCAGGCACTGGAAGAATTCCCGGCTTTCTTTGACGCTCAGAAAAGAGATTGCCGCTCACTGACCCTGATCGCAAACAGCATCGGCGCATTCTTTTCCATGATATCTCTTTCGGAAAAACTGGTTGACAATGCGCTGTTTATTTCCCCAATAGTCGACATGGAACGTCTTATCCAGGACATGATGACATGGGCTCATGTTACGGAAAAGGAGCTTTGCAGCAGAAAAGAGATCCGTACAGAATTCGGAGAAACTCTTTCCTGGGAATACCTTTGTTACGTAAGAAATAATCCGCCGGAATGGAAAGTCCCCACCTGCGTCCTGTACGGAGAAAAAGACAGTCTGACCTCCGGGAAAACAATATCTGATTTCGCACGAAAAACCGGGGCATCCCTGACAGTAATGGATGGAGGCGAACACTGGTTTCATACGGAGGATCAGATGCAATTCCTTGACAATTGGATAAAAAAGCTGAGAAACGATCACATAATTATGAAAGACGGCACTAAATGCCCCTAAGCATTCCTTTTACCGTGACATTTTCCTGAAGACCGGCGAAAACACAACCCTTGACTTGAAAACCGAAGAAAATATCCGCCCGCTGCTTCTGCA